>JBDROZ010000085.1:0-46389 GCA_043809585.1 Candidatus Eiseniibacteriota bacterium
GGCACGAGGCGATCGAGATCGTCGGGGAGGGGGGCATCCTCCTCGCCTCCCGGACCCCCGAGGCCCTGGAGCGTGTCGTCGGCCGGATGAGGGAGTCGGTCCCCTTCCCCGACGTGCCGGGAACACTCATCCCGACGCTCCGCGATTTCCTCCGGGTCTGCCGTGGGGAGATGAAACCTCCGATCAGCGTCGCCGACGGACGGGCGGCGGTCGCTCTGGTCGACGCCTGCCGCAGGAGCCGGGGCCGCTGGATCGGGGCGGAGTGACCGGCCTGCCATCCCTTCCATATATATGGCCTCTTCTCCTGTCGTGACGTGTCGCCCGTGGCATGTCAATGTGGCATAAAAAAATAGCTTGCACTCTACCTGTGAGAGTGCTAGTTTATAACCTGCTGTGCGATCAATGGCTTACGATTCCCATCGAATGAGGTACGGCTTTTGCATCCTTCTTTGAGTTCTGTGAGTAGATGGGTGGAAGTCGTACCCGGCGCACGTACTTCACGAACCGTAACTTCTTGATCGACGATCGGCGGATGGATTGACCGTCCGCCTGGAAAGGAGAAGAGGGATGAAGATCAAACCTCTGAACGATCGAATCCTGGTACAGCGCCTCGAGGCGGAGGGCAAGACGTCCGGCGGGATTATCATTCCCGACACCGCCAAAGAGAAGCCGAACCAGGGCAAAGTGATCGCCGTGGGCGAGGGCGCGAAGGACAAGGACGGAAAGCGGGTCCCGATTCAGCTGAAGAAGGGCGACCGCATCCTGTTCTCCTCCTACGCGGGCACGGACCTGAAGCTCGAGGGTGACGAGTTCATCATCCTCCGGGAAGACGACGTCTACGGGATCATCGAAAAGTAACGAAAGGAAGAGTGCCACATGGCTGCCAAGCAGTTGAAGTTTCATGAGGATGCCCGCCGGGCGATCCTCGCGGGCGTGGAGCAGCTCGCCGCCGCCGTCAAGGTCACGCTCGGCCCGAAAGGGCGGAACGTGGTCCTCGACAAAAAGTTCGGTTCGCCGATCATCACGAAGGACGGCGTGACCGTCGCCAAAGAGATCGAGCTGAAGGACCCGTACGAGGACATGGGCGCCCAGATGGTGCGCGAGGTCGCCTCGAAGACGAGCGACGTCGCCGGCGACGGCACCACGACCGCCACGATCCTCGCCGAGGCGATCTACCGGGAAGGCCTGAAGAACATCACTGCCGGGTCGAGCCCGATGGCTTTGAAACGGGGCATCGAGATCGGTGTTCGCACCGTGGTCGAGGAGCTGGCGAAGCTCTCGAAGAAGGTGAAGGACCGCCTCGAGATCTCCCAGGTCGCGACGATTTCCGCGAACTCGGACACCGAGATCGGCGACATCATCGCCGACGCGATGGACAAGGTCGGCAAGGACGGCACCATCACGGTCGAAGAGGCGAAGGGCATCGAGACCACGCTCGACGTGGTCGAGGGGATGCAGTTCGACCGCGGCTACCTGTCGCCCTACTTCGTGACCAATCCGGACTCGATGGAAGTGGAGCTGGCCGAAGCCTACATCCTGATCCACGAGAAGAAGATCTCGAACCTGAAGGACCTGCTTCCGCTCCTCGAGAAGGTGGCCCAGACCGGCCGCCCGCTGCTCATCATCGCCGAGGACGTGGAGGGCGAAGCCCTCGCCACCCTCGTGGTGAACAAGATTCGCGGCACCCTGCAGGTGGCCGCCGTCAAGGCCCCCGGCTTCGGCGACCGCCGGAAGGCCATGCTTCAGGATATCGCGGTTCTGACCGGCGGCCAGATGATCTCCGAGGACCTCGGCATCAAGCTCGAGAACATCACCACCGGCGATCTCGGCACGGCCAAGCGCATCACCGTCGACAAGGAGAACACGACCATCGTCGAGGGTGGCGGCAAGAAGACCGACATCACCGGCCGGGTCGACACGATCCGCAAGGAGATCGAGACCACCACGTCCGACTACGACCGGGAGAAGCTGCAGGAGCGTCTCGCGAAGCTGGCCGGCGGTGTAGCCGTGATCAATGTCGGCGCCGCGACGGAGACCGAGATGAAAGAGAAGAAGGCCCGCGTCGAGGACGCGCTCCACGCGACCCGCGCGGCCGTCGAAGAGGGCATCGTGCCCGGCGGCGGCGTGGCCCTTCTCCGGGCGGGCAACGCTCTGAAAAAACTGGAAGTGACCGGCGACGAGAAGATCGGTGTCCAGATCGTCCTCCGCGCCCTGCAGGAGCCGATCCGGCAGCTGGCGAACAATGCCGGCAAGGAAGGCTCCCTCGTGGTGGAGCGCGTGATGAACGAGACGAAGTTCATCGGCTACAACGTGGCGGCGGACAAGTACGAGGACATGATGAAGGCGGGCGTCATCGACCCGACCAAGGTCACCCGCACGGCCCTTCAGAACGCCGCGTCCATCGCCGGCCTCATGCTGACCACCGAGGCGCTCGTGACCGAGATTCCCGAGAGGGACAAGGCTCCCGCCGGACCCGGCGGGGGCGGCGGCATGGGCGGCTACGGGGACATGTACTAGAAGCCGGTTCCGACCGAAGCACGACGGCCCGCTTCCCTAGGGGAGCGGGCCGTTTTCGGGGGGGGGGGAGCGCGTGATGTGACACGCACTCCTGAAAGAAAGCCCGGCCGGACGGGGAATCGGTATCGGGAGGGGGCGGGGCATCACCGGGCGAGCTCAGGGAAGATATGCGCAACGCCGACACTACGCGTCCGGAACACGGGAGGGTTATCTCCCGCAGCACGACGAGCGTCCCAGCCTGAGAGGAGATTCGGGGACTGACACCTCCCGAGCCTCTCCCGTTCGTCCTGAGTGCCGCCGAACGGAGGGAGGCGGTGTATCGAAGGATGAACCGGGAAAAAGGCACCACATCCCGGGTGTCTGAGCCCGTCCGGACGGAGGAGCCCGAGAAAGGTATTATCTCGGAGCGCCCCCTACGGCTCGAGCGCGATCCGATCGAGCCAGATCGTCGGGGCCTGGTTCCAATTGCGGAGGAAAATCCGGAATGCGTCGATGCGGGATAGGTCGAGGCGGCGGGCTTTCGGTCCCGCCTCCACTTCCTCGAGAAGGATCTCGATCCGGTGCTCCCCCGGCGGGACCCGGAAGTGCCCGTTATACCGGTTCTCGAAGGCGTATCCCGATCGGGGATCGTCGACCCGGACCACGAGGTTCAGGGTATCCGCTCCGGTGTGGCGAACGTGGAAGGAGAGTGCCCGATAGGGGCTCCAGTCTCTCTCGAATTCCCGGAAGCTGACGCCCGGGTACTGCTCGTCCATCAAGTCGCACCGGAGCGACCGCCCTCCCGAGGCGGCCCACTCGCCGGAGAGATCGAAGAGGGCGTGGCACTTCCAAACCACCCGGTCCTGATCGGCTTCCTTTTCGAAATCGTAGAGGACGAGCGGCTCCGAGGCCCGGCCGCCGCAGCCGGCGCCGAGGAGTACCGGGAGGAGTACCGGGAGGAGTACCGCCCTGAGGGTGAGGCGCTTCATTCCCGCTCCTCCCCGGTGAAGCGGAAGACCGTGATCTCCGGCGGGTAGCCGAACCGGATCGGGAAGAGGCTCCAACCGATGCCGTGGCTGACGTGGATCCACAGGGGGCCGGCCCGGTACCGGCCCGCCCGGTAATCCCAGTACTTGTCCGGCATGACCCGTCGCATCACGGCGGTCGGCGCCGCCACCTGGCCCCCGTGGGTGTCCCCGGCCAGATAGAGATCGGCCCCCGCGGACGCCGACTCGTCCACGAGGTAGGTGGTGTGGGAGAGCACGAGGAGGGGCGTCCCGGGGTCGGCCTCGCGAAGAAGAACCCGCGGGTCGGGCCCCCCGTTCCGTTCGTCGATCTCGTCCGCGCCGATCACCTGGAGGTGCCGGCCCCCGCGCTCGAGAATCAAGCCGTCGTTCCGGAGCATGCGGATGGGGTCGCCGTCCCGGAGGGGACCGGCCGGTCCGTCGGCGTCCGGGAAATGGCACATCCGGCACGACTCGCGGCTCCCGTCGTAGTCGACGTTGCCGAGCACGCCGAGAAGGCCCGCCTTCGACGGGATCCGGCCGAGCAGCTCGAGGGCCCCCCGGCGGGGGGCCTCGTCCCGGACGTAATCGCCGGTGATGAAGACGTAGTCGGGGTCGATTTCTTCGAGGGCGGCGAGGAGGCGCTTCTCCCGGAGACCGATCCCGGTGGTGTGGAGATCGGAGATGTGGACGGCCACGGCGCCGTCGAAGAACCGGGCGAGGCGGGGGGAGGGGATCGTCACCTCCTTGACGGTCATGCGGAAAGGTTCGCCCAGGACGGCGTAGGCGAGAAGGGCGCCGGCGAGAAGGGCCCCGGCCGTCAGAATGCGCTGGATGATCGTCCGTCCCGTCACTCGTCGCTCCGCCGCTCGAGAGAAGCCCCCACTCTGCCACCTTGGGGGCGCTGTCGTCAACGGCCCCGGGTCGTGATATCATGTCCGAGGTCGATGAAAGGGCAAACCACCCGCGGAGGAGGCGAGCATGGTTCGAGTGGGACTCATCGGATGCGGATACTGGGGCCCCAATCTGGCCCGGAATTTCGCGGACCTGCCGGATGCGGAGCTCGCGGCCGTCGCCGACCTGGACGGGGCGAAGGTGGAGAAGATCGTTCGCCGCTATCCCACGGTGGAGGGACGGGCCGGCGCCGACGAGATCTTGAACGACGACTCGATCGAGGCGGTGGTCGTCGTCACCCCGGCGGAGACCCACTACGACATCGCCCTCAGGGCCCTCGAAAAGGGGAAGCACGTCCTCGTCGAGAAACCCCTCGCCATGAAACCGGAGGAGTCGAAGCGCCTCGCCGAGGCGGCCGATGAAAAGGGTCTCACCCTCATGGTGGGGCACACCTTCGAGTACAACCCGGCGGTCCGGCGCCTCAAGAAGATGGCCGGCGAGGAGGGGTTCGGCAAGATCCGCTACGTCTATTCGACCCGGGTCAACCTCGGCATCTTCCGGCCCGAGATCAACGCCATGTGGAACCTGGCCCCCCACGACCTTTCGATTCTCTTCTACCTGCTCGAGGAGGCGCCGTCGTCGGTGGTCGCCCTCGGGCGGGCGTTCCTGAAACCCGGGGTGGAGGACGTGGTCTTCCTGTTTCTCGAGTTTCCGTCGGGGAGCGTGGCCCACGTGCACGTCAGCTGGCTCGACCCGTCGAAGGTGCGGCGGCTGACGGTGGTCGGCGAGAAGCAGATGGCGGTCTACGACGATCTCGACAGCGAGCAGAAGCTGAAGCTGTACGACCGGGGATTCGAGAGCACGCTCTTCCAGGACGGGGGATTGGAGGACTACCGGGTGCGGCTCCGGGGGGGGGACATCCACGCGCCGAAGATCGAGACGACCGAGCCCCTCAAGGTGGAGTGCTCCCACTTCGTCGAGTGTGTCCGGGAGGGGAAGCGGCCCCTCACGGACGGGTGGAACGGCCACCGGGTGGTCGCCGCCCTCGCCGCGGCGGACCGGTCGCTGAAGGCCGGGGGCGCGAGGGTGGCGGTGGGGTAGGGCGGGGGAGCCCGAGATCCCCCCGTTCGTCCTGAGTGATCCTCCCTCCGGTCGGATCACTCAGGACGAACGGTGAAAGAGGCCGGCGAAGGAAAGGCGCTTCGCAGGCCGTGAGGGGATGCCGCAGTAGAAGCCACCCGGAATCCGCGGGCTAGAGGTCTTCGTAGAACCGCCGCCCTCTCGACATCATCGCCTCGAAAGACCGGGACGAGTTGCCGAGCGAGGCCTTCCGGAAGACCTCGAAGGCCCGCTCGAAGAGGCGGAAGACCTCGGGCGTGTGTTCGTTCAGGTGCTGGATGTCGTAGTAGAGGCGCGGGTTTTCCCCGGCGACTTCGGAGGACGTGGCGACTTGCTTTTCGAAGGTCGTCGTCCCGAGCCGGTGAAGATCCCTGGCCGGGAAGCCGCTCCGGACGAGGGCCTCGGTGAAGATGATGTTCACCGCGTGGGCGAGGCCGAGCACGATGCCGATCGCCCGGTCGTGCTCCTCCACCGGGATCTTCACCGTCTCGAGGGACGTGTCGGTGAAGAGGTCCGACACGGCCCGGTCCGCCCGCGGGTTCCCGCAGGGGCAGTGGACGAGGATCCTGTCCGAGAGAAGGTAGACATCGGGCCCGAAGAGGGGGTGGATGCTCGTGATCGCCAGCCCCTCGTCGAGGCCGAGCCAGATCTCGTCGAGGACCGGGCTCTTCAGGCTGAAGAGATCGACGACGACCCCCTTCGGCTTCCGCTTCCGGATCTTCCTATAGATCTGCGCCGCCCCGTGGAGGGGGACCGAAACGACCAGGATCTCCGCCTGGTCCACCGCCTTCTCGAAGCTCGTCGTCGACCGGAACCCCGCGAGGGGCCCTTCGGGATCGTGGATCAGCACCCGGTGGCCCCGGGAATAGAAGTAGTGGGCGAGCCAGCTCCCCATCTTTCCCCGGCCGCCCAAGATCGTGATCTCCCGCTTGCTCCCGAGGAAGCGCTTCTCGTGAATCGCCTCCTGCTCCCGCACGGCCCCCCGGATGAGTGCGCGGAAGATCGTGCGGCCGAGGCCCGGATCGATTCCCTGTTTTCGGCACCGCTCCTCGGCGAACTCGAGGACCTCCGCCTCGGTTTCGAAGTCCCGCACCGGGAATCCGGAGGCGAGCTTCACCTTGCCCACCTGCCGGGCGAGGTCGGTCCTCTTCTTGGCGAGCTTCAGGATCTCGCCGTCCAGCCGTCGCATCTCCTTGCGCAGTTCCTGCAGCTTCTTCCGAGGCATCAGTGTTTCTCCTCGAGGTGGCGGTTCAAGGCTTCGAGAAAGGCGTCGTCGTCGCTTTTCGTTCCGACGGTCACTCGGATGCAGTTCGCGAGCCGACGATCCACGGGAATCCGGTCCCTTCCGGCCCGCCTCCCCGCGCCGGCGCCGACGGGCCGCACCAGGATCCCTTCCGCGAGCAGCGCCGCGTGGGCGGCCGCTCCGTCGGGGGCGCGAAAAAGGAGGAAATTCGCGTCCGAGGGAAAGACCTCCACGCCGGGCATCTCTTCCATCTTCTTCGAAAGCCGCTCTCTCTCTCGGACCACCCGGCCTGTCTCCTTCGCGATCATCTCCCCCTCTCCGAGTATCGTCTCCGCGGCGATTTGAGAGAAGAGGTCGACCGAGTGGGGCGGTTTCGCCCGTTCGATCCGAGAGAGGACTTCCGGGTCGCCGAGCAGGTAGCCGACCCGGAGGCCCGCGATCCGGTAGGCCTTCGAGAAGGTCCGGAGGAGAACCAGATTCCGGTGTTGCCCGAGAAGGGGGCCGAGCCGGGAGCCGGAGAACTCCCGGTACGCCTCGTCCACCACGACCACGCACCGGGCAGCCGCGGCGATCGCCTCCACGCCGCCGGCCGGGAGGGACCCGCCGGTCGGGTTGTTCGGCGACGGGAGGAAGACCAGGCGGGGCCTCGTCACCCGGAGGGCGCTGACGAACCGCTCCGGCTCGTACACGAACCGGTCGCCGAGGGGAACCGTCTTCACCGTCGCCCCGGCGAGGCGGGCGACGAGGTGGGCCACGCCGTAGGAAGGGGTGGGGGCGACCATCACCGTCCCCCGTTCGAGGGTGGCGAGCCCGGCCGCGTAGAGGAGTTCGTTCGACCCGTGGCCGACGAGGACCCGCCGGTCCGAGAGGCCCACCCGCTCGGCGATCGCCCGGGCGAGACGGACCGGAGGGAATTCGGGGTAGCGGGACCATTCCGCCTCCACGAGGGCCTTCGCGATCTTCCTTTTCAGAGAGAGCGGAAGCTCGACAGCCGATTCGTTCTGGTTCAGCTTGACCCGGTGGGGGGGGAGGGGGACGCGGTAGGGGCGGATCCGCGCCGTCTCGCGCCGGAAGGGGGGAAGAGGACCGGGTTTCTTCTTCATCGTGCCTCCGGAGGATGTTCGGAGGATAGCGGTCCTCCACCCCGTCGGTCAATCCGTGATCCTCCCGTCGTCTGGACAGTCTCGGGGGGCCGGTGTATCGTCCGGAGAGATGGACTGAATCCACTCAGGGGACGAGGTCGTTCCCTCCCCTTCTCCGGCCGGGTCTCCTTCCGGCCCCGGGGCGACCCGGCGCTCCCGGCGTCAGGATGACATGAAACGGAGCGATTGGAACCGCTATTGGGCCCGCTCCCGGGGGGGGCGATTCACGAAGGCGAGCTGGTCGAAACGGCGCATTCTCGCCCTTCTCGATCCGTATCTGACGCCGGGGGCGCGGGTACTCGACGCCGGATGCGGGTCGGGGTTCTTCTCGGCCGTCTTCGTGGAGAAGGGGTGCCGGGTCACGGTGCTCGATCTCGCCGAGGAGGCCCTCGATCTGGCGAGGGAGGCGACCGGCGGCCGGGCGGATGCTTACATCCAAGAGGACCTGTTGGACGCGGCCTTCGGGGCGCGCCACGGGGAGGCCTTCGACTTGATCTTCTCCGACGGACTCTTCGAGCATTTCCTCCCGGAGAACCAGGAGAGGATCGCCGGGAACATGGTCGCCTCTCTCGGACCGGGGGGGAGGGTCGCGACTCTCGTGCCGAACGCCCTCTCGCCGTGGCGGCTGATTCGGCCCCTCGTCATGCCCGGGATCTTCGAGGTCCCTCTCCGGCGGGGGAGGCTTCGTGAGATCCACCGGGCCCTCGAGATCGAGAGGGAAGGGGGCCTGAACGTCCTCCCCTTCGGTCCTTCCCCGGAGCGAATCCTCGGCCCCCGGTTCGGGATGCTCCTTTACCTGATCGGCCGCAAGAAGGAGGGCGCCTCTTGAAGAAGCGCTACCTCTTCAACATCCTTCTCGGGATCCTGATCTTCGCCTTCCTCCAATACTGGCTCGGCATCCGGGAGAGCCTCGAAGCCCTCTATTCGGCGGACGGGAGGTACCTCGTCCTCGGGGTGCTCGCCTTCTTCCTCTCCCAGGCGATCCGGGTCGTGAAGTGGAGGCTCTTCTACCGGCAGGCCGGAGTTCGCACCACCGCGAGCGGGGTGGCCCATTTCTACTTCAAGCTGAAGTTCTTCGGCATTCTGACTCCGGGCCGGGTGGGGGAGTACCTGCCCGCCCTCACGTCGCGCCGCGCGAAAGGCCCCCTCGTCTCGTTCACCACCTTCGACCGCCTCGCCGAGTCGATGATCACCCTCACCATCGCCATCGTCGCGTTCACGCGGCTCCTGCACGGCGTCCTCTCCATCGACCCGTTGCCAGTGGCGATCGGCGGCGTCGCGGTGATCGCGGGGATGTCCTACCTCTGCTACCGAAACGAGTGGATGATGGGCCTCGCCCACCGGATCGGGAAACGGCTGGAGCCGTTCCGGCATTGGAAGCCGGTGGAGCGCCTGCTCGACTCGGAGAAGCGAATTGCCCTGGAGATCAGGAACCTCCAGCGGTCGTTCCGGAAGCTGTTCGCCCCGAAGACGCTCGCCCTGATCCTCGGGATCACGCTGTCGGCGGTGGCGGTGGACCTGGTCTTCTGGTGGTGCACGTTCGCCGCGCTCGGCATGTTTCTGGCGCCGAGCATGCTCGTCGCGGCGGTGGCGATCTTCAATGTGACGGGCTTTTTCTCGCCCACGCCCGCGGGGATGGGGGTGGCGGACGCGGCGTTCGTGATCTTCCTGCACTCCGTGGGGGTGACGGGGGCGTTCGGGACGTTCGTGCTCCTCCTCCGGCTGATCCTCTACATCGTCACGTCGGCCTGCTATCTCCTCTTCCACACGATCTTGGAACTGGGGAAGGAAGAGACCGTAGAACGGGATCGCACGGGCGGGCCCTGACCGGGGCCCGGGTGGGCGTGGGGCGGCTCGGACACCGCGTGCGCTCTCGTCATTTCCGAAACCGGTCCCCCGCCCCGCCGGCTACTCCAAGAACAAGTACCTGAGAACGAAGAGGCCCGCCAGCAGGTGCAGCAGCCAGTGCCCTTCCCTCGCCCGCCCGGTCACCAGTTTCAGGAGTGAGTAGGCGATGAAACCGAAGGCGATTCCCTCGTGGATCTTGAAGGAGAAGGGGATGATGACCATGGGGAGGAACGCGGGGAGGTACTCGGTCGGGTCCTTCCAGTTCACGTCCCCCACGGTTCGCATCATGACCGCGCCGATGAGAATCAGGGGGGGGGCGATGAAGGGGCGGAGAATGACCCCCCCTTCCGCTTCGACCCCGCCGCCGATGGTCCGGACGAGAGGATAGAAGGCGAGGGAGAAGAGGAAGAGGAGCGCCGTGACCACGCTCGCGAGGCCCGTGCGGGCCCCCTCGGCGATTCCCGCGGCGCTCTCGACGTAGCTGGTCACCGTGGATGTCCCGAGGATCGATCCCGCCACCGTTCCCGCCGCGTCCGAGAAGAGCGCCTCCTTCGCCCGCGGGAGCTTCCCGTTCTCCATGAGACCTCCCGTCTCGCAGACCCCGAGAAGCGTGCCGAGGGTGTCGAAGAGGTCGAGGAAGAGGAAAACGAAAAGGACCGTGACGAACCCCGGCTCCCGAAAGACGCCGGGAATGTCGAGACGAAGAAGCGCCGGATCGGCGATGCGCGGGAAGCCGACCACGCCCTCGATCCGCACGAGGCCGAGCAGGGCTCCGACGACCGCGGCGGCGGCGACGCCGAGAAGCATGGCCCCGCGGATGCGGAGCGCCAGGAAGACCGCCGCGGCCGCCGTTCCGGCGAGGGCGGCGAGGGCGGGGGGCGCCCCGGGGCGACCGAGGGAGATCAGCGTGCCCGGGCTTCCCACCACGAGTCCGGCGTACTGGAGCCCGACGAGGGTGATCATCAGGCCGATGCCGACGGCGATTCCCGTCCGGAGGCAGGCCGGAAAGGCGTGGAGGATGGCGGACCGGACGCCGGTCAGGGAGAGCACCGTGAAGAGGGAGCCGCTCACGAAGACGGCGCCGAGGGCGACGGTCCACGGGTAGCCGTATCCCCCCGCCGACATCGCCCCGCATACGGAGAAGGCGAAGAAGAAGTTGGGTCCCATGCCGGGGGCGAGGGCGATGGGCAGGTTCGCGAGGAACGCCATGAGCAGCGTGGCGAAGGCGGAGGCGACGCAGGTGGCGAGGGCGACCGCCCCGTGGTCCATGCCGCACGCCGAGAGAATCGCGGGCTGCACGAAGAGAATGTAAGAGAGGGTGAAGAACGTGGTCGCGCCGCCGAGCGCCTCGCGGCGAACCGTGGACCCGAGTTCGTGCACCCGGAAGAGGCGTTCGATCATCCGTCGACCTCCGGCCCGATTGTAAGGGACCGGCCTTGGGGGGGGCAAGGCCGACGGCCGTTGCGGCGGCGGCGCCCCGGTGATAGCCTCCCGGTCGAGGGGAGAAGCGATGGCCGGGCGAAAGGGACAAGACGGGAGGAGGGACGGCGCGCTCCTCTTCGTGCTCGCCCTCGCGGCGGGGTTCGTGAACTGGCGCTTCCTCTCCGCCGACTTCTTCCTCTCCTATCCCATCATCGACGCCGCCGAGTATCTCGCCGAGGCGAAGGCGATCGTCCGAGGGCTCCCCTACTGGCGGGCGGTGCCGATTCACGGCCCGGTCTATCCCCTCTTTCTCGTCCCCTTCGACCTGCTCTTCCGGTCCCCCTTGGCGCCGGTGTTTCTCGCCCAGATCCTGCTCACCGCGGGAGCGGCCGTTCTCGTCCGGTCCGCCGGCGTCCGTCTCGGCGGGCGGCTTCACGGGAACATCGCGGGGGGGCTCGTCGCCCTCGCCCCGCCCCTTCTCTACTTTCAGGTCCAGGCCCTTCCGGTGAGCCTCCAGGTGTTCCTTCACGCGGCGATGCTCCGGTTCCTCGTCGTCCGGGATCCGGGGGACCGCCGCGCTCTCGCCCTCGCCGGGATTCTCGGAGGACTCTCCTATATGACCCACCCGGGGGCGGGCCTCGCCCTCGCCGCCGTCGGGGTCTTCGTTCTCGTGAAAGACCGCCCCTTCCCCTCGGGCGGGCTCTTCCTCTCCGCCCTCGCGCTCACCCTTCTTCCCGTCTCCTTTCTCAACCTGAGGGCGGGCGAGGGGCCCTGGCCGGTGACGGGGAACGCGGGCCTCAACCTGTACGTCGGGAACGGCCCGCATTCGGACGGCACCCCCCACGTGCGGCCGGGCTACGAATGGGAGAGGCTGACCTCCATGCCTCTCCTCGCCGGGATCGAAGGGAGCGCGGAGGAGAGCCGTTTCTTCTTGAACGAGACCGCCGATGCATGGCGCGAGGACCCGGCCGGTTTCATCGGCCGGATCGCCGCGAAGGCCCTCCTTTTCGGCTCCGGGTTCCCCATCGACGCGAGCCACGATGCGGCCTACTTCGCCGAGCGCTCGCCCCCCCTCCGCCTTTTCTTCCTCGACGCGTGGATCGTGGTCCCCCTCGCCCTCGGGTTTCTCGCGCTGGGGCGGGCATGGTCCGGCCCTTGGCCTCAGGTGGGTCTGGGGGTTCTCGGATACTGGGTCGGGACGGCGGCGACGGTCTTCTCGATCCGCTACCGGGCGCCGGCGTGGCCTTTTCTCGCCCTTCTCGCCGCCGCCCTCCCGGCGCTCCGCCCCCGGCCTTCCCGGCGGGAGATCGGGAAGGGTGCCGTGGTCGCCGCCGCCCTTCTCGCCGCCGCCCTCCTCGATCCTTTCAGCTACCGGGGGAAGAACCCGGTCCGGATCGACTACCAGATCGGGCGGCTTCAATACGACAGACGGAATTTCGAGGAGGCCCGGCGCTCGTTTCTCGACTTGTGGGAGGAGACGGAGGACCCCGACGCCGCGAACGCCCTCGGGGCGGTCGCCCTCGCCGTCCGGGGCGAAGAGGAAGAAGCCGGGATCTGGTTCCGCCGCGCCCTCGAGGCGGCCCCCGACTACGCCGACGCCCACTTCAATCTCGGGCTCTGGATGATCCTGCGGGGGTGGGCGGACGAGGGGGAGGGGGAGATCGATGAGGCGATCCGGCTCGCGCCCGGTCACGGGGCCGCCCTCTATACGAAGGGAATCCTCCTCGAGGGGCGGGGCGAGTCCGCGGAGGCGGAGCGGTTCTACCGGCTCTCCCTCTCCCGGGACCCGACCCGGGCGGACGGGTGGAACGCCCTCGGCGTCCTCTTCGCCAAGTCGGGGCGCCGGGCGGAAGCGGAGGAGTGTTTTCTGCGGGCGTGGAAGCTCGACCCCGAGTCGCCGGAGACGCGGATGAACCTGGAGCGGCTTCGGGGGAACGCCCCCCGCGGATGAGCCGCCCCCCTCTTCGATCTCAGGAATTCAGGAACGCCCGGGCCTCTTCCGCCGCCCGATGGGCCGGGGCGAGTTCGAGAAGTTTCCGGTAGTGCCGTTCCGCCCCCCGCCGGTCGCCCCTCTTCAGACTCGCCCGGGCGGTGAGAAGCCTGGTCTCCGATGATGCCGGATCGTACATGAGGGCCCTCTCGCCCCACGCCGCCGCCTCGTCCCATCGTCCCCCTTCCGCCGCCATCCCTTGGAGGAGTTCGCAGGCCTCCACCGCGGCCGGATCCTTCCGGGCCGCCCGCCGAGCGAGACCTTCCGCCCTCCTAGCATCTCCGAGGTATCGGACGATCGCCGCGCTCCGGACGAGGGAGGCCGCCGAAGCGTGCTCCCCGGTCACGATCAAAGAAGCGGCCCGCTCCCGCTCTCCCTCCCGGAGGAGAAGCTCGGCGAGGAGAAGACGGGGAAGAGGCTCGCCCGGCGCGGTCTCGAGGATGCCGCCGAGCATCTCCTTCGCCTCTTCGTAACGACCCCGGTCGACGAGAAGGCCCGCCGCGGCGTAGCGAAGTCCGGTCTCGCCGGGGGGCGGATCGTCTCCTCCCGAAAGAGAGAGCGCGGCCAGACGGAAGCGCGCCGCTTCTTCCAGGGTGGGGGCGGAGCGGGCCCGGGTTTCGAGGGCGTTGACCCAGAAGACCCGGAGGGGCCCGGAAGCGAGGACGGTCCTCGGCGAGCGGGGAAATTCCGGGAGTCCCTCGGGCGGACGGAGAGGGGGCGCCGACTCGTCCCGGAAGAGAATGCCGGACGGAATCGCGCCCTGCACGGGGTGGGAGAAGTAACGAGGGGCCTCTCCCGGCGGCGGAACCGGCCCTCCGAACACGGTCCCCTCGGGATTCACGATGCGAACGTCGGGGCGGAGGTTCTCCGCCGCCCGGAGATAGAGAAGGGGAAAGAGGAGATCGTCTCCGGCGGCGACGAGCGTCGCTCCCTCGGGGAGTGATCGGAGCATCTCCCGGGCGTACGCCTCGGGGAGCGACTCGCGATCGTACCGGTTCGCCTCGAGAGCCCCCGGAAACCGGAGGACGATGACCGCGAGCAGTGCCGCGATCCAAACGCTTCGCCCCCTCATTCGGGAGGGGAGAGCGGCGGCCACCGTTTCGGCGGCGACGGTGAAGAAGAGGAGGAGGAACACGAGCAGGGGGAGGAGAAAGACCTGGTTCTCCTCGACCCGGTCGGGCGCGAGAGGGAAGGGGAGCAACCCGAGGAGGAGCGGCCCGTAGAGGAGGAAACCGGCGGCGGGGATCAGGGCGCGCCTTGGCGTGCGGACGACCATCGCCAGGAGTCCGAGGGGGACGAGGGGGAGGAAGGGAAGAGGCAGGCTGCCGCCGAGCAGCATTCGGTAGCCGGCGTCGATTCGGCGGAGCGCGAGCCCGAGGGAGAAATCGGGCCGGGGCGTTCCTTCGTATTGGGAGCGGAGGACGTGGGCGAAGAAAGCGCGGAGCCCTTCCGGGTTCCCCCAATCGACGGGCGGATTCGAGGCGGAGCGGATCGGGAGATAGAGGAAGATCGTCGCCGTGGCGAGGGCAAGCAGGAGGGCGGCGAGAATTTCTCGGCCCGGGCCGCGTCCTCTTTCGCGGCGCGCCAGCGGGGCGATGGCGAGAAGGGGGAGGAGGCCGGCGCCGAGGGGATGGGCGGCGACGGCGAGACCGCCGGCGTATCCGGCTCCCGCGGGGCTCCCCCCGCCGGCCGCCCGCGTGAGCAGGAGGAGGGCGGCGAGAAAGAGGGCGAGATGGAGCGTGTACACTTCCGCCGCGACGGCCTCGGCCCAGAGCAAAGGGGAGAGGCCGAGCAGGAGAGAGGCGGCGAGGGCGGGGCCGGAACCGCCGTGTCGCCGGGCGAGGAGATAGAAGAGGGCCACCGCGGCGGCGCCGGCGAGAGAGGAGAGAAGATTGACGGCCGACGCGGGCGATCCCGGGGAGGAGGCGGCGAAGAGCCTGGCGATCAGCGTGTAGAGCGGGTAGCCCGGGGGATGGGCGATGTCGAGCCGGATGGCGGCGGCGGTCAGTTCGCCCGAGTCCCCCAAGTGGACGCCGGGGCACCGGGTGGCGCCGTAGAGTCCGGCGAAGGCCAGGAAGAGAAGGATGGGAAGAAATGTCGCACTTCGCTTCATCGTGTCTCCGAGGGTTCGCTCCGGCCCGGGATCGACGGGATCGTGCAGAAACGAACGGCCCCTTCGCAGATTGTACGGATTCGGACCCTTCCCGCCAGAAAGAACGAGAGGCCCTTTCCTAGCTTGCCCGGGGACAACGGCTTTCGCCCCCGATCCCCGAGGGATTCTGGCACCGGTCTTGCAAAACGTGGGAGTGGACAGATCACCGTGCAAGGAGGTGGGATGTGCGTCTCTTCGTGATGACGGTTTTGCTTTCCGGATTCTTGATGACCGGCTGCGCGGTTTACACCCGTCCGGCCCCGCCCCAGGGTCGGGCCGAGATGCGGGGGGCCAGGCCGTGCGCGGGCGCGACGTGGGTCAGCGGGCACTGGCGGTGGGAGGGGAAGCGGATCGGGTACCGGTGGGTACCGGGACAATGGCGCTGCTAGGGTGTGTCCGCGGTCCGAGGTCGATGCTACTGCGGCCCGCGATCGCCGGCTGCGAAACCGTTCTCCTTCACCGCCGTCCTCGACGGGGCTGAGGCCCCGCCTCCGGTCGTCGGTTCGTCCGAACGGGCTCTCGCCCGGCGCTCGCGACCCTCGTGACGAATCGACCTCGGACCGCGAACACGGGGAATCCGGAACGGAAGCTTCCCCCAGAGCGGGCTCTCGCCGCGCGCTCCCGGCCCTCGCCCTGGAATCGACTTCGGATTTCGGACCCACGGACGGGGAGGGACCGTTCCTTCAAGAGAGGTTTCAGAGCGGGCTCCCAAGCCTCGTGACGAATCGACCTCGGACCACGGACACGGGGGATCCGGAATGGAGACCTCCCCCCGACCGAACGCTCGCCCGGCGCTCGCGACCCTCGTGACGAATCGACCTCGGACCGCGGCTCGCTCCGGGCGTCGCGCGTCTTCCTTTTTGGACGGTGAATGAGCGCCCGGCCGCCCCCTTGCCGCCGTTCTGATGTACATTCCTCTCATGGCAAAATGGAGAAGAAGTGGACTCGCGGGCGACTCTCGGGGGAGGTTCCTGGAAGAGATCTACCGGAAGTACGCGCGGCGCGAGTTCCTCGAGACCGATCCTCTCCCGATCGTCCGCCGGTACGATTCCTCCGAGGACCGGGAGGTGGTCGGATTCCTGACCGCCCTGCTCTCCTACGGGCGTGTGGCCTCCATCCGGGGGCACGTGGAAGAGGTGCTCGCCTTCATGGGGCCGTCGCCCGCCCGCTTCGTCCTCCGCCGATCCCCCGCCGTCGCGGACGAGCGGTTTCTCTCGCTGCGCTACCGATTCCACACGGGAAGGGACATCGCTTCTCTCTTTCTTGCCCTCGGCGAAATCCTCCGAGAAGCGGGGAGTCTCGAACCCCATTTCCTCTCCGGAGGGGGTGGGACGAGGGAGAATCTGGGAGCCCTGGTTCGGCGGATCCGAGCAGTGGACGTCCGCCGGTATCATCCCGCCGGCGGTTTCGAAGCCTCCCCGGGACTCCGGTTCTTGGTCCCGGCCCCCGAAAATGGGAGCGCCTGCAAGCGGTGGAATCTTTTTTTCGGTGGATGATCCGGCCCGACGACGGGATCGATCTCGGCGTATGGAAGAAGGCGCGGCCGAGGGATCTGGTGGTGCCTCTCGACACGCACCTCCATCGTGTCGGCCGGAGGCTCGGAATGGTGGTGGCCCGCGGAACCAGCTGGGAAGCGGCCGAGCGCTTCACCGCGGAACTTCGGACCTACGATCCGGAGGATCCCGTGCGGTTCGATTTCCCTCTTTGCCGCCTCGGCATTCTCGATCGGTGTCCGGAAACCGGATTCCGGGACCGGTGCTCCGGATGCGAAGTGCTCCCGATTTGCCGGCGGGCCTCTAAAGGGTCGGCGCAAATCATTCGATAAAAAGAAGGAAAAGAGTTGACAGGTTTTTGGCGACTTCCATATATTCGCCTTGTTTTGAATGATGTTATGTGGGATGGGTAAGACATGACTTCGACAGGAACCTTCATCAACAACGTTCGCGCCACGAAGTCGGTGGGCGGGCATGGTCATAGATCTCTCGGGATGATGGGTGGTGGAGGGAGAGTCGGGTTCGGCGAACTCTCTTGCCGGGTTTGCTCGGTGGCAACCGGATCTGACGGTTCGCCGAATTGGCGGAGGGTTCTTTCTTCGACCTTCAACGGAGGTGAATGAAGGTGGCCACGAAGAAGAAGGCAACGTCTAAGGCTAAAGTGAAAGCGGCGCCCAAGAAGAAACGAGTCGCGAAGAAGAAAGCCACCAAGAAGAAAGCGACGAAGAAGAAAGCCACGCGCAAGAAAGCGACCAAGAAGAAAGCCAGGCGCAAGAAGGCGACCAAGAAGAAGGCGACCAAGAAGAAAGCGACGAAGAAGAAAGCCACGCGCAAGAAGGCGACCAAGAAGAAAGCGACCAAGAAGAAGGCCAGGCGCAAGAAGGCGACCAAGAAGAAAGCGACCAAGAGGAAAGCCAGGCGGAAGAAAGCCACGAAGAAAGCCTAGGTCTTTCGGTCTTGGAATCTCGGAGAGGGCGGGTCCGACGGGCCCGCCCTCTTCTCGTGGGGGCATTCCCGTTGACGCTGAAACCACCTGTTTTTTATAAGGTTGTGGCGATATCGGCGCTGACCGGAGTCATGCTCGGCGGGGGGTGCGGGGGGCGGGAGGACCCGCCCGTGATTCTGATCACGGTGGACACCCTGCGGGCGGACCGCCTCGGATGCTACGGATCCGCCCGAGTCCTCACTCCCCACATGGACCGCCTCGCCCGGGAGGGAACCCTCTTCGCCGATTGCGTCTCCCCCGTCCCGTCCACCTCCCCTTCCCACGCCACCATCCTGTCCGGACTCCTCCCCGTGACCCACGGTCTCCGGGAGAACGGGGCGGAGCTTTCGCCGGACGTCCCGCTCCTCGCCGAGGCGTTCCGGGAAGGAGGCTACCGAACGGCCGCCTTCGTCAGCGGATTCCCTCTTCTCGGCCGGTTCGGTTTCGATCGCGGTTTCGACCTTTACGACGACCGCCTGTCGGACGGGTTCACGACCCGGGAGGGAAGGACGCAGGGAACGGAACGGGTCGGCCGGAAGACGGTGGACGCCTTTCTCCGTTGGCTGGACGAGGCGGACGGTCCCTTCTTCGCCTGGGTCCACCTGTTCGATCCCCACGCGGTTTACGGGGCTCCCCGGCCCTTCCAGAGGATGTACTACTCCGGTTCGGGGGAGCGGGATCCGTCGAACACCAGCCTCGAGGGGATCGACCTGCCTCCGTATCTGATGCTGCCGGGCGTGACCGACGTCCGTTTTCCCGTCGCCCTCTACGAGGGAGAGGTGGCCTACGCGGACCACCAGATCGGCCGTCTCCTCCGGGGCCTCGAAGAGAGGGGGCTGCTCGATCGAGCGCTCCTGGTTTTCACGGCCGACCACGGCGAGAGCATGACGGAGCACGGGTACCACTTCGGCCATTCCCACTTTCTTTACGAGCCTTCCCTCCGGGTCCCGCTCGTCTTCCGGTGGCAGGGCAAGGTTCCGGCGGGGAGCATCGTCGAAGAGCCGGTTTCCCTGACCGATCTCCTCGACACCATTCTCGATCTCGCGGGTCTCGGCCCCGCCGTTTCGGGGGAGGGGAGCAGCCTCGCCCCCGCTCTCGCGGGCGGGACCCCCGTGGAGCGGACGATCATCCTGGAGCGCCCCCCTATGGAATCGGGGCTTCTCTTCGGCGCCCGGCGGGGGCCGTGGAAGTACATGCGAACGGGAGAAGGCGTGGAAGAGCTCTACCATCTCGATGACGATCCGGGAGAGCTCCGGAACCTCGCCGGTGCCAACCCGGAGCGGGCCTCCATTCTCCGCGACGAGGTGATCCGGAAGATCGGGGAAGGCGGGATCGAACGCCCTCCGATCGACGAGGAGACCAGGGAAAGACTCCGCAGCCTCGGCTACGTCGACGGCTGATCTTCTCTCTCCGGGCGTTTCCCCGCCAGCCTCACGAGCAGCACGATCAAGACCGCCCCGACCAGAAGTCCCGACCCGGCGGGAGCCCCCCGCGCGGCGGGAACGTATCCCGCGGCAAGGGCGATCGTTGCGGTGGCGAGGGCGTAGGGGATCTGGGTCCGGACATGATCGATATGGTCCGCCGCGGAGCTCACGGAGGAGAGGATCGTGGTGTCCGAGATGGGGGAGCAGTGGTCGCCGAAGATCGATCCCTCGAGCACCGCCCCGATGGAGAGAACCGTGAGGCCGAAGGGGCCGACCGGAGAGGACTCGCCGAGGAGATAGGCGAGGACCACTGAGTTGGGGAGGATGATCGCCATGGTCGACCAGGAAGAACCGGTCGAGAAGGATACGAGACAGGAGAGGACGAAGAGGATCATCGGGTAGAGAAGGGGGGAGAGGGTCTCCCGAAAGAGGGCGACGAGGTAGTGGGCCGTCCCCATGTCGCGGCAGACGCCCCCGATGCACCACGCGAAGAGGAGGATGACGATCGCGAAGAAGAGGGCCCGGGTCGAACTGAACGCGGCCCGGACGATCTCCCCGGCTCCGAGAATCCGTTGGGCCAAGAGGAGGGCCGCGGCGAGGAAGAACCCGGACCAGGCGCCGGCGGCGATCGCCCGGGTGGAGTTCGCCCCGGCGATCACCTCCCGGAGCGCCGCGACGGAGAAGAGCCCCCTGAGGCCGTAGGGGGCTTCGAGGGACCGGTTCCCGGTGATCCAGAGCGCCGCCAGCGTCACGGCCACCACCGCTCCGAGGGGAAGCAGGCCGTTCCACCACCGGAAGGGGACCCCTTCCTTCGGCTTCACGCGGGTCATGGCGTCGGAGATCATCGGCCGCGCCCCCGGCCGGATGACGTGCCCCTCCCGGCAGGCCCGTTTCTCGGCGCGGAGCATGGGGCCGAACTCCCGGCCCAGGAAGATCCCGGTGCCGATGAACACGAGGGTGAAGACCGAGTAGAAGCGATAGGGAAGAGTGCGGGCGAATACGATGTACGGGTTTTCCGCGATGCCCACTTCGAGGAGCTGGGGGGCGAACTGGCTGACTTCGTAGGCGATCCAGGTGGAGAGGAGGGAGAGCCCCGCCACGGGGGCGGCCGTCGAATCGACCAGATAGGAGAGCTTCTCTCGGGAGATCCGAAACCGGTCCGTGAGGGGGCGCATGGTGCTCCCGACGAGGATCGTATTGGCGTAGTCGTCGAAGAAGATCACGAGCCCCATGGCGAAGGTCACGGCCTGGGCGGATCGGCGGGAGCGGACGAAGCGCATCATGAGTTGGATCATGCCCTGCACGCCCCCTCCGCGGCTCATGATGCCGACGAGCGCGACCAACCCGATCACGAAGCCGATGATCTCGATGCGGAACGAATCGAGGAGCGCCTCCTGCACGAGGTATGTGCGGAAGAAGACCCAGAGCCCCAGGATCGGGTTGTTGCCGTTCATCAGGGTCGTGCCGAGCCAGACGCCGGAGAAGAGGGCGAGGATGGTCCGCTGGAAGATGAGGGCGGTCAGGATCGCCACGAAGGGGGGGAGGAGGGCCCGGGCGTCGACGAAGGGGATCTTCGCGGTCCGATCCCTCCCCTCCCCGTTCCAAGATGCGGAGATCGACCCGTCCCCCCGCCGGATGACGAGCCGGAGCGGCGGGCCGTCGCCCCCCACCTCGAGCCCCGCCGCGGCGAGAAGGCTCCGGACCCGCGGGGCGCCGGCGCCGTCCCCTCCCACGACTTCCACCACGATCTCCCGGGGGGTTCCGTCGAGCGTGGAAGCCACCTTCTTCGCGAGGTCGCCGACGGATCGTTCGAAGAGGTATTCCGGATCGGGATCGGGCGCGAAGAGGAGAAGAAGGGCGAAGACCAGGAGTACGGCGACGCGCAGACCGGTCATGGGAGCCCGATCCCGCGGGTCATCGGCTACATCCCTTCCCGGATCTCCCGCTCGATCTCGTCTTCCAGACCTGAGTCGAGGGGGGCCTTCTCCGTTCGTCCGCTCCCTTTCCCACTCGCCTTCTGCTTCTTCAAGATGCCGCCGACCACGAAGACGCCGACCACGAAGAGGGCCACGGGGGCGATGACGGCGAGCCGGTTGAAGCCCTCTTCCACCGGCTGGGAGAGGATGCGCTCGCCGTACTTGGCGACGTAGAAGTCCATGATCTCCTGGTCGCTTTTCCCCTCCCGCGCGAAGGAGAGGATCTCTTCCTTCATCGCGTCCGCCGATCCCGACTGGTGGTCCTTGAGAAGGCCGACGTAGCAGCAGGGGGCCATGAACTGGGAGTAGAGATACTCGGCGCGATCTCCCGCCTCGTCCGCAAACGCGGCGGCGGCGACGAGGAGAAAGAGAAGAAGTCCGGCGATTCGGTGGTTCATGGTCGGTTCTCCAGGGTGCCTGAATTCCGGTCGTCCGACCGGAACGTGTCTCCTTCCTTTAGTATATCCGAACCCTACCCGGCCGCGAACGGGAAATGCCCGCCTTACGAACCTTCCCGTGTGCGGAGCAGGCGGTCCCGGGCGGCGAGAAGGTCGGGCGACCGCGGTTCGATTTTCAATCCTTCCACGACCTGGCGGAGCGCCCCCTCCCGGTCCCCCCGGCGCTCGAGGACCGAGGCGAGCGCGAGCCGGGCCGCCGCGAACCGGGGATGGTCCCGGACCACCGCCGACAGTTCTTCCTCCGCCTCCTCCCGCCGGTCCAGGTAGGAATAGCAGAGCCCGAGGTTGTACCGGGCGTTCCGATAGGCCGGCTCCTCGTCCAAGGCCTCGCGGAAGTGAGGGATCGCCTCCTCGAAGCGGCGGGCTGTGAGGTGGACGACGCCGACATTGTAGTGGCCCTGAGCGAACCGGTCCCGCTCGAGGCCGGTCAGATTCGAGTTCGAGAGGAGGGCGGCCGCCGCGAAGATGGCGATGGAGACCAAGGTGCGCCGGTCGGCGCCGGTCCGGGGAATGCGGACCCAGCGAGTGAGGGCGACCCCGGCGAACAGGGGGAGGACGGCGACGACCGGCATCCGGTAGCGGGCGGTGACGAAGAAGAGAACGACCGAGAGTCCGTAGGCGGCGAGAAAGAGGAGGAGGAGCCGGACCCGCCGGTCCCATCGGACGAGGATGATGCCCGCCGCGGCGAGGGGGAAGAGGACGCCGAAGCCGAGGTTCATCAGCCGGTCGAGGACCTTCGAGTACCGCCGGAAGAAGTAGATGCCCTGGTTGTTGCTCACCTCGAAATCGTTCACGAGGAGGTACGCCTTCTTCGCCATGAGCCGGGCCGCGGCGCCCGGGTCGTCCCTGAAGAACCGGAGGGTCCGCCGGAACCAGTACGACGAGACCTCGCTCCGCCGGAGGGGCCGTCCCGCCTTCTCCTCGGCGATCCGGATCATGTCGCCGTAGCCTCCCCACCAGGTGCCCTCCGTGCCCGGCGCGATTGCCGTCATTCCGTCCGACTCCGGGTTGTTCCCGATCCAGAGATTCGTGCCCCCCTGCCAGCTGACGAGGACCGGATCCCCGGCGCCGGCGTTGTGGAGGAAGACCGGGGCGATCGGCAGGAGCGCGCCGGCGATGTACGGAATCAGCCACCGGGCCGCGTTTCGCCGTCCCTCTCGATCGATCAGGAAGAGGAGGGGCGCGAGGGCCCCGAAGAGGAGGATGTTCGGCCGCGCCACGGCGGCGAGGCCGAGAAGGAGACCGGCCGCCAATCCCGTTCCCCGGCCGGGACGAACCGCGAGCCGGAGGAGCGCCCCGAGGTGGAGAAGGACGAGGGGAAGGAGGATGGGAACGATGAGCAGGCCGGCATCGAAATAGTAGGCGAGCCCGTAGAAGAGAAGAAGAAAGGCCCCGGCGGCGGCGGCGGTGCGGCCGACCGCCCCCCGCCCGAGGCCGTAGAGGATCACCGGGAGCGTCGCGCCGATGAGGAGCTGCACGATCCGCGGGAAAAGAAGCCCCCCCTTCCCGATGCGAAGGAGAAGGGAGAGGAAATAGGGGTAGAGGGGGGCGCGGAAGAACGGTTCGTCCGGAAACCACGGTTCCCCGCGGGCGAGCTGGGAGGCCCAGCGGTAGTGGACCGCCTCATCGAGCAAGGGGCTCTCGAAGAACGGGTTGTCTCGGATCTCCGCCAGGTACGCGAGGCGGATCGCGATTCCCGCCAGAAGGAGGAGGAGAATCAGGATCCTTTCCTTCCGGCTCACGGCGGGGCGTCTCCTCTCGATGGTCGGACCATGTTCAGGATACGCCTTCCCGCACCTTCCTTTCCACGGCCTCGAGGATCTCCAGGGCCCGCTTCGCCTGCATCTCGAGGAGGAGGGTTTCCGGGGAGCGTGTCGCCCGCCCGAGTTCGCGGGACGAGGAGGAGAGGGCGCGGAGGTAGTCCCGGAGCGCGTCGATGTCGGAAAGCGCTTCCGTGGAATGGGCCCGGTCCCGGACGGGAACCGGCTTTGCCGGGGGAGGGGACGCCGGCGTGCCGGCGGTCATCGCGACGATCAGGCGGCGCGCTCCCCCCCCCGGCTCCCGCCACTGGTGGATGTCCACGTCGACCCGGACAGGGGAGCCCGGCCGGGGGGAAAGGGCGCGGAGGGAGGCCTGCTCCCCCTCTCGTATGCACCGCTCGAGAACGCGAAGAAGGGGTTCCCCGCCCCCCGCGGCGGAGTCGGTGCTCCCCGCCATCGGCTCGCTCCGGAAGGAGCGGCCGACCAGCCGCTCTTTTCCCTCGATCGAAAGGAAGCGGAGTCCGGAGCGGTTCACCGATCGCACGCGCAGGGATGGATCTAGAACGAGGAGTCCCACGCCGGCCCGGTCCATCACGTCGTCCACATACCAATGAAGGAAACGGAGGTCTTCGCGGAGCCGCGCCAGTTGTCGCCTCGTCTCGGGGGCGACCCGGCCGGGGTAGACCCGGCGGGCGACCAGGAGATTGACCAACGTCAGGGCGGCGAAAAAGGCCGCGGCGATGCTCGCGATCCGGGACGGCCCCGGGTCGAAGTAACGAATGGCGAGGAAGAAAACCGCCACCGAGAGGGCGTACTCGGCGATCACGACGAGTACGATTCGGCTCATGGGACCGGCGACGCGCTCCCAGCCCATGGACAAAACACCTCCCCACGGGGATCCGCCGCTCCCCGCTCGGGCAAGAGGGGAACCGGGCGCCCGAAGTCCCGGCGCGGCGTTCCGTAATCATCGCACCCTATCGAGAAGACGCGGCCGGACCGGGCGGGGACGGTCGAACGCCACCATTGTAGCACAGGCGTCCGCGGGATTCCCCTTGCGCCCTCGGAGCCCGGCCCCTACAATCCGGCCGATCCAAAACCCTGGCATCGACGTTCCATTCTCGGTGAGGGAGAATCATGCGAATTCGAATCGTCTCAGTACTCGCTTTGGCGGCGCTCTTCCTGCTCCCGGCCGCCGGGGAATCGGCCGGGAGCGGCGGCCGGATCGGCGTCGGATACTCGCAGTACCCGTTCGCGGGGGATATGGCCACGCTTCGGTACGACTCGTACAGCTTCATGATCGAGGGGGGCTTCGGGCTCTTCGATCGGGGGGACAGCCAGTTCATCCTCGGCTCGAAGATGGCGGTGAAGCCCTGGGAATACCAGGGGATCCCGGTGGAGATCGGCGGGGATTTCGCGCTGGTGACCGACGGCACAACAGAATCGGTGACGAATGGGACAATAACATCGGTGAAATCCACCACGTTGATCGACCTCGGATTCTTCGTTGGCCTATCCACGCTCGTGACCGATCAGGTGAGTGTGGGGGTGCAAATCTATCCGTTCGCCCTCGGTCTCGGTGGAGACACGACGGCGCTGAACATCGCGGACGCGACGATCAACATTCACTTCATGTTCTAGAACGAATGGGCGGACGGGCCCTTCGCGCCCTCCGGCGGCCCCGCCGGAGGGCGTTTCACATCAGCAACCCGACCAACCCGATCAAGCCGGCCAGGCAGGCGAGAACGACCGCGATCCCGACGACCAAGAGCAGGGGGAGGGCGAGGCCGATCCCGACCGCCGCCCCGACGCCGCCGAGGAGGAGCACGGGCAGCGCGAGGAGAGCGAAGGGGAGGGCGAGAAGCGCGAGGAGAATCCCCCCGACGATCTGGAAGGGGATCAGCAGCAGGTGGAGCACAACGACGCCGATCTTGAAGAGGAGGGCGAGAAACGCCACCCCCAGAACGAGAACGAAGAGCTCGAGCATGATTTCTTTCCTCCCTCGGATTCCGTCGTTCGTGATTGGAGTACGGCCGGGGAGGGACTTTTGTTCAGTGGGCGTCGAAATCGCGGGCGGGCGGGCCGGGCCGGGCCGGCGAACCCAGGCGTAACAATCGGAAAATCAGTCGATTAGCCTTGATCTTTCACAAGATCTCGGCGGAGAACGCTATTCCTCGCGTGCCGGCACGCCATCCGGAACCGTACTCGCCCTCACGATGGCTCACGTATTGTGAAATGCGCTCCCCATGGTTCGGGCTGCGTGCGGCCCCGGCTGACGCACTCTCACGCGTTGGATCTCGAGATTTTGTGAAAGATCAAGGCTAGATCTCGGTCTCGTTCGCCCTCCGGGCGTAGGGGATCGGATCTTCGGCGTTGTTCGCCCGGAAGGCGGCCAGCCGGAGTCGGCAGGAATCGCAAACGCCGCACCCCTCCTCCTCCCCCCGATAGCATGACCAGGAGAGCTCGAAGGGGACGCCCAGTTCCAGGCCGAGGCGGACGATCTCCGCCTTGGAACGGCGAATGAGGGGCGTGACGATGCGGATCCCTTCCCCCCGGGCGGCCCCCCGCCGGACCGCCTCGCCGAAGGCTTCGAAAAACGACTCCCGGCAATCGGGGTACCCCGACGAGTCCTCCTCCACGGCGCCGATGTAGACGGCGGTCGCGTCGATCACCTCGGCCCAAGAGACGGCGATGGAGAGCAGGCCTCCGTTCCGGAAGGGAACGTACGACGTGGGGATCTCCCGTCTGTCGATCCCGTGCTCCCGGAGAGGGATCGAGGCGTCGGTGAGGGCCGAGCCGCCGATCGCTCCGAGGACGGGGAAGGCGCATTCGAGCTGTCGCTCCACTTCGAAGTGGTCGGCGATCGCTCGGAAGGCGGCGCGCTCCCGCCTCTCGGTCCGCTGGCCGTACGAGACATGGAGAAAGGACGGATCGCCGTCCCGGGCGGCGATCGCCGCCGTCACCAGGCTGTCCATGCCGCCGCTGACGAGAACCACCGACCGTTCCCTGTTCGTCATGGTCACACCCCCCGGGTCTTCTCGGGCCAGAGGAGACGGTGGAGTTGGATCTGCAGGCGGGCGGGGAGCCGGTCTTCGAGAATCCACTCGCCGAGGTCCCTCGGGGTGGTCCGCCCGTGGGCGGCGGAGAAGAGGACGGCCCCCTTCCATCCGGCGAGTCGGTTCTCGACCACCCGCTTCGCCCACAGGTAGTCTTCCCGGTCCGTCACCACGAACTTGACCTCGTCCTCGTCGCGGAGAAGCTCCAGGTTTCTCCAATACATGTCCCCGTCGTGACCGCTCCCGGGGCATTTGCAGTCGAGGATCTTGATGACCCGGGGATCGACGCCCTCGACCGAAACGTGTCCACCCGTCTCGACCACGACCTCGAAGGCCGCTCCGAGGAGGAGGTCGATCAGCGCGGGGAGTTCGGGCTGCTCGAGCGGTTCGCCGCCCGTCAGAAGGACGAGGGGAATGCCGAAGGAGCGGACCGTCTCCGCCACCCGCTCGGGCGTCATCTCCTCGCCGCCGCGGAAAGCGTAGGCCGTATCGCAGTAGCGGCAGCGGAGCCTGCAGCCGGTGAAGCGGACGAGCACTGAGGGGCGGCCGCTCCGGGTGCCCTCCCCCTGGAGGCTCGCGTAGATCTCCGTCACTCTCATCGTCGGCGCCCCGCCCCCTTTCCGTGAAAACGGGCACGGCGCAGGCCGTGCCCCCGAGGCTCTCGGACTTCAATGTACCACGCCCGGCGATGGATGGGAAGCCGATCGGGGAGGCTCGGTCCTTTTTCCATTCTCCTATTTATTGGCGCGAGAAAGAGCCGCCCTGCTTCCGGATACGACCCGGCGGTGGGCCGGAAGTTCCGTCCCCCGCGGTTCTTCGCTTGACCTTTCCCCCTTAAAATGTTATGGTCAGTTCACCTTTGAGAAGAAGGTGCCTTTCGACGATTTGGTGAAGCAGAGAACGAAGTGGACACGAGATCGGCCCAAGGGGAGGATCCTACGATCCTCCCCTTGAGCGCATGGGGGGGTGTCTAACCGTAAGCCTCCGAGCGAACACGAGGCAGGCCATCCGGCGTTCTTCGCGCCGCCCCGTGGGGCCGAAGCGCGGGTAGACAGCCCTTCCGTCATTTCCGTTCGAGTCGGGCCACTTTCTCGCCCCACGAGCCGGGTTCGCCGCAGAAGCGGTGAAGGCTCGATCGGAAATGAAGAAGCCCCCCGCTTGTGGCTCGTGTCATTCCCAGCCCGGAAACAGGCGCCAAGTCCCTTCCGCGTCTATGTATAGGGACCCACGATCACGAGTGAAGCAGGGGGCTCCATATTGCTCAGCCATTATCTCATTCCCGCTGGTAAGAATCAAGCCATTTATCCGGTAAACTGCAGATATTTTGACAAATCTCCAGCCGGGGCCGGTCGCCTTGACAGGGGCCGGAAAGCGGTGATAGCCTCTCCCGGAAAGAGTTGGCATTTCGACCCATCCGGACACCATCCCGGTCCGGAGCGAATCCCCGGAGGCTGGAGGAATCATGAAGGCCATCGTCTGCGTGAAAGAGGTGCCCGAAACCCCCGATGGGGTCCGGGCCACCGATCAAGGCTACCTTTCGGCGAAGGAGGACGGGAGCTTCCTCGTCGACCCGATCGGGCCGTATGCCGTCGAGACCGCCCTTAGGCTCCGCGATCAAAAGGGGGGCGAGGTGGTGGTGATCTGCCAGGGGACGGCCCGGGCGGAAAAGATCCTGAAGGAGTCGGCGCTCGCCGTCGGCGCGAACGAGGCCTTTCTCCTCGCCGACGACGCGATGAAAGGGGCCGATCCCCATGCCACGGCGCGGGCCCTTGCCGCCGCCATACGCAAGGTGGGAGGGTATGACATCGTCCTCTGCGGCGACCGCGCCGCGGACGACAACGCGGCGATCGTGGGGCCCGCCCTCGCGAGGCTTCTCGACATCCCCGCCCTGACCTTCGTGGACGAGATCCTCGAGTTCGACCCCGACGCCAAGACGATCAAAGTGGCCCGGGGGCTCGAGAACGGCCGGGAGATCGTCGAGTCCTCCCTGCCCGCGGTGGTGACCGTGATCAAGGGTATCTACGAGCTCCGCTATCCGTCCCTCCTCGGGATCCGGAAGGCGGCGAAGAAGGAAGTGCCGGCCTGGACCGCCGCCGATCTCGGCGAGGATCCGTCCGGCATCGGCATCGCCGGTTCTCCCACCTTCATCCGGGCATTGAACCCGCCCCCCGCGGCGGGCGCGGTGGAGATGATCCAGGGGGAGCCGAAGGAAATGGCGGACGCGCTCGTGCGGAAGATCATGGACGCGAAGATCCTGTAGGGAGGCGGCTACGATGGCGGAATCGATTTGGGTTGTGGCGGAACGCGCGGCCTCCGGGATTTCGCGCGCGACGAAAGAGGCGATCGGCAGGGCGAAGGAGCTCGCCGGCGGTCCGGTCGCGGCGGTGCTCTGCGGTTCGGGGACGGACGGAGAGATCGAAGAACTGAAGAAAGCGGGCGCCGGCCGGGTGATCGTTCTCGAGGACCCGCGGCTCGTCCCGCACCGTGTCGACGTTTGCGCGCCGGCCCTCGCGGCGCTCGTGAAGGAGAGGAACCCCGAAGCGGTCTTCATCCCCGGCTCCATGAGCGGCCGGGAACTGGGCGCCGCCCTCGCCACCGATCTCGGCGGCGGAGCCGTGCAGGACTGCGTCGACCTGACGAGGGAGGGCGACAAGCTCATCGGTAAGCGCCCCTGCTTCGGCGGAAACCTGACGGCGGAAGTCGAGAACCGCTCGGCGGGGACCAAGGTGTTCACATTGAAGCCGAAGGCGTTCCCCCTCCCTCCGGAAGGGGACGGGGCGGGCGAGACGGAAAAGGTCGCGGCGGCCCTTCCCGCGGGGGATCTCCGGGCGAAGGTGCTCGAGGTCGTCCGGGAAGCGGGGAAGACGATCAACCTGGAAGAGGCGGACGTGATCGTCGCCGGTGGACGGGGGCTCGGCAAACCGGAGGGCTTCGACACCCTCCGGGAACTCGCCGACGTGCTCGGCGGGGCGATCGGCGCCTCCCGGGCGGTCGTCGATTCCGGTTGGATTCCTTATCCCCACCAGGTGGGTCAGACGGGCAAAACGGTGAAGCCCAAGCTCTACATCGCGTGCGGGATCTCCGGCGCCATCCAGCACCTCGCGGGCATGCGGACGGCCGACAAGATCGTCGCGGTCAACAAGGACGCCAACGCGCCGATCTTCAAGGTGGCCCACTACGGTCTCGTGGGGGATCTCTTCGAGATCGTTCCGCTTCTGACGGAGGGGTTCCGGAAGGCCCTGCAGTAGGGGTCAGCGGGTTCCGTTCCCGTCGAAGAAACGACCCACCCAAGCGGGCGGCGGGCCCTCCCCCTCCGAGGAGACGGGAGCGTCCGCCGCTCTTCTTTCGATCATGGCCGACAGCTCCCGGCGGATTTCCGGTCTTTCCCGGGACCGGTCGATCGCCTCGCCGGGATCGGCCTCGAGGTCGTAGAGCTCCTCGCCGAAGCCCGTCTCCCCGGGCGTCCGGATCAGCTTCCAACCGTCCTTCCGGATCGCCGTCAGGATCCCGGCGAGCCCCTCCACCGGACGCCTCTCGTTTTGCCGCGGGAGCAAGGTGACGCCCGACTCGGCCATCAACGGGAGGTCTCGAAAATCCTCGGGCCTCTCCACGGCGCCCATCAGACTTCGCCCGTCCACGCCCGGCGCCACGCCGAGGTGGAGGACGTCGAGGACCATGGGTAGAAGATCGATGGTACGGACCTGGCCCGAGACGATCTGGCGGGGCAGGTTGGCGGCCCGCACCAGCATGGGCACGTGCAGCGAGGGGTCGTAAAGGAACTCCCCGTGATCGAACCAGTACCCATGCTCGCCGAGGCTCTCTCCTTGGGTTCCGGTCACGAGGATCAGTGTGTCGTGGATCTTGTCGCTCGCCTCGAGGCTCTCGACGAGGCGGCCGATCATCCGGTCCACCGAGCGGATCTCGGCGTCGTAGAGGGCGATCGCCCACGCCCGGTCGGCGTCGCCGAGGGGCCGGTGGCCGAAGACGCGGCAGCCCCGGGTCGGCCGGTAGTCGAAGACCTCCCCGTACGGCCCGCGGTAGATTCCCTCCGCGAAGAGCCGGTCCTCTCCGGGCGGCTCGTAAGGCATGGCCGCTTCCGGGTAGTGGACCCAGAGAAGGAAGGGGCGCTTCTTCCTCTCCTCCGTCCACTCAATGGCCTCCCGGGTGCGGGCCTCCGCCGTGAGGTCCTGTCCCTCCACGAACTGGTCGAACCCCTGATCGAGACCGCTTGCCCCTTCGGGGAAGGGGATGCCGACGAAGGCGCCGGTGGCGTACCCCTTGTCGCTCAGGATCTCGGCGAGGGTCACCTCCGCCGGGGGCAGGGGGTCCCAGACGCGTCGGACGCCGTGGGTCGAGGGGGACCGTCCGGTGAGTATCGAAGCGAGGGAGGGGTGTTCCCGAGGAGAGACGGTAAAGGCCCGCGTGAAGAGGATCCCCTCCGAGGCGAGCCGGTCGAAGGTCGGGCTCGTCCGCCGGAGGTACCCGTACGCCTCGAGATGATCGGGCCGGATGGACCCGGCGGTCACGAGCACCACATTGGCTCCCCGGGGGAAGTTCTTCGTGTAATTGATGTACGCCGCGCTGTTCGCCGCGGCGAGCAGGAAGAGGATGCCCACCACGAGCCGGAGCGTGAACCCTCGGAGGAGGGTGGAGAAGAGGGGAAAAGCCTCGAAGAAGATCCGCGCCGCGGCGAGACAGGCGAGGAGGACGATGGCGGCCCGGCCCGCGCCCAGGAAGAACGGGAAATCGAGTGAGAGCTTCTCGGACGCCGCTCCGGCGAAAAGGGGCATTCTCATGGCCGCCGCCGAGAGGGCCACGAAGAACAGGATCGACGCGATCCATCGGAACGAGCGGGGGGCGATCCGGGAGAGAAGATAGAGGCAGAATGCCGCCGGAACGCCGAAGGCCACGAAGAGGAAGAACGCGCCGTTCAGCTCGTCCACGAAGCGGGCGAGGGCGATGTTGGTCAGGCCCTTCTCGATGTACCCGTTGGCGGAGATCGCCGAGAGACCGTCGGCGATGCCGAGGAGGAAACCGATCAAGGCGACGATGGAAATGCCCGACCGGAAGTGGTCGGCGGACATCTTCTTCCTCTTGGATCCGATCATGGTTCACCTCCCCGTGCCGGGGAGTCTAGCATACCGTCCGTGGGGGGCTCCCGGGCCTTTTGGCGTCCATTTCGGTGTTGACCGTCCCTCCGGCGTTGGCTTACCATACGAGTCGGTATTGCAAGTCTCGAACCTGAAAAGAGTTGGAAATGGCCAAGAACGAATTCGGGGAGGGAGCGGCCAACGTGTCTTCGATCATCGCCGAAGGGTGCTCCGTAAACGGCACCATCAGCGTAAGCGGCAGCATCCGGGTGGACGGTCAGTTCGAAGGCAAGCTGACCGTCGCCGACAATCTCGTCATCGGAAAGAGCGGCAAAGTCCGCGCCGAGGTGGAAACCAAGATCGCCAGCATCGCGGGGACCCTGAGCGGCGAGATCAACGCGAAGGAGGGCGTGAAGCTCCAGAGCGGATCCCGCTTCGAGGGTAACATCTACACCCAGAACTTGGTGATCGAGGAAGGCGTCTACTTCGACGGCGGATGCTGGCGTTCGCGGGAGAAGGGCCCGAAGCGGCCGGCGGCCGGCGGCTCCGGCGGTGGGGTCCCGGCGCAGGGCAAACCGGCGATCGCCGGGGCCTGATCCCCCCCGCGCCCGCATACTCTCTCTCGCCCCGCCGCGGGTCTCCGTCCCGTTCCGCTCGGCCCGACGGCCGGGCGCCGGGTCTTGCGCCTCGTACCCCCGCCCCGATCCCGGAGGTATCGCCTTGAAGCGGATCGCCGTGGTCATCACCGTGAGCGACGGCGTCTCCCGGGGGGAGAGGGAGGACGGGAGCGGGCCCGAAGCGGTCCGCCGGCTCGAAGCGAACGGCTTCGTCGTGGCGGCGCTCGAAGTGGTTCCCGACGAAATCCCCGCGATCCAGGAGAAGATCCGCACGCTCATGGGGACCCACGGTCCCTCTCTTCTCGTGACCACCGGCGGCACCGGTTTCGCCCCCCGGGACGTGACGCCCGAAGCGACTCTCCCTCTGATTCAGAGGCGGGCCCCCGGCGTGGAGGAACGGATCCGCAGCGCCGGCCAGGCGCGGGGAATCGCCACCGCCGCGCTCGGGCGGGGGATCTCCGGCATCGCCGGAAGCACCTGGATCGTGAACCTTCCCGGGAGCGTCGGGGGCGTCAAGGACGGACTCGACGCGATCGCCCCCCTGCTCGACCACGCCCTCCACGAGCTCGAGGGGGGCGGCATCCACGGCTGACGATTCCCCGGCCGATTCCTCGGTCCGCGGCCGTCGATGCTCGCGAAAAATGAACAGGCTAGAAATGATGCCGCGGCCGGTGTCATGGGCGGAAACGCTCGATGATGGGGAGCGAGGCTTCTGGGGAGAGGACGAGAGTCCCGACGGACGATCCCCTCCGCGCCCTCTGTCGCTCGGCCCCTACTCCCCGGCGCCGCCGGTCGGTTCGACCTTCGCTCCGTGGGGAAGGCGGATCGTGAAGACGCTCCCCTCGCCCTCGGCGGAAGCCACCCGGACCGACCCGCTCTGGCCCTCCACGATCTCCTTCACGAGAGACAAACCGATGCCCGCCCCGCCATGCCGCCGGGTGTCGGAACCGTCGGCCTGGCGGAACGGATCGAAGATCGCCCCGATCGCCCCGTCGGGAATGCCGACGCCCTCGTCCCGCACCGTGATCTCCACCCCATCCCGGTCGGTCCGGCTCTCGATGCGGACTTTGCCGTCCTCGTGGGAGAACTTGATCGCGTTGTCGATGAGGTTCCGGATCGCCCGTTTCGTCCGGTCCCGGTCGAAACGCGTGGGGGGGAGTTCCGGAGAGAGCTCCAGATCGAGGGAGAGGTTCTTATCCTCCATGTCGATACGAAGGGACCGGGCGACCTCCTGCACGAGCTCGTTCAGGTCCCCCTCTTCGGCGACCATCCGTATTTTCCGGTGCGTGAACTCGGAGAGGTCGAGCACCTGATCGATCAGGTTCTTCAGGCGCTCGCTCTGTTTCAAGATGCTCACGGCGAATTCGAGACGCTTCTCCTCGTCCACCTGTGGGTAGCGCAGGCACTCGGCGAATCCGACGATGCAGGTGATCGGCGTCCGGAGCTCGTGGCCCACGTTGGAGAGGAACCGGGTCTTCATTTCGTCCATCTCCTTGAGGCGCTCGTTCTGCTCCTCCATGGCCCGGTTCGCTTGCTTCATCTCCTCGTACAGATCGGCGTTGTCCATGACGATCCCGGCGATGTCCAGGATCGAGCGGAGCATCTCGACCTCGTACGCGGAGAGAGGGGCCGACTGGATTCGGTCGCCGAGCAGGAGGATCCCGTTCAGCTTCTCCTTGACCCGGATCGGGACGGCGTGACGCATGCGGTGTTTCCGGAGAAGCTCCACGGCGCTCACTTCCCGGTCGGGAAGGCCTTCCGCCCCGAGTTCCACCGGGTCCCGCACGACCCGCATTCGCCGGGCGAAGAGCCCCGAGGGCCGGAGATCGACGGAGTCCCGGATCTCGTCCGCTTTCAATCCCCGGGCGGTCATGCGGAAACGGTCTTCCCCGCCGTCCCGGGTGAGCAGAATGGCCCGGGAGACCGAGAGCAGGCCCATCACGGTGAGCAAGAGGAAGCTTTCGAGACGGCTCCGGTCCTGCACCACCATGAGGGAACGGGTCAGTTCGAGAAGGGTCTCCAACCCGAGAATGCGCTTGCGAAGATCCGCCGGGTTTTCCCGTTCCACGTCGATTCCGGTATTCGTTTCCGCCATGTTTCTCCAAGCCTCAGGCGCTCGGCTGCCCCTCGCCGTGAAGGAGATGGTGCAGCGCCTCGTTCCGGTCGCCTACGATCTCGAGGAATTCGCGCACGTTCAGAACGTCCAGGATTCTCCGGACCGACGCCGGCACGCTCAAGAAGGCGACGCCGCCGCCGTCGGTCTGCATCTCCTCCACGAGGGAGAGAAAGATCCCGATGCCCGCCGATCCGATGAAGTCGATCTCCTCGAGGTCGATCAGGAACCGGGTGCAGCCGGCCGCCCGGACGTCCTCGATTTCCGTCAGCACGAGAGGGAGCCCCTCGGCGTCGAACCTGCCCCGGAGGCGGAGCTCGGCGATGAGCGGGTTCTCCCGGATCATCTTCGAATCGATCGTGAAGTGAGGGGTCGTCTGTTTCATCCGCTGGCACCTCCGCCGCTCCTGGGGTCCGTGTCGCGCCCCGGAAGGCCGAGGCCCCGGGGGGAGAGCTTCTTGATGAGGAGGAGGTGGTTCTCCCCCCGGAGGGTCTTCCGGAAACGGATCCGGTCGACCGAGTTTCGGATCAGCTCCAGGCCGAGGCCGCGGCCCTGGAGTCGCACCCGCGGGTCCGTCACGTCCGGCGGGGGCACCTTCTCCGGGTCGACGCTCTTTCCCCGGTCGAGGAAAGAGAGAACCAGAAGGGAATCGCCGAACCGCACTCGAAGTACGATGCGGGCCTTCCGGTCGAACCCGTAGGCGTGTTCGATGATGTTGAGGCAGATCTCGTAGGCGGCGATCTCCGCCGCCCGCGTCTCCTCCACCGACAGGTCGTGCCTCTCGCACAGAACGGTGAGAAACGCGCACATGGGCCCGACGGAGTCGATGCGGGCCGGGATCTCCAGCCGGAACCACCCCCCCTCCCGGGGAGGGAGGAAGGGCACGCGGAGATCGGCCCGGAACGCCCCGGGGCGCCCCTTGGTGTCGGGAGTGCAATTCATAGGCACCTCGCTCCGATTATCGTCTTTCCGGTCCATTGCTTTACGCGCCCGCCCCGCGGGCCGCCGCGGCGCGCACCGCCGCGGTTCTCTTCACGACGAGAAGCGTCAGGTCGTCGCTCGGCGGGCGGGTCCCGACGAAGCGGCGGACGCCCTCGACCACGGCGTCCGAGATCCACCGGGAGGAGTTCCCCCCGTGCTCCCGGAGGATCCGGCGGAGGCCCTCGTCCCCGAACTCCTCCAGATTCCCGTTGGTCGCCTCGCTCACGCCGTCCGTGTACTGCACGAATCCCTCCCCCTCGCCGAGCTCGAGCACGGCGTTCTCGATCCGCTCGGCGAAACGGCCGTCCGAGAAGAGCCCGAGCGGAATGCCGCGCGTGCCGATCGGCTCCCCGAGCACTCCCCCCTCCCGGATCGGCAGGAGCGGATTGTGTCCGGCGCTGGCGAAGACGAACCGCCCGCTCGGCAGGTGGAGGACGCCGTAGAACATGGTGATGAACATCCCCCGCTTCATGTTCGGGTAGAGCATGTCGTTCAGGTGGACGAGCATCTCCGCGGGGGACTTGTACCGGGGGCCGTGGGTGCGGAGGAGGGCGCTCGTCATGGCCATGACCACCAGCCCGGGAACGCCTTTCCCCGCCACGTCCGCCACGGTGACGCCCACGTGCTCGTCGTCGAGAGGGATCAGGTCGTAGTAGTCGCCGCCCACGGCCTGCGCGGGCTGGTGGTATCCCGCCACGTCGTACCCCGGGAGCGCGAGGTTCGGACGGGGGAGCATCTTCTCCTCGATCTCGCGGGCGATCTCGAGCTCTACGCCGAGCCGCTCCTTCTCGACCAGGTCCCTCTGGGCTTCCTTCAGTCGGCCCGCCATCTCGTTGAACGTGTCCGCGAGACGCCCCACCTCGGTCACGCTTTTCACGGCGATGCGATAGTCCAGGTTGCCCCGGCCGATCTCCTCGGTCCCCTTCGTGAGCTGGTTGATCGGCTTCACGATCCGGGAGACGAGGAAGACCGTGAAGATCAATCCGGCGAGGAGGGCGCCCCCCACGACGCGAAGGGTGCTCCGGCGGGCGTCCCTGACCGTGCGACGCAGGTGGTCTTTCTCCATGCCGAGGTGGACCCGTCCGAGGACCGACCCGTCCCGGAAGAGGATGGGCACCGACACCTCGAGAACCTCCTCGTCGTGACGGAACTCCTCCTCCCCCCGCCGGGCGAGGATGATCGGGAGGTCTTCGAGGGTCTCCCGGTCTTGGTACGGCTGGTCCACGTTTCTCTGGATCCGGTCCCCCCGAATCATCCCGTTCCGGTCGACCACGACCGCGTAAGCCAGCTCCCGGTTCTCTTCGAGGATATCCGTGATCAGCGGATGGAGGACGAACTCGGGGAACTGGTCGAGCAGGGGGGAGGCGGAGAGAGAGGCGAGGGACCTCCCCTGGGCGAGAAGGCGGGCCCGCACCTCCGATTCGAGCACCCCTTTTTCCCGCTCCACGATGATCCAGCCCGTCGCGAGGGTCAGTGCCGAGAGGAGCACTCCGACGGAGACGGCGAAGATCACCTGCAGGCTGACGATGGGGCGCCTCTTCGACTTCATGTTACCGCCTTCCTCCCGACAGGTCTTGGGTCTTCCGAATCTCCGAACGCGCCCGCCGCACGTAGGAGAGGGCCCTCTCGTCTTCCGGGTCGATCTCGAGGATCCGCTCCCACGTCTGGATCGCCGCCGCGAGGTCGCCCGCCGTGTAGAGGTCCATCCCGTGGAAGAGGGCGGCCTGCTTCAAATAGGATGTGACGTTCTCGAAGCCGGGGGAGAGGCCGTACACGAACTCGAAGTAGCGGATCGCCTCCGGGTACCGCCCACCCCGGAACGCGTCGAGCCCGGATCGGTACATCCGTTCCGCCTCGTCCCTCTCCTCCGCCGTCAGCTCCCTTCTCGGCGCCGGTGGAGGCGCCGCCGTTTCCGCCGCGGCCTTGGCCGCGGGGAGCGGAGAGGGGTCCGCCGGCGGGGCTTGGAGGCGGGCGATCTCTCTCTCCAGGTCGTCCCGGTCGGGGCGGAGCCCGAGGGCCGCCCGGTAGCGCTCGATCGACGTCTCCGGGCTGCCCCGATCCCTGTACCAGTCCCCCTCCTCCACGAGGGCATCGACGCGGAGGGCGACGAGGGAGTCGACCCGCACCCGGAAGCGGCGGGCATCGGCGTTCTCCGGGTCGATCCGGAGCGCTTCGTCGAAGGCCTCCCGCGCCTCTTCGAAGTCGGAGAGGGCGAGATGCTCGACGCCCCGGGCCAGGTGGTCGCCCACCTCCCGGTTCCGGACCGTGGCACGTTCGTGGGCGACCCGCGCCTCTTCGGCGAGCCGCTCGGCCCGATCCTCGCCGGGGTCGATGGCGAGGGCGGCCTGGAATTCGGCGATCGCTTCGAGCAGGTTGCCCGAAGACTGATAGCCGGCCCCCGCGGCGAGGTGCTTCTCCACCCGGGCCCCGGAAAGGCGGGTGAGCCCCTCTTCGTCCCCCGGCTTCCAGAGGAGTGCCCGCTCGTACGCCGCCTCGGCCCCGGCATGATCGCCGGCGGCGAGAAGATCGTCCCCCTCCCGGAGGCTCCGCTCGAACTGGCCCCGTTCCTTCCGGTCCAGCTCGGAGAGGGTCCGCTCCTCGAGGATCCGCTGCTCCCGGACACGCCGATCTTCCCGGAGGTAGTCCAGACTCCGCCCGAAGGTGACCGTCAGGGCGAGGCGGTGGGCATCGCCGAGGTCGCCTCTCCCGAAGGAGTAATCGAGGCGGCCTCCGCCGGCGGCGAATCCGAACCCGCTCGACCATTCGTCCCCCCCCGCGCCGGCCCGGAGCGCGAGCCCTTCCATGAGGGCCACCTCCGCGCCGAGACGGAACCGGCCGCCGCTCTTCCGCCCCTGGTCGATCTGAGCGGAGACCGTCCATCCGTTCGTCCCCCCGCCGAAAGCGGGGAGTCGATAGGCGACGCCGACCCGAAGGAGGGAGGGCAGCCGGTCCTCCCCTTCGACGAGCGTGAGGGTCGGCTCCACGGCGTTCCGGATCGCCGCGCCGACGGCGAAGTTCCTCCTCGACCACGCGCCGTCCGGCGGGTCGGAGCTCCGGAGGAGCACGCCGAGGTCGACGCCAACCCCGGTGGCCGTGCGGCCGTCGAGCGAGTGGGTTTCCGCCTTCAGGCTCGCGCCGACCGCGACGGGGCCGAAGTCGGGAAGGGCGTAGGAGAGGATCCACTCGTTCTGCACGTTCGAGAACGTGCCCTGCGCCTCCCCCCCGGCGTCGTATTTCTCGATGCCGTCCAACCCGTAGCGGAGATTGCCGAATCCGACGGTGCCGAAATCGAGAAGTGGATGGACGTAGCCGACGTAGGTGTACCGGTTCCCCTCGACGAAGGGGGACGTGTAATAGAAGGTCAGCTCTTTCCGTCCTCCGCCGGCGAGCCCCGCCGGGTTCCACACCAGAGCGTCCGGTCCCTCGGCGAGGGCCGTGTAGGCGCCCCCGAGGGCGAGGGCCCGCGCGCCGGCGCCGACGGCGAAAGGCGACTCCACGCCTCCCCGCTCCGCCCCGGTGGCGGACGAGGAGATCAGGAGCAAGATCGCCGTCGCTCTAGCGCAGAACCGCAATTTTCCGAATTCCATGCTCGGACGCTCCGCTTTCGTAACGCACGGTGACCGACGCGAGGTAGGCGCCGGAGATCACGTCACGGCCCTCTCCGTTCCTGCCGTCCCATCCGGTTTCCAAGAGTCCCGCGCCGCCGATCCTCGCTTCCCACGACCGGACCGGGACGCCCAGTCCCGTGAAGATCCGGATCTCGACCCGGCCCGGTTCTTTCGCGTAGAAGGCGATGGTCGTCTCCTCCCGGCCGGCGGCGAAGGGATTGGGGTAGTTCCTGAGGCTCCCGTCGAAGGTTCGCTCCGCGAGGTGGGCGTAGGCGGACGGGTTCACGCTCTCCTCCGTCACCTCTTCCACCGCCGGGCCCTCGCCCACGAGCTCGATCCGGTCCGCGGGAAGTCGGATACGGAAGGCGGCCAGCGAGGGATCGTCGGCGATCTCCAGATCGCCCGTGACCGCCAGCGTCTCCGACGGGGCGATCCCGAGGGGCGGATCGAAGGTGAACGCGATCTCCGAAGCCCCGAAGACGCCCGCCGTCTCGGTCCCATCGGCGCCGGCCCGGACGACGGCGGACCGGAAGGCGGCGGACGGGTCCGCGGTCGACCCCTCCCGGTCCTCCACGAGAAGCGCGAAGCCCCGGAGGCGGAGCTCCGATTCCTCCTCGCCCCCCGAGGGGGTCAGCTTCAGCGAAATCCCGCTGAGGCCCGACGCCCCGCCCACGGTGGTCGGCGGAAGGGAGAGCCGGATCCTCGCTTCGACCCGCTCGCTGATCCGGCGCACCTTCATCGGGTCCGAGCGATAGAGACCCGGATCGTCCCCGGCGAATCGGATCGCCACGGGCTCCCCGGTGATGCCGTCCGCCCCGTCGATCATCCCGGCGGTCACCACGAACCGGTAATCGCCGGGGGGGGCATCCGCCCGGAGGTCGACCACGACGCCCGCCTCCGTCCGGTTCCCCGGCTCGAGCGCCACGGGGGCGGAGAAGGGGAGCGAAAGGGTGGCCGAACCGTCCGCGAGGGGAGCGGCCGAGGCGATCACCGCTCCGGTTCGGATCTGGACGCGGGCGACGAGGGATCTCATCTCCGCCGAATCGCCGCCCGCTTCTTCGAGGCGAATCCGAAGGCCAAGGACCCGCACCGGCGACAGGGTGTCTCCTCCGGGGTGTTCGAAGGCGATGCGGAACGCCTCCCGGCCCGTGGCCCCCGGATAGACCGCGGAGGTGTCGGTCCCCGGGGATCCCTCCGCGAACATCGTGTCCGTCGGGATGACCACGATCGTCCCGATCGGCTCGGTCACGAGGAGCTCTACCTCCACGCCCCCTTCGTCCGTCTCCGTTCGCGGATCGATGAAGACCGTGTCCGACACGCCGAGACGGAAGGGGCCGAGGGGGGCGCCCGCGCCGAGGTCGCCGGTCAGGCTCATCCCGATCGGATTGCCGACCGGTACGATCACGGGAGGAGAGAGGGGGATGGTGAGCACGCCTGCCGCCGTCGTCCAGTGGTTCCCCTGGAAGTGGGTGATCCCCGTGCCGGTGACCCGGGCCCTGTCGAAGGGGAAGAGGCCGTCGGAGAGGAGGATCTTGATCGCGCGGATCGAGACGTCGGCGGTCACGCCGGGGACGCCTTGGCTCTGAAACTCCACGCCCAGGATCGGCACCGATGCCGTCCCCCGGTTGACCCGCGGGGGCAACCCCTCGCGGACGGTGACGACCAGCGCGGTCGGGGGGACGACGATGGACGCGACGCGGGTCCTGATCGGGAACGGTCCGATTACGGGCACCGCCGATCCGGAAAGGACGTTCCGCGCCGTCACCGCGGACGGCGCCGGCAGAGCACCGGCGAAGGAGCCGGCGGAGGGCTCGACGAGAAGGTCGACGAGAAGTTCCAATGCCGCCGTCTCCCCCGGCGCGATGTCGATCGGCGCATTCAGGGGAAGTGTGAGGACCCCTTCGCCCACGGAGGCGGAATCGACCAGGCCGATCGGGGCGCCCCCCCGCTCCACCGCGGCCCCCCGGAGGAGATCCCGAGCGGCGATCGCCCCCCCCCCGTCGTCCTCGAAGACGACGCGGATCGTGTCCACCCTGACGGGTGCGGCCCCGCTCCCGCTTCCGTCGGCGTGTGTGAGGGTGAGGACGAAGAGCGGCACGAGCCGGTCTCCACGGCTGACCGCTTCGGGAAGGGTGTTCACGCCGCTCACGAGGAGACCCGTCGGCGCCGGCTTGGTGGTGACCGCGTCCGAGTCGACCAGGAAGGAAGAGACCGGCGTTCCGTCCGACGCCCTCTCCCCCCGCGCCCGCCCGCGGAGGGTCGCGGTGCCGGGGGTCTCGGCGCGGAGCCGCCATTCGAACCGAGCCGTCCCGCCGGGGGGAAGAACGAGCGGGCCGTTCGCGGGCGTCCCCAGAACCGTGTGATGTACTCCGGTCACCGCGAAGCTGTCCGGCTCCACCAGGACGAGCGTGTCCGGCGAGGGGCCCGTCAGGTTCTCCGCGACCAACGCGGCGGTCCACTCCTGACCTGCCGAGAGGGGTCCGGCGGGGATTTCAAGACTCGCGAAAAGAGGAGAGGTGGAGACCTGCAGGACCGCGCCCGCCGGGACCGGTCCGTCGACGGGACCGTCGTTCCCGGAGGCGACGGTGAGCCCGAAGGAGGGGATGGCGAGGGAGAGCGTGCGGCCGTCCCGGGCGCCGGCGGAGGCGGCCACGCGGACCCGGAGCGTCTCTCCGCCGGCCGGGACCGCCAGTCCGATCCCCTCCCGGGCCCACGCCTGGCCGTTCCAGACGAGGTCGCCGAGTTCCGTCTCCCCCGCCCCCGATCCGGCGAGGAGGGTGAGTCGTTCGATGTCGACCATGTCCGCCGTGCCCTGGTTCACGAGGCGCACGCCGAGGAGCGAGTCCGAACGGCAACCGTTCGAGGGGACCGTGATGGAAAGGGCGAGCCGCCCACTCTCGGTCGGGGTGAGGGCGCCCCCCGGAATCCCGTGCACCTTCACCTGGGCCGCCGCCATGCCGTTCACCACGGGGGGGGAGGGAGTTCCGATGGGGAAGGACCCCTCGATCACGCGGTCGACGGCGAAGAGGAACGCTTCCGGCCCGGAGAGAAGAAGGCGGACCGTGTCCCCGTCCGCCGCGCAGGCGAGTCCCACGTCGCCGCCGATCGTCACCGTGCGGACGCCGCCGGGGGGGAGGGGGAGGGTGAAACCGGCGAGCGCGGCCCTCCCCGACAGGGTCGGTGCGGTCGCGAGGGGGGGGCCGGGATTCCCGCCGATCCGGGCGCCGTCGTAGAGCTTCACCCTCTTCATGACCGAGTCGGGCTCATCCCCCGAGGAGAGGTTTTCCACCGTGAGCCCCACGAGCCGGACCGTGTCCGGGTAGACGTTGGCGAGATCGACCTCGAAGAGGAGGAGGTCCGTCCGCCCCGGGAGGGGGGCGGTCTCGCCTCCGCCCCCGCCCGCCTCGGCGATGACGCGGCGGGCGCCGCCGAACACCCGGGCCGAGGGGGCGAGCACAGGGGCGTCGACGGGACCGTCGTTCGACGAGGCCATGAGCACTCCGTCGACGGGCACCCGGAGGCGGAGGGTCCGCTCGTCCACCGCGTTCGCCGAGGCGTCGACGGAGAGGAAGAGCCGCGCGCCCCCGGGCGAAACGGGCAACCCGAGGCCGGAGCGGGTCCAGCCGTCGCCGGTCCAGTAGAGGGCGCCGAGGTCCGTGTCGTCCCCGCCCCCCCGGTCGTACCCACCGTTCCCGCCGTCCCGCCAGAGCCGCACCTCGACGATGTCCTCCCCCTGCAGGGCCGTGCCGGCGTTCTGCACGGTGAGGGAGCGGAGCGTGTCCGCCCGGTACCCGTTGGAAGGGATCACCAGACCGAGGGCGAGGGAGTCGTTCGCCCCCGCCGGGAGGTCGGGGGGGAAACCGGCGTCGGCGGCGAGCTGGGCCGCCACGAATCCGTCGACGATACGGGCCCCCGGCGAGTCGAGAGGGAAGGCCGCCGAGACCTGGGTGGTTCCGCCGAAGACGAGATCCGCCGCCCCCGCGACCGCCCCGTCGATCTCTTCCCCGTCCGGCGCCTTCGCCTTGTTCAGGTCGCCGGTCACGAGGAGCCCCGCCGTGTCCCCCCCCGCGACGGTGAAGGCGAGTCCGGCGAAGAGCGCCTTGCCCCCCGAGAAGCTTCCGGTCCCGAGGACCGTCTCGCCGCCGTCCGCGGCGCCGTTCCGGTTCCCGTCCGCGACGAGACGGATCGCGGAGAAGATGCCGTCCCGTTCCGCGACCGTTCCGGGGCCCGCGCCGTCGTTCGTGACCCGGAGGGCGCTCAGCGTGCGCCCCCCTTCGTACAGGTTGACCAGGTCGAGCCGGAGGAGAGGGACGGATGAGGCGTCCGGCCGGACCACGGTCCCTTCGATCGCCGGGGCGCTCACCGCCACGTAGGGGGGGAGAAGCTCGAGGGAGTTCGCCTTCGCGAGAAAGGTCTCCTCGAATCGCCCGCCGTTGCCGTCCTCACCGTCGATGTGGAGGAAGACCGGGTAGTTTCCAGGGGCGATCTCCTCGGGCACCGTCTCGCCTCCGAAGAGGCAGATCCCGGGTTCGCCCCCGGGGAGGAGCGCGACCGGCGCCGTGAGGGATGCCTCGAATGTGGCGTTCCCGTCGCCGAAGGTGAAGGTGGTCGCGGTGCCGAGGGTGAGGGCCGGGCCCCGGACGTTTTCGAGGGCGATGGCGAATCCCGCCTCCCGTCCGGCCACGACCCGGTGGGGAAAGAGAGAACGGGTGACGTCGATGAGGAGGGGCGCCTCCCCGACGGTCCATGATCCGGTCGTTGCCGCTCCGGACGCCGCGGAGCCCCCTTCTCCCGAAACGAAGGAGGCCGACGCTTCGCCGTCGATGACGACTGCCTGCCCGGCCAGGGCCGAGTCGGCCACGTCCACGAGGAACCGGAGCGTGTCCCGGCCACCATCGGGGACCGGGCCGCCGGACCAGGGGATCGCCGTGACGGCGTAGTCCTCCTCCCGGTCTCCGCCCCCCGCGGTGAAGCGGAGAGCGCCGGCGAGAGAGGTGATGCCGCCCCCGGTCCCGTTCCGGAGGGCGAGGGCGACGGGGATCTCCCGCTCCCCCCGGGTCACCATGGCCCGGGACTCGATCACCGCCTCGATCAAGAGCCCCGCCGGATCGAAGACCGTGACCGGCGCCGTTCCCGAAACCGGCCCCGGAGCGGAGGCGATCACCGATCCCGTCCCCGCGTTCTCGGCGGTGAAGAGCCCTCCGCTCACGGCGCCGATGCCGCCGGTGACGGACCAATCGATCGGGTCCCCCGTCGGGTTCCCCTCTCCGTCGTAGGCGATGGCGATGAAGAGCTTCTCCTCTCCCGCCGCGAGCGCCGCCGCAGGCGGCGCGATCGTCACGGATCGGGCCGGTCCCGGCACGACGGTGATCGGGCCGCTCCGGCCGGTGATGGGACCGCCGGTCACGATCACGCTATCGACGCCGGGTGTGGTCGCGGCGAAGAGGCCCGTCGCCGAGTTGATCGCGCCGATCGAAGATCCCCCGCTCCAGCCGAGCGGGCCGGGGTCGTCGATCACGTTTCCGCCGCCGTCCCGGGCGACGGCCGTGAAGTGGATGGTCTCCTCCGTGTTCACCGTGTCCGAGTGGGGGACCACCTCGAGGGAGGCGAGTTCGCCGGGCACGATGGAGAGGGAGGCCGTGTCCGACACCGCGCCGGCGGCGGCGACGATGACCGCCGCCCCGACCGACGCCGGGAGGAAGAGGCCGTCAGAATCGATGGAACCGAGTCCCGTCGGCTCGCTCCAGGAGACCGCGGCCGGATCCAGGGCGTTCGAATCGGCGTCGAAGAGGGCCGCCTCGAACTGAACGGAACTGAGAACGCTGATCGACGTGTCCGCCGGGGTCACGGCGAGGATCGCCGGCGCGCCCGGCGTCACCTCCACGGCGGCGCTCTCCGCGGCCGCCCCCTCGGCGGCGATCACCCATCCCGTTCCCGCTCCGGCCGGGTCGAAGAGGCCGGCGCCGTCGATCGTCCCGATGCCGCCGGCCACGGTCCACGCAGGATCGATGACCGTCTCGTAGCCGCCGTCGTCGTACCCGGCGGCGGTGAAGAGGAGGATCGAGTCGGCCGTGAGGGAGGCGGCGGGGGGGGCGATCTCGATCGTCACGGCGGGTCCCGCCGTCACGACCACCCGGTACGTGTCCGAATCCCCCGCCGTCCCGTTGGCGTCCCCTTCGGCGAGGACCTGGGGGGCGAAGTGGGTTCGCGAGTCGTCGCCGTAGGGGACGAGGAGAATGCCCCCCGGCGCGGGCGCGTCCGGCGTCCGGACGCGGAAGTCGATCTCCACCGTGGCCGTCGCCGCGAGGGGGGCGGCGAGCCGGACGTCGAGGGTCTCTTCGTCCCCGGCGTTCGACCAGAAGACGTCTCCCCCGCCGACCCGGACCGCGAGGGGAAGGGGCCCCGCGAATCCTCCCGGGAAGGGGAGGAAGATCCGGTCGACGCCGGAGTGGACCGATCCGTCCTCGATGGTGAACCGGGCGGCGAGGGTGAATTCCGCTTCGGCGTTTCGGACCGCTTCGGCCGGAACGATCTCGGCGACCCCTTCGCCGAAGGCGGGGAGCTCGGGGTCGGGCGTCTCCACCACGAGGGTGAGGGCCGGTCGGAGGGACGGGATGGCATAGTCGCTCGACGGGATCGACACGATCGTGTTCTGTCCCGAACCGTAGGCGAGGATCACCCCGTGCTCCCCGCCGAGATCCTCGTACCAATCTTCGGCGAGCCCCGTCACATCGAATCGGAGCCATTCATGTTTCGCCGTCACCGTGTCCATCGCCGCCGCGGGTGTTTCGTAGTCGCCGCCGGCCCTCGTCCAGTAGGAGGGGGGGATTCGCACGTACCAGTTGACGCCGCTGAACGGCTGGCCGGTCCCCTCCGCCCACGCCGCGGTCACCCGGTGGACGCCGACTTGGAGAGGGTCGACGTAGGGGGGCGACATCGGTCGGAAGTCCTCCACGTAGACCGCGAGCTCGGCGCTCACCAGGCGGGCGTCCGGGGGGAGCCCGGGGAGGGGGAAGCGGAGGAGGGACCGCCACTGGTGCGCGGCGGCCGTATACACGGGGGGCTCGATGTCGAGACTGTCCAAGTCGACCGGCTCCAGCCCGGCCCCGCGCCCCACGAAGAGGGTGTCCCGGAGGCCCGTGCTGAGGTAGGGGGACGCGGAGCTGATCCAGGCGTCGACCCCGTTCGTGCCGTTCGGCTGAATCACGTATGTCGTCGTCCCCGCCGCGGCGGCGCCGGCGAGAAATACAATGGATATCAATGAACGAAGGAGAAGACGAATCATGCAAACTCCACCGAGGACGGGCCGGAAGTGGGGCTCCGCGCTCTCATTCATACGTAGAATCGGCCGTTCCCGGGGAACTCTTGAGGACGGAACCACTAGCCTGGATTATGCACAAATCTCCTACTGCGATCTCGGATCGCCGCCTGCGAAGCCTCCTTTCCGTCGCCGCCTCCTCGACGGGGCCCGTGGCGCACTTTCATCTTCTCGCGACCGCTCGGAGCGAGAAGTGTTAGTGC
>JBDROZ010000086.1:0-28740 GCA_043809585.1 Candidatus Eiseniibacteriota bacterium
GTTCACGACAAGGGACGGTTCGCCCGCGCCGTTCCAGTAGAACTTCGCCTGAACGCCTTGGACCTCGACCTTCAGGTGAACCCATTCGTCCCGGGGGATCACGCCGTTCGTCGAGTCGCCTTCGCCGCTGTAGAGCTGCCATCCGGAAATGCCGTGGAAGACCGGCGTGTACTGCAGCGCGTCACCGTAATCGAGCGGGCCCCGGTGGGGACGGACGTAGAAGTTCTCGTAGTCGCTCATCGATTGCACGCGGAAGACGACACCGGGGTACGACCGCTGCCCGTCCTCGGCGATGTCCACCTCGATCACCCCGTCCTGAAAGTCGACGTCCGGGAGCATCGCCAGTCCGGCCACGGCGCTCCGCCCGAGGTGGTCGACCACCCGCGCCCGCTCCAGATTCCAGCGTTCCGAATCGAAGGGAACGGTCTCCATGGCCATGACCGTGGTCGAGAGGATCACCGTCAAGGCCAGCGCGGCCCCGGCGGCGCGGGGGGATGATGGGCCCATGGTTCTTCTCCTGCTTCGCCGCCGAACCAGCGGCCGTGGATGATCGAGGTTCCTCGTACCCTGCAGGAGATAAGACGAGCGGGAAGGGCGGGGGGGTCAAGGAAAGGGAGGGGAAGGCCCCCTCCTGTTCAATTCCTGGTTCCCGTCCCCGGACAACCGGTACACCAGGAACTCATTCGGGTGACGGGAACTCCGGCCGGTCGACCTTCCGGCCCCGTCCTGAACTCATGTCAAGAACCCCTGTCCCCCGCTCACTCCAAACTTGCCATGCTCAAATTGACCAAGACCCGAGAACATCCCGCATCCCCCATCCCAAGACTCACATTCCACATCCCAATACTCACATCCTCAATCTACCTACATCCCCTCGCCGTTCACGTCCATCACTTCGGCGGCGGGAAGATCCAGGTCCCGGATCTGCTCGAGGATGACGTCCTTGTCTCCCACGAGGACGAGAAGACCGCGGTCGAGGGGGACGGTCTTCGCCGCGAGGGCGTTCAGATCCCCTTCGGTGATGCGGGCCATGGCGCCCAGGTCGTCGCCGATGGCGGCGAAGGGACGGCCGAGGAACTCGAACTGCATCGCCGTGCCGACGAGACCGCCGAGCCCCTGGAACGACTGGACCGTGTCCATGCGGTTCGTCTCCCGGGTCTTCCGCGCCTCTTCCGGCGTGATGTCGCCCCCCCGGATGTTGTCGAACTCCTTGAAGAACTCGCCGAGGGCCGCGCCGGTCACCTCGGCCTGCACGTCGGAGAAGGCGATCTGGTATCCGGCGGAAGGATTCATCATGTAACGGGACCCCGCGCCGTAGGTGTACCCGTTCTTCTCCCTGAGGTTCGCGTTCAACCGGCTCGTGAAGGAGCCGCCGAGAACGGTGTTCACCAGCTCGTAGCCGACCCGGTCCGGGTCGTTCCCGAGAGGCCCCGGCATGAAGAAGCGGATCACCGTCTGCACCGCGTCTTCCCTGTCGACCACGACGACGCGGAGATGACTGGTCGCGGGGTCTTTTGCGGGGACCGGCGCGGCGGGCGTGAAGCCGGCCGGGTCGTTCCATCCGCCGAACGCCCTCTCGAGGGCCGCCTTCGCCTCCGCCCCGGTGAGGTCGCCGGCGATGAAGATCGTCGCGTTCCCCGGCGCGAAGTTCCGAGCCCACGCGTTCTTCAGATCATCGAGGGCGAGGGCTTCCACGGACTCGGTCGTCCCCTCCCCCGGGGAGCCGTACGGGTGATCGTCGCCGAAGTAGGCGCGCATGCCGACGCGCATGGCCACGGAGCGGGGGCGGTCCTCCATCTGCCGAAGGCCCTCGAGGTGGAGCGCTTTCACCCGGTCCCACTCCTTGGGGTCGAACCGGGGGCGGAGGAGGGCGTCGGCGGAGAGGCCGAGTGACTCGTCGAAGTTCCGGCCGAGCGAGGAGAGACGAACCATGGTGTATTCGGGAGTCGTGTTGACCGAAAAGGAGGCGCCGAGCATGTCGAGGGCGTCGGAGAACTCGAACGCGCTCCGATCCCCCGCCCCCTCGTCGAGCATGTCGGCGGTCAGGTTGGCGCACCCCGCGCCGGCGCCTTCTCCGTCCATGTGCGCCGCACCGGCCCGGAGACCGATCGACACCTCCACGAGAGGAAGTTCGGTCCGTTCCCAGTGTCGCACCGGGATGCCGTTGGAAAGAGTGAAGGTCTCGGGCGGCGAGGGAAGGAAGGCGCCCGCCACCCCCGAGCCCGGGGTCTCGTCCCGGCCGGCGAGAACCGCCCCCTCCTCCTCGGGGAGGACGCGCATGACGAGCCGCGCCTCCGGCCGGAGCATCATCCCGGCGAAGCGCTTCACGTCCTTGGCCGTGGCGTTCCGGAACCGGTCGAGGTCGGCGCGAAACGAGTTGGGTTCGCCGAAGTAGTACTCGTACTGGTTCAACCGGTCCGCCTTCCGGTAGAGATTCTGAAGCCCCGAGAGCATGTTCCTCTCCCACGATGCCTTGTACCGTTCGAGCTCCTCCTCCGTCGGGCCCTCGGCGGCGAACTTCTCGATCACCTCGTCGGTGACCTTCTCGATGCCGTCCAGGGAGACGCCCTGCCGGGCCGTCACGACCACCCGGAAGAGGGAGCCGAGCTCTCCCGAGAGCTGGTACGCGGAAACGTCGGTCGCGAGTTCGTCCTCGTAGACGAGACGCTTGTAGAGGCGGCTCGACTTGCCGTCGCTCAGGATCTGCCCCGCGAGGTCCATCTCCGCGTCTCCCGGCCCGTAGAACGCCGGGCTGTGATAGACGAGGTAGAGCCGGCCGAACTGGACGTCGTCGGTGTAGGTGACGCGCTTCGTCTCGGTGAGGCCGACGGGGACCTTCTTCGCGCGGATCGGATCGGGGCTGCGGGGGATGGTGCCGAAGAGCTTCTCGATGAGCGGCTTGATCTCCGCCGGATCGAAGTCGCCGGCCACGACGAGGGATGTGTTGTTCGGCACGTAGTAGGCGGCGAAAAAGTCCTTCACGTCCCGTACCGTCGCCGCCTCGAGGTCCTCGTGGGTGCCGATCACGTCCCAATGATACGGGTGGTCCGGCGGGTACATGAGGCGGTTGATCTCGAACTCCGCCTTGCCGTACGGCTCGTTCTCGAGTCCCTCGCGCCGCTCGTTCCGCACCACGTCCCGCTGTTTGTCGAGTTTCTCCTGATCCATCATGCGGCCGAGGTCTTCCATCCGGTCCGCGTCGAGCCAGAGCAGCATCGGCAGCAGTTCCCGGGGCCCGACGGAGAAGTAGTTCGTCCGGTCGTGCCCGGTGGAGGCGTTGTTCCAGCCCCCCCCCGCGTCCATCAGGTTGTCGAAGTCGCTCCCCGGCACCCGCTCGGTCCCCATGAACATGAGGTGCTCGAAAAGGTGGGCGAAGCCGGATCGCCCCTCCTTCTCGTCCTTCGCCCCGACCCGGTACCAGAAGTTGATCGTGGCGAGGGGAAGGCTGTGGTCCTCGTGGAGGATCACGGTCATCCCGTTGCTCAGCTCGTACTTCTCGTACTCCACGTCCTGCGCCGCCGCGAACGGGGCGAGGAGGAAGAGGAGGGCGAGGGCGGCGATGGTCGTTGCTCTCATTCCTATCTCCTTGCGAAACATGTCCATAGCCTTCGCATCCGTAATCGGTCCAGGGATTCTAACACGAGAGCGGGCCTCGTAGAACGCGACCATCATGGCGTCGCACTTGATTGCCTCCCGGTCTACGATAGCCCGCGGGGCTCGGGTGGTTTCGTCGTGAGGGTTCGGTATGCGCGGCGAGGCCCGTTTCGGACGAAGGCGCTCCCGGAAGCGTAGCCGTAGCTACGGTGAGGAAGCGCCTGAAAGAGAAACGAGGCCGCAGCCCGCAGTCCGAACCCGCAACGGAAAGCACACGAGTTCCGCGGGTCAGAAGCGAATGGCTGCTTGGAGGCCGACCTGGTCGTCGTCCACGTCCGTCTCCCGCTCCCCCTCCACGAAGAAGGTCGCCTCCGCCTTGAAGACCACCCGGGGGGTCGGGTAGATCGCGAAGGTCACGCCGAGCTCCTTCCGGTCCGTGTCGGCCGGTTCCCGTCCGAGGGCGGCCCCCGTGTCGAGGTAGTCGATCTCGCCGTAGCGGATCGTCGGCCGGCAGCGGGACGCGATGAGCCGGGAGGCCTGAATGAAGAATCCCGACATCTCGCCGTCCGGCGTGCCCGCCGGGTTTTCGGACCTGCCGTCCGCGTACTCCCCGTAGATCTCGACGAAGGGCGTCCGGAGAAGCAGATGGCCGCCGAAGAGGTCGAGGTCGAGCTCGCCTTCGTCGTCCCACGCGCCGTGATACGCCGATCCCCCCACTTCCAGGAGATCGCGGAACATGACGTTCACCCGCCCGCCGAAGGCCTTGTCTTCGTTGTTGTCCCGGTACTGCCGGCTCCCTCGGAGGTTCCCGCCGGCGCCGAGGCCGTTCACCGTGTAGAGATCGAAGCCGATCGAAGCGTCGGGTCCTGCGTTGAAATAGCCGTGAAGATCGGCGCCGGCCTCCTTCCAGGCGCTCACGCCGATGGCGGAAGCCGATTGGGGCCGGGTGATCGTGTAGTTGGCGAGGGGATCGTGGAATTCGTCGAACCGGTTGAAGGGCGTGAGAATCGCGCCGATCTTTAGCGCGGCGTTCGGAAGGAACCAGTAGTCGAGGTACGCCTGCTCCACGAAGACATCGTCCCCCCGCCCGCCGTGCTCGAGCTCGAACTCGCCGACGTAGGCGATGTTCTCCGCCGCCCGGCCCGAAAGGGAGACCGCCAGGTAGTGAAGGTCGTAGTTCTCCGATTTCTCCTCGGTTTCGAAGTACTCGGTGTAGAGATAGCCGCCGACCTTCGGGCCGGATGTGCCGGGCCGCTCCCCCCCGCCCTCTTCGCCGAGCCAGTCGAGCAGCGTCTGCTGCTCCTCCGGAGTGAGGGCCGCCTTGGCCCTCATCGAGAGCAGGATGCCGGGCCATTCGTCGGCGGCGAAGTCCCCCGGGTCGTAGGCGACGTGACACCGCCCGCACTTCCTCTCGTACAGAGCACGGTCGGCGGCGGCGGCGCCGGCGGTGAGCGGAATCAAGATGAAGGCGAGCGTGGTGATGCCTCGAAGGTGCCGAATCTGCATGGTTCTCCCTTTCTTCTTGCTGACGGCAACCGGGATGGGAGGAGCGCCCGGCCGAACCCCTGTTTCCGCCCCCCGATCGACCGGGGACCGGAACGTGATTGGCATATAATACAGAAAGGGGCCTACTAAATCAGCACAAGATTCGGTTCTGCCCGAAATTACATAAACACTTACTATGGTGCAAGATACTCCGGGATTTGGATGTGCGGGGGGAGAGCCCCGGCGCTGCAGCGCCGCCGAGCGGGGCGACGCTCTCCGCGTTCAAGGCGGAGCTGGCGACCCCGACGGCCACGCCGTGCCCCACGGTCTTCCGGTACGAAATGGGAACAAGAAGACGTACGGCCGCGAGAACGCCCGCTCCGATGACTCGAAGAGCACGATCGCCTCTCTTTGCGCCGCGGGCAAGGTCCGGAGGGCCCGAAAAGTCGCGAAAAAGCGAGGGGAGGTGCGCCCCATCCCGGACCGGAAAGCCCACCCACACACTCACTGACACAATCACAAAGCGATACAAGAAGCGCCCGCGCGAGAGGTCGACCACGCCGCTGGTCGCGTGACTGCCCTATTCGCCCCCTACCTGACGTCTCGAGGCTTCATTCCACCCGGGAACCAACCCTCCGTCCGGAGGCAGATCCGGACGAGCATGAGCATCACGGGGACCTCGATCAGGACGCCGACCACCGTGGCGAGGGCGGCGCCGGAGGAGAGGCCGAAGAGCATCACCGCCGTGGCGATGGCGACCTCGAAGTGGTTCGAGGCGCCGATCATGGCGGAGGGGGCGGCGTCCTCATAGGAGAGCCGGAGCACACGCGCGAGACCATAGCCGAGGGTGAAGATGAGAACCGTCTGGAGGAAGAGGGGAACGGCGATCCAGAGAATCGTGAGCGGGTTCGCGGTGATGACCTCCCCCTTGAAGGAGAAGAGGAGGACAAGGGTGACGAGAAGGGCGCCGATCGTGATCGGCGTCAGGATGGGCAGGAATCTTTCCCGGAACCACTCCTCCCCTTTCGCGGAGACGATCCACCTCCGGGAAAGATACCCGGCGGCCAGGGGAAGGGCGACGTAGACCCCGATCGAGAGGAGAAGGGCCTGCCACGGCACGGGAAGCCGGCCGACACCGAGGAGGAAACCGCCGAGAGGGCCGTAAAGGAAGAGCATGGTGAGGGAGTTGATCGCCACCATGACGAGGGTGTGACCGTCGTTTCCCCGGGCGAGATAGCCCCAGACGAGAACCATGGCGGTGCAGGGGGCGATGCCGAGAAGGATGCATCCGGCGAGGTAGCTCCGCCACAGGGGCACCTCGAGGACCTTCCTCCCCTCCTCGAGAACCACCACGCCCGCCCCGTACGCCGCGCCGAGGGGAAGGTCGAGACCGAGGGGCATCTTCACGTGGTCCACGGCCCCCTCCCCGATGAACGTCCGGAAGAGGACGCCGAGGAAGAGCAGGCTGATCCCGTACATGGTGAACGGCTTCACCGCCCAATTGACGAAGAGGGTGAGCCCGACCGGTTTCGCGCTCCGCCCCGCCTTGATCACGTCGCGGAAATCGATCTTCACCATAATCGGGTACATCATGAAGAAGAGGCAGAGGGCGATCGGTATCGAGACCACGGGGGCGCCCCCGACGTTCCAGGTCATCCCGTCGAGGGCGCGGGCGACGCCGGGTGCGGCTTTGCCGAGGACGATTCCCGCCCCGATGCAGAGAAGCACCCAGACGGTCAGGTACCGTTCGAAGAATCCGAGCCCCCGAGGCTCTTTCGTGATGCACCCCTCCTTCGCCACCGATCAGTCCTCCTCACCGGCTTTCGGGGACCGGCAACGTCTCGATGAACGCCCGGATCTCGTCGCGCACCCTCCGGTAGTGCCCGAGCGCCTCCTCACCGGTCGCCGCGCCCTTTGCGAGGAAGGGCGGATCGTCGAATGCGCGATGAACCGTCCGCACCGCGCCGGGAAAAACCGGGCAGGTCTCCCGGGCGTTGTCGCAAACGGTGACGACCAGGTCGAACGACTCTCCCCGGAATTCGTCCACATGCTTCGATCGGTGCCCTTCGAGATCGAGTCCCGCCTCGATCAGGACCGCAACCGCCATCGGATCGAGGCCGTGAGGATCGGTTCCCCCCGAGAACGGTTCGAGTTCGTCCCCCCGGAGGGCCCGGGCCCACGCCTCGGCCATCTGGCTCCGGCACGAGTTTCCCGTGCAGAGAAAGAGCACTTTCACTCTTCGATGCTTTTCTTCCATTTCTCTTCCCCGTCCCGGCCCCCGCCGGACAACCTACATTTCTCCGGACCGGTGGCGGGTCTGGACGTCGAGCCACTTCCGTCCGAGAAACAGCGTCACCGGAGAGATCATGGTCGAGGCGCCGACGAGGATCCACATCAATTCGGTGTTCCGCAGCCCCTCGCCCGGACAGAGATTCGCGAGGAGGATCCCCGTGATCGGGCCGGCGGCGACCTTGGCGAAGAACATGGGCGCCTTCGAGTAGGCCATGTACGACGCCTCCCGCCCGGGCGGGGCGATCGACGCGGTGTAGTCGTACACCCGGGGGGAGTAGATGGCCTCGCCGAGGGAGAGAACGATCTGGAAGCCCACGATGAGGGCGATGCTCTCCCCGAACCCCATGAAGAAGACCGACGCGGCGGAGATGAAGGAGCCGAACAGGATCACGTTGTACGCCTTCATGCGGCCCGTGATCGCCGTCATTACCGGAACGAGGAAGACGATGATGAACGGATTGATGCTGTAGAGCTTTCCCGTCCACTCCTTCAGCCCGATCCGCTCCATGTAGAGGGGGTAGAGGGAGTGGTTGTACTGGAAGATCATCTTCACGAGCACGAGGAGAAAGATGAATGTGATGAAGATCCAGAACCGCTTCTCCCGGATCACCTCCATCATGATCGCCCACGCCGACTCCCGCGGTTTCTTCCCGTCCGTCGCCGCGGTCGGTCCGTTTTCTCTCTTCGTCTCCGCCTCTGCCCCCGACTCGTCTTCCCCGAACTCCTCCTTCGGGATGCGGCTCCGGATGAAGAAGATCACGAGGACCAGGGAGACGAGGGTGGCGACCACGCCGACGAGGAAGATGATCTGGCTCGGCCGCACCACGAGGTTCATGCCGAGGGCGCGAAAGGTCGTCACCTCCGTGAACCTCGCGCGGATCGGGTCGAGGGCCAGTCCCGCGGCGAGGGAGCCCACGTTCATCACCACGTAGTACCAGGAGAAGGCGAACTTCTGAGCCTTCTTGCTCGAGAAGAGTTTCACGGCCGCCGCGAGGAGCGGGATCATGTAGGCGAACCCGACGGAGAGGAAGAAGAGGCCCGGGAAAACCACCCACGGGTTCGTCGTGAACGTGATCGCCAATCGCCCGACGAGGGCGATCACGAGGCCGACGAGCAGCGCTTTCTTGATGCCGAGCGAGTCGGCGATGAATCCGACGAAAAGCATGAAGAACGACATGGACGCGGAAAAGACCCCGAAGATGGTCCCCGCCTTCGTGTCCGAAAGCCCCATGTCCTGGGTGAGGAAGATCATCAGCATGAGCACGGACGAAAAATAGCAGAGGCTCTCGAGCACCTTGACCAGGAAGGCGATCCAGATCTCCCGGGGACAGGTGAAGAGGTTCTTCAGCCCGTGCCAATAGTCGAGGGCGATCGTCTTCAGGAGTCCGGCGGTCGGTTCGGCGGCGGCGGCGGCGCGTATCGTCATCGTCTCCCCCGGTTCGTGGTCGGTTCACGGCCTGACTGGCGGCAGGACCATTGTACCGGGAAGAGAGGGGGCCTCCAAGCGGTTCCCACCCCCCTGGTCGGCGCGGAGGGGGGGCGTCTTCCGCCCCGGGCGGGAAGAAGCGGACTCAGGGGCCGGAGCGGCGGACGGCGACCACCGTGACGTCGTCCCCCGCCGCCTCGGGTTTCACGAAGTCCATGACCGCGTCCATGAGGGCCTCGACCAACTCCTCCGGCTCCCGGCCGGCGTGGGCCTTGAGATACTCCACGACCCGTTCGTCGCCGAACTCCTCTTCCTTGTCGTTGAATGCCTCGCACACGCCGTCGCTGTAGACGAGCAGGGTGCTTCCCCGCTCCATGACGGCTTCGGCCACACCGTACTCGATTCCCGGAAAGGCGCCGACCATCAGTCCCCCCTCGCTGAGGGGCGTGACCGCTCCGTCCGGCCGGAGGAGGAGCGGGTAGTTGTGCCCGGCGTTCACGTAGCGGATCACGCCCGTCTCCCGGTCGATCTTCGCGAGGAAGAGGGTCGCGAAACGCTCGCCCCGGGTGCTTTGGTGGATGAACCGGTTGAGACGCAGCACGACGTCGCCGAGGTCGAGCCGGGTCTCGAGGAAGGCGCGCACGTTCGCGTGAAGGGTCGCCATGAGGAGGGCGGCGGACATCCCCTTGCCCGAGACGTCGCCGAGGGCGAACACGATCTCCCCCTCGATGGTCTCGAGATAGTCGAAGTAATCACCTCCCACGCCGAGGCAGGGGACGTTCCGCCCGGCGATGGCGATATCCCCTACCCTGAGGACGCAGTCGGGAAGGAACTGCCCCTGGATCTCGGCGGCCCGTTTCAACTCCTCCTCGATCTGGCGCCGCCGGTTTAGCTCCTCCTGGGCGACGGTTTCCCGGATCTTGACCGCCGCGAGATGTCCGATGAGCGAGAAGAGATGGAGGTCGTCCCGGCGGAACGGTTTTCGCGCCGTCGGGTCGTCGGCGTAGAGGAGGCCGATCACGCGGTCGTCGTCCCAGAGAGGCGCGCACATGGCCGTGTGGATGTGGCGCATGATGACGCTCTGCTGGTCGCGGAAGCGCTCGTCCGTCTGGGCGTCCTCGATCAGGATCGCCTTCCGCTCCCGGATCGTCTGCTTCGCGATGCTCCGGCTGATGAGGATCTCCGGGTCCTCGGAGCCGGAGGCGCGATAGACCGCCCTGGTGTCGAGGTTCTCTTCGCCCCGCTCGCAGAGAAGAAGGGCGCACCGGTCGGGCCCGAGCACCTCGCCGACCAGGTCGACCACGCGCTGATACAGGTCTTCGAGAGAGTGGTGGGCAAGCAGGGCCTGGCCGACGCGGTCCGCTTTCCGGATGAGATCGTTTTCCTCGCGCCTCTCCGCGGGCGCCGCCCGGTTCGCCCCGATCCTCCCGATGTCGTCCACCGCGATCGAGTCGAGGGTCATCGACCGGGCGGAGTCGATCAGTCGGGCCCCGGCCGACTCGGATCCCGTGAGAAAACGGATCCGGAACGGGCCGATCTCGATGAGGTCCCCCGGCTCGAGCGGCTCGGACCCTTCGATGGCGGCCCCCCGGAACTTCGTTCCGTTCGTGCTCCCCAGGTCCTCGACCCGGTACCGGCCTTCTCGAAACTCGATGCGCGCGTGGTTCCGGGAGACCGGGTTCTCGCCGAGCACCACGTCGCTCTTCGAACTGCGGCCGAGCGCGCACGGCCGTTCCTCGGAGAGGGAATAGGTGCTCACCTCCCCCCGGGCGTTCGTGATCTCGAGAAAGCCCGCCGATCCGTCGATTTTCGGTCCGGTCTCCATGTCGACATCACTCACGAGCCCGAACCGCTTTTCGGGCGGAATTCGGAATACCAGTTCTGGACCACCGTGATCCCGAGGGAACCCCGGGGCCGTTCGTCGCCCCCGGCGGCTTTCAGGATGATGAACTTTTCGCCGTCCTCCGTCACGGCGAATCCGTCCGGCCATCCGAAGGCGAGCTGGATCCCGCTCGGGGCCCGCTCGAAGAGGGCTTCCGGCGATCCGAGCCGGATCGACGACGACGTGGCCTCCACGGGAACGGCCATCACGGTCTGCTTTTCCACGTAGTAGAGCTCGGTTCCGTCGGGATTCCATTGCGGCCAATGTCCGCCGTTCACCGAAACCTGCCACTTGCCGTCCCCCTCGGGGAACCGCTTGACGTAGATCTCCTCCCGGCCCGATTCGTCCGAGATATAGGCGACGTACCGCCCGTCGGGGGAGAGGGCCGGCGTATATTCAATCGCCTTCGAGTCGACGAAGTGGACCGGATCCCCCGCCGCGAGACCGTCCTCGCCCAGGGGAACGTACCAGAGGTTCCACTCGCCGCTCTCCCGGGAACTATAAAGGAGATACTTCCCGTCGGGCGAGACGGTGAAGAACCCCCCATTCGCGATGTCCACCGGGGCGCCCGTGCCGTCGGCGGTGCGCATGCGAATGGTGTATCGGTCCGACGCATCCCCCCAGCGGTAGTAGATGCGCCGGCCCGTGGGGTCCCACTGCGGCCGGGTCTCACTCTCCTCGTCGAAGGTGAGCCGGGTCTTCGTCTCCCGCACCGTGTCGAAGATCCAGATGTCCCGGTTCTCGTTCTCCCGGATCGGGATCGCCACGCGCCGGCCGTCGGGAGAGATCGACGGGAACGGGGTCTGGTCCTCCGCGGGCCCCAAGGTGCCGAGTTCGCGCCCCGTACGATCGACCCAGACGAGCTGGGTCTTCGTCCGGAGGGTGCCCCGGGAGTAGACGAGCGTGCCGTCGGCGCCGACGCTCGGCAGCGCCCCCTCGGGCACGGCGAGGAAAGGCTCGCCCGTCGGCTCGAGCTTGGAGAGGGAGAAGGGGAGGGCCCAGATTCCCGGGTTCGTCGGCTCCCGGTGATAGAGAATGTGGCCCGACGGGGAGTAGACCGGCATGCTGAGCTCCTGGCTGGGGAGCTGGACGACCCGCCTCCGAACTCCTCCCGCCAGAAGGTCGATGGTGTCGTAACCTTCCTTTCGGTGAACGACGAAGAGGAGCCCTCGGTCGCCCGGCAGGTCGCAGACGTTGTGGAAGTCGTCCTCCACTTCCTTGTCGGGCTCCAGGACCACCGTCGGGTCGCCCCCCTGGGCGCCCACCTCCAGAAGTCCGCCGTTGCCGGTGCAGAAGACGATGCGTCCGTCCGATCGCCACGCCCCGCCCGCGGCGGGGCTGAACGGCTCCGGCAGTTCGCAGAGCATGATCGCGTTGCCCCCGGAGACGGGCGCCTTCCACAACTTCCCCGACGCCCCGAAACCGACCCACCGCCCGTCGGGGGACCAGAACGGCTTCTGGGCCCCTTCCGATCCATCTACCTTTCGAGGCTCGAGTTCGCTCAGGTTCCGGATCCAGAGAGAGCGATCGCCGAGATAGGCGAGCAGCCCCCCGTCCGGCGAGAGGGCGAGGGTGGTTCCCGTCGAGAGATTCGTATCCATGTCGCCGAGGGGGATCTCGTATTTTCGAAGAGGGCGCTCGGTCTCCCCGGATTTCAGCGTCCACCCCACCACCCCCGCCCCGGCGGCGAGAAAGAGGAGCGCGCCGGCGAGGGCCAGGCGGGTCCGCCTCCCGATGCCCGTCGCCGCGGGCGGCGCGGCTGCGGGAGCATCGTCGGGGACCCCCGCCGCCATCTCCTCGAGGACGATACGCGCCTCGCCGATGTCCCGAAGCCGGCGGCGCGGGTCGCGCTCCAGGCAGCGGCGGATCAGCCGCCGGAGGCGGAAGGGCACGCTGTCGGGAAGGGCATTCCAGTCCGCCTCCTTCATGAGCACCGACGCGAGCGTGTCGGAAACGGTCTCCCCCGAGAAGAGGCGCCGGCCCGCCAACATCTCGTAGAGGATCACGCCGAAGGCCCAGATGTCGGCCCGCCGGTCCACGACCGATCCCCGGGCCTGCTCGGGACTCATGTAGGCGGCCGTGCCGAGTATCACGTTCGCGCCGGTCATCCCGCCGGTGATGGTGGGCGACTGGGAGAGCATCGCCGAGCCGCTCCCCTCCCGGTCGTCCTCGAGCGCCTTGGCGAGCCCGAAGTCGAGCACCTTCACCTGTCCCTCCGGCGTCAGCTTGATGTTCGCCGGCTTCAGATCCCTGTGGATGATTCCCCGCTCGTGGGCGTTCTCCAGGGCTTCGGAGATCTGGAGGGCGATGGGGATCGTCTGCTCGGGCGTGAAAGGGGAGGCCTCGATCCGGTCGGCGAGGGTCGGTCCCTCGATCAACTCGAGCACGAGGGCGTGGGCCCCCTTGTCCTCCTCGAGCCCGTAGATGGCGCCAATGTTCGGGTGGTTGAGGGACGCGAGAAGCTGGGCCTCCCGCTGGAATCGGGCCATCCGCTCTCCGTCCCGGGCGTACGCCTCGGGAAGGACCTTGATCGCCACTTGACGGCCGAGCTTGGGGTCGCTCGCGCGATACACCTCGCCCATGCCGCCGGCGCCGATCTTCTCGAGCACTTCGTAGTGGGAGATGTTCTTCTGAACCACCCGTCGAACTCCTTGGGCGCTGGAGGGGGCACACCGAATGGGGTTTCGGCCGCGGATTGCCGGGAACGGGATCAACGCGGCCGGAATCAATGGTATTCGGATTCCTAATAATTATTAGTACATTTCCTGCCGCCGCGCCACCGTCCCGAGGACGGCGGGGTGGGGGGCGGCTCCGGGAGGGATGGGGGCATAACCGGGGAGTTGTTGCCGAGAGAGGTCAGATTCTCCCACCGGTCCCGGTTCGATCCTTCGATACACCGCCCGGCTTCGCCGGGCGGCACTCAGGACGAACGGGGGATGGTGAGCGCAGCACAGGTGACTGTCGGCGATGTGGGGCACAAGTGGGCGGACGAAACGACCTTCTCTCCCCTTCCGGGCGGCCCTTCGATGCGGATCCTCACTCCGTTCGGATCCTACTCAGGACGAACGGTGCATTAGCCTTGATTTTTCAGAAACTGTGGCCCTGAATTCGGTGAGCGGGAGCCGGGGGGGCAAGGGCTGGCTTGCTCAAACAGTCCTCGCGCGCCGGCCCAAGCATCGAGGCGTCCCGCCACACAGGGTGAGGCCGGCGCGCTGCGGAACTCGCCGCTTAAGCCTAACCCCCTGGCCCCCTACTCGGCTCGAGACGTATGAGTGTTTTGAAAGATCAAGGTTAGGTCCTTATTCGGCAGTCCTTGCTGATCATTCGTAGCCACGGGCGGGTGGCCGGGGTGTTGGGTGGGGGGATGAAGCGGCGAGTTGCCGGGAGCGCCGGTGAGCTTCATGCTGGCCACTGGAAGATCGAGTAGGCGCGGACGGCTTGTCTGAGCCGCCATCCCCCCACCCGCGCCCCGGACAGGCCCTGCCCGTACTGACATGGACCGTCGGCCGCCTATTCTTCCTGCTCTTTGAACTCCCCCGCGATGCGCCCGAAGACGACCATCGCCACGATCCCCAGGATCGTGTGGGCGGCGAGCGTGTACCAGACCCGCTCCGCGTGGCCCTGGGCGATGAACACTCCCGAAAGCCAGGTGTACAGGCCGCTCGTGAAGCCCCCGATCCCGACGGCGAGGAAGTTCGCGCCCATGTAGAGCCCCGCTTTCTCCTTCGGCGCGATCCAGGTGATGTACTCCTGGATCCGGGGGGACGAGATCATCTCCCCCACGGCGAAGAGGAAGATCCCGAGGAACACCAACGGCGCCGCGCCCGTGGCCGCCCGGCCGAGCACCACGAACCCGACCGCCGCGATGAAGACTCCGACCAGGAACGACGGCATGGCCCGGAACTTCTCGAAGAACCGGGAGACGAAAACCTGGAGGATCATGATGATGTAACCGGTATGGGAGATCGTCTCGCCGAGGATCTTCCGCGTTCCCCCCTCCTCGTGGGAGAAGAAGTTCGCGAACCCCGCGCCGAAGACGCTCCGCACGGCGTTGTACAGGCTCGCCGTGTCGATGTTCCGGTCGACGTAGACCGCGCACAGGTTGAAGAACGCCCAGAAGGGGAGCCAGAAGAAGAGGCCGAGGAGCGCCAGGAAGATCGCGAACTTCACGTCCGAGAGGGCCGTCCCGATGTCCCGGAACTTCTGGCCGAGAGTCGCGCCCTCGAGCTCCCTCTTCGGCTCTTTGTAGAAGAAGAGGGTCACGAGGAACATGACGCCGATGGTGATCGCCGCGACGATGAACGCGTAGTTCCAGGAGATCGCCCGGAGCTTGCCCGCCACGACGGGACCGAAGGAGCCGCCCACGTTCACCATGGCGTAGAAGATCCCGAAGCCCATGGTCTTGTTCGACCCGTCCGTCACGGCCCGCACGGTCCCCGAGATGAGGGGCTTGAAGACGCCCGCGGCGAACCCGATGCTGAGCATGGTGAGGGCGATCCCCGAGAAGGACCGGGTGAAGATCAGCAGCAGGATCGACGGCAGGTAGGCGGCGTACGAGACGAGGAGCACCTTCTTGAAGCCGAACCGGTCGGCGAAGGTCCCCGAGATCACCGGGACGAAATAGGAGATCGCCAGGAAGAGGCTCTGGATGATCCCGAGTTCCCCCCGGGAATACCCGAGTTGCTCCATGTAGATGCCGAAGCCGAAGTAAATGCCGTAGTAGGCGAACCGCTCGAGGACCTCGATCAGGTTCGCGACCCAGAAGACCGGCGGAAAGGGTGTTCTCTTCTCCATGGGCTTCTCCCGGATTGAGTGGCAGGCCGTCGACGAACGGCCGGATTGTATCAAACCGGGGCGCCGGTCACCACGAAACCGTGTCGAGATCGAGAACGCACGCCGGCACAGGACCGAAAAAGGACGACGGGCCGGGAGCCTTTGCCCACCGGCCCGTCACCGGAACCGTCACCCGCGGGGAGCGAAACGCGCGGGTCGGCCGTGAATCTACCTCTTCTCGCCCCCGCCGCACGGGACGATTTCGAAATCGCCCTCGCTCTGGTCCTCGACCCCCGAAAGCAGGTCCCGTATCCGGATCCGGTAGGGGCCGGCGGCTTCGTCGCATGACGCGGCGATCCACTCGTACTCACCCGTGTTCGGGGCGCTCTCGGCGACGGTGCCGCACGGGACTCCGTCCCGAAGAAGTTCGATGGCGACCGAATCGCCGCAATCACTGGCGGTCCAGGTGATCATGGCCGGAAAGTCGGCGCACAAGGTCTCCCCGCCGTCCGGTGCGGAGAGAAGCAGACCGCAATCCCCGGTCTCCTCGCATCGGTCGAGCGGATAGAGGAAGTACATGGCCCACCCGCCGCCGGGGAAGCGGAGCCCCTCAGCCCAGGCGCCTTCCTCCGCGATCGGGGCGCCCTGCCCTCCGCGGAAGGCCAGATCGGCGTGGACCGCCATATAGGCGTCGCCCGGACCGAGCCGGAACTGGGCGGCGTCGAACAGATACGTGTAGGTCGTCACGGGCGGATCGTGCTCCGCCTTCAGGGGGAATTTCCCGATCTTGGGCCGCCCCGTACGCGTCTGGGGAATCGCCCGGAGATTCGGACCGACGGCGACCTGGGTCCCGTGGAGCACCCATTCCCCGGACGTCGCGATCTCGACGCGCATCTCGTTGGCTTCGAGCGCGACGGTCACTGACCCGGCGTCGATCTGCCTTCCGGCGATGAGCGGAACGGTGATCGGATCTCCGCACAAGGAGCCGGCGCCGAGAGGAAGAACCACGGGCCGGGGCGGAGCGAGGGCTCTTTCGGGACCGGTCGGATTTTCCTCCCCCACGCACCCTGCGAGGAGACCGACCAACCCCAAGACCAAGAGGAAGAGGTTCGGGTTTCTCATGGCGACCCGCCTCCTTTCACGGTTTCCCGGGACAGTCCGGCCCCGGACCATTCGCAACCGCGATACACCTCTCGCACGACCCGTGCCGGGAGCGGCAGAAACCGGCGCAAAACACGCGGCGTAACTACATGAATATCAAGTTATTGAAAGACCGGTCTCCACCGCGACCCGGGAACGGATGTCCGGGATGGTGATTCCCTGCTCACCTGGTCAGGCTTCCACCAGGGCCGGCGGGTACCGGATCCGGGCCGGATGGTCCCGGAGAGGAGATCCGCGGCACCGATGGAGGCCGGGCGGGCAGGAGAATACCGAGGCACCCGGTCGGAGAGCCAAGAACCGCGATCTCTCCGAAAAGGGCGTTTTCGATGATCCGACAGAGCCGCCTCGGGAGGAAGTAGTCGATGGGGGCCGCCGCGAGGAAGGGAAGCCCCTGCGGGCCGGGGTCCCCTGCCTCCTTGCGCACCGCCGGGCATCCCTGCATGATGGGGGCGCACGCGGTCGCCCCTCCCCCGAGGACGGCCGGCGCCAACGACTCGAATACGGAGCGCGCGCTCCATCACCGGGAGATCAAGTCATGAACGAATTCTGGAATTCGATCGACCTCAGGCTGGCGATTCCCGTGCTCGTCGCCTTCCTGCCCCGCCTCATCGTCGCCCTGTTCGTTCTCTTCGCCTTCTGGGTCGGCTACCGCGTCATCCGTCGCCCCCTGCGCGCGATCCTCGGGCGGAGCGGCATGGCGGCCCCGCTCGTGCACCTTCTCGTGGACAACGTGGTCCGCTTTTCCCTCCTCGCCTTCGCTCTCGTCATGGCGGCAAGCCAGGTCGGGATCAACGTGGGAGCGGCGCTGGCGGGCATCGGAGTGGCGGGCATCGCGATCGGATTCGCGGCCCAGGATTCGCTCTCGAACACCATCGCCGGCTTCATGATCTTCTGGGACAAGCCCTTCGCGGTACACGACTGGGTGGAGGTGGGGGGTGAATTCGGACAGGTGACCGAGATCACCCTCCGTTCCACCCGGATTCGCACGATGAAGAACACGTACGTGGTGATCCCGAACAAGAACATCATCGACCAGGTGCTCACGAACCACACGAAGCACGGCGAAACCCGTATCGACGTCCCCATCGGCATCGCCTACAAGGAGTTCATTCCGGAGGCACGGCGGGTCTTGCTCGAGGCAGTGAAGGGTGTGGAGGGTCCGCTCGCGAACCCCGCCCCCGACGTCGTGGTGATCGCCCTCGGTGGATCGAGCGTCGACCTCCTCGTCCGGGTGTGGACCGACGATTCTCGGGACGAAGCACGCCTCTTCTCGGCGACTCTCGAAGCATGCAAGCTCGCCCTCGACGAGGCGGGCATCCAGATTCCCTACCCCCATCTCCAGCTCTTCGTGGACAACGTGGAGGAGAGGGTATGGGAGAAGGCGGCCCGGCTCGGGAGGGGGCCATCGGTGTAATTCAGCAGAACCGATGGCCATCCGCGCGATCTCATCGGAGGAGCGTGATTTTCCGAGTCTCCACCCGGCCGTTCACCTCGAGCCGGGCGAAGTAGACGCCGCTCGGCGCTTGCCGGTCCCCATCGTCCGCCCCCGTCCAGACCGCCTCGTGAACGCCCGCTCCAAGAGGTCCCTGGAGGAGTGTCGCCACCCGGCGGCCGGCGGCGGAGTAGACCGACAAATCGACCGTCGATTCCACGGCGAGATCGAATCGAACCGTCGTCGAGGGGTTGAACGGGTTCGGCGCGTTTTCCCGAAGGCCGAAGCGGGCCGGCGCGGGCTCGTCATCCACCCCGGTCGCGATGCTTCCGAAGGAGACCGACCCGCCGTCGAGGGCGAGATGGCTGGCGTGGGCCACGATGTCGGAGAAGGCGAAAGCGTCGAAATCGAACGAGGCAAGATCGAAGCCGAGGGCAATCGATGCGTGCCGCCAGGCGTAGGCGCCCCCTTCGCCCGGTCCCGGCGGGGCGGAGAGGGGAAGCCACGGCACGAGCATGGAGAGGCGGTCGCCGGGGAGCAGGAACTTCCAGAAGACCGAGTCGCCGGCGGCGTTCTCGAGGCGCGCCGTCTGGAGATCCACGGCGGGGCTACCCGACAGGGGGTTCTCCGCGTCGCTCCAGGAAAAGACACCGTTGTCGTAGAAGAGGTCGAGGGGGAGGAAGAAATCGTCGATCGTCTCCGAGTAGGTCTGGCCGTGGGCGGACCGGTTCATGGCGACCAAAACGTCTTCGCCGATGTCCGAGTCGAAGGCCACCGCCGGGAAAAAGGTCGTGCCGGCGAAGTCGTCCGCGGCGGCCGTCGTGGTCAAGGAGACCGTGCCGCCGCACGGGCCTCCGCCGCCGGGGCAGGAAACCGAGCCGAGGCCGAGGGGGGCGAGGCGGCCGTTGCCGTTCGCCCCGTCCAGGTCACCCGCGGAGATGCACCACGCCGTACCGTTCTCGGGCAGGTTCCCGACCGTGAGCCCCACGGTGTTCACCAGGTCCGGGTCGACGAAGAGGTCGGCGGAGGCGGTCGGACCGGCCACGGTGATGTCCAAGAGGTCCGTCTCCCGCCAGTCGAGGGCGGGAATCAAGTCGATGATGTCGACCGCGTTCGCCAGGTCCTGAAGGGCGACCCGCATCGAGAGGGCGACGAGGGTGTAGTCGCCGGGCTCGAGGAAGAGGGCATAGTGGTCCTTGACGATCTCCGTGAACACCTCGTACTGGGAGGGGATGAACATGTTCGACGGAACCGCGAAGGGCGTGCCCAGAATCTCGATCGTGTCGGGCGGTCCGAACAGGCTCCCCATGTCGAAGGACATCATGTCCTGCATGGAGAGCGCCGGCAGCACGACCGCCATGTCCAGATTCCCGTCGCCGATGTTGAACGAGCCGTTGTTGACGTCGATCCCGGACACGAAATCGCCCACCTCAAAGTCCACTCCGGCGGAAGAGATCGGATCGAGGGGAAGAACGAGGTCGTCCCCCCCCACGTCGAAGATGGTGAAGTAGCCGTACCCCGGGGCCCCCGCGGTCACGGTCACCGGCCCCGTCAGTTCCGGATGGGCGAAGACGATTTCCCCGGCGCCGTCGGTGAATCCCCAGTTGCCCGGAAAGGGGAAGCCGTCGTAGAGGCCGACCATGACGAAGGCGCCCGGCAGGGGCGAGTGCGTGCTCCCGTCGACGACCCGGACGCCGAGGGACCCGTCGATCGTCCCCCCCCCCGTCCCTCCGGCGGGATCGGTCCCGAAGGAGATCGCCGGGAGAGTGAGGACCAGGATCAAAAGAAGGGCGACAAGAGAGAGCGGGCGGCGGGCGGCGACCATGGGGAGACCTCCTCCTCGAAAAGGGAGAGCGGCGAAGGGACGGCATTCCGCCGGTCCGATCGGCTTCGTCGTGTTCGTCCGGCCAAGCTAGTGACGTGTCCCAGGAGTTCCTTCCCCTCTGGATGGCCCTCGCGGCCCCCGGCAGCGTTGCTCCTCCTCGACGGTTCTCCCGGATACGCCTTCGTCGTCGCGCCTTGCCGGGAACCACGATCGCTCACCCGGATGGACAAGGTACTCCTGGGACACGACACCCGGCAAGCGGTGAGATTCCATCGGACTCGTGATGTATACCACACTTAACCCCATGAAGTCAAGGAGGTTATGATCCGGCATTCCCGGCGCCCTCTCGTCGACCCCCCGCTCGCCCCGGTTCGCTGTGACCCTCGGGAGCGTCGCTGTGTCTTTTGGGCGGCGGACCGTCCCCCCGGGGTCCGTCATTCTGCTATCCTCCGAGGGAAGGGCGCATCCATGGAAAAAGTCTGGACCATCGAGCAAGGTGAGGGGCCGCTCGTCGCCTCGGCGATCCACGACGGCCACGCTGCGCGGCCCGAGGTGGCGCGGCTCCTCTCCATTTCCGAGGCGGACCGTCTCCGGGAAGAAGACCCTTTCACGGGGGGCTGGACGGCGATCGCTCCGACCAGGGTGATCGGCCGGCGCTCCCGGTTCGAGGTCGACCTGAACCGGCCCCGGAGCCGAGCGGTCTATGTCAACCCGGAAGACGCCTGGGGACTCGAGGTCTGGAAGGAGACTCCGCCGGACGATCTCGTCTCCCGCTCCCTCGAGGAACATGACGCGTTCTACGACGCCATGCGCCGCCTTCTCTCCGGAATCCGAGACCGGCACGGTCGATTCGTCGTTCTCGACCTGCACAGCTACAACCACCGGCGGGAGGGACCGGACGGCCCGAACGCGGACGAGACGGAGAACCCGGCGGTGAACCTCGGCACGGGGAACCTCGACCGGTCGGTCTGGTCGGGCGTCACGGACCGGTTCCTCGGCGAGCTGCGGGCCTTCGATTTTCCCGGCGGCCCGCTCGACGTCCGGGAGAACGTGAAGTTCCGGGGGGGAAATTTCTCCCGCTGGGTGAACGAGACGTTCCCCGGCGAGGGGTGCTCCCTCGCGATCGAATTCAAGAAGTTCTTCATGGACGAGTGGACCGGCGAAGCGGACCGGGCGCTCGTGGATGCGATCGGCGCGGCGCTCCGGCAGGCCGCCCGGGGAGTCATCGAGGAATTGGAAACGGGATGATCACGATACCGCAGACCGCGTCGGCGGTGATCACGGCGAGATTCGTGGACGAGGTGAGCGCCCGGATCGCCGCGGGGAAGCGGGTCCGGAGAAACCTACCCAAAGGGGGAAGAGTTCACATCGATCGTCCCCTCCCATTCCTCTGCGTCTACCGGCGCCCCGCGCGACATGATGATCCCGGTACCGATCGAATCGTGACGACCGAGGCGTCCTACCTCGTCGCCTCCGGGGCGTCGAAGCAGCACGAAGGGACGGCCGCCCTCGTGCGGGGCCTGGTCCGTGGGCTGGCGCCTCAGTTCGGTGCTTTTCTTCTGCTCGAGATCTGGGCGGCCGATTCCCGCGACCCGGCCGCCGGGAACCATCGAGGGCCCTATTTCCGGATCCACCATCCGCGGTCGGAGGAGCCGACGGGCTTCATCGACCGCTTCGAAAGCCATCTCACGCGAATCACGGTGCGCAGGGAGAAGGCGGGCGTGATCCATCAGGAGACCTCTCATCCGCGCCCGCGGCGGTATCCGGCCCTGCTCTCCGAAGAGGAAGCGAAGCGCGAAGGCTGCGTGAGCCTCGGCCTCGAGGTCTCGCCGATCTACCGGGACGCCCGGAGCGGGGACCTTTACCCGCAGGTGCTCCGCGATCTCCGCCGCGGTCTCACCCGCGCCCTGCGCCTCGCGTTTTACGACTTCATGACCACGCGAACCACGCAGCGGCCCGCCCACTTCCACGTGCTCGGCCGGCGGGGCGTCGTCAAGGCGGTCTGGGAGGCGGACCGCCTCATCGCGGATGTCTCCGACCGGTTCGACTTCCTCCTCCAAGTGACGCCGACCAACTCGGAGGAGGCGTGGAACGAATTTCGGAAATCCCGTTTCGAGAAGGCGCCCCTGTTCCACTACCGCCCCCTCCCCGCCGACCCGGTGGTGCTGAAACGGACCCTGTACGCGGCCCCCGTCGAGAGGATCGAGGACCCCGCCCTCTATCAGATCCTCCGGGAGAAGCAGGACGAGCTCGACCGGAAGATCACCATGCTCACCGACCTCAACAAGAAGCGTTTCCTCCTGGGGAGCATCCAGGTCTACGGCGACGTCGGCCCCTCGCTGAACGATCTCGCCCACCGGATTCTGGAGCGGATCTCCCCCCGGGCCCGGGAGGCGTCGGGGGGGGGCATGCTGGACGCCGAAGCGTTCGCGGAGAAGGCGCGCCGGGAAATCGCGTATTATCATTCACGGTGGCCGGACGTGGCGGCCCGCGTGTCGATCCGGGACGACGTGGTGAGCGGCCTCATGGTCTCCCGGGGGGGCCTTCTGATCGGAAGGAAGACCCGGATCCCCGAAGTACGCGCCGAGGCCCTGCTCCAGCACGAAGTGGGCACCCATGTGCTCACCTACTACAACGGCCTGGCCCAGCCGTTCCGCCAGCTCTACTCGGGGCTGGCGGACTACGAGACCCTTCAGGAGGGGCTCGCGGTGCTCGCCGAGTATCTGGTGGGGGGCCTCTCCCGTCCCCGGCTCCGGCTGCTCGCCGCCCGGGTGAGCACCGTCCGGGATCTCGTCGATGGCGCGACTTTCGTCGATGCCTACAGGGCCCTCATCCGGGGTCACGGCGTCGAACAGCGAACGGCCTTCACCGTGGCCATGCGGATCTACCGGGGGGGCGGCCTGACCAAGGACGCGGTCTACCTGAAGGGGCTGCAGCAACTGCTTCGTTATCTCGGAGAGGGGGGCGACTTCGAACCCCTCTTTGTCGGCAAGGTGGCGGCCAAGCACGCGCCCGTGATCCGGGAACTTCTCTACCGGGAGGTGCTCCGGCGCCCCCCCCTCGCGCCGCGGTACCTCGAGGATCCGAAGGCCCGGGAACGACTCAAGAAACTGAGTGACGGCAGGACCGTCCTCGACTTGATCGAAAGGAGGTCGAATTGAAACTCGGATTGGTCGTCAACGACGTCATGACCGAACAGACCGGATACACCACCAGCCGTCTCGGCACGGCGGCGGTCAACATGGGGCACGAGGTGTGGGTGATCGGGGTGGGGGATCTCGCCTACGATCCGGACGACATCATCCGGGCCCGGGCCCGGAGCGTACCCAAGAAGAAGTACACCACGTCGGAGACGTACCTCCGGGACCTCCAGGGGAAGAACGCGATCAAGAAGAGGATCAGCGTCGACGAGATCGACGTCCTCCTCCTCCGGAACGATCCGGCCAACGACGCGATCGCCCGGCCTTGGGCGGTGAATGCCGGAATCCAGTTCGGTCGCGCGGCGATGCGGCACGGCGTCATCGTCCTGAACGACCCGAACGGCCTCGCCCGGGCGATGAGCAAGATGTACTTCCAGCTCTTCCCGGAGGAGGTGCGCCCGAAAACGCTCATCACCCGGGACGCGGAGGAGATTCGGGATTTCGCGAAGTCGGAGGGGGGCACGATCGTCATCAAGCCGATGCAGGGGTCGGGAGGGCAGAGCGTCTTCCTCGTCCGCCCCGAAGACGTGCCGAACCTGAACCAGATGATCGACGCCGTCAGCCGGGACGGGTACGTCATCGCCCAGGAGTACCTCCCCGCCGCCGCGGAAGGGGACATGCGCCTCTTCCTCATGAACGGCGCGCCGCTCCGGCACAAGGGGAAGTACGCCGCCTTCCGCCGGGTCCGGACCGGGGGCGACATGCGGTCGAACATCCATGCCGGCGGGAAACTGCGGGAAGCGAAGATCGACGACGCGGCACTCCGCATCGCGGAGATCGTGCGCCCGAAGATCGTCCAGGACGGCATGTTTCTGGTGGGGCTCGACATCGTCGGCGACAAGCTGATGGAGATCAACGTATTCAGCCCCGGAGGCCTCGGCAGCGCCCAGAAGTTCGAAGGCGTCAATTTCACCAACGCCGTCCTCCACGCCCTCGAGCGCAAGGTGCAGTACATGTCCTACTACCGGCGGAACTTCGACAACGTGGAGATGGCGACCCTCTAATTCCCGCAGGCGCCGAACCGGGCGTCCCCTGAAAAATACCCGGGGGCGGGTCCGAAGACCCGTCCCCTGTTCCAAACCCGCACCAGCCACGCAACTCGTTACGTATCCATCTGTTTCGGACCCCATCAAGGAACTTCCTCGCCCTGTCGAAAAGTGGAGGTGACAAGAAACGGCCCCCGGTGGGGGGCCTGAAAAGGTCGCGATCGTTACGTCTCCAAGGGAGGAAACCATGACCCACCATGCGCTACGGATCGGTGTCGCCCTCGCCGCCGCGCTTCTCGTCGGGGCGGCCGGCGCTTCGGCCCAGGTCCTCATCAACGAGGTCGACTGCGACACGCCCGGTCTCGACAACAAGGAGTTCATCGAGCTGATCGGGCCGGCCGGCCACTCTCTCGACGGCTACGTTCTCGTTCTCTACAACGGGTATCTGAACTCGGCCTACCAGACGTGGGACCTGGACGGGTACTCGATCGGGGGGAACGGTTACTTCCTCGTCGGGAACCAGGGGGTCTCCCCGGCGGCCGACATCGTCTTCGCCGACAACCTTCTCCAGAATGGCGCCGACGCGGTCGCCCTCTACCTGGGCGACGGAACCGACTTCCCGTGGGGCGAACCGGTGAAAACCGAGAACCTCGTCGACGCGTTCGTGTACGACACGAACGACCCGGACGACCCGGGCATCATGATTCTCCTCGAGGCCGGGCAGGTTCAGGTGAACGAAGACGAGCTGGGCGACGCGGTCAACCACTCGAGCCAGCGCTGCCCCGACGGCGAAGGCGGGGCCCGCGTCACGACCCACTTCTACCAGGGGATTCCGACCCCCGGCGCCTCCAACAGCTCCGTCTGCGGCTTCACCTCCACCGAGACCACCTCGTGGGGCGAGATCAAGGCCCTCTTCCGGTAAGACGAAGCACGATTGAGGTATTCGAAGCCCCCGCTGTAATGGCGGGGGCTTCTTTGTTTCCCGGAAAGCGCACGCCACTCTCCCCTTGCCCCTCCCCCGGTCCTCTTCTATGATTCGGGTTCACCGTCGCCCGTGAAGCACCCCATCTACTATAGGAGAGCGGGACACCTTGAAACGAGCGGTCCTCGCCCTACTCTTCTTCCTCTCCGGCGCCGCGGGGCTGATCTACCAGGTTGTCTGGGGACGGTACTTGACCCTCCTCTTCGGTTCGACGACCTTGGCGGTGAGCACCGTAGTCACCTCGTTCATGGCCGGACTCGGCCTCGGGAGCTATCTCTTCGGCCGCTACGTCGACCGCACCGGCCGCCCCCTCCGGCTCTACGCCGTTCTCGAAGTGGGAATCGCCGCCGCGGCCCTTCTCTTCCCCTTCATCCTCGGGCTACTGGAGATCCCTTTTCTGCGGCTTCGCTGGGCCTTCTCCGATTCCCGCCTCCTCTTCCCCCTCGCCCGCTTCCTCCTCTGCTTCGTCGGGCTCCTTCTGCCGACGATTCTCATGGGCGGCACGCTGCCGGCGATCACCCGCTACTTCGTCCGGGACCGGCGCACCCTCGGACGAGGGGTGGGGGCCCTCTACGCGGTGAACACCTTCGGGGCGATGGCGGGGTGCGTGGCGGCGGGCTTCTTCCTGATCGCCGAGATCGGAACGGAGGGAGCGGTCCGGGTCGGCGTGGCGCTGAATCTTCTCGCCGCCGCGGGGGCGTGGGTGATCTCGCGGACCGGGGAAGGGGAACGGCCCGCGCCCGCGGGCGAGAGCGCGCCGGCGGAAAGGGCGCCGGGCCCGGTCGAGGGCGATCTGCCCGTTTCGCCGGCGTGGATCCTCTTTCTCTTCGCCGTCGCCGGTTTCACGTCTCTCGCCTACGAGGTTCTCTGGACGAGGGCCCTCCTCTTCTTTCTCGGCCACTTCGCCGCCTACGCCTTCGCGACCATTCTCACCACGTTCCTCTTCGGGATCGCCGCGGGGAGCGCCGCCTATCCCCTCCTCTTCCGGAAGGGGAGAAATCTTCTCCTCGGCTTCGCCCTCATCGAAATCGGGATCGGGATCTTCGGTGCCGCCTCGATCGCCGTCTTCGGCGGGCTCTTCGAGCTGATCGAGGTGTTCGAAAGGGCCTTTCCGAGCGGAAGCTGGTGGAAGTTCATCCTCGCCCGCGCGGGGGGGAGCTTCGCCGTCGTGCTCCTTCCCACATTCCTGATGGGCGTCTCCTTCCCCCTGGTGAGCGCGATGTACGCCCGGGCGGGGCGCGGCTACGGCTCCACCGTGGGAAACGTCTATGCGGCGAACACCGCCGGAGCGATTCTCGGGAGTCTCCTCGCCGGCTTCCTCCTTCTTCCCCTGCTCGGCCAGTCAGAGAGCATCGCCTTCGTCGCCCTTCTGAACGTGGTCCTCGGCGGCGTCCTCCTCTCTCTCGCCGCCCCGCGCGGGCGGGGCCGCTCCTTGGCGCTCGCCTTCGCCCTCCTCCTGGCGGCGGCCGGCGCGGGCAACCTGATCGGGGCGGAGATGCGCCCCATGATCCTCCACACCCAGCACTTCGCCGACCCGAACCGGCCGGTGGAGCTTCTCTATTTCGACGAGGGGGCCACGGCGTCGATCGCCGTTCTCCACGACGTGAATCTCGACCACTTGGAGCTGAACATCAACGGGGAGTCGACGGCGTACACGACGTACACGGACATGCAGGTTCACCTCGCCCTCGCCCACATTCCCCTCCTCCTCGTCGAGAATCCGAAGAAGGTGCTCGTCATCGGCTTCGGCCTCGGGTCCACGTCGTACGGGTCGGTGGTTCATCCTTCCGTGGAGGAGGTGCGCTGCGTCGAGCTGGTCCCGAAGGAGGTGGAGACGGCCCCCTACTTCGAGGGGGTCAACCACGGCGTCCTCGACAATCCCAAGTTCCGTCTCGTCATCGACGACGGGCGGAACTACGTCTTCACCACCAAGGATACCTTCGACTTCATCTCCTTCAACGCCGTCCACCCGAGCCACAGCCCCGCCCTCTACACCGTCGAGTTTTACGAACAGTGCCGGGAGCGCCTCGGCGAGGAAGGCGTCATCTGCGCGTGGGTTCCGAACAATGACTTCTCGGAGGACCAGTTCCGCAGCCTCCTCCGGACGTTCACCTTCGTCTTTCCCCACTCCTCGCTCTGGTACGTCAACCCGAACCACCTCGTCCTGATCGGCACGATGAAGGAGCTCCGGATCCCCCTCGCCCGCTTCCGGGAGAAGGCGGCTTACGGCCCCGTCCGTGAGGATCTGGAGCGCTACACCATGGACGATCCCTTCCAGCTCCTCGCCTACCACCTGATGGACGAAACCGCCCTCGATCGCTACACCACCGGCGCGCCGATCAATTCGGACGTGCATCCGACGATCGAGTTCTCCCACGAACTCGGGACACGGCCGGAGATCCTGGACGCCATGCTCTACCACCGATCGAGCGTCTTCCCCTATCTCGTCATCGACGGCGATGAGGAAGCGGTGCGCGACACGCTGCTCCGGTACGAGCGGGCCACCTTCCACCTGGTCTCGGCCCAGGGAATCCTGTGGCGCGTCGCCCGCCATCCCGAGGGGGAAGACATCGTGGCCCTTTCGGACGTGGAGTTCCGTGAGGCGTTCCGTTTTCTGCCGGGCGACCGGAACCTCGGCGTCCTCTCCGAGACGGGGGACGCGGACATAACGAAAGCGGAGAAGAGGCTGCGCGAGAACCCCGAGGACGGGGAGGCGCTCCACAAACTTCTCCGCATCGACTCCTTCCGCGGGAAGTGGGAGAGTTCGGAGAAGGCCCTCGCCCTCTTCCGGGGGAAGAGGACCCTCGGTGTCGCCCTCGCGGAGGCCGCGGTGCGCTTCGAGCGGGGGGACCTGGAAGGGGCGGAGCGCCTTTTCGCGGAGCTCGCCGGGGCGCCATCGCCCCACATTCGACAGAGGGTGGGTCTATACGTCGAGGCGATCCGGGCGGAACGAAGGAGGGCGTCCACCGGTCTCTCGGGGGAAGAGTTCGTCGTTCTCGCCGAGCGCTACTGGTCCCTCGGGGAGCGGCAGAGGGCGGAGGACGCCTTCCTCGACGCCCTCGAGCTCCTCCCCCACGATCCGCACGTCCTCTACCGGTTCGGCCTCGCCCTCGAGAAGTCGGGGCGGCTCGACGAAGCGGAGGCGCTCCACCGCGGGCTTCCGGCGGGCCTCGAAGAGGGGAGGAAGGACCTCGCCTCCTTCCTCCGGGCCCTCGACCGGTGGCGCATCCTGATCGCCCTCGAAGAGCGCCCGAACGACGTCTCGAGGGTGAGGCTCTCGGACGGCACGGTCCGGGACGTCGATCCGTGGGACGCCGGCCTCCGCCTTTTCCTCGGTCTTTCCCTCTTCCAGGAGGGGATGTTCGACCACGGGTCGCTCCAGTTCCGGCTCGCCACGATTCTGGACGATCGGAACGCCGACGCGCACCTCATGCTCGGCCGCACGCTCGCCCGCCGCGGCCTCCAGGGCGTGGCGGAACAGGAATTGAAGCGCGCCCTCTCCCTCGCGCCCGAAAGGAGCGAGGAGATCCGCGCCGACCTCCGGTTCGTTCGGGAGGCGCGCTAGCCTGGATTATGCACAAATCTCCTACTGCGATCTCGGATCGCCGCCTGCGAAGCCTCCTTTCCGTCGCCGCCTCCTCGACGGGGCCCGTGGCGCACTTTCATCTTCTCGCGACCGCTCGGAGCGAGAAGTGTTAGTGC
>JBDROZ010000087.1:0-71410 GCA_043809585.1 Candidatus Eiseniibacteriota bacterium
TCCAGAACGTCGAGAAGGCCGTGGCGATCGACGTGGAGTACATCGGCTCCGCCGAAACTCCCTGGGGGGACGTGCGCGCCGGGTTCGAGGGGAAGCTGACCATCACCCGGGAGGAGTTCGGCGTAGGCTGGACCGACATCAAGTACCGCCCGCCGCTCATCGGGAACGAGGTGGAGATCACGCTGAACCTCGAGTTGGTCAAGTCCGAGGGGTAGAGCGGACACCCGCCTTTCCGTACGAACGAGAAAGCCCCGGCCGCGCCGCGGTCGGGGCACTTCTCTGTGCGGGCGTTCGTATGCAGTTCGGTCCTATGGCTGCTCCGTCTTCGCTTCCATCTCTTCCCGGGCGACGGAGAGGATCACCACATCCTGAAGGGGCACGTCCCGCGGGAGCGGAGGCTTCGATCCCGTTTCGACCTTGCGGATCCGGTCGACCACGTCGAGGCCTTCGATCACCGTGCCGAAAACGCAGTACCCGAATCGGTCGGCGTTGTCGAAGTGGTCCAGGTTCTGATTGTCCTGCACGTTGATGAAGAACTGGCTCGTCGCGGTGTGGGGCTCGGGAAGCCGGGCCATGGCGATGGTGCCTCTCGTATTGGAGATGCCGTTCGCCGCCTCGTTCTGTATCGCGTCCTTCGTCGGCTTCTTGACCAGGTCGGGCGTGAACCCGCCTCCCTGAATGACGAAGTTCTCCATCACCCGGTGGAAGATGGTGCCGTCGTAGAACTTCTCGTCCGTATAGGCGAGGAAGTTCTGCACCGTGATGGGCGCCTTGTCGGCGAAGAGCTCGATCCGGATGTCTCCCATCGAGGTCTTCACGAGAACCACGGGATTCACGATCTTCCCCTCCTCTTGCTCGGCCGCGGCGTCCTCGGCGTACGACGGGGCCGCGCCGGCGAGGAGCAGGAATGTGGCGACGATGGCTGTACGGTAGCGTTTCATGCGATCTCTCCCTTTCGGGCGGGGTTCGGGGTCCACGAGGCGATTCCATCCCTGGAAACCCGAAGGGTACCAGAAGTTCCCCGCCGGGGCAATCGGGTCGGAAGAGGCGGGGACTCGACAGGAGCGCCCGAGTCTCGTAGCCTGTCATCGAAACTCCGGGAGGGCCCCATGGCGCTTGGTTCCGAAATCGATCTCCTCCGGCGGGTGGGAGAGGTCCTCGCCGATCCCGCTCTCGGAGACGTGTTCCCCGGCGTCTTCTTCGAGATCGCCCGGACTTACACGGTTCCGGCGGGGGGGGGGGATACCGGCCGGGGCCTCCGGCCGTGCGGGGCCCCTCCGTCTCCGCCGCGGGGAGCGGGAGCGGTTCGTCGTCCTTACCGGCGCGGACGAAGCTTCGGGGAGGGAGGCCTGGCGCCGTGCCGTCGAGGATCTCGGGGGGGAGGCCGCCGCGCCCATCGTCGTCCGGGAGGTTCCGGGCCGAGAACGGAACGGACGTTACTACCCCGACATCTCCGGCCTTCTCCTCGGCGAGAACTACTACCCGATTTCGTATCTGAAGCCGATGGAGGGCATCGCCTATGTCTCCCTCGGTCTCGGCGCCCCGAACCGCGCCCACAGGGGGGCCCTCCGGTTCTCCCCCGCCCACCCGGACCTGATGCCCGATTTCTCCACGCCCGCGGACATCCTTCGGAATTCCCAGCGGAATTTCCTCGCCCTCGACCCGGCAGATCCTTCGGCGGGGCCGCTCGAGTTCGATCTGGGCGTGGCGATGAAGGACGGCGCCCTCGCCCCGGTGGGGAGCGTCTACTCGAGGGAGAACCAGGCCCTCTATCCCGGTGTGGGGCGGGAGGGGGTCAAGGTCGTCACCTTCGCCCCCATGCTCCGGGGGGGGGGATTCCCCCTTGCGAAGATCCTGAAAGAGCTGCTCGACCGATTCCGGGAGGCTTTTCGCGAACCCCTCGCCGTCGAGTTCGCGGTGAGTCTCGGGGGGGGGAGCGCGGGGGGAAGGGAACATCGCTTCATCGTCGAGCGGGTGACGGCGCAGTGGACCGGGGAGGAAGGGGCGCCGGAGCCCCTCGACCTCGAGAGTCCCGGCGACGATCTCCTCTGTTCCTCCGGCGCGGCCCTCGGGAACGGGACCTTTCCCGGTATCCGGGACATCCTCTGTGTCTGCCCCGACCGGTTCGACGTCTCCAAGTCCCACGACATCGGAAGGGAGGTGGGGCGGTTCGACCGGGGGCTCCGGGAGGGGGGGCGCCCCTATGTCCTGATCGGATCCGGGCGATGGGGGACTTCCGACCGGTGGCTGGGAGTCCCCGTGACGTGGGGGGACATCTCGGGCGCGCGCATTCAAGTCGAGGTCGGTCTCGAAGACTTCAACGTCGAGTCCTCCCGGGGCACCCATTTCTTCCGGGAGCTGACCTTCCACCGCATCGGCGCCCTGCACATCGGGCCGGGAAATCCGCGGGACAGGATCGATTGGGACTATCTACAAACCGCCCCCACCGCGTCGGAGGGGGAGTTCGTCCGCCACATCGCCCTCGACGAACCGCTCCGCATCCGCATCGACGGCCGCCGCGGCCGCGCCGCCATATGGAAACCGCCCGCCTGACCCCGCCAAAAGAAACGGGGCGGCCTCTGCCGCCCCGCCGGGATTCGGAATGAGAATCGGGCGTCAGACCGCGCCCTGGTCCATCATCGAGTCGGCGATCTTGAGGAAGCCGGCGATGTTGGCGCCGTTCACGTAGTTGCCCGGAGTGCCGAACCGCTCGGCCGTCTCGAGGGCGTTCTGGTGGATGCTCTTCATGATGCCGTGCAGCCGCTGATCCACCTCTTCCCGCGTCCACGAGAGGCGCATGCTGTTCTGCGACATCTCGAGCCCGCTGGTCGCCACACCGCCCGCGTTCGCGGCCTTCCCCGGGCCGTAGAGAATCTTCTTCGCGAGGAAGACCTCGATCCCCTCGGGGGTGGTCGGCATGTTCGCCCCCTCGGAGACGCAGAAGACGCCGTTCTTGATCAGGTTCTTGGCGTCGCTGCCGTTGATCTCGTTCTGGGTCGCCGACGGAAGGGCCACGTCCGCCTTGATATCCCAGAGCGGATTGTGGTCGGCCTTCGGATCGACGGGGATGTACTTCACGCCCTTGAACTTGTCGGCGTACTCCTTGATGCGCCCGCGGCGGACGTTCTTCAGATCCATGATCCACGCGAGCTTCTCGCCGTCGAAGCCGGACGGGTCGTGGATGACGCCGCCCGAGTCGGACATGGTGACCACCTTGCCGCCGAAGTCGAGGACCTTCTCCGTGGCGTACTGGGCCACGTTACCGGAGCCCGAAACGAGGCAGGTCAACCCGTCGAGGCTCTTGCCGTTCGCCTGGAGCATCTCCTGGGCGAAGTAGACCTGGCCGTAGCCGGTCGCCTCCGGACGGATGAGGCTGCCCCCCCAGTTCAGGCCCTTGCCGGTCAGCACGCCGGTGAACTCGTTCCGGATGCGCTTGTACTGGCCGAACAGGAAGCCGATCTCCCGGCCGCCCACGCCGATGTCGCCGGCGGGCACGTCCGTGTTCGGACCGATGTGGCGCGAAAGCTCGGTCATGAAGCTCTGGCAGAAGCGCATCACTTCGTTGTCCGACTTCCCTTTCGGGTCGAAGTCCGAGCCGCCCTTGCCGCCGCCCATCGGAAGCGTGGTCAGGCTGTTCTTGAAGACCTGCTCGAAGGCCAGAAACTTGAGGATGCCGAGGTTCACGCTCGGGTGGAACCGGAGGCCGCCCTTGTAGGGACCGATCGCGCTGTTCATCTCGATCCGGAACCCACGATTGACCTGGATCTTGCCCTTGTCGTCGATCCACGGAACCCGGAACATCATCACCCGCTCCGGCTCGACGACCCGCTGCGGGATGCTCGCGTCGAGGTATTCCGGATGCTTGTCCCAGACGCTCTCGAGAGACTCGAAGACCTCTTCCACCGCCTGGTGGAATTCCCTCTCCGAGGGGTTCTTGGCCTTCACCTGTTCCATGAAGGCTTTGGTGTTGAAGGACATGGCAATTCTCCTCCTCGTCCTTTTGCGTCGTGCCTCGTCCACACGGATCCCGTCGAATCAAGATTTTGAATCTTAACGGAAGGCCGCGGCGAAATCATCCAAACTTTTGCTAATCCTATCGGACAGAATCCCTTTTGGACGGGAGTCGGCGGAAGGCGCTCCCTCCTCGACTTCTTCGCATTATTTTGTTTGATGACAGAGAGTTCGGCTCTGCCATCCGGTCGATTCTCTCCCGGAGTCGCCGGCGTGACGAGGCACGAGACCGTTCGGCAAAAGGAAGCGGCCCGATCCCGTCAACCCCCCTGTTTCCAATGCATTCACTATCCTTGCCACCACGCCCGCGGGGGGAGTAATCTCGTAGGCGGTGCGAGGCACGATCGCTCACCGGCGGGCCTGCCGGGTCCCCGGGTCGATCGCGTCTGTCTATGCCGCGCTCCGCGAACGGGGTTCACGGGGACCGGGGGAAAGGGAAACGTGATGGCAACCAAGGGATCGTTCAACGCGTTCGAGATGGCCCGCGCCCAATTCGACAAGATCGCCGACATGATCGGCCTCGACACGGGGAGCCGGGACCTTCTTCGTTCTCCGCTCCGGGAGTATCACTTCCTGATTCCGGTCCGGATGGACGACGGATCGACGAGGGTTTTTCAGGGGTTTCGTTGCCAGCACAACGACGCCCGCGGTCCGTGCAAAGGGGGCATTCGCTTCCATCCCCAGGAGACCATCGACACGGTTCGCGCCCTTTCCATGTGGATGACGTGGAAATGCGCGGTCGCCGATCTCCCCCTTGGCGGGGGGAAGGGGGGCGTGATCTGCGACCCTCACGATCTCAGCCAGCACGAGCAGGAACAGATCTGCCGCGGGTGGATTCGTCAGCTTGCCCGGAACGTGGGGCCCGTGTCGGACGTTCCCGCGCCGGACGTGATGACGAATACGCAGCACATGCTCTGGATGCTCGACGAATACGAGCGCATCTTCGGCGGGCATTACCCCGGTCTCATCACCGGCAAGCCGGTCGGCATGGGCGGTTCCCTCGGCCGGAAGGAAGCGACCGGCTACGGACTCATCTACGCGCTCCGGGAGGCGCTGAGGCAGCTCGGCATACGGCCGGCCGACACCACTGCGAGCATTCAGGGTTTCGGCAACGTGGCGCAGTTCGCCATCGAGCTGTACCGGCAGATCGGTGGGACCGTGACCTGCGTCTCCTGCTGGGACCAGGAGGGCGAGGTCTCATACAGCTACCGCAAGGCGGACGGCATCGACCTCGATCAGCTCGTGAGCATCACCGATCGGTTCGGCGGCATCGACAAGGCGAAGGCTCGGGATTTTGGCTACGAGGTGCTGGACGGCGAGGCGTGGATCGAGCAGGAAGTGGACATTTTGATGCCCTGCGCCCTCGAGAACCAGGTGACCGGGGACAACGTGAACCGGATTGGCAAGCGCGTGAAGATCATCGCCGAAGGTGCGAACGGCCCGACCACGCCCGAGGCGGACGAGGTCATCCACGGCCGGGGCATTTTCATGGTGCCCGATTTTCTCGCCAACGCCGGCGGCGTGACCTGCAGCTACTTCGAGCAGGTCCAGAGCAACATGAACTACTACTGGGGCAAGGACGACGTGCTCGCCCGCTTGGACCAGAAGATGACCGGCGCCTATCTCGCCGTCAGCGACGTCGCCCTCAAGCAGGGTCTGTACATGCGGGACGCCGCTTACGTGCTCGCGATCAACCGGGTCGCCCAGGCCTGCCGGGACCGCGGCTGGGTCTAGACCGCCCGACGGGGTTTCCCTGGACCGGAGGACCCGTGCGCCCGAGCAACACGCATCGACGACAAACCACGGCCCGGAAGCACGGGGGATAAAATCCGGCCCCGGAGAGGGCGACGGGATCCCCGCGGGGAGGAGGCCATGGCCGGGGAACGGAAGAAGGATCTCCCCCAGTACGGGCGCCGCTTCTTCGGCGCGGCGGAGACCTTTACCCGGATCGGCGAGGGGGCCATCGGCGGGAAGGCCGCCGGACTCCGGCTCATTCACGACCACATTCTCCCCGCCGTCGAGCCGGACGAGTTCCCCTCGATCGAAGTCGTGGTACCCACTCTTACGGTCTTGACCACCAATCTGTACGACGCGTTCGTCGAGCGGAACGGTCTCGATCCCTCATCGCTCGCCGAACTGCCGGACGACCGGATCGCCCACGAGCTGCAGAAGGCGGACCTGCCCGCCGAGTTCGTCGGCGACCTTTGGGGAATCGTGGACCGGGTGCGGGCGCCCCTCGCGGTCCGCTCATCGAGCCTTCTCGAGGACGCGCTGCAACATCCCTTCGCCGGCGTGTACGCCACGAAGATGACCCCCAACAACCAGCCCGACGTGGAGGCCCGCTTCCGGCGGCTGGTCGAAGCGATCAAGTTCGTCTACGCCTCGACCCATTTCCGGGCGGCCCGCAGCTACCTCCGATCGATCCGACAGCCCGCGGGGTCGGAGAAGATGGCCGTCATCGTGCAGGAGATCGTGGGGACCCGATGGAACGACCGGTTTTATCCCCACGTCTCCGGCGTGGCCCGATCATACAACTACTACCCCACCGGGCACGGCGAGCCGAAAGACGGAGTCGTCAGTCTCGCCCTCGGCCTCGGCAAACAGATCGTGGACGGAGGTCTTTCGTGGAATTACGCGCCTCCCTATCCGCGGGCGCCGGCCCCCTTCGGAGGCGTGCGGGACCTGCTTCGAAACACACAATCGAAGTTTTGGGCGGTCCACATGGGGCGCCCTCCCATGCCCGATCCGATCCGGGAGACCGAGTACCTGGTGGAGGCGGACCTCGAGGCGGCGGAAGCGGACGGCACGCTCGGCCGGCTCGCGTCCACATACGACGCGGCGTCCGACCGCGTCCGCCCCGGCATCGGGGCGAAAGGTCCCCGGGTGCTGGACTTCGCCCCCCTTCTGGCGTCGGAGGACCCTCCCCTGAACGATCTGATCCGGCGGCTTCTCTCGGTCGCCGAGGAGAAATCCGGCGCCGCCGTGGAGATCGAGCTCGCCCTCACCCTCCCTGGACCGGGGCGGGAGAAGGCGCGGCTCGGCGTTTTGCAGGTTCGGCCGATGATGGTGAGCGAAGGGGATGTGGACCTCGCCGGGGCGGACCTGGACCGGCCGGGCACGCTCCTTGCCTCAGAGCAGGCCCTCGGCAACGGGGTCCGGGACGATATCATGGATGTGGTGTATCTGAAGCCCGGGGCCTTCGAGGCGCGGCACACGCCGCGCATCGCCGAGGATCTCGATGCGGTGAACCGGTCGCTCCTCGACGAGAACCGTCCGTACCTCCTCATCGGTTTCGGCCGGTGGGGATCCTCGGACCCCTGGCTAGGCGTTCCCGTGGAGTGGGGACAGATCAGCGGTGTCCGGGCCATCGTGGAGGCGACGCTCCCGGACATGACCCCCGATCTCAGTCAGGGGTCTCACTTCTTCCACAACATGATCGGGTTTCAGGTCCTCTACCTTTCGGTCGGGCACACCGGGCCGCACCGGATCGACTGGGAGTGGCTGGACCGGCGGAAGACGGTCTCCGAGACCGATTTCGTCCGGCACGTCCGCCTCGAGCGTCCCCTCCGGATCGAGGTGGACGGCCGGCACGCGCGGGGATGGGTGAGATACGATGAATAAGCCTTCGAAATCCCACCGGCGGCTCCTGGACGACCTCCAGGAGAGGGCCAAGGAACTGAACTGCCTCTACGAGGTGGAGAACCAGCTCAACCGGACGGACGTCCCCTTGGACGAGGTCCTCCAGGGTGTGGTGGACGCGATCCCTCCGGGATTCCAGCATCCCCGGGTTTGCCGGGCGCGAATCGTCTACGGCGGGAAGGAGTTTCGTTCCGGCGAAATCTCCACGGCCGAATGGAGGATCGAGGTTCCCCTTCGGGTTCAGGACGAACAGGTCGGCGGAATCTGCGTCTGCTACGTCGAAGAGATGCCCGCGGAAGACGAGGGCCCTTTTCTCGCCGAGGAAAGGCGCCTGCTGATCACGCTGGCCGACCGTCTCGGCCACTACCTCTTTTACCAGAAGCTGCGGGATCTGCAGCACGACCTCGAGGTCGCCCGGCGGTCCGACTCCTCGGGAAGGGGGGATGATTGGCGCGCGCCCATCCATCTCCTTCGAGAATCGGACCGGGGCGCCTATCTCCGGATCGCCCGGCGCATGCTGAACCATCTGACGCGGATCGGCGTCGAGGAGGCCCGGGCGATTCTTACCGGCGGGCCGGGGGGCGCCGCCGACGAGGGAATCACGGAAGAGAGCAACATGCCGACCCGCGCCTGGAAACCCGACGTGCAGGTGCTGATGAGCGACCGGCCTTTCGAGATCGCCTCGGAGCATATTGGCGGGGAGGAGATCCTCTCCCGCGTCCAGCGCTGGGTTGCGGAGGACCGGGCCGGGAATTTCATCAAGCTCCTGAACAGCCAACGAACTTCTCTACCCGCGTTGGCCGACGGGATCCGTCGGTTCCATCTCTCGTCGACCGACGGCCCTAGGCTGCCGGAGTCGACCATGAAGAGCATCCGGGTCTCCCTGACCCAGAGGCTCCTCACGGAGCAACTCGACTTCGTTCGGACGGCGAAGGAGTTCGTCGAGATCGCGGATTTCGAGGAGCTGATCAAGCGCCTCATCATGCCCCCCGAGAGCCACGGCAAACTGGGGGGCAAGGGGGCGGGACTGATCCTCGCCCAGAAGGTGCTGGAGAGGACCCAGTCGGAAGACCGGCCCATCGGGAACGTCCGGATTCCGAAGACTTGGTACATCGTCTCGGACGGCCTTCTCGACTTCGTGGGACACAACGATCTGCAGGACGTGATCGAGCAGAAGTTCAAGGAGATCGATCAGGTCCGGGACGAATACCCGAGCATCATCAGGCTTTTCAAGAGCGCCGCGTTCACGCCCCGCGTGGTCAGCGGTCTTTCCCTCGCCCTCGACGACTTCGGCGAGACGCCGCTCATCGTGCGGAGTTCGAGTCTTCTCGAGGACCGGATCGGCACGGCCTTTTCGGGCAAGTACAAGAGCCTCTTTCTCGCGAACCAGGGGACCAAGGAGGAGCGGCTGTCCGCCCTCGTGGACGCCATCGCCGAGGTGTACGCCTCCACGTTCGGTCCGGACCCGATCGAGTATCGCCGGGATCACGGCCTCCTCGAGTTCAACGAGGAGATGGGGATCTTGGTGCAGGAGGTGGTGGGAACGAAGGTAGGGCGCTACTACCTACCCGCCTTCGCCGGGGTGGCGTTCAGCAACAACGAATTCCGGTGGTCGCCCCGCATCAAGCGGGAGGACGGCCTGGTCCGGATGGTCGCCGGCCTCGGTACGAGAGCGGTGGACCGTGTCTCCGACGACTATCCGGTGCTTGCCGTCCCCGGCCAGCCGAAGCTCAGGGCGAACGTGGCTGTCCACGAGATCGTCCGCTACTCGCCCGGCAAGCTCGACGTGATCAACCTGGAGACCCGTTCCTGGGAGACCGTGCGGGTAGGAGATTTCATGGCCGAGTACGGCCGGAAGTACCCGGCCCTCCCGCTCGTCTTCTCCATTCTCCGGGACGACATACTCCAGAAACCGGTGGGCCTCTTGGTCGACCCCGAAAAGGACGAGCTCGTCGTCACCTTCCAGGAGCTCTTCACCGGAACGCCTTTTCTGACCCACATGCGCAACATGATGAGTCTCCTCCAAGAGCACCTGGGAACGCCGGTGGACGTGGAGTTCGCCCACGACGGGAAGGACTTTTACCTTCTCCAGTGCCGGCCCCAGAGCTACGGGGAGGACTCCGTCCCCGCGCCGATCCCGAAGGACCTGCCCGAGCGGGACGTTTTCTTCACCGCCGACCGGTACGTGTCGAACGGATACGTTCCGGACATCACCCACGTGGTGTACGTGGACCCGGAGAAGTACGGAGAGATCGAGAGCCGCCAAGAACTGCTCGCCGTGGGACGGGCCGTGGGGCGGCTGAACAAGCTTCTCCCGAAGCGCCAGTTCCTACTCATGGGGCCGGGCCGTTGGGGAAGCCGGGGTGATCTGAAGCTCGGCGTCGGCGTGACCTATGCCGACATCAGCAATACGGCCATGCTCATCGAGATCGCCCGCCGGAAGGGGGGCTACGTTCCCGACGTCTCCTTCGGCACCCACTTCTTCCAAGATCTGGTGGAGGCTCGGATCCGGTACCTCCCGCTCTACCCGGACGAACCGGGGGTGGTGTTCAACGAGAGGATCCTGAAGGAGTCGCAGAACCTCCTCCCCGAGATCTTGCCCGAGTACGCTCATCTCGCCGGGACGATCCTGGTGGTGGACGTGCCCGTCGCCACGGGGGGGCGGGTGCTCCGAGTCCTCTTAAACGCCGAACTGGACGAGGCGGTGGCGCTGCTCAGCGCCCCCGAGGAGGGCCCCCGGGCCCGCCCGGAGGTTTCGGCCGGCGGCGATTCCCAGCGGAAGCCGGTCCAGTACTGGCTGTGGCGGCTCAAGATGGCCGAACGGGTCGCGATGGAGATGGACGCCGGGCGGTTCGGCGTGAAAGCCATGTACCTGTTCGGGAGCACCAAGAACGCCACGGCGGGCCCGGCGAGCGACATCGATCTTCTCGTGCATTTCACGGGGGGAGAGGAACAGCGGCGGGATCTTCTCTCCTGGTTCGAAGGGTGGAGCCTTTGTCTCGGGGAGGTGAACTACCTCCGGACCGGATACCGGACCGAGGGGCTCCTGGACGTGCACATCGTCACCGACGACGACATCGAGAAGCGAACGAGCTACGCCGTCAAGATCGGCGCCGTGACCGACGCGGCCCGCGAGCTCCCTCTTCGAAAGAGCGGCCGGCCTTGAGGTGCTTCTTCACGTCCGATCTCCACGGTCGGGAGGCGCGCTACGAGGCACTCTTCGGCGCCGTCTCCTCCGAGGGCCCCGACGGGCTCTTTCTCGGCGGGGATCTTCTCCCCCGCGCCGCCGATCCCGAGGAGTTCCTCGCCGAACATCTCTTCGGCCGACTGCGGTCGCTCCGCGGCGGGGGGCGGGCGCCCCGCTGCTTCGTCATTCTCGGCAACGACGATCCTCGGATCCATGAGGAGATCCTGACGGAAGCGGCAGAGGAAGGCCTGATCGAATACGTCCACGGGCGATCGGTCCCCTTTGGCCCATGGTTCGTGACCGGGTACGCCTTCGTCCCGCCCACGCCCTTCCGCCTCAAGGATTGGGAGAAGTACGATGTCTCCCGCCAAGTCGATCCCGGCTCCGTCTCCCCCGAGGAGGGGACGCGCTCAGTGGACGTGTCGCTTCGGGAGATCCGTTACGGGACCATCGCCGCCGATCTGGAGGAACTCGCGGCGATGTCGCCGCCGGAGCGCACCCTGTTCCTCTTCCACTCGCCCCCCTACAAGACCGCCCTCGACAGGGCCGCGTTGGACGGCAGGATGGTCGATCATGCCCCGCTCGACGTCCACGTAGGAAGCGTGGCGATCGCCCGTTTCATCGAGGAGAAACAGCCCCGGGTCACCCTTCACGGTCACGTCCACGAAGCCCCACGGCTCAGCGGCAGGTGGCGGGAGCGCATCGGAGAGACCCACGCTTTCACCGGATGCCATGACGGCCGGGGCATCGGCCTCGTGCGGTTCGATCCGGATCGCCCCGAGGATGCCACCCGGGAAGTTCTCGGAGACTGATCCCCCCATCCCGGGAAGACCGTTCCCTTTCCCCTCCGGTCTGCTATTCTCGGCCCGGCCCCCGGAACGGCGGATCGGCCCCCGCGGCCCGCGCCGGTCTTCATCGAAAGGAGCGAATCATGGCCCGCTCTCCGCGCCGGATCACGGCGGCGATCGCCGACACGCTCCCGGGGTGGGTGGGACCGATCGCCGCCTACCCGTTCCGGGGGGGCGGACCGATGAACCGGCTCGAGAGGCTCCGCCGAATCGTCGATTGGTTCGAGAGGTACCTGTAAAGAGAGATGACGGACCCGCGAAACATGGAACCCGGGGAGAGGGGGAGGGACGCCGCGCTGCTCCTCTCGCTGACGGCGGCCGCCCTCCTCCTCCGCTTCTTCCGGATCGGCGCCGAGTCGCTTTGGCTCGACGAGGCGTACTCGTGGCACCTCTCGTCGGCCGACGCCCTCTCGACCCTGACCGGAAGCGTCGGCAACCGGCACACGCCCCCCCTCTATTATTTTCTCCTCCACTTCTGGATGTACTTCGGATCGTCCGAGACGGTCCTCCGTTCCCTCTCCGCGCTCTTCGGCGCCCTTTCGGTTCCCCTCGCGTACGGGCTCGGGAGGGATCTCCTCGGGCGGGCCCCGGCCCGGATCGGGGCCGCCCTCTTCGCCTTCGCCCCCTTCCTCGTCTACTACGGGCAGGAGGCCCGGGGGTACACCCTTCTCGTGTTCCTCGTGCTCCTCCTCCATCGCCTTCTTCTTCGGTACGTCTCGGAGGGGCGGGCCCGGGACGGCGCTCTCTTCGCTCTGGTCGCCGTGATCTCCCTCTACACCCACTACTACGCCGGTTTCGTTCTCGTCGCGGCAAACGTCTTCGCCATCGTCGAGCTCCGCCGCCGCCGGGGTCTACTCGCCCGGTGGCTCGCGGTGCAGGCGCTGATCGCCGGCGCCTACGCCCCCTGGATCGTCAATCTGCTCACCGCCGGCTTCGGAGGAGGCCAGATCTTCCGCCGGTTTCTCTTCAGCCAGGTCCCGTACTCTTTCCTTCGCTTCACTCTGGGCTACGGGCTGCTCCCCCTTTCGCCGGAGGCGAAGGCGGACATGACCGGCTTCGTGGCGCGGAATCTCCCCTTGCTCGCCGCGGCCGCTCTCTCTTTCGGGGCCCTCCTCGCCGCCGGGGTGCGGAGCGTGTCGGGGCGGCCGGGACGGTTCCTCCTCGTCCATCTGCTCGTCCCCGTCGTCCTCGCCCTGGCCGTCTCGCTCCGGTCGAACCTGATCAGCGAGCGCTACCTGATCGTCACCTATCCCTGCTTCGCGCTCTTTCTCGCCGCCGGCTTCGGCGCCGCCCGGAGCGCGGCCACGCGAACCGCCGCGGCGGCGGCGATCGCGCTCACTCTTTTCGGGCTCGGCGCCCACTACTTCAATCCCCGGGCGGGCAAGGCGGACTGGCGGGAGGCGGCGGCCCTCGTCGGCCGCGAGGGGGAAGCGGGAGACGTGGTCCTTCTCGCCCCCTCGTTTATCGACCTCCCTTTTTGCTATTATTTCGACCGGAGGGAAGGCCCGCCGATGGAGGTGCGCGGCCTCCAGTCGGCGGAGGGATTCGACGAGAATCGCTTCGAGAGAGAGTGGGAGACGATCGGCCGGGCGAATCGCTGGTGGCTCGTCGCCTCCCACACGGAGCGCACTGATTTCTATCGCCGCTTGATGGGCGCGCGGGGGCGCGAAATCGATTGCGTCTTCCTGCCCGAGGAGAACGGGATTACCATCTCCCTTTTCGAGAGAGGGAACGGACGATGAATGGCGCGGCCATCCGGACCGGGCCGGAGAGAGGAACATGACGGACGAGGAATCGATCATCGAACAGTGGATGGACTCGGTGGAGGAACGCCTCCAGGCGGACGACCCGGAGGAGGCCCTTCGCCTGGCGGCGGAGGCGCTCGGCGAGTTCCCCGACGTGCCCGACCTCCTGGCCCTCCGGGGGGACGCTCTCTGGGCGCTCGGCGACGTCCGGGGGGCGTGCGCGGATTACGAGAAGGCGGTGGAGATCCTCCCGGACGCGGCGGATCTTCTCGCCGGGCTCTCCCGGATCCGGTTCTCCCTCTCCGACTTCTTCGGCGCCCACCGTTTCGCGAAAGAGGCGCTGAAGTTCGAGGAGCGGGTGGAGGCGATCGACGTCCTTTCGCGACTTGCCGAGCGGAGCGGGCGGATGGACGAAGCGGACAGGCTCGCGGCGCGGGCGGCGGCGATCGACGAGGAGGCGTATCCGATGCCCTTCCGCTTCCCCGAGGAGGAGTTCCGTGGGGTCGTGGAGGAAGCGGTGGACAAGTTGCCGGAGAAATTCGCCGCCGCGGTGCGGTCGAAGAATGTGGCGATCCTGGTGGAGGATGTGCCGTCGGAGGAGATCCTGCTGGAGGATGAACCCCCCTTCGACCCGTCGATTCTCGGGCTCTACCGGGGGATCCCGCTGCCGGAGCGGACCACCGACTCCCAGCGGATGCCGGACACGATCCATCTCTTTCAGCACAATCTGGAGCGGGTGGCCGAGGACCGGGAAACGCTGATCAAGGAGATCGCGATCACCGTCTACCACGAGCTCGGCCACTTCTTCGGCTTCGACGAGGACGAGCTGGAGGAGCTCGACCTCGCATAGGCCGGGATCCTCACCCGATTCTGCTGCGGACTCCGATCGCGGGCCGCGAGCCCGTTATTCCTTCGCCCGCTTCGAATTTCCCTAACCAGATACCATACTGCGGCTCATCGGCTGGGGGCGTAGAACCCGGCGAGGGTCCAGACCGACCCCTCCCTCCGGAGACGGGCGGCGTTCCCCGTGCCGAAAGTCTGGACGGGGCGCCGACGGAGGAGCCGGGCGAGGAGGTACTCGAGATGGGGGATGTGGCCGACCACGGCGGTGTCCACATCGGTGGAGGCGAGGTCGCCGGCGATGTCCGACACGTCGTCGTGGGGCTCGAGGCCGGTCCGCCGGAGGGGAGGGACACCGCTGGCGATCGTGCGGCTCAAGACGCCGGCCGTCTCGAAGGCGCGCTTCTTTCCACTGTGGAAGACCAGCTCCACGCGCACGCCGTCCGCCGCCAGGCGATCCGCCACGGCGCCCGCCTCTCTTCGTCCCCGCTCCGAGAGGCCCCGCTCGGGGTCCGCTTCGGAGGGGAGGGCGTGGCCGTGACGCATGAGTACGACGGTTGTCATGGGAGCTTCCTTTCCCGAACGAGGTCGCGCCATTGTACCGCCCCCGGGGGCACAGCGCAACGACGCGGGGGCCCCCGTTGTGCGTAAGGGTCCGCTCCGCTACACTGGCGGCGTGATGGGACGGGTCTTTCGCGCACTCCTCTTGGTCGGGCCGGGCCTCGCGGCGGCGTACTACTTCTTCGTCTATCTCGTCGTCTGGTCCTTCGTCGTCGTGTACGCCGCCCTCGGCTCTCTCTTCATGCCCTTCCTCGCAGGCACCCTCTTCTTCCTGATGAACCGGAGGGAGTGGATGGGCGGCCTCCGCAACGGCCGGCTCGCGAACGCGGGGCTCGCGGTCTCCCTCCTTCTCTTCCTCTGTCTGGCGGTGGCCGGCCTCCTGGAGAGGTTCGGATCGTGACGCCGCCCCGTCTCCTGGCGGACGACATGCTCGGCCGCCTCGCCCGTTGGCTCCGGGGGGCGGGCCTCGACACGGCCTACGCCGGCGACGGCGCCGCCACAGACGATGACGACATTCTCCGGCGGGCGAGACGGGAGAAGCGGATCGTCGTCACCCGGGACCAACGCTTTCCCGGCGGCCCGGAGGAGGTGATCGTCGTCGAGTCTCGGGGCTTGGGTGATCAGCTCGTGGAGGTGCTCCGCCGGTTCCCCGAGTTCGACCCCCTCGCCCGTCCCTTCAGCCGGTGCATGGAGTGCAACGGAGAGGTCCGGCCGGAAGATGATCCGCCCGGCCGGCCGGCGGGGACAAAGGGGCCCTTCACGCGCTGCGACGACTGCGGGCGGCTCTTCTGGGAGGGGAGCCACGCCCCGCGGATCCGGGAGAAGCTCGGCCGCGCGAAGCAGGGGGTGGAGCGGGTGGTCGCCGACGAAAGGGCGGGCGTTCCCCGGCCCATCGAGCGGGCGGAGTTCGACCGCTTCCTGGAGGACGCCCTTCCCCTCCTCGGCTTCTCGTGGCGGGGCTACCGGCGGGTCCGGTTCGGCCTCCGCACGCGGATCCGGCGGCGCATGGCGGATCTCGGAATCCGGACCTTGGACGTCTACGGGGACCGAGTCCGCCGGGACCGGGAGGAACGCCGCGCCCTCCGCCGCCTGCTCCGGGTCACCATCTCGCGGTTCTTCCGGGACCGGGCGCTCTGGCTTCGCTTCCCCGCGGTCCTCTTCCCCGATCTCGTCCTCCTCGCGGGGGACGGCCCCGCGCGGATCTGGTCCCTCGGATGCGCCTCGGGGGAGGAGCCCTTCACGCTCCGCATGGTGTGGGACCGGGAGGGCCCGGCCGGCGGAGCCCTCGAGATCATGGGGGGCGACATCTCCGAGGATTGCCTCGCCCGGGCGAGGGAAGGGCTCTACCCCGAGAGCGCCCTCCACAACACGCCCCCCGATTACCGGGAGCGCTATTTCCGGCCCGAAGGGGGGCTCTTCCGCCTCGACCGGCATGTGACCGGGTCGGTCCGGTTCGAGCGGTTCGACTGGGCGGATGATGATTGGCCCGGTCCCTTTCACGGCATCTTCGCGAGAAATGGTATGTTCACTTATCTCGACGGGCCGGGCCGGCGGCGGGCGTCGGGGAAGATCGCGGCCTCTCTCCTCCCGGGCGGCTTTCTCTGGATCGGGGGGAACGAACGCCTCCCGGAAGAGACGGGATGGGAGAGGACGGGCGCGGGACTCTTTCGGAAAAATGTTGACGGTTAATGAATCTGCGGAACATGGATTGTCTATGAGAACGACAAAGAGAGTGGGTGCCCGGTGATCGTCGGCCTCGGGATGGATCTCGCCCGGATCGACCGGGTGGGGCGGGTATACGAGAGGTTCGGCGGGCGCTTCCTCGGCCGGATTTTCACCCCGGGCGAAGCGGCGTACTGCATGGGCAAGGGCGATCCGGTCCCTCACCTCGCCGCTCGGTTCGCCGCCAAGGAGGCGGCCATGAAGGCCCTCGGCACGGGGGCGGCCCGGGGGGTCCGGTTTCGCGACATCGAGGTGGAGCGCCGAAGAGGAGAGGCGCCGCGCGTGCTGTTTCACGGCGGGGCGAGACGCCGGGCCGAGTCTCTCGGCGTGATCGCCTCGTCCCTCACCCTCACCCACGACGCCGGCATTGCCGCGGCGATCGTCATTCTCGAAAGCGAGGCCGCGCCTACTCGAACCTGACGATCCGGTAGTTCTTCTTCCCCTGGCGGAGGACGAGGGTCGGGCCGGCGACGAGGTCCTTTCGCGTCACGATCCGGTCGCTGGAGTCGACGCGCACGTTGTTCAGGTAGATTCCCCCTTGGTCGATGAGGCGCCGGGCGGCCCCCTTCCCCTTCGTGGCGCCGCACTCCGCGAGGAGATCCACGATGCCGAGTCCCTCGCCGAGCCGCCCGGCCGGAAGGGTGGACGAGGGGACGTCGATGAAGATGTCGGCGAGGGTCTTCTCGTCGACCCCCGCGATCTCCCCGCCGAACATGATCTCCGACGCCCGGAGGGCGCCCTCGAACGCCTCGTCCCCGTGAACGAGTTTCGTCAGCTCCTCGCCCAGACGCTTCTGGGCGGTCCGCTTCTCCGGCGACGACTTCGTCTCCTCCTCGAGACCGGCGATCTCGTCCAGGGGGAGGAACGTGAAGAGCTTGAGGAAGCGGATCACGTCCGGGTCCGTCGCGTTCAGCCAGTACTGGTAGAATCGGTACGGAGAGGTGAGCTCCGCGTCGAGCCAGACCCGCTCTCCTTCGCTCGTCTTGCCGAGCTTCTGCCCCGACGAGTCGAGGAGGAGGGGGAAGACCATCCCGTACGCCGGTTTCCCCCGGAGCTTCCGGATCAGATCGATTCCGGCGACGATGTTCCCCCACTGGTCGCTCCCGCCCGCCTGGAACGAGCACCCGTACTCGTCGAAGAGGTGGAGGAAGTCGTAGGCCTGCAGGAGCATGTAGGAGAACTCGGTGTACGAGATCCCGGCGTCGCTCTGAAGCCGGGACTTCACCGACTCCTTGGCGAGCATCTCGCCGAGACGGAAATGCTTGCCCACGTCCCGGAGGAACTCGATGAACCCGAACCGGGTGAGCCACTCCCCGTTGTTCACGAGCACGCCCTTGCCGTCGCCGAACTCGATGAAACGCTCGAACTGCTTCTTCTGGGAGGCGAGGTTCTCTTCGATCTTTTCCGGGGTGAGGAGGTTCCGTTCTTTCGATTTGCCCGACGGGTCGCCGATCATGCCGGTGGCGCCTCCCATCACGGCGATGGGGCGGTGGCCGGCGCGCTGGAGCCGGGCGAGGCCGACGATCGGGATCAGGTTCCCCACGTGAAGGGAGGAGGCCGTCGGGTCGAATCCGATGTAGCAGGTCACCCGTTCCTTTTCCAGGATCCCGCCGATCTCGTCCGACGTGGCCTGCTCGATGAATCCCCGCGCTTCCATCTCTTGAAACAAGTTCACGGTCCGCCCTCCTCGTCTGGAGAGGATAAGACAGCACCGCCCCGGGGGGCAAGGCCGGGACGCCGGGAGAGCGGTGGCGGCGGGGGGGGAGGGAATAGGGATCGATCGGCGGATCAGGCTCTCTCCGCTTCGATCTTCGCGAGAACCTCCCGGAAGGCGGCGAGATCGGACGGACCGAAGAGGACGAACCGGACGGTCCGCGGCGTGTCGTGGGTCTCGAGGAAGGAGGCCACCGTCCGGATCGCGATCCGGGAGGCCGCCTCGAAGGGATATCCGAAGACTCCGGTCGAGATGGCGGGGAAGGCCACCCTCCGGCACCCGTGCTCCTCCGCGGTTTCGAGGGACCGGCGGTAACAAGAGGCGAGAAGCTCCGGCTCCCCGCTCTTCCCGCCCCGGTAGACCGGACCGGCCGTGAGGATGACGAACTCCGCCGGCAGCCCGAAGCCCGGAGCGATCTTCGCCTCCCCCGGGGGGCATCCGTCCAGGGTCAGGCAGAAGCGGGCCAGCTCGGGCCCCGCCGCCCGGTGAATGGCGCCGTCGACGCCCCCCCCGGGGACCAACCTCGAGTTGGCGGCGTTCACGATCGCGTCGACCCGGGACTTCGTGATATCCCCCTTCACGGTCTCGATCCGGTCGAAAACACTCTCGTTCATCTTGTCCTCGTTTGACCTTATCCTCCCACCAGCATACCAAGAAACGGCCCGCGCCGCGGGGAGGGCTCGAAGAAAGGTTGGCGCCGATCCCGGTCCTTGCTTACTCTAGACCATATGACGCCCACCGGAGATATGGATCATGGAAATCAAAGACCGTGGAATCCTCCTCGACCACGCCCGCAGCATCCGTGATCTGACGTTGACCGTCGCCTCCCGGTTCACCGCCGACGAGGCGTTCCGCGTTCCCCCCTTCTGCAAGAACTGCCCGATCTGGAACATCGGCCACGTCATGGTGGTCCAGGAGCAACTGATACTCCGTCCCTTCGGAGAGGAGGGCGTCCTTCCCGCCCCTTTCAGCGAACTTTTCGGCGAAGGCTGGTGCTCCTGCGATTGGAACGGGAACCGCCCCGACTGGACCGAAGTGGTCGGCCTCCTCGCCCCGACCCGGGACCGGGTGGAGCAGTTCATCCAGACCGGTCCCCCCCTGAAGACCGCCCTGCCCGAACCCTATCTGACCGCCACGGGAATCGCCCTCGAGACCCTCGCCGATTCCCTCTCCTTCTGTACCCTCCACGAGGCGATCCATCTCGGCATCCTCAGCACATACTCCCGGCTCCTGGTAAGGAAGCCCAAAGACCCGTCCGACACCCCCCAATAAGTAGCTCGCACAAAACCATTGACTTCCATTCCCGGCAGGGCCACATTCGTCCTCGGATCCCGTCGGTGCGGATTATGCCAAGTTACTCAAGAAGTCGTTTGGGAAACTCACGAACCCATTCGCGGAGGTGGAGAGAATGCGTCGGATTCTGTTCTTGATCTCGGCATTGGTCTTCTCGTTCGCCCTGATTCTGTCCCCCGGATGCGGGGGGGACGACGACGACAACCCGGGCGGTCCCGGCGATGGGGACACCCTGTCCACGGAGCAGGTGTTGACGGCCCTCGAGGACCTCAGCGGAGCCTTCGACGCCGTCTACGACGAGTGCGAAGCCAGCTACATCATCAACGGCCTCCTCGACGAGGATGCCCAGGGAGAGTTCCTGCTCCTCACTCAGGTGCTCTTCGGCGTTCTCGAAGGTGATGCGGAACTCGCCGATTTCTACGGGACCTGGGGCCCCGACACGAGCACCGTGAATCCTCTCGACATGGTGATCGTCGACTCCGAGCCGGACGATGCCGTAGTCATCCCCGTGACCGGGATCGACACGCTCGGAGGCGCGAACTATCCCGGCGACATCACGATCTACGACCTCGTTCTCGGCACGGACTTGGACACGGTGTTCGTCCATGTGGCGCTCCACGTGGACGGGTCCGGGGACAGCGTGGCGGTGCTCTTGAACGGGAGCCTGAACCAGGGAGAGCTCAGCCTCTCGGGCAACGCCTGTGATCTCGAGTTCGAGGTGAACTTCACGTTGGACGAGGCGGATTCGTCGGCCGCGGTTTCCGGTTGGTACGATTCCCCGGGGGATCCGAAGGTCTATTTCGAGATCGCCGGCAGCCTCTCGGGCGACACTACCTCGAGCGGCGCCGAAGGGTCGATCCACATCTGGACGACCGAAGCCCCCACGGTCGACGTCACTCTGACCATCACCGACGATCCGACCGACTGCCTGACCGGTACGATCAAGATCAACGGCACGACGGAAGCCACGATGTACGCCGACGACTGCAGCGCCGACACGGTCAACATCTACGTCGTGATCGACGGTCAGACCTATAGTCTGGAAGATCTGCTCGGAGAGTTCTACTCGGACCTTCTGGGGCTCAATCTCGACGATCTGGGGAGCGGCGGTCTCATCAAGCAGGCCTTCCTCTTAACGCCCCGGCCGCTCGGAAAGAGCGCGGTCGAGGCGTTCGAGCGCCTCGTGCAGTAGGTTCGGGTCGATCCCGTAACCGAGTCGGAATCCACGGGGGTCCTCGAAGTGCCCGCCGGGCACGACGAGGACCCCGTGCCGTTTTCGGGCGAAATCCACGAAGGGAGCGGACTCTTCCCCGCCCCGGAAGCGGGGGAACGCGGTGATGCCCGCCTCCGGCCGGACCCATTCGAGGTCCGGCCTTCTCTTCATCCACGCCGCGACGATCTCCCCGTTCACGGAGGAGCGGATGGCGCCCTTCTCTCGAATGGCCTCTCTCTTCGACAGGGCCGCGACGCCGAGCGCCACCGAGGGCCCCGAGAGGTCGCCCACCGTGTAGTCGTAAAGGGGGGCGGCCCGGCGGATGGTCTCCTCCCGGGCGAGGATCCAGCCGACCCGGAGGCGGCCGAGACCGTACACCTTGGTGAGGCTGCCGATGGAGATCATGCGCCGGCCATGCCGGAGGGCGCACTCGTACCGCGGCCCGTCGCCCGCTTCTTTCCTCCGATCGAAGTCGATGTACACCTCGTCCAGGAGGACGTCCACGTCATGCTCTTCGGCGATGGAGGCGAGCCACTCCCGGTCTCCGGCGGTGAGCCGGACCCCCGTCGGGTTGTGGGGGTCCGTGAGCACCACGAGGCGGGTTTCTTCCGTGAGCGAATCGACGAGGCGGTCCCGGTCGAGGCGGTAGCCCGATTCGAAGGGGCGGGGGAGCCGATCGACCCGGGCTCCGAAGAGGAGGGGGATGCTCCGGAGCGGTTCATAGGCCGGCTCCTCGACGAGCACCCGGTTCCCGGGTTCGAGGAGGGCGGCGTAGACGAGAAAGAGGGCGAAGGTGGTGCCGTTGGAAGGCAACACGTTCCTTTCAGGAATCGAGTACGAGCGGGCGATCGCGGCGCGAAGGGAGGGGCTCCCCCAATCCGAGCCCTCCGGCAGGAGGAGACCGCCGGCGCTCACACCGAGCCCCTCGAGCGCGAAGTCTTCCATGCCGCTCCGGGAGAGGTCGAATTCCCCCTCCTTCGGGAGCCGGGCCCAACGGAGGTACTCGATCACGGGTAGCCGCATGGTCTCCTCCTCGCGCCTTTTCGCGCCGCCTCGGAGGCGACGATGTTTGGTCTTGACCGATCGCTTCGAAGGCATTAGTATAGTCCGAACGAATAAGTTGATTCCATTCGGCCGGACACGGGAGCCGCGCCCCCTCCTCGTCCGAACACCGGATTGAACTCGTGACTAAATTTTGTCTCGCTCACAGGCCCGCCCCTGTTCCCGAAACGATCCACGCATCGTTCCGCCTACGCTCGCCCGCCGGTTCGTCGAAAAGGGGGATTTGCGCGCGATTCGTTTCGAGCCCGGGCAGAGGTTTTCCCTTCTCCTCGAAGGAAAGGCGGTGGTCATCGAGATGAACTCCTACCACGATCCGTCGTCCCGGGACCGGGTTCCGAACTCCCCGGACCGGTCGGAGTTGGTCCGCAAGGTCGCCGAGAGGATCGTGGGGCTCGGCCTCGCGGCGCCGGCGATCCGCTTTCTCGAGTCGGGGACCTCCCGCCCCGCCCACGGCGGCCGTGGATCGTTGTTCTTCGGATCCCTCGCCCGCATGCTCGCGCAGCGGGACGAAGACCGCCATGTGGTGGAGTTTCTGGACGACCGGGAGACGGTGGCGAGCCTCATTCTCGAAATCGAGAGGATCGAAGAGGAGAACCGGGAACCGGAGGCCCTCGCCTGTCGCCGCCTGACGCCGAACCGGCGCTTCGGGCGGATCGTTCGCCGCCACCGCCCCGCGGCGTCCCCGCGGGCGCCCGGCGGGGAACGGTAGGGCCCCTTCGCTCCTCGTTCAGTCAGGCCGTCCGGTCTCTCTCTTCCGCGTCGTTCCCCTCCGGAGCGACCGCCGCCGCCATGCGGACCTCGGGCGGCGGATACCACGCCTCCGTGTCCGGTCCCGGCTCGAACCACCGGGAACGGCCGATCCAGAGGGCCATCAGGCCCATCCCCACGAAAGAGAGGAAGCTCCCCTCGGGACCGAATGAGCCGCCGCTCACCCAGTCGGGACCGATGGTCGTTACCGTGAAGGGGACGACCGGGAGCGTCACGCCGCTCACCGGAAGGGACCAGACATATCCCATGAAGAAATTCCATGTCACGTGCATGCCCACGGGGAGCCAGAGGCTTCGGGTGCGGAAGTAGGCGAGGCAGAGAAGAAGACCCGCCACGCCGGTCGACACGGCGCCGATCCACGTGCCCCCCGAGTTGAAGTGATGGATGAAGCCGAAGGGGGCGGAGAGGAGGAGGGCCGCCGGGACCTTCCCGATCCCTTCGGCGAGCGCCTGCAGGGCGAAGCCGCGAAAGAGAAGCTCCTCCACGAACGCGACGCCGATGAAGAAGAGGAGATAGAGGACCGTGTGCCGGAGGATCTCTCCGCCCGCCTCGCCGGAGGGGGCGAGGCGAAGGGCGCCGAGGGCGGCCTGGACCGCGACGACGCCGGTGATGAAGAGGGCGCCGAGCCCGAGACCGAGCCCGAGGTCCCGGAGCCAGCGGGAGTGCAGTCCGAGGCCGATCCCGGCGAAGGGGCGCCGGTCGAGCCACCGGGCCGCGGCGGCGCTCGCGAGAAGGATCGCGACGGTGAGAAGCGCGTAGCCGAGGATCATGGTGGGGAGAGGGGCGTTCTCCAGGGCCGTGGCCCCCTCCGCCCGGGGAAGGAGCTTCCGGAACGGCGCGAGGAGGAGAGTAAGGGCGATCACGGCCGCGAGGATGAACAGGACGAAGAGGACGATCCTCCACGGAACCCGGATGAGGCCGTGGCGGTTCCGCCAGAGGGGGCGGAGCATCCCCTTCCCGGTGAGGATGGCGAGGACGGCCGCCGCGACGAGGAGCGCGATCGAGAGGGGAAGGAAGATCGGCATCGCGGTTTCTCCTCCGGTCGGTTCCATCAGCGTTCTTCATCCGCGAAGATCCTCCCTCCGCGGCATCAGGCCCCGGCGAGGATCTCCTCGTAGAGGCTCTCGATACGGTCCGTACGCCGCTCCCGGTCGAAGTGCCTCTCCGCCCGCTCCCGCCCTCGGGCGCCGAGGGAGGCGCGGAGGGCGTCGTCGGAGAGAAGCCGCCGGAGCGCGGCGGCGATCGCCTCCGGATCGTCCGGCGGGAAGAGGATCCCCGTCTCTCCGTCCACCACCAGGTCCCGGATGCCCGCGGCCCCCGCCGCGGCGATGGGGAGGGAGGCGGCCATCCCTTCGAGCACCACGTTGCCGAGCGCTTCCGAGCGGGAGGGGACGACGAGGATGTCGAGCGCGGCCAGCGCCCCGGGCACGTCCTCCCGGAATCCGGTGAACCGGAGACGATCCCCGAGATCGATCTCCCGGGCGAGGTCTCGGGCGCGCGCCCCGTACTCCTCCTCCCCCTCGGTCACGGAGCCGATGACGAGGAACCGCGCGCCCCGCTCCTCCCGGGCGACCATCGCCGCCGCCCGGAGAAACTCGAGCTGTCCTTTCCCCCGGGAGATCCTCCCGACGAGACCGATCGCGACGGCGCCCTCCGGAATCTCCCACTCCCGCCGCGTCTCCGCCCGGCCTGGCCTCCCGGGCGGAAAGCGGGAAAGATCGACGCCGTTCGGTATGACCACGATCTTCTCCCGCGGGAGCGGCGTCCGGCGGAGGAGGTTCTCCTCCACCATCGACGAGATCGCGACGACCCGCGCCGTGTTCCCGTAGAGCCATCGGTGAACGAGGTCGGTCTTGTTCACCGAGGAGGCGAGGTGTTTCGTGAGCACCACCGGGACGCCTCCCGCCATCTTGGCGGCCGGGACCAGGGTCCAGAGGTCCTTCGAGAACTCGGCGTGGACGATCCGGATCTTCTCCCCTCGGAGGATCCCGGCGACCCGCGCCGCGGCGAGGGGGGCCAGGTAGCTCCGGGAGAGGACGGGCCTCGTGGGGAGACCCCGCCGGACCCCTTCGGCGGCGATCGGCGTTCCCGGCGAAGCGAGAAGGATCACCGGGTACCCCCGCCGGGCGAGGGCTTCGGCGGAGAGGACGGACTCCATCTCCATCCCCCCCCAGGAAGGGGAGGAGCAGGCCACGACGATCCCCGGTTTCTCCCGATCCGTCACCCCCCGCCCCCCCCTCTCCGCGCCCGGATCATGGCCCGGGCCCTCGCGTACTTGAGGTATGAGTGCTTCGCCGAGAGAAGGGCGATGAGGAGCCCCCGCCAGCCGTCGAGAAAGCCGAGGCGGAGCAGATAGCTCTTGATGAAGGTCGCCGGCGGATGGACGAAGAGGCGCCCGATCGAGCCGCCCCGGTTCCGTTCGGCGAGGTCCCGCGCCGAGAGGCTCGTGAACCGGTCGATCGTGGATTGATGGTCGGCGAGGGTGCGGAACGAATAGTGGAGGATCGGATGGGTCAATGTCTCCACCGGGCCGTCCACCTCGACGCTCTCGTGAACGCTCCCCCCCACCCATCGTCCCGACTCCTTCCGGAAGAGCCGGAGCTTCTGGTCCGGATACCAGGTGCCGTGGCGGATGAATTTCCCGAGATACCATGTCAGGCGGGGAATACGGTAGCCCGCCGCCCCGCCCCCCGAGCGCACGGCCCGGACGATCTCCTCCGCGAGTTCCTCCGAGACCCGTTCGTCGGCGTCGATGTTCAAGATCCACTCTCCCGCGGCGAGATCGGTCGCCTCCCGTTTCTGCTCGGTGAAGCCGGTGAAATCCCGCGTCTCGACCCGGCCGGCGTAGCGCCGGGCGATCTCCACGGTCCGGTCCGTGGAGTGGGAATCGACCACCACGATTTCTTGGGCGAAGGCGAGGCTCCGGAGGCACTCCTCGATCTCCCCCTCTTCGTTCCGGGTGATGACCACCGCGGAGATGCGCTCGTTCACGCCCCCGCCCCCTTGCCGCCGCCGATCCGGAGGGCGGCCGCGGCGAGGCCCTCCGCGCCGATCCGTTCCATGCACGGCCAGAAGCGGCATCGCCTCCCCTTGCATCGAACCCGGGCGGGGGCAAACCACGTCCGGCGCGAGCAGCGCGCTGCGTTCCCCCCTCGGCCCCCACCGCTCCGGGCTCTGGGAGGGGAGGGGGGGATAGGGGGCGGCGGTCGGCACGCCGAGGGCGGCGGCGGCGTGAAGGGGGCCGGTGCTCGGCGCCACGAAAAGATCGAGGGAGGCGAGCATGCCGAAGAAGAGACGGAGGGGGCGGTCCCCACCGGCGTCGAACGCGCCCTCGCCGATCGCTTCCGCGACGCGCCGGGTGAGGCGGGCCTCCGCGGCGCCCCCCGTGACGGCCACGCCCCATCCCGCGCGGACGAGACGGCGTCCGACCTCGACGTATCGATCCTCCGGCCAGCGGAGGGAGGAGTCCCCCGACCCCGGATGGAGACCGGCGAGCGACTTTCCTTCCGGCGCGCCCGATGCGCGGAGCGTCTCGAGCCCGGCCCGCTTCTCCTCTTCGCCGATCGTGAGCGTCGGGAGGGGCGTCCCCGAGGCGCGGCCGCCGGTCACGAGGGGGGCGAAGGCGGCGTCCAGCTCCGATTGGTGCGATCCCGCCCTCGAGCGGCGCTGCCGGACGCCCCGGTTCAGGTGCACGAACGACGACGGCCGCGAAAGGGGGCCGGTCCTGTACGGAACATCCGCCCGCCGGGCGGCGCCTGAGGAGGCCCAGGAGGGGTTCAGCACGATCGCCGCGTCGACCCGCCGTTCCCGGAGATCCGCCGCCGTCCCTTTCGGATGCCACGGGATCGCTTCGTCGACCGACCGGTTCCCCTCGAGAACGGGGAGGGCGTAGGCCGAGACGACGGCCACGACCCGGCACTCCGGCGACGCCTCCTTGATCGCCTGGAAGAGAGGGGTGGAGAGAATCAGGTCTCCGATCCGGTCGGTCCGGATCACCGCCACCGTTTTTGCCTCGACGGGCCGCGGGTTTCTATCGAACACGGTCCGCCTCCGCGAGAAGCCGGTCCGCTTCGGCGGCGACCCGGGTCTCGGTGATTCCGGGAAGGCAGATCCAATGGCCCAGGGGGCACTCGGCCGACCCGTGGTCGGAGCAAGGGGCGCAGAAGGCGTCGCTCCGAACGATCCGGACGAGCCGGTCGAACCGGAACTGCTCCGGCCCGGTCGGCCCGAAGAGGGCGATCGCCGGCGTCCGTGCCCCCCGGGCGAGATGAAAGGCGCCCGAATCGTTGCCGACGAAGAGCGACGCGCCGTGGAGGAGGGCGCCGAGCACCTCGAAGGACATTTCGCCGGTCAGGTCCGCCCCCCCGCCCGTCTTCGCGGCCCGGCGTCCCGCCTCTCGGTCCCCGGGGCCCCCGACGAATACCGACGCCATGCCCCGCTTCTCGAGGAGGGGGACGAGGGCGCCGAACCGCTCCGGCGGCCACTGCTTGGTCGGCCACGCCGACCCGACGGCGAGCACCGCGTAGGGAGGGCGCACGTTCCCCCCGGCGAGAAGGCGCCGCGCCTCGGCCGCTTCGGCGTCGCCGAAGTAGACTTCCGGGGTTTCGTCCTCCTCGTGAATCCCGAGGGGCTCGAGCAACCGGAGTTTCCGCCGGACGAAGGTCGACTCCCACCGGCTGTACGGGACCGTGTCGGTGTAGAAGAGGGATGACGGGTATCGCTCGAATCCGACGCGCCGGGGAGCGCCGGTGGCGAAAGCGAGAAGGCCGCTCCGGACGGATCGGTGGGGGGAGATCACCAGATCGAACCGTTCCGCCCGGAGTCGGCGGGCGAGCCGGAGCGTGGAGGCCGTCCCCCGTTCGCTCCCCCCCTTGTCGAACCGGACGAGCCGGTCCACGTGGGGGCAGAGGCGAACGATCCCTTCCGTCCTCGGCGCGTGGAGAAGAGTGATCGACGCCTCCCGCCCCGCCCCCCGCCGGAGCGCCCGGATCAGAGGGGTGGTCAGGACCATGTCCCCCACGAAGCCGGTCTGGATGACGAGGACGTTCCGGTAGGGAAATCGATTTGTGCCCGCCGTGTTCATGCCGAAGCGAGTGTATCGGATGGGGGGAGGCGGGACAATGACGGCCGACTATTCCCCGAGGGCCTCCCTCGCCCTTCCCGCGAGAGGGGAGCCGGGCGCGAGGCGGATCACCTCCCGGTAGGCGGCGCGGGACCCCGCTCCGTCACCGAGACGTTCCCGGGCGATGCCGAGGTAGTACCATGCCGCCCCGTTCGCCGGGTCGTCCCGGACGAGACGGTCCAGATGGGGGATCGCCTGCTCTTCCGCGTGGAGCACGACCAGGATCTCGGCCAGGTGGTTCCTGGCGGTGTCGTACGCCTCATCCGCGGCGAGGGCCTCCCGGAAGGCGGCGATCGCCCCCGTGAGGTCCCCCGCCCCTTTCCGGGCGAGCCCGAGGTTCGTCAGATAACCGGCGTCCCCCGGCCAGAGGCGGGCCGCTTTCTCGAAGGCGTGTGCGGCGTCGTCGAACCGCTTCGCCTCGTAGAAGACGCGCCCGAGATTGGACCAGGCGTCGTAGTAGGTCGAGTCGATCGAAACGGCCCGGATCAGATCGGCCGTCGCCTCCTCCACATCCCCCCGGGCGAGGAGGAGCACGGCCCGGTTGTTCAGGGCCGGCCCGAACCAGGCGCTCTCCTCGGAAACGCGGGCGTACTCCTCGATCGCCCGCTCCCCGTCCCCTCCTTTTTGGGCGGCCCAGCCTTCGCCGAACCGGGCTTGGGATTCGTCGGCCACCTCGCCGAGAGGATTCCAGTTGAAGAGAAGGAACCCGAGAAGGAGAAGGGCCGCGGGGAGGGGGGCGCGGCGCCGGAGGTCCCGCCCGGCCCGGACGAGCTCCACGAGCCCCGCCGCCGCGAAGACGAGGAGGAAGGGGACCAGGGGGAGGCGATACCGGGCGTTCACGAAGAAGAGGAGGACCGAAACCGTGTAGGCGGCGATCACGAGGATCACCGCCGCGCCCCCTCTCTTTCGTTTTCGAAGGAGGCCGACCAGGGCGAGGGGGGCCGCGACGCCGAACCCGACCCAGACGGGGAGGGAGAGGAAGGGGGAACGGGCGCGGGAGAAATTCGGGTCCTTCACGTTCGGCATCTCGTAGGACGAGAGGAGGGCCGCGATCTTCCGCCCCCCGAGGGCGATCGCGTCCCCCGGCCGCCCCGTCACGAAGCCGAGCCCCTTTCGCAGGTAGAAACGGGAGACCTCCGACGGTTTCATGGCCCGGCCCGCCTCCCGTTCGGCGAGACGCTCCGCCTTGTCGAAGGTCCACTGCACGAGGCCGGGAAAAGTCGAGTCCCTCCCCGAGGCGGCCGGGTTGTTCCCGAGGAAGAAGTTGATGCCCGCCGTGGTGGAGACGATCGCGAAATCCCCCCCGGCGAACCGGTTGTGGGCGGTGACGGGCGCCACGGCGGCGGCGCATCCGGCGGCGAGGAGGAGGGCGTGCTTCGCCCGCTTCCGGCCGAGCTCGAAGAGGACGAGAACCGGGAGAAGGAGGAGGACGTTCGGGCGCGCGATCGCCGCCCCGCCGAGAAGGAGACCGGCCGCGACGGTCGTCCGGGCGTCCGGCCGCCCCCCGCCCCGGAGAAGCAGCAGGCAGACCGCGAGCAGGAGGGGGATGAAGAAGGGTTCGATGAGAAGCTCGCCGCCGAAGTAGAGGAAGGGCCAGTAGAGGGCGGAGGCGATTCCGGCGACGAGTCCGGCGGTCCTTCCGAACAGGGCCGCGGCGATCCCCGCGGTCAGGGGAACGGCGAGGCAGGTGAAGAGCGCCTGGAGGAGCTGGAGAACCGTCCGGTCCCCTCCGGCGAGGAGGTGGAGAAAGCCGAGAAAGACCGGGTAGAGGGGGCCGTACCGGAAGGGGGCGGGGGGAAGGCCCTCCCCGCCGGCGAACCGCTCCGCCGCGGCGAGGTACTCGGCGCTGTCCACCACGGGGTTCCGAAAGGTCGGCTCCTCTTGGATGGTAAGGATGTAGAAGCACTGCAGGAGCAGGGCAAGCAGGTAGACGGCGGCATAAGGGGCCGCTCTCTCCGTGATGGACCGGCCGACGCTCATGGATCAAGGCTAGCCTTATTCCGGCAAAAAATCCCGGTGCAAATCGCCGACGCTCGCGCGACAGCACGCCATCTGCCGCAGGGCGCGGCATTCACCAATGCTCACATATCGTTGAATATGCTCCGCTTGGTGAATGCTCCGCGCAGCAGCATCTGACGCACTCTCGCGCGTTTTCACTCGCGATTTTTTACCGGATCAAGGCTAGCACCGGGTGGGAGGGGCGACAACTCTTCTCCCCGCGGCGTGACGGCGGAGCCGGGGATGTGGTAATCCTCGAACATGATGAAGATCCGGCTCTTCCCGCCCGCCCTGATCCTCCTCCTCTCCGCGACCTGCGGGGAGGGACCGACAGGTTCCGCGCGGAACGGGATTCTCGTTCTCATCGATACCTGCCGGTTCGACGACGTGGGGCGCGAGGGGACCCACGGACCGGTCACCCCGAACCTCGACCGGTTCGCGGCGGGCGGCGCCTCCCGGTTCACCCGCTGCTCGGCGCCCGCCCCCTGGACGCTCCCCTCCGTCGGCTCTCTCCTGACCGGCGTCTATCCGACCGTCCACGGCGCCCTCGGCCGCTACCCCGATTTCACCAAAGTCCGCGCCGACGTTCCGACGGGCGCCGAACTTCTCTCCGCCGCCGGATTCGAGACCGCCGCCTTCGTGAACGTGGCCTTCCTCGATCCGGTGCTGGGCCTCGGCCGCGGTTTCGACGTCTACGATTACGTGGGGGGGGCGAACCGGAAGATCCGCCGTGCGGGGCCCACCTTCGACGAAGCGGCGGAGTGGCTCGAGAACCGGGGAGAGGGGCGCTTCTTCCTCTTCATTCACCTCTTCGATCCTCACATGGACTTCGACCCCGTGGAACCGTTCCGATCCCGCTTCCTCGAGGGGTACTTGGGGGAGATGGAGCCCCCTTTCGCCGGCGTCTCCCGTTGGAAAGCGGAGAAGGAGATCCCCCCCGAGATCCGGGACTTCGCCCGCGCCCTCTACCGGGCGGAGATCGCGGGGGTCGATCATGAATTCGGGCGGTTTCTCGGCCGGCTCGACTCGCTCGATCTCTCGGAGGAGACGGTGGTGATGGTGACCGCCGACCATGGCGAGGAGTTCTGGGATCACGGGAAGTTCGAGCACGGCCACACTCTGTACGAGGAACTCCTGCACGTCCCCTTCCTCCTCCGCGCCCCCGGCCGCCCCTTCGAACCGGAGATCGGCCGCCTCGTGGGACTGGTCGACGTGATGCCGACCCTTTTCGATCTTCTCGGTCTCCCCGTCGATCCCGGATTCCAGGGGGAGTCGCTCCTCCCCTTGCTCGAAGGGGAGGACCCGCCGGGGCCGCGCTACCGTTTCGCCGAGGCCCTTTTCTACGGCGATGATTGGAAGGGGGTGATCGGGGAGCGGTACAAGTACTCCATGAGTGAAGGCCATCCGGCGGGCGTGCTGTTCGATCTGGAGCAAGACCCTGGGGAGCGCCGGGACCTGGCCGGGGACAGGCCCGAGAGTGCGGCCGAGATGAGCCGGATCCTCGTCGACTGGTATCGAGGCGCTCTCGAGCGGACCGGCGGAAGCGTCCAAGGGGGCGAGACGGTGGACATGGAACACGAGGTGGTCGAGCAGCTCCGCGCCCTCGGCTACGCCGACTGACGGAGAGAACCATGGCGTCCCGAAATCGCCGATTCCCCCTTCTCGTCCTCTCCCTTCTTCTCGTCGCCTGTGGCGGCGGCGGTGGGGGGAAGGAGGAGGGACCGCTCACCGAGAGGATCGTCCGGGGCGCGGCGGACCGGATCTATCTTCACGGCGAGGAGATCCTGGGCGACACACTCCTCTTCGCCTGGGTGCCGGGGGGGGAGGCCACTCTCTGTGGTCGGCCCCTCCGGCCCCCCCCGCTCCGCCTGGAGGAGAGCGAAGAGGACCTCGGGACCCGTTACGGCCGGGTGCCGTCGGTGAAGCGGCTCACGGAGGAGGGGAAGAGCCTCGCCGATGGGGTCGCCGGCTTCCGCCGGGCCGAGGAGGATCTCCGGAGACGCCTCTCCGCCTCCTACCGGTCGGCCCTCCCCGGGGGATCCGAGGAAGAGGCGACCCTCGCCGCGATCCGATCGCTGACCGATGAGGACCGGAGCCTGCTCGCCGGGGATCCCGTCCCGGGACCGGGGGTCGTCGAGATCCGTTTCGCCGGCCGGCCCCCCGAGACATGGATTCTCCGGTCCCCGGGGAAGAGGGGGATCGGGGCGCCCGGGTCGATGAGCCGGAAGGGGGTGGCCCGCCTCGCCGGCGAACTTCGAGGCGCCCTTTCCTCCTCTCCGGAGGGAACGCTCACGGTCCTCGGGAGGACCGTCCACATCCTCGGCGATCCGGAGGAGATCGGCCGGGGCGCCGCCCAGATCGAAGGGGCCCGCGAGGGGCGCGCCGAGGAGGGACCTCTCCCTCCGGAAGCGCTTCTGCCTTTCCGTTCCCGGCGCTGACCGGGGGCTATTCCGTCTTTCGGCAAAGTTCGGGGAGGGTGGCCGAGACCCACGCGTCGACCTGGCTCTTCAGGTCTTCCAGGGAGCCGTCGTTCACCATGGTCGTCGTGGAGAGAGTGGCCGCTTTCTGGATGCCGAAGATCCGCTCCTCCCGGGCGTCGTGTTCCAGGAGCTCATCGATCGTCTTCGGATCCCGGGCGCTCCCCCGGGTGCGGGCGCGGCGGAGCCGCTCCTCGTCGTCCGAGACGATCACGTTGATGAGGAGGAACCGGTCGCCGTAGCGGTCCCGAAGGGTTCTGGCGTCGAGGTAAGTGCGGATTCCGGTCACCACCGTGAAGGGGGCCCCCGCGGCGTCGAGCCGGTCGATCACGATCCTAATGAAGTAGTCGTTCCCGTATTTCTCGAAGTGGGACCGGGAAATCTCGTTCAGATTGGCCCGGGTCGGCTCGATCCCCTTTTCCCTCGCGATGTCCCTGACGATGTCGCCCATGGAGATGCTGGGCACTCCGTACTCGTCGGCGATGATGTCGAGGGCCGTGTCCTTTCCCGATCCGTTCTTTCCGACCGCTCCGATGACCTTTTTCCGCATGCACTCCTCTCCATTGCCTGGTGTGGACCCGGATTGTACCATCCGGCGATAGGGATTGCGACGGCTTCATCCGTATTCCGGCTCCCCCTTGGATGAGCGGTCTCATGCGGTTATGCTGAGACAGATCCCGCGGAGGCGCCCCTTCGCGCCCCCCTTTCGGAGGTGCCCATGCTCGTCCCCATGATCGCCGCGGCGATCCTCGCGGCCGCCGCCGTCTATTTCGCCTACCACCCGTCGGCGCTGATCTGGTCCCTCTCCTTCGGCGCCGACCTGTCGCCGGAGGCTCGGATTCTCTGGATCGGGTTCGGAGGCGTCGCGTTCCTCCTGCCTCTCCTCCTTCTCGCCTCCCGGGGGAAGGACCGGTGGCTCCCCCGAATCCGGCCCGGCGGCCCACCGGCCATGGTCCTCATCGGGGCCGCCGCCTTTCTCGTCTTCTATCTTCTTCGCTCACGGAACCATTTTCTAGGGGATGGATGGTTGATCACGACCTTCATCGAGCGGGAGGGCGTGCCCATGGAGACCCGGCCGGGGATGGGCACCCTCTGGATCCAGCGGCTCGGCTTCCTGGTGCTGAGGCGGTTCGGCGTCGGCGTGGAGACGTACCTCATACTTTTCGCCTGCCTCGCCGGGGCCTTGTACGTTCTTCTTCTGGTCCGATGGGCGAGGATCGCCGGGGGAGCGGGCCCCGCGGGGACGCCCCGGGGCTCCCGCCTTCTCCTCGCCGCGGTTCCCCTGACGGCGGGTTTCATGCAGATTTACTTCGGGTACGTGGAAAACTACCCGCTCGTCCATCTCTTCCTCCTCCTCTATCTGATCGAAGGGACCCACGCCCTCCTCTCGGGGCGCCACCCCTGGACCGCCCTCGCCTTCTTCGGCCTCGCCCTCCTCTCCCATTGGGGGGCGATCGTCTTCTTCCCCTCCCTGTTCGTTCTCCTCGCCCGGAAGAAACCGGAGGGGGAGGGCCGGTCCCCTCTCCGATTCCTCCCGGAGGCGACGATCATCCTCTTTCTCCTCCTCCTCCCTCCGACACTCGCCCAGTTTCGGATTCTCCTGCCCCCCCTGCCCTGGTACCGGGTCTCGACGAGGACTCCCTACGGCATTCTCTCCATCGAGTATGTCCGGCAGTGCCTGAACTTCGCGCTCCTCCTCGTCCCCGCCGCTTCCCTCCTCTTCCTGGTCTCCCGCCGGCGGAAGGAACCGGATCCGGCCGCCGAGGGGCCCCTCCGCTTTCTCCGGACCGCCGCCCTCGCGGGGATCGCCTTCGCTCTGGTCATGCGCCCCTTCCTCGGTCCACGGGACTGGGATCTCTTCTCTCTCTTCGCCCCCCCCGTGGCGCTCTGGGCCGCCTTCCGCGCCCGGCGGCGCCTCGAAGGCCGTCGGATCCTCCCCGCCGGCCTCTTCGCCGCGGGGATCGGCCTCTTCTTCCTCGCCCCCTGGGTGCTCGGCAACCGGGACCCGGAGGCCGGCGCGCGCCGGGTGGTCCGCATGATCGAAGAGGACCCGAACCACTACCGGGGGAAAAGGCCCCTCGCCTCCTCCCTCGCCTGGGTGATGGTGGAGCGGGACGCCGGCGAGGTCGGTTTCGAACTGCTCCAGCACGTGATCCGGAAGCGTCCCGACGACGCCGTCGCCCAGGCCAACCTGGGGATTCTCTATTTTCAGCGGGGGGAGTACGAAGAGGCCCGCCCCCACCTGGCCGAGGCGCTCCGGTCCGCCCCGGAACTCTCGCAGCCGATCTTCTACCTCGGGGCGACGGAGTTCATGCTCCAGCGGACGGACCTCGGCGAGATGGCCTTCCGGGAATACCTCCACCGCAACCCGGGAAACCTGTCGGCGGAGAGCTACCTCGGGCGTGCGCTCATGTGGCGGGGGGAGTGGGAGGAGGCCCTCGAACATCTGCTCGTCGCCCACGAGGCTCTTCCGAACGAAGCGGATCTGAACTTCTGGATCGCCCGGACCCTCGACGAACTCGGCCGGCGGGAGGAAGCCCGGGCGTATGCCGGCCGCGCCCTGGCCGCCGACCCGAATCACCAGGGGGCCCTCCGCCTCCGCTCGAAGATCGCCGGTGGATCTTCGGAGAAGCGCTGAGGGGGCGTGGGGGGATTAGGGGGAGGTCCGCAGGTCGGAGACGGGACCGGGGGGGATCACGTCGAAATGGAACTGGTACCCCCCCGAGGACCCCGACTGCCCGCCCGGCGCCTCCGAGTGAACCCGGTAATAGTAGGTCACGTCGTTGGCGATGTCCGGCTCGCTCAGCATGACCGCGTGATGGGTCACGGGCGATTCGTCGAGGTCGCTGAAGAACCCGTACGAGGGACCCGGCCCGTACTCGACCCGCGAGTCGGCGGGCATGTCCGTGTCCCACTCGACGAAGACCGAAAACGCGCCCTCCCCGCCGTAAGTGGCCGTGACGTTCGAGATCTGGAGGAAGAGGTTCTCGCCGCTGAAGCCGAAGCTGAGGAGACCCGCCTCGGTGGCGGTGGGCGGGGGCGTCACGATCTCCTCCGCCCCCTGCGGGGCCGGCATGTCGGACCGGCGGACGTAAACGGTGCGGCCTTCCCGGAAGACCCGGTAGGCGGTCTCGGGGATCAAGTTGCAGATCGTGTGAATCGACGACGTGTCCTCCGGCGCGACCCGGTAGCTCACCGAATCGATGCCGCTCGTCTCCTCCCGCCCGAAGAGGATCACCCGCTCGTTCACGATCTCCGCCCCCACCATCCCCTCCGACTCGATCAGGCGCGTATCGGGCATCTCGGTCACGTCGTTGTCGCACGGGTAGAGCACGTGAAGGAAGAGGTCGTCCTCGGCGGGCGTCGTCGCCTCCACCTCGATCCGTCCCCATCCGATGGTCACCGAGGGGAGATAGTCTTCGTGATACTCCTTCCCCTCGTTCCACTCGCCCCAGTAGAAGTTCTCGCCCTCCGTCGGGTCGTAGCGCCCGTTCCCGTCGAACCCGCCCATCCAGTAGGCGAAGCCGTCCTGGGAGCGGTTCCGGCCGCCGATCTTCCGGATCGTCCGGTCGTGGGGGAGGAGGGACTTCATGAAGAGCCGCCCCTGCCCGTAACGGGTGTCGGTGACGTAGGCGGTGTTCGCGCCCGCGAAGTCCCAGATGCCCGCCTCCGAGTCCCCCATCCTCTGCACCGCCGTCCCCACGACGACCGGCTCCGCGTCGAAGTGGAGGTTCCACACCTTCACGAAGTCCGGATCCACGGAGCCCACGCGGTCGAAGACCACGAAGTAGTCCGGTCGGAGAAAGACGAACTCCCGGGTGATGTGGGTCAGCTTGTTCGGGTAGAAGTCGATGTCGGATCGGCTCTCGGAGAGGGCCTCCTGGTTGTAGGCGTTGTGGAGATCCGCCTGGGCGTAGGTGTAACTCCCGTTCGCCTCGTAGGCGATGATGTTTCCCGGCTGGAAGGTGGAGTCCGTCAAGACCTGGTTCACGCCGGGGGCGCTCTTCGGCAGGATCTGCCCTCCGTCGTTCACCAGCAGTCCGCTGCTCGCGGGGGCCGCACCCCAGTAGAAGGGCTCGTTCGGGTCGTAGATCGAGACTGTGTTGTGGGCCGCGGAGCGGTGGTAGTAGTTCGAGGCGTGATCGTCCCCGTCGGTCGAGCGGTACTGGCCGTAGTATCCGCTGTCGATCGTCAGATTCCCCTTCCGGTGAATCGTGAACGCCCCCGCGTCTTGGTGCTGGTGGCCGTAGAAGTACTTGCCCGCTTCGAAGTAGGCCCATGTGGCGTTCTCGTCGTCGAGACCCGTGGTCATGTAGATGTGGTCCATGCCCCCCGCGCCGAGTCGCACGGTCTTGGGGGATGTGGACGCGCTGTAGGCGGGAAGGGTGGGATCGTACCAGAGGACCAGGCACCAGAGGCTGGTGTTCTGGTAGTGCCCGACGCTCCTCCCCTGGACCTCCTGCCAGTAGTTCTTCGTGATGCTCTGATGATAGGGGTCCTGGGCGCGGGCCGCCATGAGGGCCACGTTCTTGTAGCTGTCGTTGCCGATCCCGTAGAGCTCGTCCTGGTTCGCCTCCATCTTCCACCGCTGGGGGATCTTCCCGTAAATGATCCACGGGCCCCACTCGCGGGCCCACTTCCCGGAGAGCGCCCAGGCATCGACGCCGGTCGCGACGGTGAACGCCTCGAGCATCCAGGCCCGGTCGAATTGGAGGCCCGTCTCGTATCCCGCACCCGTCGCGCCGACACCCCCCTGGAGGTCGAGGGCCCCGGCGAAGTAGTCCTCGATGTAGGAGCTGACCGATTGGTATTCGCTCGCGTAGTCCCCGCCTCCGTCCACGTTCGACCCGGTGAAGAGAAGGGACCGGAGGATGGCGGTCATGCGGAGGTAGGTGGTGTTGTCCCGCCAGGTCTGCACGTCCGGGTAGTAGCTGGTCGGGCTCCCGTATTTCGGCGCCAGCGCCGAGATGTCCGAAGCGGAAAGCCGCTCCCAGATCCAGTCCGCCGCGATGGCCCGGCAGGCGCCGGTCGAGCTGATCCCCCAGCCGCCGGAGGAGAGAAGGGCGTCGCGGGTGAACTCCCAGTACCGGTTCTCCTCGAACCCCCCCCCCGTCGTAGCCGGTCTGGTTCCAATACCGGTGGATACGGTAAACGAGGGCGTAGTCGGGGAGGTAGAGGCCGTCGGTCTTTCCGCCGTTGATCCGGTCGTCCGAAAAGGCGACGAGCTTTTCATAGAATTCCCTGTGGGTCCCCCCGGCGCGGCAGCGGTCCGCGATCTGCCCGATCGAGTCGGAGGTGAAGAAGATCCGGGGATGACTCGGGTGCATGTCGTATCCCCACGCGGGGCCGGCGAGGAGAACCAGGAGGAGGGGGAGGGCGCGCAGGACCTTTCGGATTAGGGTCATCGTCTTCTCGTTCGTTGGAATGGGACGCAGGGCACAACCTCTTCCTTCGGAGTATCGACCGGCCGGGGGGGGACCTGAGCACGGGGGGAGAGGTTCTCCGCCGCCCCTCGCCACGGGTTCTCATCGAACTTAAATCCTAGCACGGAAAGAGGATGGACGCCAACGGCTCCGTGGGTCGGGAGCGCCGGGCTACCCCGATGTCTTGCGGAGGCCGACCCAGGCCCAGGCGAGGAGGATCAACAGGGCGAGCAGGACGAGGAGACCGGCCCGGAGCCGGCTCCCCCGGAGCAGGGCCCGGCCGAACGAACGGGGGTCGGCGATCAGGAGGGACCCGTAAGGAATCAGGATCTGGTCGATCGGGTCCCGGTAGCGCGGGTGTCCGTGGGCGACCGCCGTGCCCCCCACGATGTAGAGAGCGAGGACGAGCGCGATCCACCAGTAGATGCTCCGGCGGGCGAGCACGAATCCGGCGAGGGAGATCAGTATCCAAATCGCGCTCGAAGTCCCGGAAAAAAGCGTGACGATCCGGTTCATTGCGCCGGGCATGGCGTAGGCGGTCCGGAGGAAGTCCCGGTGGAAGCTCGGGAAGAGAAGCCACGAGACCTTCTTGAATCCATTCCGGACGAAAGCCCCCGGGTTCTCCCGGATGAAGGCCCGCGCCTGCCGGGAATGCCAGCGGCGATAGTCGGGGCTTCCCCACCGGAGGCCGTCCGGGGCCCTCGTCGGAAGGTCCATGTGCTTTCCGGTCGTCTCCGGGTTGTTCCCGATGTGCAGGTTGACGCCGGACGTCTGGGCGATGGGAAGGGGTTCCCCCCAGACCGAAGCATTCCGGATCATCCAGGGGGAGATCACCAGGACCAGCGCCGCCCCGTACGCCGCGAGCCCGGCAGGCGCCCTTCTCCTTCCGCGAAAGCCGAGGAACACGAGTAGACCGAAGAGGAAGGGGAAGAGGAGCGCCGAATCCCTGGCGAGCGTCGCGGCGCCGGCCACGGCCCCGAGGGCGGCGGCGTCCCCGTAGGAGGGCCGTTCGCTCGAGCGCAGGGCGAGGAGGACCGCGCCGAAGAGAAGGAGCGAGAAGAGACCTTCGGTGAGGACGAACGTGTCGAGGATGACGAAGGGGGGGAGGAGGCCCCGGATCCCGAACGCGATCCAGGCGGCCCTCCGCCCGCCGATCCTGTCGGCGATCCGGAAGAGAAGGAGCGACGCCAGGACGCCGGGCAGGGCCGAGTAGATTTGCGCCGCTTTGTACGGCGCTTCCGGATAGGCGCGGAAGAGTCCGGCGAGGTAGACGAAGAAGAGGGGCGCCCGGTATCCGAACTCGCCGCCGGGCCGGAGCCAGGCCGATCCGGAACCGGCGAGCTCGCGGGCGGTTTGAAAATAGACCATCAGGTCCCCGGAGGGGGGGGGCTCGGCCCGGCCGAAGAGAAGAACGACGGCGATCCGTATGAGCAAAAACGCCGCGACGCCGATCATCAGACCGGGAGGAAAGGACCTTCCGGATTCCGAGGGGGGGCGGTTCTCTGTGGTCCCCGACATGGGCGCATTATAGCGGCGGCACCGGGGGGAGTAAACGCGAAGGGGAAGGTTCGGGGAAGAGGTCCTCCGCACGGCCCCCATGGCCGTTTCACCCTCCCCACGGATGTGGTAGCTTGGGGATTGTCCGCGCCGGGGGCGTCGGCGCGGAGTGTTCGCGACCGACTCCCTTGAAGGGGTAGACATTCGATGGCGATGGTCGAAGCGGTGGTCGGAACGAAGAGGAACTCGGGATCCGTCCCGGAGCACCCGGGGCGTTCTTTTCGGTGGGAAGTCGCCGCCGTCATCCTCATCGCCCTCCTCGTCCGCCTGCCGAACCTCGGGCATACGCCCTTCGTGGACGAGTTGAACCACGTTCTCGCGGCGCGCTCCTTCGTCGAGGACGGGGAGATGCGGCTTCCCGGAGGCGGGGGTTACGGGAGGGCCAAGCTCTTCACGCACGCGGTGGCCGCTCTCTTCCGGATCTTCGGCGAGAGCCTCGCCGTCGCCCGGATCCCGGCGCTCCTCGCGGGCGTCGCCCTCGTGACGGCGCTCTTCCTCTGGCTGAGGCGAAACGCGGGGGTTCTGGCCGCCTGGATCGGCGCGCTCCTCTTCTGCTTCTATCCCGAGTCGATCTATCTTTCCCAAATCTCCCGTTTCTACACGTTGCAGGCGCTCTTTCTCTGGATCGGGGCGACGCAGATCTACCGGATCGCGGAGGACCCCGAGAACCGGGAAACGTGGTTGCGGGCCGGAGCGATCTCGGTCGTGAGTCTGCTTCTGGCCGTCCATTTTCAGCTTCTCAGTTTGATCGGCGCGGGTTGCGTCGCCGTCTGGGCCGGCGCCGCCCTGGCCCCGTGGATCGGGGCCAAGGCGCGAACCTCTCCCCGCCCGGCCTTCCTGTTCGCTGCTCTCCTCGCGGCCGCCGCCCTGGTTCTCTTTCTCGCCTGGCGGAGCGGAAGGGTCGCGGGTCTGTGGGATTTCTACCGCAACCGGGCCGACCTTTGGGCCGCGGGCTCGGGGGACAGCCGCCGGTTCTACCACTGGATCCTCCTCGGCCTTTACCCGACGATTTGGCCCCTCTTCCCCTTCCTCGCGATCTTCGCCCTTCTCCGGCGGCCGCGGCCCGCGTCGTTTGCCGTGACCGTCTTCGTGCTCGTCTTTCTCATTCAGTCGGGGGCTTCGTGGAAGGCGGAGCGCTATCTCTTCTACGCCATGCCCTATTTCTTCGGCGCCGTGGGGATCGCCCTCAGTGACCTGATTTCGCTGACGGCCGGCCGGTGGGCGGAGGGGATCCGGTCGCTCGCCGGCCGCCGCTCCCTTCCGATGCCGGCGGGCCGGATCGCGACGGTACTCGTCGCGGGGGCTTTGCTCATTGCCGCGCTCTGGAACGACGCCACGCCGATCGCCTGGAAAATGCTCACCGAAGAGGACGCGCGGTGGAACCTCCCCCAAATCTACCGCGGGGAGCCGGACTGGGTGGCGGCGGAACCGACGGTCCGTCCCTACCTGGACGAAGGAGCCGCCCTCGTCGCCTCGTCCGCGCTCAAGGCCCTCTGGGCGTGGGGCCGGATCGACTACATCCTCAGCCGGGACCGGCTGAATGACGTGGGGAGGAAGGGACCGAGAAAGGAGATGGAGAACTGGTGGAAGATCGCCCGTCCGGTCCTCTCCGAAGTCCCCTCCCTCGAGCGCATCACGGCCGAGCATCCCCTCGGGATCGTCGTGATCGAGCAAGGTTCGTGGAGAAAATCCTGGGGCGTCCCGCCGGCAGTCGCCGATTGGCTCGATGCGAACCTCCGTCCCCTCCCCTTCGCACCGGAGTGGAGACTCCACGGGTTCTACTGGGATCACCGGGCGGACCGGCCTTCCCCGGCGCCCCGGTCGTGAGGGGACGTCCATGACGACGGGCGGGGGGGGAGGACCGGCGATTCCGGAGGTGGGCGTGATCGCCCTGGTGCCCGATCACTGGGGACCCTACTGGCAGCCCCGGCACTACGTGCTCTCCCTCCTGGCCCGGTTCTTCCGTGTCGTCTGGATGGAGCCGGCCGTCGACGGCCGTTCTTATCTCCTCCGCCGGGCCTCCGGAGGGGAGTCCCATCCGGTCCCGGCCGGCCTGTCGATTTTCGGCGCCCGCCGCTGGCCTCCGAAGATCTACCGGCCCGCGGCCCTCGCCGCGTGGGCGGAACGGGCCCGCCTCCGCGCCGCCCGGAGGCGCCTCGAGAGTCTCGGCTGCCGGCGGTTCATCCTCTATGTCTGGCGCCCCCGCTTCGCCTCCGCCCTCGGCCTCGTCGACCACGACCTCGCCTGCTATCACATCGACGACGAGTACGTCTTCTACGGAAGGGAGAACGCCGAAGAGGCGGCTCACGGCGAGCGGGAACTGATGAAGCGGGTGGACCAGGTCTTCATCCACTCCCCCGCCTTGCTCGAGAAGAAGGGGGACGTGAACCCGCGCACGGAGCGGGCGCCGAACGGGGTCGACTTCGACGCCTACCGGAAGCCCCGAGAAGAGCCGGAGGACCTGGCGCCGATCCCCCGTCCCCGTATCGGTTACGTGGGATGGCTGAAGCGCCAGCTCGACTGGCCGCTGATCGAGAGGCTCGTGGATGCGCGCAAGGAGTGGTCTTTTGTCTTCGTCGGGCCCGCCGCTCCCCACGACGAGGTTCGGGAGAGCGTGGAACGGCTCGCCGCCCGGCCCAACGTTCGCTTCCTCGGGGGAAAGCCGGTGGACCAACTTCCCGCCTACTCCCGGCACTTCGACGTCGGCGTCATGCCGTACCGGTCGGACGAATACACCCGCTACATCTATCCGCTGAAGCTCCACGAATTCCTCGCCACCGGAAACCCCGTCGTGGCGACCCGCATCCGATCCCTTGAGGAATTCTCCCGCGTGGTCCTCCTCGCCGAAACGCCGGAGGAGTGGATCGCGGCGATCGAAGCCTCCCTCGAAGGGGCCGGGCCGGGGGCGGAGGAACGCCGCGCCGCGCGTCTTGAGGTCGCCCGGGAACACGACTGGGGGGTCATCGCCGGGCGGATCGCCGTCACCCTCGCCCGCCGCCTTTCGCCCGAAATCGCCGTCCGGGCCGAAGAGACCGCGGCGGCGCTCCTCCGGGAGAGGGGGGTGTCGGTTGAGTGAAATCGCGCCCCCGCCGGACGGCTCCCGGGATAGCCTCGACCGCTCCCTGATCCGCGGAATCGCGTGGACCGGCTCGGCGAAGTGGGGGAGCCAGATCGTCACCTGGGCCTCCACGATTCTCGTGGCCCGGATGCTCCTTCCCGAGCATTACGGCATCGTCGGGATGGCGACCATCTATCTCGGCCTCGTGACTCTGGTCAACGAGTTCGGCTTCGGGATGGCCATCGTCGCCCTCCGGGACCTGTCGGACCGGCAGGTGGCGCAGCTGAACACGGTGGCGATCCTCTTCGGCCTGATCAGCTTGGGTCTCTCTTTCGCCGCCGCGCCGCTTCTCGCCCTCTTCTTCCAGACCCCGGAGCTCCGGACGGTGGTGATCGCCATGAGCCTCGGTTTCGTGCTCGGGTCGTTCCGGACCGTGCCCCAGGCGCTCCTCCAGAGAGAGCTGCGGTTCCCCCGGCTCGCCGTGATCGAGGGGATCCAGGCGGTGCTCCGGGCGCTCACCATGATCGCCCTCGCCGCCGCCGGGTTCGGCTATTGGACGCTCGTCGTCGGGAACGTCCTCGGCGCCCTTTACTGGACCGGGCTCACCCTTCACTCGCGCCGGCATTCCTACGCCGCGCCGAGATGGGGAGAGATCCGGCCGGCCCTGCGTTACAGCTGGCACATTCTCGGCGGGCGCATCGGCTGGTACGTCTATTCCCACGCCGACTTCGCCGTGGCGGGACGGATGCTCGGGCAGGCGGCGCTCGGCGCGTACTCCTTCGCCTGGACCTTGGCGAGCCTTCCGGTGGAGAAGGTGACCGCCATGGTCGGCCGAGTGACGCCGGCGGTCTTCTCCGCCGTCCAGGAGGATGACGAGTCCCTCCGCCGCTATCTGTCGAACCTGACCGAGGGGCTCGCCTTGATCACCTTCCCCGCGGCGGTCGGCCTCGCCCTCGTGGCGGACACGCTGGTCCCCGTCGCTCTCGGCGACCGCTGGCTCGCCGCCGTGGCCCCCCTCCGCCTCCTCGCGGTGTACGCCTCGTTCCGTTCCATCGTGACCCTTCTCCCCCAAATCCTGAACGTCACCGGCCACTCCCGCTTCGGGATGGGAAACGCCTTCCTCGCCGCCGTGGTGCTCCCCATCGCTTTCATCATCGGCGCCCGCTACGGGACGACGGGAATCGCCGCGGCTTGGATCGTCGCCCACCCTCTCGTGACGCTGCCGGTCTACTGGCGCGTCTTCACGCGGATCGGCATGCCCACGTCCCGGTACCTTCGCGCCCTCTGGCCCGCCATCAGCGCCGTGGCACTCATGGCCACCGTCGTGCTCGCCGTGAAACGGATCGAACCGGCCGGTTGGCCCGCGGCCGCCCGTCTCGCCGTCGAAGCGGGGAGCGGCGCCGCCGCCTACGCCCTCGCCATCGGCATCATCCACCGTTCCCGGTTCAAGGCGATACGGTCCAGCCTCCGGCTTCTTCGCCGATGACCGGTCCGGTGCTCTTTGAGAATTGAAGTCTTTTCTTCATTCCGCCGATTCTCCGCGGTGCAGACCCCGATCGGAGTGTGGTTCCTGAACCGGCGCAATTTCCCACGGTTGACAGGGTTTCCGAGATCGGGTTACAATCTTAGACTCTTTATGTAGTACGATCAGTTATACGATTGGAGCCTGGAGCGCAGAGATGAAAGAGAGCCGAGTCACCATCAAGATCCCCCGGCCCCTCTATCGGAAGATCACACAAGTTATTGATGGGTCTGGCTTTAGCTCTCCTACGGATTTCATCGTCTATGTCCTCCGCGATCTTGTCGGGGAGCGGAGTGTCCCCGAAGGGCAGGAGGACTTCTCCCAGGACGAGCTCAGGAGCATTCGACGGAAGCTGAAGAACCTGGGGTACCTCGAGTAGCCCCATGCCGGGCGCCGGGGGAGCCCCTCCCGGGAAACCGAAGGGAACACGACATGATACGTGCACACGGAGGCAAGCTGGTCCACCGCATCGCCGAAGGCAGAGAGCGGGAGACCCTGATGGAGAAGGTCCCGAACCTGCCGAGGCTGACGCTGAACGAGCGGGAGACCGCGGACATCGAGATGATCGCCATCGGCGCCATGAGTCCCCTCGAAGGATTCATGACCCGGGAGGACTACATCTCGGTCCTCGACCTGAAGCGCCTCGGCAAGGGATTGCCCTGGACGATTCCGGTGGTCTTGGCGGTGAAGGAGGGGGACGGCGCCGAATACAAGGAAGGCGGGCAGGTCGCCCTCGTCTCTCCGGAAGGGGAAGCCCTCGGCGTCATCGACCTGGAGGAGAAGTACCGGGTCGACAAGCGGCAGGAGGCGGAGAAGGTCCTTCTCACCACCGACGAGTCCCATCCGGGCGTGCAGTACCTGGTCACGACCGGCGACGTCTACCTCGGCGGCGCGATCCACCTTCTCCAACGGCCGAAGCACCACCGGTTCGAGAACTACCGCCTCGATCCGAAGGAGACGCGGGTCCTCTTCAAGGCGAAGGGATGGGAGACGGTGGTCGCCTTTCAGACCCGGAACCCGATCCACCGGGCCCACGAGTATTTGCAGAAATGCGCCCTCGAGATCGTAGACGGACTGCTGGTGCATCCCCTGGTCGGCCAGACCCGGGGCGAGGACATCCCCGCCGAGGTGCGGATGAAGTGCTACGAGGTCCTCTTCGAGCACTACTACCCGCGCACCCGGACCGCCCTCTCCATCTTCCCGGCGGCCATGCGGTACGCCGGACCCCGGGAGGCGATCTTCCACGCCCTGGTGCGGAAGAACTACGGCTGCTCCCATTTCATCGTCGGCCGGGACCACGCGGGCGTCGGCAGCTTCTACGGCACCTACGACGCCCACTACATCTTCGGCGAGTTCGACCGGTACGAGATCGACATCACGCCCATGTTCTTCGATCACGCCTTCTTCTGCCGGAAGTGCGGGAACATGGCTTCGTCCAAGACCTGCTCCCACGAGAGCGCCGACCACGTGTTCCTCAGCGGGACGAAGGTCCGGGAGATGCTCGGGCGGGGCGAGATCCCGCCCGTCGAGTTCACGCGGCCCGAGGTCGCCGAGATCCTCGTGAAACACTACCAACAGCGCGAGAAGGAGCAGAACGGATGAGTCGTCTGGCCCTGATCGGACTGGATTGCGCGGCGCCCAAGCTGATCTTCGACCTGTGGCGCGACGAACTCCCGAACATCAAGTCCGTGATGAGCGAGGGGGTCTACGGGAATCTCCGTTCCACCCTTCCGCCCATCACCGTCCCCGCCTGGACGTCGATGATGACCTCGCAGGACCCGGGGCAGCTCGGCTTCTACGGCTTCCGGAACCGGGCGAGCCACGACTACGAGGATCTCTTCTTCGCGAACGCCAAGTACGTGAAGGCGAAGACGGTGTGGAACTACCTCTCCCGCCAGCGCCTGAACTCGCTCGTCTTCGGCGTCCCCCAGACCTACCCGCCGAAGCCGCTGAAGGGCGTCATGGTCTCGAGCTTCCTCACGCCGAGCAAGGAAGTGCAGTGGACCCACCCGCGCGAGGCGGCCCGCGAGGTCGACGAAGCGGCGGGGGGCGACTACATGATCGACGTGAAGGACTTCCGCACCGATGACAAGGATTGGCTCGTGGAGCAGATCTACGAGATGACCAGGCGCCGGTTCGCCGCGTTCCGTCACTTCGTGAGGAAGAAGGACTTCGACTTCATGATGATGGTGGAGATGGGGATCGACCGGATCCATCACGGCTTCTGGCGCTACTTCGACAAGGAGCACCGCCTCTACGAGCCGGGACACCGGTACGAGACAGTCATTCACGACTACTACAAGTTCGTCGACGAGGAACTCGGCAAGCTGCTCAGCGACCTCCCCATGGACACGTCGGTGATGATAACGTCCGACCACGGCGCCCGGGGGATGGACGGCGCGATCTGCGTCAACGAGTGGCTGATGCGGGAAGGGCTGCTGAAGCTGAAGAAGAAGCCCGACGGCCCGACGAAGCTGACCATGGACATGGTCGACTGGAAGAAGACGAAGGCGTGGGGCGAAGGGGGCTACTACGCCCGGATCTTCATGAACGTGGAGGGCCGGGAGCCGAAAGGGGCCGTCCCCGCGGCGGAATACGAGAGCTTCCGGGACGAACTCAAGGCGATGATCGAGGCGATCCCCGACGAGAAGGGGGAGCCGATCGGCACCACCGTCTACAAGCCCCAGGATGTGTACAAGGAGGTGAACGGGGTCGCTCCCGACCTCATCACCTTCTTCGGAGACCTTTCGTGGCGGAGCGCCGGTCTGGTCGGCACGGGCGTGATCCACACTTTCGAGAACGACACGGGCCCGGACGACGCCAATCACGACTGGAACGGGATCTTCATCTGGGATCACCCGGCGAAAGTGGAGCCGAAGGTGAAGGACCCCTATTCGATCTACGACATCGCTCCCACGATTCTCCGTTTCTTCGACATCGACATACCGGAGCACATGATCGGGGAGCCCCTCTTTTAGGGGAAAGAGGCCCCCTGCCGATGACGGAAGAGAGGAAGCGGAAGGACCCACAAGGAGGAAGGCTCTCATGAGCGCCAACAAGGGATTCACACTTTGGTTCACGGGGCTCTCGGGCTCCGGAAAGACGACCCTCGCCCGGGCGGTCGAGGAGATCCTCCTCGAGCGGGGTCTGAACGTGGAGGTCCTCGACGGGGACGTGGTTCGCACGAACCTGTCGAAGGGTCTGGGGTTCTCGAAGGAGGACCGGGACACGAACATCAAGCGGATCGGCTTCGTCGCCCACCTGCTCTCGCGGAACGGCGTCGTCGCCATCGCCTCGGCGATCAGCCCCTACCGGGAGATCCGGGACTACTGCCGGGAGATGATCGGCCGGTTCGTCGAGGTCTACGTGGAGTGCCCCCTCGACACCCTCGAGGAGCGGGACGTGAAGGGGCTCTACAAGAAGGCCCGGGCCGGTGAGATCAAGGGATTCACGGGTGTGGACGACCCCTACGAGGCGCCGCTGAAGCCGGAGGTGCTCATCCACTCCGCCGCGGAGAGCGAAGAGGAGAGCGTCCAGAAGATCATCCGGACGCTCGAGCTGATGGGCTACATTCCGGGCGCCGACGCCTCCGAGGAGTACACCGAGGAGGAAGAGGAAAAAATCAAGCAGCGGCTCCGCGATCTCGGCTATATCTAAATTCATGGAAGGCGTGATTTGGCGCTGAATTTCCGGAAGAAGAAGAAGGCGGGCCGGAGGGCGTGCGTCTTCGGCATCGACGGGATGCCTTGCACGCTGCTTTCGGATCTCATGGAACGGGGCGTCATGCCCCGGGCGAAGGAGATTTTCGAGGCCGGGACCCTTCACAAGATGAAGGTGACCCTTCCCGAGGTCTCCGCGGTCAGCTGGCCGAGCTTCATGACCGGGTCCGACCCGGGGACCCACGGGGTCTACGGCTTCACGGAGTTCGATCCGGGCACCTACCGCATCCGTTTCCCGAGCTTTCCCTCGCTCAAGGCTCCCACGCTGTGGGACCGTCTGGGCGAAAAGGGGAGGCGTTCGGTGGTGATCAACCAGCCGTCGACTTATCCGGCCCGGGAGATTCCGGGGGTGCTGATCTCCGGGTTCGTGGCGGTCGACATGAGAAAGGCGGTGTCGCCGCCGTTTCTGCTGAAGAAGCTCGAGCAGCTCGATTACGAGATCGACGTGGATTCCCAGAAGGGGGGGAGGGATGCGGACTTCCTCTTCCGGGAGCTCGGCTCGACTCTCCGGGGGCGGGAGAGGGTGCTCGACTACCTCTGGGAGCGGGAGGATTGGGACCTCTTCGAGATCGTCGTCACCGGCACGGACCGGCTGCAGCACTTCCAGTACGACGCGATCGAGGACCCGTCCCATCCGAACCATGTCCGCTGTCTCGAGTACTACGAGAAGGTGGACGGGTTCCTCGGGCGGGTGTTCGACCGGTACACGGCGGAGACGGACGAAGGCCGAGGCCGCGGAAGGCCGGGCGCGGGTTTCTTCGCCCTGTCGGACCACGGCTTCTGCCGGATCCGCCGGGAGTTCTACCTGAACGCCTGGCTCGTGAAGGAGGGGTTCCTCTCGTTCCGGTCGAAGGAGCCGAAGTCGTTCGAGGAGGCCCTGCCGTCGTCGAAGGCCATGGGCCTCGACCCGACGAGGATCTACCTGAACCGGAAGGACCGCTTCCCGGAGGGGACGGTGCGCGGCGAAGAGATCCCCGAGATCTGCGCCGCCATCAAGGAGAAGGCCCTGGCGGTCGAATTCGAGGGGGAGAAGGTCTTTCAGGGGGCCTTCCGGCCGGACGAGATCTACACGGGGGCCTGCGTCGCGGAGGCGCCGGACCTGGTGCTCCTCGCGAACGACGGCTTCGACGTGAAGGGGTGGATGCGGACCGAAGGGGTGTTCGGCAACTCCCACTTCACGGGGATGCACAATTGGGACGACGCCTTCCTCTGGACCCCGGAGGAGATGCCCGCCGGCTTCGACATCACGAACATCGCCGGCGCGGTGGAGAGGACCCTGCTCGAAGGAGACGGATCGAGTGAGTGACCGAAGGAAGATGTCCCGCCTGTGGATCGCCCTGGCGCTGCTCGCCCTGGCCGCGGCGCCGGCCTTCGCCTACATCGGCCCCGGCGCGGGATTCGCCTTCCTCTCTTCCTTCATGGTCCTCTTCGTGACCTTCCTCCTCGCCGTGGTTTCGATCCTGATCTGGCCGATCCGGGTGGTGATCCGCCTCCTCACCCGCGCGGGGAAGCTGGCGAAGACCGACGTGGACCGGGTCATCGTCGTCGGCTACGACGGCCTCGAGCCGAAGCTGGCCCGGAAGTGGATGGACGAGGGGAAGCTGCCGAGCTTCAAGCGCCTCGCCGACAAGGGGGACTTCCAGCCCCTCTTCTCGTCGTGGCCCTCCATGTCGCCCGTGGCGTGGTCGACCTTCGCCACGAGCACGGACGCGTCGAAGCACAACCAGTTCGACTTCCTGAACCGGGACCCGAAGACGTACGTCCCCGATCTGGCGTCGGTGAAGATCACGAACCCGACCCGGTCGATCAAGATCGGCAAGTACCGGATCCCTCTCGGCAAGCCGGTGGTGAAGCTGATGCAGCGGTCCACCCCGTTCTGGAAGATCCTCGGAGACCACCACATCTTCTCCCAGATCCTCCGGGTGCCGATCACGTTCCCGCCGGTCAAGTTCAACGGGGCGCTCCTCTCGGCGATGTGCGTGCCCGATCTCGCGGGGACCCAGGGGACCTTCACCTTCTTCACCACCGACGAGGCCGCGGTGAAGGGAGCGACCGGCGGCGTGCGGAAGCCGCTCGTCCGCCGGGGGAACGCGGTGAAGGCGTACATCCCCGGGCCCGCGAACAGCATGACCGAGAAGCAGGAGGAACTCCGGATCCCCCTCGAGGTGACGATCGACGACACGAAAGAATTGGCGACGTTCAAGCTCCCCGGCGAGACCTTCAAGCTCGGCCTGAAGGAGTACTCCCCCTGGAAGAAGGTCGCCTTCAAGCCGGGCCTCGGAATCAAAGTGAACGGCATCGTCCGTTTCTACATCATGTCCTTCCAGCCCCACTTCGAGCTCTACCTCTCGCCGACCCAGATCGACCCGGAGAAGCCGGCCATGCCGATCTCGGAGCCGGTCTTCTACTCGGTCTACCTGGCGAAGCTCTTTGGGCCCTATTCGACCCTCGGGCTCGCCGAGGACACGTGGGCCCTGAACGAACGGGTGATCGACGAAGACGCGTTCTTGAAGCAGGTCTGGATCAATCATGACGAGCGGGAGAAGCAGTTCTTCAACGCCCTGAAACAGACGAAGCGGGGTCTCGTGGCGTGCGTTTTCGACTGCACCGACCGGATTCAGCACATGTTCTGGCGCTACTTCGATCCGAATCATCCGGCGAACGTGGGGAAAGACGGGGAGATCTACAAGGACGAGATCGAGAAACTCTACGTCCGGATGGACGAATTGCTCGGCCGGATCATGAAGGAGTGCGACGACACGCGCACGGTCCTCATGCTCATGTCCGACCACGGTTTCACCGAGTTTTCGCGCGGAATGAACCTGAATTCGTGGCTCGTCGAGAACGGCTATATGACGATGCAGAACGGCGACAAGACGTGCCAGGACTGGTTCCGGGGGGTGGACTGGACGAAGACGAAGGCGTACAGCTTCGGCCTCACCGGCATCTACCTGAACAAGGCCGGGCGCGAGGGGCAGGGGATCGTGGCCGAGGAGGACGCCGTCGCGTTGAAGCGGGAGATCGCGGGGAAGCTGAAGGGCTGCCGGGACGAGGAGCGGGGCCGGGTCGCGGTGAGGGACTGTTTGATCGCCGAAGACCTCTTCCACGGACCCTACGTCGAGAACGGGCCCGACATCTACCCTTGCTTCGACCACGGCTACCGGACGTCGTGGGAGGCGGCGGTCGGGAAAGCGGACGGGAAGGTCTTCCACGACAACGGGAAGAGCTGGAGCGGCGACCACTGCGTCGACCCGCGGATCGTGCCCGGCGTCTTCTTCTGCAACCGGCGGCTTGCGCGGAAGAAGATCGGCATCGTCGACATCGGAGCGTCGGTGCTCGACCTGTTCGGCATCCCGATTCCCCGCCACATGACCGGGCGCTCTTTCTTCCGGGCCGATCCCTCGGAGGAAGCGGCGTCCCCGGAGGGGGCCGCGGCGAAGGAAACGTCTCGAGGATAGCCTTTGGACGAGAGCCCGCGGTAGCGCGGGCCCGGAGGGAGAGAAGATGTTCGGACCGAAGCTGAAGCTGAGCAAGGACCTGCTCGACAAGATCAAGAAGTACTCGGAGATCGCCGGGTACGCCTCGCCCGAGGAGTTCGCCATTCACGCCCTCGAGAAGGAGATCGCGAAGCTCGAGGAGGCGGGGTCGGACGAGGAGATCAAGAAGAAGCTGCAGGGACTCGGCTACATCTCTTAGCCGGGGTCGTGCGGTGGGTTTCTGCTGCGGCCGCGGCTCGCGGGCTGCAAGGCGTCGTCTCCATCGCCGCTTCCGGAGCGGGGCCCGTCGGGCGCTTGGACTTATCGCGACGGCTAGGAGCGATAAGCGGTAGCGCCCGGGGGGAGCAACCTTAGCGAGGACTGCGGTAGCGGGATTCAGGCGGCCTTTCGCCTCGCGATCCACGACCTCGCGACGAACCCCCCCGCCCTCCCCAGGCTCCCCAGGAACGGCTCGGAAGGAGCAAAGGGCATGTGGACAGTTGTTCACGGTGTAACGGCGGTTTTTGACGGTCTGATCGGCTTGTTCGACCGGTGGCACCCGATGGTCGGGCTCCTCGTGATCTCGATCATCACGGGCGCCATCATGCTGATCATCTTCCGTTACACGTCGAACCAGGCCGCCATCGCCGACACGAAGAACAAGATCAAGGCGTACATTCTGGAGGTCCGCCTCTTCAAGGACGACCTGCCCGCCCAGATGGCCGCCCAGCGTCGGATCCTTTGGACGAACTTCAAGTACATACGCTACGCCACGGCGCCCATGCTGGTCATGCTGATCCCGGTGCTCGTGATCCTGATCCAGCTCGACGTCCGTTACGCCCGCCGGCCCCTCCTGCCCGGCGAGGACACCATCCTCAAGGTGGAGATGGAGAAGGGGACGGACATCTCTTCGCTCCGGTTCGAGCCTCCCGCGGGAATCGTCAGCGACATGGAGCCGGTCCGGATTCCGGAGCGAAATCAGGTGACCTGGCGGCTCGAGGCCGAAGCGTCCGGCGCCCACGACCTGATCTTCACGAGCGGCGGCGAGGCCGTCACCAAGAGGCTCGAGGTGGGCGACTACCTCACCAAGCTCGCCGACGAGCGGAAGCACTCGAACGCCTTCGGCGTCTGGGAGAACCCCGCCGAGCCGCCCCTCCCGAAGGGCTCCGCCTTCCGGTCGATCGTGATCGAGTACCCCGACCGGGACCTCCGGATCTGGGGGTTCGGCATGCACTGGCTCCTCGTCTTCTTCGCCTCGTCCGTCATCTTCGGTTTCGCGATCAAAGGTTTCGTCGGGGTCGAAGTCTGACCCGGATTTCGGAGACGTTCCTACTGCGGCCGGCGCTCGCGGGCTGCAAGCCTTGTTCTCCTTCGTCGCCTCCTCGACGTAGCTAAGGCTACGCCTGCGTCGGCGGCTCGTCCGAGCAAGTCTTTCGCCACGCTCCGCTCGGCCTCGTGACGAAACCTCTCCGAAACCCGGGTCAGATTCGACCCGAGGAAGGGAACGCCGAACCGCGGGTCACACCGAAGAGGATCGGCCTCGCGACGATATCTCTCCGAAAACCGGATCAGACTTCGACCCACGGAACGGAACACCGAAGCGCTCAGAATGCTCTTCATCTCCCTGGCGGGGCGGGGGATCGGTTGAGGGAGGGATGAGTGGGGCAGATTGGGACGCTCGATCTACTACGGGAGAAAACCCTCCCATTCTCCGGACTCGTAAAGGGGGCGTCGCGAAGAACTCCGACAGCTCCCCGGTTATGCCCCCCATCCCTCCCGAAGCCGACACCTGTCCCGCCGATCCCGGTTTCGCCGGTTCCCTCTCAGAAGAGAACGCTGTAAGACACCTGCCTTGCTTTCTGCGGGGCGGGAGATCGGGTGAGGGAGGGATGAGTGGGGCAGATTGGGACGCTCGATCTACTACGGGAGAAAACCCTCCCATTCTCCGGACTCGTAAAGGGGGCGTCGCGAAGAACTTCAACAGCTCCCCGGTTATGCCCCCATCCCTCCCTCACCCGACCGCTCGCCCCGCCCCTCCTCGTCACCTCACGATGACGATCTTCTTCGTGATCTCCCTCTCCACCGTCTTCACCCGCACGAAGTAGACCCCCGCCGCGGCGCGGCGGCCCGAGCGGTCCCGGCCGTCCCATGCGAGGGCGGCGATGCCGTTCGACGAGGTGAAGTCCGCGTCTTCCATCGACCGAATCTCCCGGCCCGCGACGTCGTAGACACGAAGCGAGACCGGACCCGACGCGGGCGGGGCGAAGCGGATGGTGACGGCGCCCGCCGAGGGGTTCGGGTAGGGGGGGAGGGAGGCGACCGAATCGGCCGGCGCGATCGGCGTGAAAACGCCCGCGAGTTTCGCCGTCAACGCCGCCGAGAGACGGGCCGACTTCTCGAAGAAGGGGAAGTCGAAATTGCCGAGCGTGTCGTTCGACGTGTGCAGATCGTGGGTCGCGACCTCGAAGTCCTCGTTCACGAGAACCGCCGGGTAGCCGCTCGCCCAGAAAGGCGAGTGGTCGCTGTAGATCATCTCGGGGGCGACGAGAAGGGAGCAGGCGAGGTCGGGCGTCGAGAGTTCCCGCACTCCGGGAATCTCGTCCAGGAGCCAGGAGGAAGGCTCGTCGGCGTAGACGATGAGGGGACCGTCGGAGCGGCCGATCATGTCGATCTGGACGTCCGCCGCGATCGCCTCGCCCATCGACCCCCGTCCCGTCGCATAGGCGATCGATCCTTGAAGCCCCAGTTCTTCCCCCGAAAAGAGAAGGAAGCGAATCGTCTTCTCCGCGGGAGCGCCGGAGAGGAGCCGGGCCGTCTCCAGAACCGCCGCGACACCGCTGGCGTCGTCGTCCGCGCCGGGCGCGTCCGTATACGGGTCGTACATCGGCGGCTGGGCGTACGAGTCATAATGGGCCGACAGGATCACCACGCTGTCCGGATTGACCCGTCCCGGAATCTCGGCCCCCACGTTCCTCGACCGGTGGGCGACCTCCTCGGGAAGGGGGATTGACGACCAGGAGGCCCCGCCGTCGTCCGACGAAACGAAGAGCCCGTCCACGCCCCCCGCGACGACGCCGCCCCCCGAACGAATCGCGAGGAAGTCGATGTTCCGGGCGAGGAAGGGGAAAGAGGGGAAGAGAACTTCCTCCCACGAAAGAAGGGATTCGCCTCCCGTCTCCGCCCGGAAGACCCGGGTGAGTAGAATCGGGTCGTCCAGGCCGGCGATCCAGAGAGCGGAGTCGGGGGCGAAGGCGACCGTGTATCCCCGGGGGATCGGCGTCGACGCCTGGTTCCAGGCGTTCCCGTCCCAGAGGAGCGCCTTGTTGCCGCTCGAGAGGAGCGCCGCCCCGAGGGAGGGGCCCGCGAAGGCGATGTCGTAGATGGTCCCGGGCCCGCTGTTCCGGAGGACCCACCCTCCGGTGGGCGTCCAGTGCCAGATCTGCTGGCTCGCCCCGGCCGCCCACGCGTTCTCTTCGTCCACGTATACCGCATCGTTCAGGGGGCTCGATCCGACGGCCTGCTCGATCCACGTCCCGCCGCCGTCATCGGTTCGGTAGACCGCGCCCGATTGAGACGCCGCGATGCCCCGGAGGGAATCGAGGAAATCGATCGCGCTTAGCCGCTTCACGCCGAGGGTGTCCGCCGCCTCCCACACTCCCCCTTCCTCCCGGAAGACCCGGCCCGAATCGCCGGCGGCGAAGCGGACCCAATTCCCCGCGGCCGCGACGTCGTAGAGCCGGACCGGGGCGAGGAACTCGGTCTCCCACGTCTGTCCGCCATCCTCCGTGACGAGCACGGCGCCCGTTTCGTCGTGGGAGAGGGCGATCCATCCTCGCGAGACGCCGGGGGAGAATTCGATTCCCCGGAGGTCCCACTCGGAGAGGGTGTACTCGTGATAGAACGGCTCGTACCCCATCGCCTCGAACCGCCCGAAGAGATAGACGGCGGCGCTCTCCTGCTCGGCGGTGTACTCGTAGCGGGTGCCGAAGGCGACGAGGTCCTCCACGGTGCGAACGAGGGAGTCGAGATTCGTTCCGGAGGCGAGCGACGCGGCGAGGGAGTCGGATGCGTCCGACGAGGAACGCTTCGCGACGTGCGGGACCGCCCGCACCGACTCGAGCCTCGCCCGGAGAACCTCACGGTCCGGGGGAACCGGAGGGACACGATGCTCATTTCGGTCGGGAAAGGAGGCCTCAACCGCCGCCCCTCCAGCAAGATGAGTATCGTGTCCCTCGATTTCGAATTGAGTATTGTGTCCCCCGAATTCCGCTTGAGTATTGTGTCCCCCGAATTCCGCGCCGAGGATCAGCGGGAGGAGCAGCGGGAGAAGAAGGCCCGGCCTATTCGACCGGGATTGGGAGGCCGTCCCCGAAGGCGATGGCGCGGTACGCTTTCTCCACACGATCCCAGTTCTCCTCCCGGTCGAGTGCCCAGAAGCGGCCGGTGACGCTGCACACTCGGCCGAGGCCGAGTTCGCCGCACTTGTCGTCCACCTGCTGAATATAGGCGGCCCCCGCCTCGGGCCGCTCCCCCCGCCGCCCGAGGAGGCTGTGAACGTAGACCTTCTCGACGCCCCGCTCCTTCGCCGCATCGAGGAGCTCCAGGAGATGGTCGAGGGATCCGTGGGAGCTGAAGAAGGAGACGATGCCGAGAAGGTGGAGGGCCTTGCCGTTCCTTGCCGCGTCGTCCATGGCCCAGAGAAACGCCTCGTTCTTCCGGTACGAGCCGTCCTTGATCGCACGGTCGATGCGGAGCCGGTCCGAGTAGATCGTGCGCCCGGCGCCGATGTGGAGGTGCCCCGCTTCGGAGTTCCCCACGGTCCCGGCGGGGAGCCCGACCGCCTCGCCGGAGGCGGCGATCAGCGTGTTCGGGCAGGTCGACCGGAGCCGGTCCATGTTCGGCGTGCTCGCCTCCGCGATCAAGTTCCCCTCCAAGTCGTCCGAGTGGCCCCATCCGTCGGTGATCACCAGGATCGCCCGGCGCTTCCCTTCGGGCAGCCCTTCGAGGAGAGAGCGGCCGGTCATCTCCGCCGGCTTCTCCACGCCGAGGAGGGCGAGGGCCGTGGGGGCCACGTCGGTCAGGGCGCCCCCTTCGCGCGCCCGGATCCCGTCCGCCTTTCCGTCCGGCGGCACGTAGACGAAAGGAACCGGGCTGTCCGTGTGTCCCGTGTCGACGGTTCCTTCCGGATAGAACCACTTCTCCACCGTGCCGTGGTCGGCGGTGACGAGCACGTGCACTCCGTTCTTCGCGGCAGCCTCCACCACGCGGCCGAGGTTCCGGTCCACCGTCTCCACCGCCTTCTTCGCCGAGACTTCGTTCTCGATATGCCCGAGGACGTCGATGTTCGCGAAGTTCACCACCGTGAGGGCGACCCCCGGATCGCCGAGCACCTCGATCACCTTGTCCGCCACCTTGTCCGCCTCGAGCTCGGGGATCTTCGAGTAATCCTCCACCACCGGCGACTCGATGAAGTGGAGCTCCTCGTTCGCGAACCGTTCCCGCCTCTTCCCGTTCAGGAAGTAGGAGAGGTGGATCGACTTCTCCGTCTCCACCACCTTCGCGAACCGGAGCCCGGCCCGGTCGACCGCCTCGGCCATGGTCCCCGACACCGCCTCCTGCGGGGGGAAGGCGACCTCCGCCTTCAGGTCTTCGTGATAGCGGATCATGGTGACGAAGCGGAGATCGAGAAACTCCCGCACCGGGAAGTGGGGGAAGTCCCGTTCCACGAAAGCCCGGCTGATCTCCACCTCCCGCTCGCCCCGGATGTCGTAGAAGATCAGCGCGTCGCCCACCTCCGGCCGGCCGGCCGGCTTGCCGTCCCTGCCGACGAGTACGAGAGGGTTCATCGCTTCGTCCTCTTCGCCCCGGTGGTACGCGTCCAAGACGGCCCGGGCCATGGGCGACCTGTACGCGGAGGTATTCTCGTCGTTCATCGTTTCTCCCGGTTCGCTCTCCCGGAGGAGGCGGCAGGCTCGGAGTGGTTTCTCGATTCCTCTTGAGTATATCAAGAGGGCAACGGGCGCGCCACCGGCCTAACTGGTTATTTTATTGATCATTAGGCGTCGGTGTCGGGTGACGGAGGAAGCGGTTCGGGGTGTGAGGGGCGTCGGGGCAGATCCGGCCCGCCCGATCCCGGGCGCCGGTGGTATACTGGGGCACCGAGAAGTTCCCGGAGGACGGAACGGGATGGATTCGAATTTCTGGACGAACGAGACCGTTGCCCTCTACTCGGTGAACAACATTCTCGGGGCCCGCATCGGGGGTGTTCCGTTCGCCCTTCTTCTCGGTCTCCTTGTCCTCCTCCCCGCCCTGCTTTGGGGGGCACGCCGCCGCGGGAGCTTCTCCGCTTCCGCGCGATTCGCGGCTTCCCGTCTCTTCCTCCTCGCAGGGATCCTCTTCGCCCTCCGCAGCGGTCTCGATCAGGCTCGGAACGCCCGTCTCGACCTGCAGTACCTCTCGGGCGGACTCGACGAGAAGATCGCCGCCCTGAACCCGCCGGGCTACTACGCCCTCCTCCTGGAAACGAAAAAGAGGGCGGTCGGGGAGGAGGAGGTCGAACTCCGGGCCCCGAAGCCCTATCCGTGGGAGAAAGGGGCCTTCTATCTCTACCCTCACCGACTGAAGGAGGGCGCCTCCCTGGTCGTCTCCTACCGCACGCCGGCGCCGCCGGATTCGGCGGGTGCGGAGCTCCTCTTCCGGCGCGCAGGGTTCGGATCGATCTACCGGAGGACGACGAGATGACCTCCTACCGAATCCTGGGGGCGCTCCTCTTGCTCGCGGCAACGGGAGAAGGGTTCCTCGTGTTCCTCCGGGGAATGGGAACCGTCCGGGCCGTCGTCTCCCGGCTCCCTTCGGCGATCGGGGTCGGCATCGCCCTCGTCGGCACATGGTCTCTCCTTCTCGCCATGGCGGGAGTGAAGGCCACGGCCCTCCTCCTCGCTTTCCCCGGGATCCTCCTTCCTCTCGCGATGGTCATTCGGCGCGGGGGGAAGGGAGCCGTGCCCCCGGCCCATCCGCGAACGGAACGGAGCCGTTGGGCATTCCCCGTCTTCATCATCGTGGGGGCCCAGGTTCTTTTCGTGCTCCATTCCGCGCTCGTGCGGCCGACGTATGCGTGGGACGCGTGGACGGCATGGTCCTTTCGGGCGAAAGTCCTCTTTCTCGAAGGGGGCTTTCCCGGAGATTTTTTCCTTTCCCACTGGGCGGGATCGCCGGGGTATCCTCTCGGGATTCCTCTCGTCGAGGCTTTCCTGGCCCACTTCGTCGGGTTCTGGGATGGTCCGGCAATCAAGATCCTCTTCCCGATGATCTATGTTTGCACCCTCGCGATGACGGGGGAACTCCTCCTTCGAAGATCGGGGACACGGGGCGCCCTTCTCGGACTGCTGCTCGCGGCGCCGGCGCCCCTTCTGGTTCATCACGGAACCATCGCCTACATGGATCTTCCCGTGGCCTTCTTCTTCCTCGCCTCGACCGTCCACATCTCTCGCTGGGAACGGGAAGGGAGGGGGAACGAACTTCTCGTCGGCGGCCTCCTCGCCGGGTTCCTCCCGCAGATCAAGAACGAGGGCCTGTACCTCTACGGGCTTCTTTCGCTGGTGCTGCTCGTCACGGCATTCCGACGGAGAGCGTCGGTCCGGACCGCCCTTCTCTGGGCGGCCGCCTCCCTTCCGATCGCGCTCCCCTGGCTTCTCTTCAAGCTCGTCGCCCTCCCTCCGGAGTCGACGACCCAGAGCCTTCAGTGGCCCGGTTTCGAGGAAGGGGCCCGCCGCGCCGCGCTATTCGCCGAAAGCGTTGCGAGAAGCGCCTTCCTGACCGGGAACTGGGGGATCGCGTGGGTCCCCCTTCTCTTTCTTCTGCTTCCGGGACGGCGGGGTGCGCTCGGAATCCCCGGCCTCCTTCTCACGGGCGGGCTCCTTCTCTTCGGCGCCGTGTACGTCTTCAGCGAAAGTCATGTCTGGCTCCAAACCGGTACGACCATCTCCCGGAATCTGCTGATCTTGTTCCCGCTGGCCGTCGTCTGTGGGATCACGGCCCTCGGCTTCTCCGAAGACGCGCCGCCCGATCGGTAAGAAGGCCGGGCCGGAGGCTAGGGGGCCCGTCTCTCATCGCCGAGGCGCATCATCCCCGAGACGATCGCGAGAGGAAGGAGCACGAGGAGGTTTCGCGACAGGGCGGTGCCGTTCACGAGGAACGTGTAGCTGTCGGTGAAGAGATACGCCCCCGCGAACAAGAATCCGCCGCCGAGGAGGAGGGCGAGGGGAAGACGAGGTACCGGTCTTCCGAGCCGGAGAGGGAGGAGCACCAGCGGGTACCATGCGATTCCCCAACTCCCCGTCAAGAACGCGTTGATCAGGGCGAGACGGAGGAAACTCGAAAGCCGCCGGAGGATCTCACCCACCCCGAAGAAGCCGACGACGTGATAGGGCGATTCGGGCACTCCGCCGGTGTACTTGAACAGGAGCCACGGAAGACAGACGGGAAGGGAGATCGCGAACCACCGGACCAGGGCGGGGCGGAGATCCCTCCGCCTCCGGGAATCGAGCACGACCCATACGGTGCAGATAAGATAGAACGGAAATCCTTCGTTCTTGACGATCGGCATCATTCCCGCGGCGATCGCGGCGAGGAGGAGATCCCCCCGCCTTCCGCCCCGGTGATACGCCATGAGGAAGAATGCCGTCGCCATCAGGAAGAAGGCGAGAGGGAGATCCATGTAGGCGACCGTGCCGTGATGGACGGCGAAAGGCGAGGTCACGAAGAGGAGCACGCCGAGGCGGGCCACCGTGAACCCCGAGTGTTCGCGCAGGAAACGCCATACGAGCGCGGCGAGCCCGGTGAAGAAGAGGGGGAAGAGGATCTTCACCGCCGGTTCGTGCCAGTACCCGACGAAGTGGGCGAGATACGATTCCAACAGGGGAATCCCGAGCGGGTATCCGGGGAAGCCGGCCCAGTCGTGGGAGAAGAATTCGTCGGGGAATCCCTTCTCGAGAAAGATCACTTTCGCCCGGAACGACCAGATCCGCCAGGCGTCCCATCCGTGCACCGGACGGATCAACGCGTGGCGAAAGACGTAAACAATCTGGGCGAGGACGACGATTCCCGTGACCGCGCCGAGGAAGTCCCGCACCGGGCGCCGGGGGAGCACGAGATAAGGACCTTCGCCCCCCCGATTCCGAAGGCGTCCGGCGATGTACAGGGCGACCGGCGCGGCGAGAAGGGGGGGAGAGGCGGGGACGCCGGCGCCGGCGAGCAGAAAGGACCATGTGGCGATGACGGCGGTTCCCGCGGTGAAGGCGGCGATCAATCGGTCGAGGGTCTGTCCCTCGAGGGAGCGAATCCTGAGCAGGAGGAGCAGCCCCTCGCCCGACGCGACGAGCAACAGGAGGGCGACGATGACCGAGAGGAAGGGAATCACGGCGCCCCTCTCCTTCGTCCGTAGACCGATCCCGCCCCCTCCCTCCGGAAGAGCGGAACGCACGAAGCCGAATCGGGGGGCGCCGGCGACCGGTAAGAGATCACGTAGTCGGCCCCCCGCCGCACCCGGCTCGGGTAGAGATAGAACGCCCCCTTCTCCCACGGGTATGGTTCGGGAGCCCGAAGATCCACAGCGGCCCCTTCGGGGATGCGGCGCTTTGCCTCGATGATCAGGGGAAAGAACCCCGGCGGATTCACCAACTCCGTCTTCTCCATCAGGGATTTTCCCCCGAACCGGGCGGTTTCGGCCCGCGCGATCCGGATTTCGTCGACGGCGCTTCGCGCGAAGAAGAGAAGGACTCCGGCGAGTAGCCAACGGGGGAGGATCTGTGTGACCTCCGCCGCGAAGCCGCTCCTTCTTCGGAGCGCGAGGGCGGCGGGGAGAAGAACGAAAAGGACGCCGAGCAGAAGGGAGTAGGGGATCTTGCCGACGGAGGCGCCGAGGATGCCGTTCACCGAATAGTGGGACCGGAGCTCGGTCCTCCCGAACGCCGTCCAACCGTCGCCCAGGATTTCGCCGATTCCCTCGGCCCGCCGGACCTCGAAGGCCTCGAGACGGAGCGACCGGGCCCCCCGGCCGGGGGAGATCAGGAAGCGATCGATCCTCCCTCGCCACGACGGGTTTTCACCGAGGCGAACCACGGTTCGGCCGTCCGGTATCTCAGCGCGCCACTCGGCGACGAAGCCCCGCGCCTCGTCGTCGGTCCAGTAGAGTACGGCCCCCGTCCCCGCCGGCTCCGTGGCGATCCGCACTTCCACGCGGTCGAGCCGCTCTCCGTCGATCTCGAGACCGCCGGGGCTGATGAGGGCGGCGGTCGCATCCTCCGTTCCGTCGAGCCGGAGCCCTCCGGGCCCCGCCCGGAGGAGACCCCCCGTGGCGCCCCACCCCGCGGGATCGCCTCCGGAGAAGTCGTAGCGGAGAGGCTCGGACCGGAGATCACGGCCCGAGGCGCCCGTCCCGAGGGAGAGGAGCAAGAAAAGGGCGATCGTGCATGCTCGGATCCGGCGAGAAGCCAAGGCAACCTCCCCAGGCGGCGGGCCGCCCAGCGCCATGGTACACGACCCCCCGCCCGAAAGCGAGAGAGGCCCGTCCTTGCGGCCGTCGCCCCGCCTCTCTATAATCGGACCCTCAGGGCCGCGCCGCGGTCGAATAGGGAGGGATAGGCAGATGAAGATTCGAGTGCTCGGCGCGCTACTCGCGATCGCGCTCCCCGCCGCCGCTCTCGGCGAAGCACGCATCGTGCACCACACGATCCGGGCGAAGATCGATCCGGAAAGCTCCCGGCTCGTTGCGAGCGACCGTTTGACCGTGGAGGGGCACGACTCGAGCATGCTTCGCTTTCTTCTCCACCGGGACCTGAAGATCAAGACGATCCGGTTGGAAGAGCGGGACCTCCGCTGGGAGGAGAAAGCCTACGATTCGTCCCGTTGGGGGGAGGAGGAAGGGTCCGAGGGGTCGTCGTACGACGGGACGAGAGAAGTGGCCGTCAATCTTCGCGGGCCGGAGCAAGGTCGTTTCGAGCTTCTGGTCGAGTACGAGGGGGTCGTTCTCGATTCCCTCCACCCGCCGAAAGAGGCGTACGGCCGCTCCTTCATGACCACGTCGGGGCTCATCGAGGAACGGGGGGCCTACCTCGCCGGCTCGACGGTCTGGACGCCGACGATTCCGGGCGATCTCTTCACGTTCCGTCTCGAGGCGCTCGTTCCGTCGGATTGGGAATCGGTGAGCCAGGGGACCCTCGCGGCGCGCTACGAGGAGGGCGTCCACCGCGTCGGACGGTGGGAGTCGAAAGACCCGATGGAGGAGATCTACCTCGTGGCCGGTCCCTACGTCTTCCGGGAGACCGAGGCGGGGGGGAGGAGATTCCAGTCCTACCTGTACGAGGCGGGGGACGGGCAGGAACTCCACGAGCGGTACGCCGCCGCCACGGGCGATCTTCTCGAGCGGTACTCCCGGGAGATCGGCGAGTACCCGTTCCCGAAGTTCGCGCTGGTCGAGAACTTTTGGCAGACCGGATTCGGGATGCCCTCCTTCACGCTCCTCGGCACTCAGGTGATCCGTCTTCCCTTCATCATCCATACCTCCTACGGGCACGAGATCCTGCACAACTGGTGGGGGAACGGCGTGTTCGTCGATTGGGAGCGGGGGAACTGGTGCGAGGGGCTGACCGCTTACGGCGCCGACTACGCGTTCAAGAAGGAGAGAAGCGACGCGGAGGCGGCCCAGTACAGGCGGGGCGAGCTTCAGAAGTACCGGGACTATGTGAGCGCCAATGAGGATTTTCCTCTGGTCGACTTTCGGAGCCGCTCCGACGCGTCGACCCAGGCCGTGGGCTACTCGAAGTCGACGATGGTCTTTCACATGCTTCGGAATTTCATCGGCGAGGGGGCGTTCCGTGAGGGGCTCCGGGCTCTTTTCCGGGACCGGAAGTTCCAAGTCGCGGGGTGGACCGACCTCCGGGCCGCGTTCGAGAAGGCGAGCGGCGCCGATCTGGAGATGTTCTTCGAGCAGTGGACGACGCGGAGGGGCGCCCCCTCGCTCAATCTCGAGAGCGTGGAGGCGACGAAAGGGTGGAGCGGAAAGTACACGGTGAAGGGGGTGGTTCGGCAGGGGGAGCCGCCCTTCCATGTCGACGCGCCGCTCGTGATCGAGACGGGTGCGGGGAAGGACACCCTCACCGTGTATTTGACGGGGAAGGAGATGAAGTTCGAATGGAGCGGGTCGGACCTGCCCCGGGCGGTGTCGGTGGACCCGGAGTTCGATCTCTTCCGCCGTCTCGACCGGACCGAGATCCCGCCCGCTCTCTCGGGAACGCTCGGCGCCGATTCACTCCTCATCGTGCTGCCGCCGGAGGGGGCCTGCGCGTTCGACGGGGAGCTCGCCGTTCTCGCGGAGCAGTGGGGGAAGGCCCCGGGGGCGACGGTCGTGCGCGGGGCGGTGCCGGAGGCGTTCCTGAACCGGCGGGGGGTCTGGCTCCTCGGACCGACGGTTTACACGGAGCGCTTTCTGGAGTCGTTGCCGGCCGGGAGCGGTTTGGACGGGGAGGATTGGGTGACGCCGTCGGGGCGGTTCCCGGCCGGGGGCCACACGGCGGTGCTCACGGCGCGGCACCCGGGAAATCCGGACATGACGTGGTCTCTCGTGATGCCGCCGGAGGGAGAGCCCGTCGCTTCGATCGGAAGGAAGATCCCCCACTACGGGCGATACGGCTACCTGGTGTTCGAGGGGGACACGAACGTGGACAAGGGGGAGTGGGCGGTCACCGAGTCGCCGCTCCGGGTGACGGTGGAAGTGAAGTAGGAGATGAGGGGGGTGCGTTTGGTGGCACGCACTCCTTGAAAAAGCCCGGCGGGACGGGGGATCGGGTGAGGGAGGGGTTGGGGCATAGCCGGGGAGCCCAAGGAAGACATGCGCAACGCAGACACTATGCGTCCGGAGAAAGGGAGGGTTTTCTCCCGCCGCACGACGAGCGTCCAAGCCCGCCCCAATCCCCTCCCTCACCCGATCCCCCGCCCCGCCGGAAGGAGGGGAAGCGGAAACAGCGGAGTGGGCGGGCTTGTCAGCCCGCTGGTTCTTTTTTATGTCATCCCCGCGGAGGCGGGGACCCAGGAGATGGTATTCCTCCCCCCGTTCGTCCTGAGTGATCCGACCGTAGGGAGGATCGTATCGAAGGAGGAACCGGGGGGAGTGGCCTGGTTCTCGGCGACCGCCCAAAAGGAATAGAGGGAAGTTCGCCCACCCGGGGGCTCGGAGAGAAGTAGAACCTGTGTCGCGCGCCGTCTCGGTCGACCGGTCCGTTCGTCGTGTTCCCTTTGAAGAGCTGAGCGATAATTTCAAGTTATGGGGGCTCCACTGCTGTCATCCCCGCGCAGGCGGATCCAGGAAATACAATTCCCAAGTCTTTCGCCTTGATCGTTCCTGGTCTCTTCACATATAATCTCGATGTCTCGGAGGAGGGCTGCGATGAACCGAAAGAAGTGCCTGTCCGCATCGGCGCTCGGGCTGCTTCTCAGCCTCAACTCTCCGGCCCTCGCCGAGCAGATCGTCGAGCTCGATCTCGACGGCGTGCCGGGGAACGGTCCCGACACGGCGTACGTATCGGGTGGATCCGCGGTGCCCGTCGATGTCTGGTTCCGGGGCGGTGACACCTTCATCGGTTTACAAGTCGATATCTGCAATCCCGATGACGGGTTGGCCTTCGAGTCGGTTGAATACAGCACGGTAGTGGTTGGACCAACAACCCGCCCCATTTCCCCTCAGCCCATTGCACGCGAATCTTGGCGGTGAGTTGGTTCGGGGATGATCCGATCCCTCAGCCGGACATGGTGGCGACCCTCACCTATCGGGCGGCTTCTCCCGGATTTCATGAACTGATTGTAGACCAAGACAGCACGTGGATTCTGTCCACCCTTTTCGAATTCACCCCGCCCGATTCTGAGGTACCCGCCTACATCCAATCGGAAGCCACGTCCACGTCCGACGCCACCTGGGGTTCGATCAAAGCACTCTTTCGCTGAGTCGGCCTATCTCGCGCCGATTCCGGAACTCCCATTCGCAAAGAACCTGATACCCAAGGAAGATGGTTCACTATCCACTCCCTGTTCATCCTTCGATACACCGCCCGGTGGCCTGTCCTGAGTAGGACCGGAGGTCCGTATCGAAGGGACCGGGCGGCACTCAGGACGAACGGGAGGGAAGCCAGCACGCGGCAGGGACATTGCTTCTCTTCGAGGATCCGGGTGGGCGGACGCCATCACTCCCTCTCAAAGGACGAGGAGGGGCTGTGCCGGTCTCCTGCGTGCAAGGCAATCCGGAATGGGATTTCCTGGATCCCCTGCCTACGCGGGAATGACAAATCTATGCACTCTCATGTCCTCGCCTTCCTCGGCAGTCCTTGCTGATCATTCTGGGCCACGGGTGGGTGGCCGCGACAGGGGTCCACGAGGCGCGCAGGCACCAAGCACCAGATCCCGAGCAACAAGAGCTGGTGTGAAAGCGAAACGTGCGGTTCACGCAGTTCAGAGGAAGAACGGCAGGTGTGCGACTGCCGAGCACCGCAGTGGACAGGAGCGGTCAGGACCCACCCGTAGGAGTCTCGTTGCCCGGCACCGAAACTCCAACGAAAAACGGCGCGCAAGACGCGCGCCGTCGGGCGCTCGAATCGACATCGTTCGCCGACTAGTCCTCGTCCTTCTTCTTCTTCCCGAATCCGAACCAGTCCCTCCAGCCCTTCTTCTTCTGATCCGGCTCGGGGGCCGGCGGTTTCTTCGGAGGCTCGGGCCTCTTGCCCTGTGGCGGGCGGCCCTCGGCCGGACGGTCATCCCGTGATCGAGATCGCCGCTGGCGGTCGCCGCCCCCTCGGCCACCCCGATCGTCCCGGCGTTGCCGGTTACCGCTGCCTCGGCCTGCCTGGCCGTCTTGCCGCTGGCGGTCGCCTCCCCCCTGTCCGCCCCGGCCATCGCGATCGTCCCGGCGCGGGCGTTCACCGCCGCCCCGGCCTTCGCGATCGTCCCGGCGCTTGCGTTCACCGCCACCCCGGCCATCGCGGTCGTCCCGGCGTGGCCGGTCTCCTCCGCCCCGGCCATCGCGGTCGTCCCGGCGCGGGCGTTCACCGCCACCCCGGCCTTCGCGGTCGTCCCGGCGTGGCCGGTCGCCTCCGCCCCGGCCATCGCGGTCGTCCCGGCGTGGCCGGTCGCCTCCGCCCCGGCTATCGCGGTCGTCCCGGCGTGGCCGGTCTCCTCCACCCCGGCCTTCGCGATCGTCCCGGCGCGGGCGTTCGCCTCCGCCCCGACTCTCCCCCTCGTCCCGGCGGCCCCTACCCCGGTCTCGCCCGCCGCGGCGGCGCGGATCTTCGCGATCCCTGTCGCCCGCCTCACGGCGCGGCTCTTCCGCCCGGGCAGGTGCCGGCTCTTCCCGTCTTTCGGGCGCCGGCGCCGGCGTCTCGTCCACCGCAGGCGTTTCCTCCTCCTCCCGCCGGATTCGCTTCCGCGGTTTCGGAGGCTCTTCCCCGCCCGGGGGGACGGGCCGGGTGATTCCGAGGGGCTCGAGAAAATCGAGTACACGCCGGTTGAAATCGGCCCCCTTCTCGAGGGGCGTCGCGTGACCGCTCCCGGAGAAGGTCACGACCCGGGCGCCGGCGATTCGCTCGCCCGCGCCCCGCGCGGTCTCCCGGTAATAAGGGTCTTCCTCTTCGCCGGAGATGATGAGCGTCGGGACCCGGATCTCGCCGAGCCGCTCGTAAATGTCCGGCAACGCCACCCGGGCGTTCTCCCCCCAAGGTCCGCCCTTATGAGAGAGGACGATACTCTCCACCGTGTAGTAGGCCGTCTCGTTCCGTTTCGTCGCCTCGAAGACGCCGAAGTCGAGCCACGACTTGAGGGCCTCCTTCGCGTCCCGCGGGTCGTAGACGACCCCCGGATCGAACCGGGGATGTTCACGGCCGGCGTAGAGAGAACCCTCCGGGATGGGGGCGCCCCAGACGCTCGGGTTCGCGAGGACGAGCGCCGACACCCGGGTCGGCCGCTGGAGGGCGAATTGAAGGGCGATGGAGGCGCCGAAGGAGTGTCCCACCAGGGTCGCCCGGGAGATTCGAAGGGCGTCCAGAAGAGTCCGCAATTGCAGGTCGTAGTTCTCGGCGGAGTAGGGGGTTTTGGGAGACGACGATTCGCCATGGCCCCGGAGGTCGTAACGGATGACCCGGGCCGCCCGGCCGAAGACCCGCCACTGGGGCGTCCAAGCTCGCATGTCCAGCGTGGAGCCGTGAATGAAAACGATCGGTTCGCCTTCGCCGGCGGTTTCGTACGCCGTGTCGACGTCCCAAGTGAGCATGGATGGCATGGAAGTTCCTTCCCCTCCCGCGGGAGTGATTCCGACCCGCAGCATTATAGAGTCCCCCGGGGGAATGCGCAACGCCCTCTCCGCCGGGGCCCCCGATTCGCCTTGCCCTCGGGGCGCCGAACCTGCTACCTAGTTCGGTGGGCGCCCGGAGAAGAAAGGTCCGTCGTCTTGGCACGAACACCCCCGCCTCGCCCCTCGATCCGACCTCGCCGCCCCGTTTCGGGGGCGGCCCTCTTCGCTGTTTTCCTCTCGTGGATGCTCGCCGGCTGCGGGGAGAACGGCCCGGGGCCGGACGGCTCGGGGACCTTCGAGGCCGCCGAGATCCGTCTCGGGGCCGAAATCCCGGGGCGCCTCGCGGAGCTCCGGGTCGACGAGGGGGACCGGGTTCGCGCCGGCGACACCCTCGCCGTCGTGGACCGGGAACTCCTCCTGATTCAGAAGGAGGAGGGGGAGGCCGGGCTCCGGGAAGCGGAGGCGCGGGCCCTCGTCGCCCGCCGGGAGCGGGAGCGGGCCGACGTCGCCCGGGAGGGGACGCGCGGCCGTTTCGAGCGGGCCCGGAACCTCCACGAGCGGGGGACCGCGACGGACCAGGCCTTCGATGATGCGGAGACCGCCGACCGGCTGGCGGGGGCGGCGGCGGCGAGCGCGAAGGCGGCGGAGGCGGCGGCGGCGAAAGGGGTGGACCGGGCCAGGATTCTGCTCCGGGCCGCCGACTATCGCCTCTCCCGGGCGTCGATCCTCTCCCCGTCGGACGGCGTGGTGACGATCCGCCACCGCCGCGCCGGAGAGCTGGTCTCGCCGGGCGTGCCTCTCCTCACCATCGCGGACCTCTCCGAGATGTGGCTGAAGGCGTACATCCCCGAGCCGGACCTCCCCCGGGCGAAGCTGGGAGCCCCGGTCGACCTCCGCGTGGACGGCCTCCCCGGAAAGGTCTACTCCGGCCGCGTCACCTGGATCGCGGCGGAAGCCGAGTTCACCCCCACCATGGCCCAGACCCGCGACGCGCGGGCCGATCTCGTCTACGCTCTGAAGATCACCGTTCCGAATCCGGAAGGGGAGCTGAAGATCGGGATGCCGGGCGACTTCTTCCTCCGTTGACCGGCGGAAGCCCCGCCGCCGTTCTCCTCCGGGACCTCCATAAGACCTTCGACGGCGTGGGCGCGCTTCGGGGTGTCGACCTCGAAGTCCGCCCCGGCGAGATGTTCGGCCTCATCGGGCCGGACGGCGGGGGGAAGACCACGGCCCTCCGCGTTCTCTCCGGTCTCTGCCGGCCGGACCGGGGGGAGGTGCTCCTCCTCGGCCGGAACCCCTTCCGGGAGCGCCGGGAAACGCAACGCCTCCTCGGCTACATGCCCCAGCGCTTCTCCCTCTACCCGGATCTCTCGGTGAGCGAGAACCTCCGGTTCTTCGCCGGGCTCTTCGCGGTGCCTCGCCGGGAGACGGAGAAGCGGGAGGGGGAACTCCTCGCCTTCGCCCGGCTCGAGCGGTTCCGGGGACGGAAGGCCCGGGACCTCTCGGGAGGGATGAAGCAGAAGCTCGCCCTCGCCTGCACCCTGATCCATGAACCCCGGGTTCTCGTTCTCGACGAGCCGACCACCGGCGTCGACCCCGTTTCGAGGGGGGAGTTCTGGGAGATCCTCCGGCGGTTGATCGGGGGGGGATCGTCGATCCTCGTCACCACGCCGTACATGGACGAGGCGGAGCGGTGCGACCGGATCGCCCTTCTCCACCGGGGCCTGGTCCTCGAGACCGGCGCCCCCGCCGAGGTGGCCGCCCGCTTTCCCCACCGTCTTTTCGAGGTGAGAGGCGCGCCGGTTTATCCCGCATCCCGGGCGCTCCGGGAGACGGGGGAGTTCCTCGAAGTCACCCCCTTCGGCGATTCCTTCCGGGTCACCGCCCGGGAAGAGGACGGCGGGGAGCGGATCGCGGCCGCCCTCGATCGGCTCGGGTTCCGAGGTGCCCGCGTGGCGCCCGCACGCCCCGACGTGGAGGACCTCTTTCTCGCCCGGACGGAGGGGGGGGCGTGAACGCCGCCATCGAAGTGACCGGACTCCGGCGTTCCTTCGGGGACTTCATCGCCGTCGACGGCGTCACCTTCTCCGTCGGCCGGGGGGAGATCTTCGGCCTTCTCGGCGCGAACGGCGCGGGGAAGTCGACGACGATCCGGATGCTCACGGGCCTCCTCGCTCCGAGCGCGGGGAAAGCGGTGGTCGCGGGGGTCGACATCGGGGCGGAGCCGGGGCGGGTGCAGGAGAAGATCGGCTACGTCCCCCAGCGTTTCTCCCTCTACGACGAGCTCCGGGTATCGGAGAACCTGGAGTTCATGGGCGGGGTCTACGGCCTGAAGGGGCGCCGTCTTCGGCAACGCATGGGGGAGACGGAGGAGCTCCTCGGTCTCGGGCCGGTGCGGCGGCGCCGGACGGGGCCCCTCGCCGCCGGTTGGAAGCAGCGGGTCTCCCTCGCCGCCGCCCTTCTCCACGAGCCGGAACTCCTCTTTCTCGACGAGCCGACGGCGGGGGTCGATCCGGCGGCGCGGCGCCGGCTTTGGGGCATCGTCTACGATCTCGCCGCGGCGGGGACGACGGTCCTCGTCACCACCCACTACATGGACGAGGCGGAATACATCCATCGTATCCTCATCCTTCACGCCGGCCGGGTCGCCGCCGCGGGGACGCCGTCGGAATTGAAGGAATCGTTCCGGGCGGCCACGGTGGGGGACGCGTTTCTCGAGGTCGTCCGCCGCGGGGAGGAAGGGCGATGAGGCTCTTCGGGGTGGTCCCCGTTCTCCGCAAGGAGCTGATCCACATCCGGCGGGACCCGAAGACGGTGGCCGCCCTCTTCGCGATCCCCGTCGCCATGATCCTCCTCTACGGCTACGCCCTCGACCTGGACGTGAAGGATGTCGAGATCGCGGTTGCCGACCGTTCGGGAAGCGCCGAGTCCCGGGATCTGATCCGGCGTCTCACCGGTTCCGGCGTCTTTCGCGTGGTGGAGGAAGTGGCCCGCGGGGACGAGGCGGACCGCCTCTTCCGGGAGCGCATGGCCAAGGGGGTCGTCGTGATCCCCCCGCGGTACGGCCGGGACGAGGGGGAGCCGGTGCAACTTCTTGTGGACGGGAGCGACCCGAACACGGCGAACATCCTGATCGGGTATATGTCATCCGTCGTGAGCCGGGTCCGGCTCGAGAGGATCGCCCCCGGCCCGCCGCCGCTCAGCGCCGAGATCCGGGTCCTCTACAACCCGGAGATGGAGAGTTCCCGCTTCATGGTGCCCGGTCTCGTGGCCGTGATCCTGATGATGGCTTCCGCCCTCCTCACGTCGGTCACCATCGCCCGGGAGAAGGAGACCGGTTCCCTGGAGCAGCTCCTCGTCTCGCCCGTGGGGGCGTCGGCGATCGTCGTGGGGAAAGTGATCCCGTACGTCTTTCTCGCCCTCCTCGACGGGGCGGTGATCCTCGTCGCCGGGAGCCTCCTCTTCGGCGTCGGGATCGAGGGATCGATCGCGCTCCTCCTCCTCTTCGCCCTGGTCTACGTCTTTGCGAGCCTCTCCCTCGGCGTTCTGATTTCGACCGTCGCCGGCTCCCAGCAGGTGGCGATGACCGTCTCCCTCATGGTGACCATGCTCCCGACGGTGATGCTCTCCGGCTTCATCTTCAACGTGAGCAGCATGCCTGCGTACCTTCGGGCGATCAGCCGGATCATTCCGGCGACCTACTTCCTGAAGATCATCCGGGGGATCGTCCTCAAGGGCTCGGGGATCCGGGAGCTGGCCGAGCCGGCGTCGGCGCTCCTCGTCATCGGCGCCCTGCTTCTTACGGCATCGGTCGTCCTCTTTCGGCGGAGGGTCGAGTAGGGATGGGACGAATCCAGGCGCTCGTAAGGAAGGAGTTCCGAGTCGTCGTCCGGAGCCGTCAGATGCTCGGCGTCCTCTTCGTCGCCCCCTTGGTCCAACTCCTCGTGCTCGGGTACGCGGTGACCACGGAAGTGAAGCACGTCCGCCTCGTCGCGCGGGACCTGGACGGGTCCCCGTGGAGCCGGGAGACGGTCCGCGCCTTCGAGAGGACCGGGCGGTTCGATTTTCTCGGGTACTTGGATCGCCGGGAGGATGCCCTCCTCGCCCTCGACGCCGGGCGGGCGGATG
>JBDROZ010000088.1:0-92096 GCA_043809585.1 Candidatus Eiseniibacteriota bacterium
TCTTCCAAGAACTCCGGACTGCCGTGTGGCCTCATCATCCACCTCCTGCCCGGAGTATAGGACTTTATTTATGCGATTGTCAATAGTGTTTCCCGGGGGCCATCGGGACCCCCTTCCTCTCGAAGGAGGCATACGCCTCGAGGGCGACCATTCTCGGGTCGTCCGCCTCGAGCACCGCCCCCTCGAGGGGGTTCTGGATGCACCAGTTGATCATCTCCCGGAGGGCGATCACCCGTCCGAGCTGCTGCTGGAACTTCGGATACGTTTCCGGGTGGGTGTTCGCCGCGTTCGGATGGCACTGGCCGCAGGCCACGCCGTTCGTGCCGATCTCCGGGCTGCCCCAGAGTCTCCGGCCTTCGTTCACGACGGTCATGTACTCGCCTTCCCAGCGCTTCAGGTCCTCCTCGGTGAATTCGTCGGCCCGCACCGAGAGGGAACTCCCGATCACCGCGAGGACCATGGCCGCAATAGCCGCCCCAATGACTCTCTTCAGCATCGTCCTCTCCTTTAGAAATGGGCCTGCGGAGGGATCCGCCGGTTCGGGTCCTGGAACTCCCGGTCCTCGGGCCGGCCCGTTTTCGGGTCAAAGGCCACGACGCGGTTCTCGTTGTTGTACAGGTTGTAATCCACCGCCACCCGGCCGTTATCGAGATCGATGAGCTGCCATCCCGTCGCGTCCCTCTCGAAGAACGGATCGGCCCGGTTCATCGGCACCGTCAGCTTCGGGAGGTGCTGCTTCGCCTGGGCGTAGCTCTCGGGGTACGGCCAGGGCCAGGCGGTGGCCATCACGGCGTGGAAGCTGATGTTGTCGATCTGATTGTACTGGATCTGGTGCACGTGGCCGTAGATCACGGTGGCGTCCTTGAAGGGCTTCAGCAGCGCCTGGACTTCCTCGGCGTCCTCGGTCCAGAAGTTCCACCCCTTGTAGATCTTCTGGATGGGAGAATGGGAGAAGACCACGACGGGCGTCTCCTTCTTCACCTTCCCGAGATCCTCGGCGAGCCACTTCCGCTGCTCTTCGCCCACCATGAACGGAGAGCCGTTCGGGTTGTCGAGGCCGGCCATCTCGAGCATGCGCTGCTCGGCGGTGGGCCAGCGCTCGTGGGTCCACTCGTCGTAGGTCAGGATGCTGTTCAGCACCACGAAGTGGACCCCCTTGTGATCGAAGCTGTAGTGGTGGTTTCCGAACAGCTTCGACCAGTACTTGCCGAGGTCGAGGTAGTAGTCGTGTTCCCCGAGCAGCGCGTAGGTCTTGTAGTTCAGCTTGGCGAGCATCTCCGCGCCGTGGTCGAGTTCTTCTTTCTTTCCGAGCTGGCCCAGGTCGCCGCCGAACATGACGAAGTCGGGCTTCGGATTGAGAAGGTTCGTCTCCGCCACGGCCCGGATCAGTCCCCGGTCCCAGTTGCGAACGAACCGGGCCCCCTCGATCTGCTGAATGTGGGCGTCCGAGATATAGGCGAAACGGAAGTTCTTTCTCGGGTCGGCGAAGGCGAGCTCCACCATGCTCACGGGAAGCAGGCTCGCGGCCGCGGCCGCTCCCGCTCCTTGCAGGAACCGGCGGCGACTCAGTCTGCGGGATTCTTTCACGATCGCCTCCTTTACTCGGTTCCGGACGCTTCCGCGAACTGATAGCTCGTGAGCGCCTCCATGAATGCCACGAGATCGTCGATCTCGGCGTCGGTCAGGCCGAGCGGGCGGATGCCGCCGCTCAGGAAGTCGTTGACCTGGTCTCCCTCCGTCGTGACGCCGCCGTTGTTGTAATGTTCCACAACTTCCTTCAGCGTCTTCAGACTGCCGTCGTGCATGTACGGAGCGGTGAGATCGATGTTGCGGAGCGTCGACGTCTTGAAGGAACCGAGGTCGTCGAAGCCGCGGCTCACGGCGAACCGGCCGAGTTCGGAAGTCTTCGGGTCCGTGAGGACCTTCACGTCCACCTCCGACAGGGTCGCCTTCGCCTTCAGGAATTCCCCGGCGAGCTTCGGCACGTCCTTCTGGATGCCGTTGATTCCGACGCCGATGTTGTGAAAACGGTTGTCCGTGAAGAGCGCCTGAGTCTGTTCGATCCGGTGGCACGAGACGCACCGCCCCGCATTCACGAACAAGTCGAACCCCCGCTTCTGGGCATCGGTGAGAGCGGTTTCGTCGCCGCCGTAGAGGTAGCGGTCGAACGGAGAGTCGCCCGCGACGACGGTCCTCTCGAAGGCCGCGATCGCCAGGGTCACCTCCCGGATCGTGGTCCCGTCGCCGCTCTTTCCGAACACCTCCTGAAACCGCTTCGTGTAGTCGGGATCGCTCCGGACGATGGCGAGAATCGGCTCGTGGTCCTTCAGCCCCATCTCCACCGGATTGACGAAGGGATGAAGCGACTGGTCCTCCAGGTCCGGGGAGCGCCCGTCCCAGAAGAGGGTCGTGAAGTAGGCCGAGTTGATCACCGTCGGGGCGTTCCTGGTCCCCGTCTTCTTCTCGATTCCTTCGGAGACGAGAAGCGGGCTGTCGGTGAAGGCCTTGTCCTCGGCGTGGCAGGTGGCGCAGCTCACCTCGCCGGTCGTGCTGAATCGCTCGTCGTTGAAGAGAATCTCGCCGAGCTCGATCTTCTCCGGCGTCATGGGGTTGTCTTCGGGAATGGGTGCGGGCGGAAGCCCCAGCAGGGGATTCTCGCCGCCCGCCGCGACGACTCCCGCGGCGAGCATGACCAGCAATCCCGCGGCGAGAACCGCCCTCGGCAGATGGTACATCATGATTCACCCTCCTTCCGGTGACTTTGCCTTCTTCCCCGCGCAATCTCCGCAAAGACCGCGAAACTGAACCCGGTGGTCGGTTACCTCGAACCCGTGGGCCGAAGTGTCCGGCGAGGGAAGGGCATCGAGACGCCCGTCGAAAATGTCGATCACCTTGTCGCAGCGAAGACAGACGAGATGGTGGTGGAGGTCGACTCGCGGGTCGTAGCGGACCACGCGGCCGGGATGGCACGCCTTCGTGATCAGCGCCAGTTCCGCGAGGGTTTCGAGCGTGCGGTACACCGTCGCCCGCGAGATCCCGGCCCGCCGCCGGGAAACCGCTTCGAACACCTGATCGGCCGACGGATGGTCGTTCAGATCGAGGACCGTGTCGAGGATAATCCGGCGCCGGGAAGTGCACGGCACACCCCGGTCGCGGCAACAGGACTCGAGCGCGGCGAGCCGCCTCCGTTTATCCGGTTCGTCCATGGATCACCTTCGCCCGCGGGCGAACGAATCGAGAAACCTGGTTGCGACATTATCTCATCTGAGGAGCGGGGTCAATCCAGTTTCTAACCTGGCTAACTTCCCGGGGGCCATCCGGCCGGCAAAGGTGGATACCCACTAATCTATTTTAAATGAATCTGTTATGGAAATATCGACAAGGCCGTCCGGCAAGTTTCTTTGACGACCCGCCCGATCGCCCTCGCCCGAAACGGGAGAGCCCCCCGAGGGGCGGCGCTTCGCTCTCACATGGGGCTCCCACGAGATCGGGGGCGGGCCTTTCGGTCCGCCCCCGTCGTCGCGTTCCGGCGAGGAGAGAACTACCTGAGCACGACGAACCGCTCGATCTCCGCTCCGCCCTGGTCCGACACGAGCCGGGGGAGACACATCCCCATAGAGGTTGCGGAGACAGCGCAAATGGGATTGAATCGAGTGGCGGCGGGGCGGGAGGCTCCGCCGGTGGGGGGGAGCGCTCTTGAACCGTCCGACCTTGCCGCTCCGAAAGAGGACCGCCTTCACGCTCGTCCTCCTCCTTCTCGCCCTGCTGCTCGTCGAGGGATTCGTCTTTCTCGCCTACTGGGCGATCGAGAAACGCCCCTTCCCCCGCTCCGAGTTCCGAACCGCCATGGCCCTTGCGGGCCGGGGGGGCGATCCCGCCGCGGATCGCGAGACGGAGGGAGGGGAGATCACGGTCGGCGACCGGTGGGTCGAGGTCATTCATCCGTACCAAGGGTTCGTGCAGCACCCCGAGAAAAACCCGGACCGGTCCGTCTACGGCTTCCCGGGAGGAGAGGCCGATCTGTTCGTCGGGCGCGGAGCGGGGCGGCTCGTGATCGGCGTGTTCGGCGGCTCCTTCGCCGCCGAGACGCACCGGTACGGGATGGAGACCATCGCCCGGGAGCTGGAGCCGCTAGGCAAGGAGGTGGTCCTTCTCAATCTCGCCATGGGCGGCTACAAGCAACCCCAACAGTTACTCACGCTCTCCTACTTCCTCTCGCTCGGGGCCGAGTTCGACGGGGTCGTCAACATCGACGGCTTCAACGAGGTCGCCCTTCCCCTCGCGGAAAACGTGCCCGGCGGGGTGAACCCGTTCTTCCCGAGGAAGTGGTCGTGGCGGGTCATGGGCACGCTTCCCCCCGAGTCGATCACGGACCTCGCCGAGATGGGGGCGATCGATCGGCGGCGGCGCTCCTTTGCGCGGACGTTCTCCGAATCCCCTCTCCGGCGGAGCGTGACCGCCTCCTTGATCTGGCGATTCGGCGACGGGCGCATCGAGCGGCGGCGCGCGGAGATCGAGCGCTCCCTCGCGACCCGCGGGCGGTCGTCGACCGACTACTCCCTCACGGGCCCCCCCGCGGAGTTCAAGAGCGACTGGGAGCTGTGCGCGGCCCTCGCGGCGAACTGGGAGAGGAGCTCCCGCCTCATGAACGATCTCTGCCTCGCGAATGGCGCCGTGTACCTTCACTTCCTGCAGCCGAACCAGTACGTGGAGGGCTCGAAGCCGATGGGCGAGGAGGAGAGGCGGGTCGCGATCTACTTGGGCCACCCGTACCGGCCCGGCGTTCTCCTCGGGTATCCGTTGCTCTGCGAGCGGGGCCGGGCTCTCGCCTCGGAGGGGATCCCGTTCCACGATCTCACGATGATCTACTCGGGTATCCCCGACGCGATCTACCGCGATTCGTGCTGCCATCCGAACGAGAGGGGCTACCGGCTCGTGGCCCGGGCGGTCGGCGAGGCCCTTTTCGCCGCCCTGTCGGGCGGGCGGGAACTCCCTCCCCGCTCCGAATAGAAGCCGGCGCCGCCCCCTGAATCAACGAGAAGCCGCCGGAGCCTTCCGGCGGATTCTTCATGCCCGGAGATCCGGACAGGCGCCCGCGCGCGGGGGGTGCGCGCACCGGTCGCCCCGTCGCCGCCGCCGCGGGCCGCTCTTGAGAAGGACGGGACGAGTCGTTAGAATGCCGGTGAAACCGGGTTGTCTCCGGGGGGAGTCCTCGATCGACATGAGAATCTTTCGTCTTCTCGCGCCCGCCATCTTCCTCTGCCTCGGGGCGGCCTCGGGAGAAGATTCGGAACCCCTCTCCCGCGAGCGTGTCCGGGCGGCCCTCGTCCTCTCCCGGGCGAGCGTCGAAGCCGGTTGGTACGGCCCTCAGGTCTCCGCCCAGGGCTGGGGCGGTGTCGCCTGCCTCGCCGGAACTCCCTACGACACGAGATTCCTCGAGGAGATCGTCCGGGAGCTCGGCGAAGGAAACCCCGCCGGGTACGACGCGATCGCGCTCATCCGGTGCACTCACGTTCCCGATCGGATCTACGACGATCTTTGCGGCGTGGTCCGGGAGTACCTCGGCGGCGGGGGATGCCTGATCGTCGACGGACCGCCCGCCGTCTGCGACGACCGGGGGGGGCGCGGGATCCTTCCCGGCTCTTCGAGGCGCTCGGCATGGAGTATGTGGGGTACTTCGGAGGGCCGGCCTACCGGATCCGGGTGGAGGAGAACGACCACTTCATCACCAGAACCGAAGATACCGGCGCCTATCTCACCCAGCCCCTCGACAACCCGACCGACGTGATCCGCTTTCGGGAAGAGGGCCTGGTCCTCCTCGCGGCGGCCGGAACCGAGGGGGCGCTCCCCTTCCTTTCGGTTCGGGAAGAAGGGCCGGGCCGGATCGTCCTGGTCAGCGGTTTGTTCGCGTCCGCCGGCGTCACCTCCCTCTTCCTGAACCAGAGCCCCCTCGGCTTCTATCCGAACCGGGTCTTCGACCCCCTGATCCGGGCACTCCAATGGGCGGTCTACGGGGACCCCCGCGGTCCCTATCCGGCGCCCCAGCTCTCCAACGCGGAGATGACCGTCATGATCCGGCTCGACGCGGACGAGAGCGCCGACCTGGATCAGCAGATCGAGACGCTCGACTACCTCGACAAGATCGCGGAGGAAACAGGCGTGGTCGCTCTCTACGGGTGGATCGCGGCGGACGCGGCCAAGGCGGGGTGGGACCGGCTCGCCCCCCTCGCGGGCCGGCTGGAGGAGCGGGGGGGCCAGATCGGGACCCACAGTCACCATCACGAACTCGAAGGGACGATCACGGACGAGATCGCCCGGATCGAACTGGACTCGGCGATTCTCGAGATCGAAACGGGCGTCGCCGCGCGGGGCCACCCGATCGGGACCGTCGACTACTTCATCAATCCGAACAACACGATCCCCATGGTCCACTACGGGTACCTGGCCGACCGATTCACGTTCTACATGACCCACGGGTTCGAAAGCCGGGCGCCGGTCGCCTACGGCAACCTCACGTGGTATGCGGGGGATCATCACGACTTCGTGGTGGTGAACGACTCCCCCGTCCCCGACTACCAGTGGTTCTACGACCCCGAGTGGAAATACACCGTCGACGAGGCGACCGCCTACGAGGATGCCCTCTTCGATCACCTCTTCACCGGAATCGGCCGGGGCGTCCTCTTCAATCAGATGTGGCACGACTACGGGGTGAACTCCGCGCCGATCGAATACGGGGACGGCTTCGACTGGTGGGGGCTCTTCCCGAAACGGACCTATCCGCCGGGAGACCTCCGCCCCCACTACGACGCCCTTCGGGCGAAGTTCGCCGCCTATCCCGTCTACTCTCCCGACGCGGTCGATCTCGGCCAGAAACTCCGCGCCCTGGCCCAGTGGGATCTCTCCTGGAAGGTCGAGGGGAACCGTCTCGTGATCGACCTCGATCTCAGAGGCGCCCCGTCCGATTCCCTGGGCCGGTACGTCGGGGGGATGGCGGTCCGGATCGAAGACCGCCCGACGCCGGTCCGGTCGGTCCTTCTAAACGGCGAAGAGCTTCCGGCGTTCCGGGACGACCGGGTCATCCTGCCCGATCTCGGGCCCGGTCCGAACACGATCGAAGTGACGTTCGGCGAAGAGCCCTTGCCGGGGCCCCGCCTCGTCTACGCGTCCAAGAGAACACCCTCGATTCGACGGGAGGGGAACCGGATCGTCGTCGACGTGAAGACGAAGGCGAAGGCCCGCTTCTCCTTCCACGTGGACGGTCCCTTCGTCCTCATGAACGCCGACGAGCAGACATGGGACGGGGAGGAAACCCTTCACGGGACCGCCTCGTCGGACCGCCGGGTCGTCCTCGAGGAGACGCCCGATCTCGGCCTCTCCTTTCTTCGATGCACCGTGCCGATCCTCGGATATGAAAAGGAGGAGAACGCCTTGCGGTTCACCCTCGGGGCGCCGAAAGGGGATGAGCGAACGATCGTCCTCGAAACGCGCCGCCCGGTCCGCGGGGCGACATTCGACGATCATGACCTTCCTCTCTCCGACAGATCAGGGCCTTGGCGGCTCGACCTCCCCGAGTACTCCCGCGCCGGAACGCTCGTCGTCCGCTTCGGAGAGTGATCGGCGGCCGGGGGTTCTCTTCCTGATCCCGACCCTCGAGGCGGGGGGGGCGGAGCGGGTCTGCCTGCACTACGTGAACGGCCTCACCCGTTTCCGGCCCGTCCTCGCGGTGCAGTTCCGCCGCGGGGCGCTGCTGGAGGAACTCTGCCCGGGGATACCCCTGGAGGAACTCTGCCCGAGGATACGCCTTCACGAGATTCAACGGCCGGCGCCTATCGCCGCCGCCGATGAGCGGAACTACCGCCGTCGGCGGGGCCCGCTGCGCCGACGGCTCGCCACCTTCGTCGAACGTCGCCTGGGAGAGGGGACAACCCGGTTTCTCCAGGAAAGGGAGCGGCGGTGGAACGCTTTGGTCCGCCGCGCGAGGACGGCGCTCCGTCCTCCGGTTTTCAACCCGGGAGGGAGGAGGCGACGGTTTGGGGGCCTCCCGAGGCTCCATCTTCCTTTCCATTTCCTCTTCCTGCTCGGTCAGGCCCGGCGCGTGGCCGCGCTCGCAAGGGAGACGGAATGCCCGATCGTCTCCGGATTCCTCCCCTTCACGAACGGGATCGCCCTCTTCGCGAAGGTGTTCTTCCATCGCCGGCTGAAAGTGGTCGTCAACGTGCACAGCGTGAAGAGCCGGATCCTCGAGGGGGAACCCCCTCGGGAGCGTTTCCTCATCGGATTCCTGATCCGCCGCTTCTACCCGAAGGCGGACCGCGTCGTCGCCGTGTCGGAGGGCATCCGGCGGGATCTGGTGGAGAGCTTCGGCGTCCCCGAGAGCAAGATCCTGGTCGTTCACAATCCGATCGATCTCGACCGGATCCGGCGCCTCTCCCTCGAGCCGGTCGACCACCCGTGGGTTTCCACGCCGGAGAAGCCCCTCGTCGTCGCCGCGGGACGGCTGGTTCGGCTCAAGGGCTTCGACCTGCTCCTCCGGGCGTTCGCCGGACTCCGGAAGAGTGCCGGCGCGAGGCTCTGGATCGTCGGCGACGGGGAAGAACGGGAGAATCTCGAGGGATTGGTCCGGGAACTCCGTCTGGAAGAGCGGGTCGCCCTTCTCGGGTTCCGGAAGAATCCGTGGAAATACATGAGGCTCGCGGACTGCCTCGTCCTCTCCTCGCGGGTCGAGGGGTCACCGAACGTGATCGGAGAGGCCCTCGCCCTCGGCCTCCCCGTGATCGCCGCCGACTGCTCGCCCGGCATCGGGGAGTATCTCGGGGAGGGGCGTTACGGCGTGCTCGTTCCTCCGGAGGACGCCCCGGCCCTCGCCTCCGGGCTCGACGATCTGTTGGCCGACGGGGACCTCCGAAGCCGCCTCGCGGCCGGAGGGGCCGAACAGGCGGAGCGATTCGCCCTCCCCCGGGCCGTGGCGACCTACGAGACCCTTCTCGAGGAGGTCGTCCGGGAATGACGGCGCACCCCCCCTCCACCCCCGGCGCGCTCGATGAAGACGGCCTCGAGCCGCGGCGCGTGCTCTTCCTGATTCCGACCCTCGAATACGGGGGGGCCGAGAGGGTGTTCGCCACCTATGTGAACCGGGCCCGCGCCATCGCACCGTCAGTGCTCCTCCACCGGGGTCTCATCGCCCCTCCCCACCACCCGTCGCCGGGGATCCCCCTCTCCTTCCTGCTCCCGGCGGAGCCCCGCTCCAAGCGCGATCGCTTCTGGAGCCGGTGGGAGCGTTTCCCCCTGCTCGCCCGGATCCGCGAGGCCTGGCTGATCCGGAAGGCCGCGGGTCGCCAGCGGTGCCCGGTCGTCTCCAGTTTTCTCCTGAAGAGCACGCGCGTGGCGGTCTTCGCGAAGATCTTTTTCGCGCCCCGCCTCCGGGTCGCGGCCAACGTTCACGAACTGATGAGCCAGCACCTTCGTCACGCCCATCCATTCCCTCCGAGCCGGCGGCTTCACGAGGCGCTCGCCCGCTTCGCGCTCCGGAGGGCGGACCTGGTGATCGCCGTGGCCGAAGGGGTGAAGACCGATCTCGTCGAACGGTTCGCCGTCCCGGCGGAGAAGATCCGGGTCGTGTACAACCCGGTCGACGTGGGCGGCGTGCGGCGATCGGGGGAGGAACCTTGGGGAGACGAGTCGTACGGCCCCCCGGGGCACCGGCTCCTCGTCTCCGTCGGGCGCCTCGTCGAATTGAAGGGTCTCGACTACCTCGTCGACGCCGTCGCGTCGATCTCGCCCCGGTGTCCCGTGACGCTGATCATCGTCGGAGAGGGAACCGAACGTCCCGCACTGGAGGAGCGGATCCGAACGGGGGGGCTCGAAGACCGGGTCTTCCTGATCGGCGCGCGGGAGAACCCTTGGAAATACATGGCCCGTGCGGATCTCTTCATTCTCCCTTCGTTGACCGAGGCGTTTCCCAACGTGATCGGCGAGGCGTTCGCCCTCGGAAAGCCGGTGATCGCCGCCGATTGTTCTCCGGGGGTCCGGGAGTATCTCCGGGATGGCGCGTGCGGCCTGCTCGTCCCTCCGGCGAACGCCCGCGCCCTGGCCGAGGGGATCGAGCTCCTCCTCGAAGACCCGGCGCTCGGCCGGCGATTCGTGGAAAACGCCGGTAACTGGTTGCCGATGTTGGAGATTGAAGGGTCCGTCCGGAGGTACGAAGAGGCGCTTGCCACCCTCTGGAAAGGGTAGATCCCCCCCGCCCCCCTCGCTCTCTTCACTGCCCGTACCCGAAAGAACAAAAGAAATAACGGTTCTTTGAGAACCGCCGAAGCTTTGTGATAGAGGGGCTTCTATTCATAGAGGCGCCCCGGCGGGCGGGGATCGTCGCGCGCGCCCCCTCGGCCGGGAGCCGGATGGGATCGACAACCCCTCATTGCGGGCATGGGGAAGGGGATCGGCATTGGTCTCTCCATATCAGGGCGGCGGGACGGGTTCGGATTCGGGTGCCTCCGTTCCGGCGAGAGGGCCCGTCCTTCTCGTCGCGCCCGAGCCGTTCTACGAGGACCGGGGGACGCCGATCGCGATCCGCCAGGTGCTGAAGGGTCTCAGCGATCTCGGCTACGAGGTCGACCTCCTGACATTTCCCTGCGGGGCCGACATCGAACTCCCCGGGCTCCGGATTCTTCGCATCCCGAATCCGTTCGGGATCCGGAGCGTGCCGATCGGATTCTCATTCCGCAAAATCCTGCTCGATCTGGTGCTCGCCTCGTCCCTCCGTCGCCGCCTCCGGGAGAGGCCGTACATCCTCGTTCACGCCGTGGAGGAGGGGGCGTTTCTCGCCGCCTGGATCGCGGGGCCCCGGGGGGTTCCCGTCCTCTACGACATGCAGTCTTCCCTCCCCGAACAGTTGACCCGGTACGCCGTCTGCCGGCTCCGTCCCGTGCGGAAGGCGCTCTTCGCCTGCGAGCGGTGGCTTCTCTCCCAGGTCGACATGGTCGTCTGCAGCACCGGCCTACAAGCCCACGTTCGAGCCCGGGCGCCGTCGGCCGCCGTCTCCGAGTGGCGCTTTTCGAGCGTCTGGCCGGGGGACGCGTCGATCGAAGAGGTGGCGAGGCTCCGCGAAAGGCTCGGAATCGGGAATGGGAAGAGGGTCGTGATGTACAGCGGATCTTTCGCGCCCTATCAGGGGCTTCCGACACTCCTCGACGCGGTCCCCCGGGTGCTCCGGGAAGTGCCGGAGACGGTTTTCGTCTTGGTGGGGGCCGACGGGAAGAAGAACGGAGCCCCCTGGCGGGATGCGGACCGCATGATCGAAGAGGGAACCCTCCTGGTCCTCCCGCGCCGCCCGAGGGAGGAGATGAGCACGTTCTACGCCCTCGCCGACGTGGTCGTCTCTCCCCGCGCCTACGGGAACAACCTTCCTCTGAAGGTCTACGACTACATGGCGGCCGGACGTCCGATCGTCGCCACCGACAACGGAAGCCACCGGAAGCTGCTCGACGAGAAGTGCGCGATTCTCGTCCGCCCCGACGCGGATTCCCTCTCGGGGGGAATCGTCCGCCTCCTCCGGGACGGCGATGAGGCGGCCCGCTTGGGCGCCGCCGCCCGATCCCTTGCCCGGGAGCAACTTCAGGAGATCTCCTTCTTGGATTTCCTGGCGAGGCGATACGAGGCCCTCGGCGCGGGGAAGGGCGTTCATGGCCGAGGATAGGGAGGCCGGCCGCGATCGGGTCTCGGTGGTGATCCCCGCCCGGAACGAGGGGGGCCGTATCGGCTCGGTCGTCCGCACCGTGCTCGGCCAGGCGACGAACGAAACGGAAGTGGAAGTGATCGTGGTCGACGACGGTTCCACGGACGGGACCGAGGGGGAGGCGCGGGCGGCGGGCGCGCGGGTCCTCGGCCCGGGAGAGGCCGGCGGCGGGAATCCGGCGGCGGCCCGCAACCGGGGAGCGGCCGCGGCGACCGGAAGTATCCTGGTCTTCCTGGACGCCGACTGCCTTCCCGTCCCGGGTTGGCTCGCGGCCCTTCTCGGCGGCTACCGCCGGGGAATCGACGCGGTGGGAGGTTCCCTCGCGCTCCCCCCCGGCCTCCCCCTCTTCGCGCGGTGCGATCACTACTGCGGGACCTACCACATGCATCCGAGGCGGAAGAGGGGAATCGTCGGCCACCACACCCCGTGCAATCTGAGCGTCCGGAAGGAAGCATTCGCGGAAACCTCCCGTTTCCTCGCGGAGGGCCCCGCCTCTTACGCCCACGAGGAACTCCACTGGCAGGAGGAGCTTCGGGCGAGGGGGGGCGCGATCCTCTTCGAGCCGTCGGCGAAGGTCTATCACCACGACCGCCCCGGTCTCGTCAATCTGCTCCGGCGGAACTACCGGTGGGGGTTCAGCGCCGTCGAGGCGAAGGCCGGACGGGGCACGGTCCGTTTCTCCCACCTCTACGGTCGTCCCTGGGTCGCCGTCGTGATGAGCCTCCCCCTGGCGATTCCGTCCACCGTCTACGTGGTCTTCTGCTGGCTGCGGGTCGGGGTGTACGAACCTCTCCTGCTCTTTCCGTTGGTTCTCGCGGCCCGTATCGCTTACGGTTTCGGGATGATGATCGGCGGGATTCGATGGCTCGGGCGGCGGCGGCGGGCCTCCGGGGAGGGGGGCCGCGATGAACGGTGAGAGACGGGGCGCCGAATTCCTCCGTCCGCCCCGGAACCGGTTCGAGGAAGTGTGGCGCCACCGTTATCTGCTCCGGAGCCTCGTGGTCCGGGACCTCAAGGTCAAATACCAGAGATCGTCCCTCGGGTTCGTCTGGACCTTTCTGAACCCCCTTCTCATGGCGGCCATCCTCGTCGCCGTCTTCCGGATCGTCATTCGCATCCGGATCGAGCACTACTGGGCGTTCGTCCTCTCCGGCTACTTCGTCTGGAACACGGTGCAGCACATCATCCTCGCCGGCTCCTTCATCCTCCAGGAACACGGGCGGCTGACCCGGAGCGTGGCGTTTCCGAAGGAGATCCTCCTCTTCGGAGCCGCGGTATCCCGGCTCGTGGAGTTCACGGCGGAGATCGCGCTGATCCTGATCGTTCTCGCCGTCGCCCACCACCGATCGGTGCCGGGGAGCTTCGCTCTTCTCCCCCTCCTCGTGATGATCCAGTTCCTGATCGCCGTCGGGATCATGCTCCCCGTCGCCACGGCCTCGATCCTGTACAGGGACGTGCAGCACACGCTCCCACTTCTGGTCACGTCCCTCTTCTATCTCACGCCGATCTTCTACCCCGCCTCGATGGTTCCGGCGCGGTTCCAGCCGTTCTACTTTCTCAACCCCTTCGCCGGACTGGTCACTCTGTTCCATCAGGCGCTCTACGAGGGCCGCTTCCCGTCCATGGCGCTACTGGCCGGAACGCTCGCCGCGGGGATCGTGATCTTCACCCTCGGATATCGCGTGTTCTTGCGTTACGAGGATGTGTGCAATGAACTCTCGTAATGCCTCGGCGCCGTCGATCCTGGAATGCCGGGGGGTGTTGAAGCGCTATCACTATTACAGCCACAGGACGACGACCATGCGGGAGTGGTTCATCCGCGCCCTGAAGGGGCGGCCGACCCACGTGAAGGGGCCGGAATTCGTTCTCGGCAAAGTGGACCTGCAAGTGAAGAGAGGCGAGGTGGTCGCCCTCGTCGGCCCGAACGGATCGGGGAAGAGCACGCTCCTCCGTCTCATCGCCGGGATTTACAAGCCGACGGAAGGGTCGATCGAGATCCGGGGGCGCCTCGCCGCGGTGATGGAACTGGGCGTCGGCTTCCATCCCGAACTGACCGGCGCGGAAAATGCGGCCCTGAGCGGCGCGATCATGGGGCTCCGGCCCAAGGAACTGCAGTCGGTGCTCCCCGAGATCTTCGAATTCGCGGACATCGGAGGCTTCATCGACACGCCGGTGAAGTACTACTCCTCCGGAATGCAGGCCCGGCTCGCGTTCGCCGTCTCCATGGGCGTGGAGCCGGACATCATCCTCCTGGACGAAGTCCTCGCCGTGGGGGACGAGTCGTTCCGCCACCGGTGCTACGAGCGGCTCGAGTCTTTCCGGGCCTCGGGCAGGACGATTCTCATGGTCAGCCACGACCTCGAAGGGGTGCGGAGATTCTGCGAGCGGGCGATCTGGCTCGACGGAGGACGCATCCGGGCCTCCGGGCCGTCGGGGGATGTGGTGGACGCCTACCTCCGGGCCGTCGCGGGAGAGACCGGGCCCGCCTAGAGGCCATGAGTTTCGGTTTCACGGTCTTCCTCCTCACCGAAGACCCTCGGAGCCTCCCACATCTCCGGGGAACTCCATCATCCCTGATCGGCCGAACCGGCGTAACCTGTTGGTCGTCGGAAACTTCAGCGCCTAGCGGCGCTTCGCCGCCCGGAAAGTCCGCCGCCCCGGCGAGGAATCGCCCAAACCTCTTGTTCCGCCGCCGAAAAGGTGGTATTCGTTTGAGGCTGTGGCTCCGTAAACGGACGTTGGGAGGGTGCGGCCGAACCCGGCCGGCATCCGGCGCGTAACCTGAAGAGTAGAGAGGAACGGTCTATGAGAAGAATCGGTGCTCTGGCGATCGTGCTTTGTTGCTCCTTGGTCCTCGCCGGCACGGCCTTCGCCGACCGGTCGAACACGGGCTGTGGAATCGGGACCATGATCTTCGAGGGGAAGGAAGGGCTGCTCTCCCAGATCTGCGCGGCGACCTTCAACGGCTCCTTCGGGAACCAGACCTTCGGGATCACGTCGGGAACTCTCGAGTGCAAGCCCGCCCCGTCCTTCGTGGCTTTCGAGCGGCTGAACAAGTTCGTCGGCGACAACATGGACAATCTGGCCATGGATATCTCCAAGGGGAACGGGGAGTACCTGACCACCCTGGCGGTGCTTCTCGACGTTCCGGTGGAGCAGCGGCCCGCTCTGTACGGCCGGCTGCAGGCGAACTTCTCCAACATCTACACGAGCGAGAACGTGACCCACATCGATGTGCTGAACAACATCGAGACGGTGCTGTCGGCGAGCTAAGGGTTTTTCGATTGAGTCTTGGACAGGGGAGTGCGCGGACGGTTCTACTGGTCGGCGCGCTCCCTTTGCTTTTTCTTCTCGTCCACCCGCCGGGGGCGGGCGCTTCCGGCCTCCCCGCCCCGGAAGCGACCTACGTCCGGGAACTGGTCGATCTCGCCCGGGCCGCGAAGCTCCACGAAGACCCGTACTGGCGGACCCTCCTCCACTGCAAGCAGGGCCTCTTCGGGCCGGGAAGCCTCGTGGACGACCCGAAGTTCTTCGCCTCCCCGAAGGGGAAGCACGACCCCGAGGCCGAGCTGGAGGCGACGATCCGCTCCTTCTTCCTCCCTCCCCCCGAGGAGGGGAAGCACCCGGTCTGCCGCTTCGCGGCCCGCTTCGACTGGCTGAAGGAGAAGCTCGAGATCGACGAGTCCCGGCTCCCGGTTCCCGTCTGCGGCCCCTTCGAGGAGCTGATGGACCGGATCCGGCCCGAGTCGATCACCTTGATCTTCCCGACGTCCCACATGAACAGCCCGGCTTCCATGTACGGGCACACGCTCCTGACCGTCGACACCGCTTACGACAGCGAGCTCCTCTCGTACGCGATCAACTACTCGGCGGTGACCGACGAGACCTTCGGGCCTTACTACATCGCGAAGGGACTCTTCGGCCTCTACAAGGGCTATTTTTCGATCCTCCCCTACTACGCGAAGCTGCAGGAGTACCGGGACGTCAACGACCGGGACATCTGGGAGTACCCCCTCGACCTCGACGACGGCGAGATCCGGCGGCTCCTGCTGCACATCTACGAACTGGAGGACGTCTACTCGGACTACTTCTTCTTCAACGAGAACTGCTCCTACGATCTGCTCTTCCTGCTGGACGCCGCCCGGCCCGGCCTCGGTCTGACCGACAGGTGCGCCTGGTGGGTGATCCCTCTCGACACGATCCGGGAGATAAAAAAGAGCGGCCTCGTACGGGACGTGGTCTACCGGCCGTCGAAGTCGACGAAGATCAAGCATATCGCTTCCCTTCTGCCGGAGAGGGGGATCGACGACGCCCTCGCCGTCGCCCGGGGGGATTTGGAGCCGGAGAAGATCGCCGAGGCGGACATGCCCAAAGAAGAGAAGATCCTCGTGTGCGACCTGGCCTCCGAGTATCTTCAGTACGAGTACATGGGAGGGAAACTGGCGAAGGATGCCTACATCGATCGCTTCATGAAGACCTTGAAGGCCCGAAGCGATCTCGGCGGGGCCGGGGAGGAGCGGTACGCGATTCCCCCTCCGGCGCGGCCGGACGAGGGGCACCACTCGAACCGGGTGAGCGTCGGATACGGCGTTACCGAGGACCGGCCGTTCCAGGAACTCCGGCTCCGGCCGGCATATCATGTTCTTCTCGACAACGACGGCGGCTACAAGAGAGGATCCCAGATCGTCTTCTTCGAATTCGCCCTCCGGTACCACTCGGGGGACGACCGGCTCGAGATGGAGTCCCTCAACCTGATCGACATCCTCTCCCTCGCCCCCCGGGACCGCTTCTTCGCGCACACGTCGTGGAAGATCGGGACCGGGTTCTTCCGGAGAACCATGGAGGACGGGAGGAGGTCCATGGTCTACGGACTGAACCCCGGCTTCGGGCGGGCCTACGAGAGCGACATCCTCGGCCTCTGGTATCTGATGATCGAGACCGATCTCCACGTGGGCGGGGCCTTGGATGGGGGCCATTCGGCCGGGGCGGGCGCGTCGACGGGAATCCTCAGGAACCTGACGGGGCGATGGAAACTCCATCTCTTCGCCCGGGACGTCTATCATGGGCTCGGAGACCGGGACAATCTCTTCCGGGCCGGGCTCGGGCAGAATTTCGAGATCAGCGCCGACCGGAGTCTCACGGCGGAGGTCGGGGCCCGCATCGAGCGGGAAGAGACGGAAATCGAATCATCGATTCGCTTGAACGCGTTCTTCTAGCCGAGAGAATTCATGACCACAAAACTGTGGATTGTCGTTCTCCTTCTCCTCCTTCCCGCCTGCGCCTCCGTCCCGCACGAGGGGGTACCGGGGCCGGCCGGCGGTCTCCCTCCTCCGGAAAGGGAAACATCGGGAGCGCCGACGCTCGGGGCGGAATCGATCGACGGTTCGATCGCCGAACTCCTCGCGGAGAGCGAGGCCGACTCGTGCTCCATCTGCGCCCGGGAAGCCCGGGAACGGGCCTTTGCCATCGCCGAAGAGCGGTTCCCTCCGGGCGCCCTCGTGAAGAGCGAGGGGGATGAGCGCTTCTGGCTCCTCCCCGGGGAGCCGAACACCTTGGCCCTCGGTTCCTCCCCGCCGGGGGACCCCGTGATCGTCTTCCGCTTCCACACGGCCGGAGAGCGGCTCATCGGAGTCAACCCCGCCGATCTGACCCCCGACGACCTCGCCGGTTCCCTCCTCTCCGAACCGCCGGGTACTTCGCTGCATGGGATCATCGAGGCCATTCCGTACGTCTACGGCGACGGCCCGACCTTCCTCTACCAGCCGACGAGCGGCCGCCTCGTCGTGATGTGCCGGATCGTGAAGAGATGGCAGTGGAAGCCGGGCGCCACGCAATGAAAAGCCCTCCGGCCGGATCGCCGGAGGGCTCACTTTGTCGGCTCCGCTCGTCCGCCTTATCGGCAGAGGGCATCGCCTCTAGACCAGTTCCTTGACCTTCGCGAGCAGTTCCGCCGGCACGCGGGCGCCGCCGGGGCCCACCGATTCCGACCAGAGCACCTTGCCGTCTTTGCCGATCAGAACGGTCGCGCGGTCGGAGATGCCGGGGCCGTCGAGCCAGAGACCGTACTTCTTGGCGACCTCGCCTTTCGGGTGGAAATCGGACATGAGGGGGTACCGGATCCCGCTGAATCCGGCCGCCCACGCTTTGTGGCAGAACTTCGAATCCACGCTCATACCCAGAACCTGGGTGTTCGCCGCGTCGAACTGCTCGAGGAGCGCGTTCAGACCCGGGATCTCGATGCTTCAAGTGGGCGTGAAATCGAGCGGATAGGAGACGAGCAGCACGTTCTTCGAGCCGCGGTAGGCCGCCAGCGACATTTTCTTGTCGATGTGGCTGTCGAGCTCGAAATCAGGCGCCGTCGCTCCTGCGGCGATCAAGGCCATGGAACTTACCTCCGATTGTTTCGGGTTTCGTGTCCGCGCGGCCGGAGCCGGGGGCCGCGTTCCTCTTAAAGTAATGACTCGCCGGCTGTCCGGCAAGCCGGGCCGCCCCCCCCCCGGGGCTGTTCCGGATCCGGAAGGGCCGCCGATCCATGGGGCGGCGGGCCTGCATGCGCGTTACTCGTTGCACGGCAATCACTCGCGTCGCCCGATCTTCTTCGGTGGGCCGTGGAGGGACACCCCACCCCCCGTCTCCTGCCGGCCGAAACCGATCCGATCAAGGGGAACGGCTCGCGGGTGCCCGAACGGCGGTGCGTCCTCCCGTTCCCGCCCCATCTCCGGGATCGGGATCTCAGAAACTCCAGAAGCGCGGAATGAAGGTGACGGAAAGAATCCAGAACAAGATGCTGAGCGGAACGCCCGTGCGCAGGAAATCGGTGTACTTGTAACCGCCGGGGTTGTAGATCATCGTGTTCGTCTGGTATCCGACGGGCGTCGAGAAGCCGGTCGAGGCGGCGAAGGTGATCGCCATCAGGAGCGGCCGCGGGTCGACGCCGATCTGCTCCGCCGTCGAGATGGCGATCGGCGCGAGCAGCACCGCCGCCGCATTGTTGCTCATCGTATCGGTCATCACCGACGTCATCAGGTAGACGACGGCAAGCACGGCGACCGGGCCCATCGACCCGACGACTCCCACGGCCTTTTCCGCGATGAGCCCGGCCGCGCCGCTCGTCTGCATGGCGATGCCGAGCGGCAGGATGCCGGCGAGCAGGAAGATCACCTGCCAGTTGATGGCGCGATAGGCTTCCTCCAATCGCAGGCAACGGGTCAGCACCATCGCCAGGCAGCCGAGGAGCGCCGTGACCAGGATGGGGAGGATGTCGAGCGCCGCGAGCCCGACGACGGCGGCGAGGATCCCGAATACCAAGGGTGCCTTGTGCCGCAACCCCACCCCCGGCACCTCGTCGAGGACGATGAAGTCCCCGTCGCGCCGGAGCGCCTTGATCTGCTCCTCGTGCGCCTGGATCAGCAGGGCGTCTCCGAGGCCGAGCTCGACCGAGTTGAGCTTGTCCCGAATCGGTTCTCCCCGCCGCTGGATCGCCAGGACCAGCGCCTTGTAGCGATTGCGGAAGTCGAGCTCCTTGAGGTCGTGGCCGATGAGGGTCGATCCCGGCGCGACCAGTGCCTGGACGAGGCGCATGTCCTCGGTCTGGAGGGTCTCGTCGCGCAGCTTGAAATCGACGTTGAGTTCCAGTTTCGCCGATTCCCGAAGGCGCATCAGCTCGCCGATCTTGCCGCGGACGAGCAGCACGTCGCCCCCCATGAGCGCCTGGCGGAGGGGGGCCCACACCGCCTTCTTGACGTGCAGGAGGCGCAGGATCGTGACGTCGTGGGTCTCGCCGAGCCGGCTTTCCATCACGGACTTGCCGATCAGCGGCGACTTCTCGCCGATCCGGAGCTCGGTGATGTACTCCCCCAGCTGATAGGCGACGGCGAGTTCCTGCGCCTGACGCTCGGGGAGCAGCCAGCGTCCCAGGAGCAGGAAGAAGAGCACGCCCCCGACGAAGAGGATGAGTCCCATCCGGCTGAACTCGAACATGGAGAACGCCCCGTAGCCGGCCTGTTCGGAAATCGCGCTCACCAGCAGGTTCGTGGACGTGCCGATGAGCGTACAGACGCCGCCGAACTGCGAGGCGTAGGAGAGCGGGATGAGCAGCCTCGAGGCGGCGATCTTGCGGCGGTTCGCGACGATCATCACCAGGGGGATGAACACGGCGACCGCCGCCGTGTTGTTGATGAAGGCCGAGATGACGGTGATCGAACCCATGATGACCACGAGCGCGGCGAAGTAGTTGCGCCCGAAGCGCACCATCAGCTGCCCGATGGCGGCCGTGGCACCGGTCTTCTGAAGTCCGGCGCTCAGTATGAACATCGCCGCCACCGTCACGGTCGCCGGGTTGCTGAAGCCGGAGATCCCCTCCTCCGGGGTGACCAGCCGGAGCGCGAGAAGCACTCCCAGCACGAGCAGGGCGACGAAGTCGATCGGGTACTTTTCCGTAACGAATAGGGCGACCGCGCCGGCGAGGATCGACATGACCAGAATCGCTTCGAGCGGCATGACTGCGGTCAATCCCGTTTATGGCCCTTTGAATCGCGTGCCCGCCGCCTCGAAGGGATCGAAGCCGCGGCCCCGGGTCGAACTCCACAACAAGATACCCACTCCCCCGGCGCATCACAACCATGAAGGGGGAGGCGTCCGGGCCGACGGCCCTTAATTCAAGCACGAACTCTTTCATAATCATGTGGTTATGCCGACACCACACCTTCATGGCCCCCTCGCGACGTCCCCGGCCGAGGGCGGAACACTCCGGGGGAGAACACTCCGGGGGACACAATACCGAATTTGCTATTCGAGGGACACAATACCGAACTCGAGTTCGGTATTGTGTCCCCGCTTCTCGTCTTGTGTCCCCGCTTCTCGTCCGTCGATCGCGACGCGAACAGCACGTGACACTGTGCGATCTGGTCCAGTGAGTCGATTCGGATCGCGACGATACGGCGTGATTGGGGCTGGTGGGTCTCGAGCGCGTCCTCGAGGACCTCCAGCAGCGGGTCGTCCCCGAGGATGCCGACGACGGTGGGGTCGTCTTCCGAAAGGTAGGTGCCGTCGGGCCAGGTGACCAGACGGCTGAAGTTCAGAAGGTACGCGCCCTTGATCTCCGATTCCGTGGGCGGCTCCGCATCGGCGAAGCTACGCCCTGCCGGAAGAACGCAGAGAAACAGGATCGCAAGGGCGAGCGCGGTCTCGGCCTTCAAACCGAGAGATGGTCTCAGTCGAATCCCCGGCATCTCGATGCCTTTCCGGCCGAGTCGTGGCGAGTTGTCACCCGGTGCAACGGGAAGAACCCTGGTCGAGAGTCACATCCCCCCGGTCGGTCGGGGAATCAGCCTACTTATCGGTGATCATGCCCGATCTCATGAGGTTCTTCGCGATCCGGCAACATCCGGAAGAGGGTTCTTCCGAAGGCCCCGGAGAAGGCCTGAACCGGCTCTTCCCGGCCGGTATGGAATCGGTCCTGCCGATAGACATGCGATGGAGCTCTCTGCTTCCGAAATCGTCCTGTATGATCGCCTTGCGCAACCCCAAAGAACTCAACGCGCTTCATCCTATTGGTAGGGACGCCTCCCTGCGATGTCGGCGACCCTTCACAATGAGATCGGTATGAACTACACTCGTGGTCCCCTCGATGTTCCGCCAGGAATCTGGCGAGAGGACCATGATGATCGGGAAAACCATCGCCCACTACCGAATCCTCGAGAAGATCGGGGCCGGCGGCATGGGTGAGGTGTACCGTGCCCTCGATACGAAGCTCGGGCGAGAGGTGGCCGTCAAGGTCCTCCCCGCCAGCTCTGCCCTGGACCCGGAACTTCTGCAACGATTCAGACGTGAAGCCAAAGCCATTGCCGCCTTCAAGCACCCGAACATCGTCACGATCTACTCCGTCGAGGAGGTCGAGGGACTCCACTTCATCACGATGGAGTTGGTGGAAGGACCGACCCTTTCAGAGATCATTCCCGAGGGTGGTCTTCTTCCGGGTCGTTTCTTCGAAATCGCTCTCCCCCTCGCCAAAGCGGTGGGCTGCGCACACAAGCAAGGCATCACTCACCGCGACCTAAAGCCGGCCAACATCATGATGGATGAGGAGCGACGACCGAAGATTCTCGATTTCGGACTCGCGAAGCTTTGGGTTCCCGAGCGAACGGACCTCGAAGAGACGATTCCCGATGACCTGCAGATGACGAAGATGGGAAGCATCCTCGGCACGGCCGCTTACGTGTCTCCCGAGCAAGTGTGCGGTGGGATCGTCGGGGCCTGGTCGGATATCTTCTCGCTGGGGATCATATTCTATGAGATCCTGACCGGAGCCCGGCCCTTTTGCGGCAGGTATCCCGCTGAGATCATGCACAACATAGTCAACGAAGACCCCCCTCCGCATGCATCCATACCGGACGCACTGCGCAGGATCATCGATCGTTGTCTTCGGAAGGTACCCGCGGAACGCTTTCAGCGTGCGGATGAGCTTTTGGGCGCCCTCCAAGAGGCGGTCGGAGCTTTTGAAACGGCTGGGGAGACGGACCTCATCGTGGCCCCGCCCGAGGCCGCGGCGGCCATTGGACGGGAAGACTGGGAGACCGCGTACGGAGCGCTTCATGCAATCCGTGAGCGACGAGAACTGTCTCCCGGCGAGCTGGAAATGCTCGGCACGTGCGCGAGTTGGCTCGGCGATTTCGAAGAGTGCGTCCAGGTCTGGGAAAGGGCCTACGCGAAATACGCGAAAGCGGAGATGAACACCGCAGCGGCGCGGATCGCGCTCGAACTGGCCGCGCTCTACATCGAGAAGAACGCGGAGGCGATCGCCGGGGGGTGGCAGAAACGGGCGGAACGTCTCCTCCAGAACGTACCCGACTGTATCGAACACGGTCTCTTGCTTCGCCGAAGGGCGATCTCCGCGCTCGAAAGCGGCGACCACGCCGGCGCTTTCGAACTGAATCGGAGGTGCGGGGAACTCGCGGCGCGCTTCCATGACCTCGACCTCCAGGCCGTTGCGCTTCACGATCAGGGACGGATTCTCGTCTCCCGGGGTGACGTCGAAGAGGGGAGGGCTCTCATCAACGAGGCCATGGCTTCCGCCGTGAGCGGAGAGGTGGACCCGACCACTTTGGGCAATCTTTACTGCCGCACGATGACGGTGTGCCGCTCGCTGGCCGACTTCGAGAGCGTCCGGGAGTGGAGCGAAGCGGCATGGCGTTGGTGTGAGCCCCAGTCGGCTCCCGGCTATCGCGGTGTCTGTCGGATACACAGCGCGGAAACGATGCGTCACCTCGGGCTATGGGACAAGGCGGAGCAGGCCGCCCGGAGGGCCTGCCGAGATTTCGAGAATAGCGGAATCGAGGGCCACGCGGGCGAGGCTTTCAACGAACTCGGGGAACTCGCTCTCCAAAGGGGGAATTATCGGGAAGCGGAGGATGCCTTCGAGCGCGCACACGAATTCGGCCACGATCCGGTTCCCGGGCTGCCCTTGTTGCGGCTCGCCCAGGGAAAGGGCGGGGCGGCCAAGACCATCTTGGATCGCGCGCTCGGCGAGCACACCGAAGACCGTCTTCGCCGGGCGAAGTTGCTTACGGCGAACATCACCGTCTCCTTGGCCAATGGTGAACTCGACCGTGCGGCGGATGCCGTTACCGAGCTTGGTGATATCTCGAAGAGTTTCGGCTGCAGATACTTCGAGGCCCACGCACTCATGGGACTCGGCGCTTTGGAGCTTGCAGGCAAGAACTATGGCGCCGCCGCTCCAATACTCCGCGAGGCCTTGTCCATCTTTGGTGAACTGAGTTTTCCCTTCTATGCGGCGGTGACCCGAGTTCATCTGGCCAAAGCGTATCTTGGTGAAGGGAATGACGAGGACGCGAAACTGCAGATCGGGGCGGCCCGCAAGACATTCCGTGAATTGGGCGCCAAAGCGGATCTGGAGGCCGCGTCTCGGTTGATCCCCCATGCAGAATAGGATCGGGGTCCCGGCGGCGGCAATTCCTCCGGCGCCTCGAGAGGCCCGCCCACCGGTCTCTGCTCCCATCGAGATCGATCATGGCATATCGCTGAGTTCGTCGAGATCGGCCGATCGGTTTCCGGAACAGGATTCCCCATTCGGAAGGCGCTTCCTTTGAAACGCTCATTGACCACACCGCTCTTTACCGTCATGGCGGTTTGTGTGGTCACCGGAGCGGGCCCGGCCGGCGGGACGCCGGCACAGGCTGGAGGGGCGATGCAAGAAAGCCGCCGACCAAAGGCCGACTGCTTCGAAAAAATGGTACCGCTACGGGGATTCGAACCCCGGTTACCTGGCTGAGAACCAGGCGTCCTAACCCCTAGACGATAGCGGCACCGAACAGGACTTTTCGTTCGGAGAAAATTATAGGATCTCGCCCGGATCGGCGCAACCCCCTATTCCGGGGTTTTCGACGGCCCCCCGGGCTGAGTGCCCGTATCCTCTTGCAATAATTCGAGTTCTTCAAGCCAGAGAAAAACTTCGCCGACCAGGGTCCGGAGGAGTTCTTCCTTTTCCGGGAGAACGTGACCCCCTTCGAGGAGGACGATCTTCTTCGGCTCCCGGGCAACCTCGTGGAGGACCCGGACCGACTCGGCCGGGATCCGGGGGTCCCGTTCGGCGTTGACGAGGAGGAGCGGGCAGGGGGCGATCTCGGGCACGAGCCGGACCGGATCGAACCGGGCGACCACGCGGCCGAGCATCCGGCCCACGATCGCCTTCAAGAAATCGGGTCTTCCGGGAAGAGCGCGGGCGATCACCGGTCCGACGTCGCCGCCTCCGTAGAGAAGGGCGGCGGCGTCCGGCTTTTCGCTCATCGATGCGAGGGCGGCGGCGAAGGGGACGCCGAGACTGACGCCGACGACCACGATCTTCTCCGCGCCGAGACACTCTTCGAGGAAGCGCCGTCCGAGGGCGAAGGCGACAAGGCTCTCCCCGACGCCTTCGACGATCGCGCCGAGTCCACCTACCTTCGCGAGGATGCTTCCGCGGGGCAGCTTCGCCTTCAGCGGATACTCGAGGGCGAGCACCACCATGCCGGATCGCGGCGGCGCCAGCCGTGCCGCGTTCGCCCCCGTCCCGATCCCCCCGATGAGGAGAACCCCGACACCCGCCTCCGTTCCGTCCGCGGGAAACCGGATCAATCCCTCGCCTCGTTCGCCGTCCGCTCCCTCGATCGAAACCGGCACGATCCCCTCCTCCGCCTCCCCGATCGAAGCGCCCGCGGAACGAACGCCGGCGGCGGTCTTCATCGCTTCATCGAAACGGGAGTCGGCGATCCGAACGAGGGACCACCAGTAGAGGACGACCGTGAGAAGGAGAAAGAACAGAAGAAGGACGAAGCCAAGAGCGATCTTCATGGAACGGACCTCCGTCCCTTCCATTGTAACGAAGTTCTGTCCTCCTTGGTCCCCTCTTCCGCACCCTGGAACAGCTGTGGGAAATTCGGGGCTGACAAGCCCGCCTGCTCCCTCCGCTTCCTCTCCTTCCGGCGGGGCGGGGGATCGGAGGAGGGAAGGGGATCGGGGCAGACTGGGACGCTCGTCGTGCTGCGGGAGAGTACCCTCCCATTCTCCGGGCGCGCGCAATCTGCGGTGCGCAGATCTTCCTTGAGCTCCCCGGCTATGCCCCGGCCCCTCCCGATGCCGATTCCCCGTGCCGCCGGCCTCTTTCCGGGAGTGAGTGTCGCAACACGCACTCGCCCCACGGCACGGCGTTCGGGCCGTCGGGGAACGTGGCGCGAAAGCGACGACGGAGAGGCGCCGTCGCAGCCCGCGAGCGCCGGCCGCAGCAGGAAACCCCCGGGAGCCGCGGCCTCCTCGAGCCTGCCTACTCGAGCTCGAGCTTGATCGACTCGCAGTGGACGAGGGGGTTTTCGAGCACCCTCCGCCGGAACTCGACGACCTTGTCGAGGGATCCCGCGAAGGTCCCTTTCCCCTTCAACTCGTAGTCGTGTTCGGGCGCGTACCCCTCGACGCCCTTGGCGTCCTTGTGGTGCTTCTCATTGATCCGGAGATCGCCGAGCGGCACGATTCCCTTCGGCGGGTTCTCCAGGAGCTCCCGGATCTCGGCTCCTTCCTCGGTGGAGTAGGTCTCGAAACGGACGCCGAACCGGGCCACCGCGACGGCGCGCGACGCCTCCACCGAAATGCCGAGATCGGGAGGGGCGCTCTTCAGCGCCTCCATCACCGGTCCGTGGATCCCCTCTTCCACGGCGAGGGAGGTTTTCTGGTCCCGCCGGAAACCGATCCACTCGGCCAGCTTCTCCGGGAGCCCCTCGTCTTCGCCGAGGTCGACCTCGATCTTCTCCTTTTCGCAGTAGTAGACCTTGCCCGATAGGCTCCGGCCTGCCAGGTAGCCGGCGATGTAGCCGCGGACGAGCGGGTAGGGCCCGTGAACGAGCAGCACCCGGAATCGGCGATCCATGATCTCTCCCCCTTTGAGACCTTCCTTCTCCTAGAGAAACACGATCGTCACGAGGACGAAGATGGGAATCAGAATCGGAAGGGAGTATTTGAACATGTACCCGAAGAAGCTCGGCATCGGGACGCCCGCCTCCTCGGAGATCGACTTGACCATGAAGTTCGGCGCGTTGCCGATGTACGTGTTCGCCCCCATGAACACGGCGCCGACGGAGAGCGCCTTCAGATAGATCGCCCGTTCGGCGATGAGTGCGTGGATCGCCTCGATCTCCGGCATCCCGGCGTAGAACTTGCCGAGCATCGTGTTCAGAAAGGTGAGGTACGTGGGGGCGTTGTCGAGGAAGCTCGACAGCCCGCCGGCGATCCAGAAGTAATCGGCCGGGCTCTCGGCGGCGCGGATCAGGAAGGCGAGGGCCCCCTCGGAGCCCGCCTTCAAGATCGCGAGGGCCGGGATGATGCACATGAAAATGCCCGCGAAGAGGTACGCCACCTCCTTGATCGGGAACCAGGAGAACTCGTTCGCCTCCCGGGTCGCCTTCTTCGTCGCCCAAAGAGAGAGGACTCCCATGGCGATCAGCATGCCGTCCCGGAACATGTTCTGATAGGGGACGTGAACGCCGTGGATCGAAATGTGCCCCGCCTTCCAGATGCCGGAAATCAGCACGGCCCCCATGACTCCGCCGAGGAAGAGGAGGTTTTGGAGCCCCTCGATCCGGATGCCCCCCGTCTCGGACCTCTGAAGCGCCTCCTGGAAATCCTCGTCCCGCCGGAACTGGATCGTGTCTATCACGAAGAAGAGAATCAGGAGAAGGCCGGCGACGAAGAGCATCTCCGGCAGGAGGTGCATGGTCCAGAAGAAGGGGACGCCGTGCAGGAACCCGAGGAAGAGGGGCGGGTCGCCGAGGGGCGTGAGCGACCCCCCGATGTTGGAAACGAGGAAGATGAAGAAGATCACGATGTACGCCTTCTTCTTCCGCTCCTTGTTCATGCGGAGCAGGGGCCGGATCATGATCATCGAGGCGCCGGTCGTCCCGATCCAGGACGCGAGAAGCGTGCCGATCAGGATCACCACCGTGTTCGCGAGGGGCGTCCCCCGGAGGCTCCCTCGGACGGCGATCCCGCCTGCGGCGGTGAAGAGCGCCCAGAGAAGCAATATGAACGGAATGTAGTCGACGATGTAGATGTGGAGGATCTCGTAGAGAGCGTCCCCCCGGTAGAAGGAGAGGAAGGGGATGGCGAAGATCATCGCCCAGGCGAAGGAGACCTTCGGGAAGTTATGGTGCCACCAGTGGGACGCCACGAGGGGGAAAACGGCGATCGAGAGGAGGATGCCCACGAAGGGGATGACGCTCCAGAGGGGGAGCTTCTTGCCGATGCCCGATTCGTGGTGCCCCTCCGCGCCGCTCCGGACTTCCCCGGTATCCGCCATGGTGCCGGTGTAGGCGTGATCCGAGGCGTGGGACCCGTGGTCGTCGGGTCCACCCGTCTGCTGGGCGAGGGCGGGGAACGCCGAAGCGAACAGGAGAACAAGCAGAAGGGCGAGAACCTTGGCCGGAGAGCCGGCGGAGGAAACGGAGGGACGGGATGGGGACGGACAACCTCGGGAACGGCTGCTACGGTGGATCATGCTCGCGAAGCCCCTCCAGGTTCGATCGGCCGGGCAAGGGGATAAGTCTTTCAATGAACGACGATTCTCGCACCCGGGCGCGGGTTGGTCAAGGGAAGTCCTCCCCCGCGCCGGGTAGGCGTGCCGTGAAGGGAGGTGATATAATGAAACGGACCATCACTCCGACACGGCCCGATCATCCCCCAACCGCGGAGGCCGGAATGAGACGACATCTCCTCCTGTTGCTCGCGATCCCTGTCCCCCTGATGATCTTCGCCGGATGCGACGGCGACACTTCGAGCGGACCCGACGGCCTCTTGGTGGAAGAGGCCCGGGAGGTTCTCACGGTACGCCTCGAGGCCGCCTACGAGGGGCGGGACCATGCGGAGTTACAAGCCCTCCTCCACCCCGACTTCCGTTTCACCTTCCTGGACGGCGAGGCGCCGGGGGGGAGCGTCGAAGGAGCGTGGGGAAAGACGACCGAACTCGCGGTGATGCTCGAACTCTTCGGGAGCCCGTCCGTCGACTCCATCGGTTTCGACATCTCGATTCCCGACGAGGAATTGACCGTCATCGAGGGGACCGGCGAGTACGACTACCGGGCGTCGACGGTGGTCGGGTGGAAGGTGACGATGGAGGCCGCCGGCAAGGCGGGCGACACGCTCTTCGTCGCGGCGATCCACACCTACCACCTCCGGAAAGACCCCGAGGGGGGCGCCTTCAGGATCTACGACCAGGTGGAGAACGCGATCGCCTCCGGCGGCGCCTACTTCGGGAGCGGCGTCGACTTCACGAGCTGGGGCGATTTGAAGAAGATATTTCACGAACCGATGAGCCTCCCGGCGACGAGGACGATCAAGGGGACGGTCACCGTGGACTCGACCGGCGGCGCGATGCAAGGGGTCGTCGTCACGGCGGGAGATCATGCCGACACGACCGACGCCTACGGTCGGTTCGAGGTTGCCGACGTCCCGGGGACCGTGCATTCCGTGGTCTTCTTTCACCCGGCCATGTACGACGAGGTCGTGACCGTGAACGGCGGAGACGAGGTGGTGCGGATCGACGTCGCATTGTCTTCCCTCGGGTTCCACGAAACACCGGCCGCGATCATCACCGAGGACCTTCCGACCGCTTATTCGAGGGAGGACAGCGTGCAGTACGCGGCCCTCCTCGATTCGCGCTACCGGTTCGAGCTCCTCACCTGGGAAGTCGACCCGAATGATCCGAATCCTTGGTGGGACCTGACCGAGGAGCTCCGCATCGCCGGAAATATGTTCTCCCACCGTTACAACGACGACCACCAGCGGGTCGACCGGATCAAGCTCGAGATGACCGAACGGTCGATGACGCCTCTCGTCGACGTCTATCCCGACCAGCCGGGCGGGGAGACATGGCACGAGGTGACGGCCCTGGTCGACCTCCTCGTGGTGGTCGAAGACCCGGACGACGTGGATGGAGTCATCAACTTCGTGGTCACCTCGGACCAGATCTTCGTCGTCCGTCCCGATCCGGGACACGAGGGGCGGTATCTGATCTACCGACAAACAGACCAGGAGCCGATCAACAAGACGCCGAAACCCGGCACGGAAACATCGACGTGGGGCTCGGTGAAGGGGCTCTTCCGGTAGGAATCGAGAACGCGTAGTCAAAGATCAGCACAGGTCAGGGACAGACACTGGTGCCTGTCACCGAGAATCTGGTATGTTCCCGTCATGGGAGGAAACGGGGCATGCTCAGCGCGGCGGATTTGAAAGTCCCGAATCTCGGGGAACGCAAGCAGTTGTCCCCCCTGAACTTCTCGACGGTGCGGGGGGACGGGATCGGCAACTTCATCCTCGACGAAACGAAAGTGCGGGCCCAGATCGAGCTCCGACCGGGGGCGGAGAAGCGGGACGACCTCTTCTTCGAGAAGGCGGGACCCCGGGAGCATCTCTTCTTCGAACCCGCGAAGACGAAGGCCGCGATCGTGACCTGCGGCGGCATCTGCCCGGGCGTGAACAATGTCATCCGGGCGCTCACCCTCGAGCTCCACCACCACTACGGCATCCGGGAGATCCTCGGCATCCGGTACGGATTCCAGGGGCTGAACCCGGCGGTGGCGGCGCCGCCGGTCCTGCTCGATCCCGACTTCGTCGAAGACATCCACCGGGAGGGGGGTACGGTGCTCGGCTCCTCACGGGGGGCTCAGGACCCCAGTTTGATCGTCGACTTCCTCCGGGACGAGGGCATCGACATCCTCTTCTGTATCGGCGGCGACGGTACTCTCCGGGGCGCCCACGCCATCGTGGGAGAGGTGGACCGCCGGAAGGCGAAAATCGCGGTCGTCGGCATCCCGAAGACGATCGACAACGACATCCCCTTCGTCCGGAAGACCTTCGGCTACAGCACCGCCCTCGAGAAGGCGAAGGAAGTGATCGAGTGCGCCCACGTCGAGTCGAAGGGGGCGCGCCGGGGCATCGGCCTCGTGAAGCTGATGGGGCGGGACGCCGGCTTCATCGCCGCCGGCGCTACCGTGGCGAGCCAGGAGGTGAACTTCACGCTCATCCCCGAAGTCGCCTTCGACATGGACGGAGAGCAGGGGTTCCTTCGAGCTCTGGAGCGGCGAATCGACGAGCGGGGGCACGCGGTCATCGTCGTCGCCGAGGGGGCGGGGCAGCACCTCTTCCGGGGCGACGCCGGCCGCGACGCCTCGGGCAACGTGGAACACCACGACATCGGCGCCCACCTCGCCGGGGCGATCCCGGCCCACTTCGAGAGCGCGGGGAATCCGGTCACGCTGAAGTACTTCGACCCGAGCTACGTCATCCGGAGCGTCCCCGCCAACGGCGAGGACAGCGTCTTCTGCAACTCCTTCGCCCGCCACGCGGCCCACTGCGGCATGGCGGGGAAGACGGACGTCACCATAGGCTACTTCCACGACATCTTCCTCCACGTCCCGATCTCCCTCGTCACGTCGCGCCGGAAGTGCATGTCCCCCGAAGGGCGGCTCTGGATGTCCGTCCTCGAGTCGACGGGCCAGCCGGCGACCTTCGGCCGCCATATCGTCGAGTGCGAACCCTTCGAGTTCTGACGAAACCAACATCGATCTCGCAGAAACTGCGGCCCCGAATTCGGTGGGGGGGAGCCAGGGGATAGGGCCGGCTTGCTCAAACACTCCTCGCGTGCCCCCCCGGGCGGCGGGCGTCCCCTCTTTTGACTACATTCATTAGTGCCTGTCCCCCCACCCACCTTCGGAGGTCATCGCTATGTCGCGTCCGTTCCTGTGCTTCGTGGTCCCCGTGTTATTCGGACTCCTCCTCGCGCCCGCGGCGCACGCCGAGGTCACCACCGAACTGGTCGCGACCGATCTCGCCTGGCCCGTCTTCGCGACCGCGCCGGAGGGGGACGACCGGCTCTTCATCGTGGAACAGCGGGGCGTCGTCCGGGTCTGGAAAGAGGGCGCCCTCCTCGCCGAGCCCTTCCTTGATATCGACTCGCTGGTCGCCGGGGTCTCCCAGTTCAGCGAGCGGGGGCTCCTCGGCCTCGCCTTCGACCCGGCGTACGACAGCACGGGCCATTTCTTCGTGAACTACACGAACAACGCCGGGACCACCATCGTCGCCCGGTACACCGTGCAGGGAACGGACCCGGACAAGGCGGACCACTCGTCGGCGGAGATCGTCCTCACCCAGAGCCAGCCCTTCTCGAACCACAACGGCGGCATGCTCGCCTTCGGGTCCGACGGCTATCTCTACATCGGATTCGGCGACGGCGGGGCGGGAGGCGACCCGAACGAAGTGGCCCAGAACCTCCTGGAGTGGCTGGGCAAGATCCTCCGCATCGACGTCGGCTCCCTCCCCTATTCGACACCCCCCGACAATCCCTTCTTCGGAAACCCGAACGCCCGGGACGAGATCTGGGCCCTCGGCGTCCGGAATCCGTGGCGGTTCGGATTCGACCGGGCCACGGGGGACCTCTGGATCGCCGACGTGGGCCAGGGGAGCTACGAGGAGATCGACTTCCAACCCGCCTCGAGCCCCGGCGGCGAGAACTACGGCTGGGACAATATGGAGGGCTTCCACTGCTACGAGCCTCCCGTGGACTGCGGCGCGGACACTCTGGTTCTCCCGATCCACGAGTACGACCATTCCGCCGGCAACTGCTCGGTCACCGGCGGCTACCGCTACCGGGGATCCCTCGCCCCCGAACTGGCGGGGCTTTATCTCTTCGGGGATTACTGCTCGAACCGGATCTGGGCGATGGAATGGGCCGGCGACTCGGTGGTCGCCATTACCTCCCTCACGGCCGAACTGAACTCGGACGGGCAGGTCTCCGGCCTTTCCGCTTTCGGTGAGGACGGATCAGGCGAATTGTACATGGTGAGCCGGGGGACCGGTTTGAACGGCAAGGTCTTTCGCATCGTCCCCGGATCGACCGGAATCGGCGGCGCGGAGAGCCTCCCCTCGACGCTCAGGCTCGGGAGCCCGATGCCGAACCCCTTCGCGAACTCCACACGTTTCGATCTCGGTGTCAACCGGCCGGGAGAGGTGACGGTTCGCGTCTATGACGTGGCGGGCCGGGAGGTGAGGCGGCTCGAGTCCGGATTCCGGGGGGCCGGGACCGGCGCATTCGAATGGGACGGCCGGAACTCCTCGGACCGGGAGATGCCGTCGGGCGTCTATTTCGTTCGGGCGGAGCGGGGGGACGCCGTCACGACCCGGCGGGTCCACCTCATTCGATGACGACCACGCCCCAAGGGTAATTCTCTCTCGTCACCGAATGGCTCCCCGCGGGCGAAGCGGCGAGGTCCGCGTCGAAGGCGAGGGGCGATTCCCCTTCGGTCAGGTAGAGTTCCTCGAATTGGACGCTGTAGGCCTTCGCCGAGAGGTTCTTGATCTCGTATACCCGGTCGTAGAGGCAGAGGCAGCGGCAACCCCCCTCCGTCAGGACCTCCCCCTCACGGACGTAGATCGTGTCCCCCGACACTTCGACCTCCGCCGTCAGCGAATCGGGGCAGCAGTTGCCCCCGGAGTTGACGTGGGTGAGTGAAAGCGTGCCGTCCATGTAGGACCACTCCACCGAGTCCGTGCTCGAATCTTCCTCCAACACCTTCGGGGGGGGCTCCACCCCGTACTTGCATTCGGAATAGGAGAGAAGAGCGCCGGAAGGATCATCGGACGCGGAGGGCTCGGTCCCGCCACAGGCGAACCAGAACAGGACCGGAACGAGAATCAAGAGCGGGACCGCGGAAGATCGTCGGGAGATGAGCATCGTAAGGCCCCCTTTCGGGTGGGAACCGCCGGTCCGGGTGCGGCACCGTGGGCGCTGTTTCGATCGCTTTTGATTATACACCCGCCCCCCCCCCGGCCCGCCAAGGGGGCCGACCGACCGAGGATGGTCTTCGCGGCGAGACGCGCGATCCGCGAGGGCGAGGAGCTCCATCCCCGCCAAATCGAAAGGGCTCGCCCGCTTCTTCGTCACCTTCATCGGCCGCCCGAAGGAGGGGCCCGTGGCCCTCGCCCTGGAGGAGCTCGCCTTCTTCAGCGAAGAGGTCACTCTTCTCGGCTCCTATCACGCCGACCCCGAGCGATTCCGGTAACGAAAAAGGACGGACCGAAGCCCGCCCCTTCCCGTTTCTTCCCGCGACGTTCTCGATCAGGAGACCGGGATGCGATCCTTGTTCGCCGCGAGCCAGCCGGCGAAGCTCTGAAGCTCCGGGTTCAGCTCCCGGGTCTTGTCCACCTTGCGGGGACCGCAGAAGACCTCCTGAAAGTCGTGCTTGAACTGGAACATGTTGCCGAGGTCGTCGGCGCCGGGGAAGCCGAGCCCCCGGTAGACGTCGAAGGGGACGGCGCGGTAGGTCACCTCCGTCCCGAGGGCGTCGCCGAGGGCGGCGGCCATTTCCACGCCGGTCAGGTGTTCGCCGGCGATGCCGACCCTCTTGCCGACGTACCCGTTCCCCGACTTGAAGATCCCGTAGGCGGTCCGGCCGATGTCCTCGGCGGCGATGCCGGGGAGCTTCCGGTCCCCCATGGGCAGGTTGAAGGAGAGCTTCCCATCCTCCCCCTTCCGGGGACCCATGCCGAAGTGGATCAGGTTGTCCCAGTAGAACGAGGTGAGCAGGAACGTGGTCGGCACGCCGAGCTCCCGGAAGATCCCGTCCGCTTCCCCCTTCGCGTCGAAGTGGGGCACCTTGTACTTCCCTTGAAGAGTGGGCATCCGGTCGTCGTCCAGGGCGACGTGCTTTCGCGTGTCTTCCAGGGTCGACCAGATCACGTGCTTCAAACCGGTCTCCTTCGCCGCCGACGCCATGTTCCGGACATGGGCGAGCTCTTTCTCGGGTGAGAAGTGCTCCCAGAAGAAGGTGACGAAGTAGGCGCCGTAGGCCCCGTCGAAGGCCTTCCTTAGACTCTCCCGGTCGTCCACGTCCGCCTCCGCCACCTCGGCGCCGAGCGCCGCGAGGGCCTTCGCCTTGTCCGAGTTCACGTTCCGGGTGACCGCCCGGGCGACGAATCCGCCCTCCCGGTCGCTCTGAATGGCGCGGACCAGGCCGCCCCCCTGCGCGCCCGTCGCGCCCATCACCACGATGACTTTCTTGTTCGACATGAGTCAGGTTCCTCCGGCTTTTCATATTATGGGGGGGATCGCGGGGGCCCACAGCGGCGGGCATACTTCTATATAGGAAATTTCGGGGAGGGGCGCTTTTCTGCGCCCTGGGCCGGTAGGAACTCTTGCCCCGGTACGGCGACGGCCGAATTCCGGAAAAATCCGAATCCGCAAATGGTTGACCTTGAATCGTTTACTCGATGTACCCCAGTTCCCGGAGTTCTTCGAGAAGCCGTTCGTCCGGGTCGACCGCGTCTCCCCGGAGGCGGAATTCCTCGCCGATATCCGCCGCCATCTCCCTTCGCCACCGGGAGAGTTGGTACCACAGGGAGTCGGCGACGCGGCCCTTCTCCGCGATGAGGTCGTGAAGTTCGAGAGGGTCGTCCCGGTAGGAGAAAAGCTCCGATCGCGCCTCCCCGTAGTGCGCCACGAGGTGGTGTTCGGCGTCGAGCACCGCCATTTGATACCCTATGTCCTCGAATTCGCTGAACACGAACGGACGAAACGTCCCGGTCTCTCCCATGATGAGAGGGCAGAGGGACTCACCGCTGAGCGGGGCGGGAGCGCGGGCTCCGGTAAGATCGACAATCGTCGGCAACAGATCGATCAGGCCGACCGGAATGGCGATCCTGGTTCCGGCCCACTCCGCCCCCGGCAGCCGAAGGAGGAGGGGCACATGGGTCACCGTTCGATAGAGGTTCCCGTGGAGGACCGACCCGTGCTCCATGAACTCCTCGCCGTGGTCGGCGGTGAGAATCACCACCGTGCGGTCGCCGATTCCCTCGGTCCGGACGAACTCGAGAAAGGGGCCCAGCAGGTCGTCGGTGTACCGAATGCCTCCGGCGTAGAGCGCGCGGAGGTACATCGCGTCAGCCTCCTCGATTTCGAACCCGGGGTCCTCGCCCCGGGCCTTCATCAGGCGGTACCGGCTGAGATACCGGCCGGTAGGACGCACCTCCCCGACGTACTCCTCCTCGAGGAACATCTCCTGATACTCGGACAGGCGGGCGTAGGGCGAGTGGATGTCGTAGATGTGAACGAAGAGAAAGAAAGGATCCTCGCCATGCTTCCGGAGCCAACGGATCGCGCGCGGCACGATGTTCTCAGCCCTCCGGCCCCAATCGGTGAAATGATCGTATCCCTGTTCGAGCCCGTACCGGTCCGTAAGAAAGGTCGCATCCACGATACCCGCCGTCCTGTATCCCGCCTCCCGGACAATCTCCATCGCCAAGACTCTCCGTTTGGGGAGCCTCATCCCCAGCATCGTCGCCTTGTTCACCGAGGGGTAGAGGGAAGTGAGGAATGATGCATGGGACGGGAGCGTACTGGGGGACTGGCTGTGCGCGTTTTCGAAGAGGACGCACTCGGAGGCGAATGCGTCGATGGCGGGAGAAGTCCGAAGAGGGCACCCGTAGCATCCGAGGAAGTCGGCACGCAGCGTGTCCAGCGATACGAGAATGACGCTCGGACCGCCCGGATGAGCGCCCCACAGGAGGATCGGCACGGCGAGATTCCCGGCAAAGAAGAGGAGCGCCACTCCCCCTACGAGAAACCGCCCCGCCCTCGCCACCGGGACGGAGAGAGAGGCGGGAAAACGCTTTCGGGCGGCCAGCACGCCCGTCTTGTAAAGGAGCGCCACCGAAGCGAGGCCGACCGCTGCGACTTCGAGGTTCGCGAGAAGCACCTTGCCGCTCGCAAAGCCCCCGGGAATCCGCAGGCCCCAGAGGTCCGTTGTCGTCCTCCAGGCGGAGGCAAAGCCGTAACGGTTCATCGTCCAACCGTGACGGAGAAGGACGGCCCCGATCGAGGCCATGGCAAGTCCGAGCAGGATCGGCCTGCTCACCCGCATCCGCCGCTGCCGGCCGATCAGCCAACCCAAAACGAAAGCCGTGACGATGACGGCGGAAGAAACCAGCGCGACTCGGTTGACGGAGTTTCGGATGACGATCGCGGCGTTTCGAAAGAAGTGCTGGGGAATGTACTGTTGCTCGTGCACTTCCGATAGACCGAGAACGAGACCGAAGAGGATTCCGAAAGAAAGCAGGGTGGCGGCGATCCGGGAAGGACCGCGGAACCGCTTCCGGAAGGACGAAGGGGGAGGACCCGCTTCCGTCGGCATGGTTCGCCTCCGGCACCGGGGGCACCCGAAGAAGCCGGGACTCCGGACGCACTCTCGGCGCGAACCGATCATCGGGCCCGGCGCTCCTTCGAAGGCATTACCTCCTTCTCGGGGAACCGGGAATTCGGCCCCCGGTCACGGGCGCCGCGCTCGATCGATCATCCTTGGCTCCTATATATTTTACCCGATCGGTGGGCTCCCGCGTAAGGAGATTTGGGGCCCGCGGGCCGCCTCCCGTTCCTTCTGTTCCCCCCCGGTTTCGCAAAACCGCGCCGGACCCCCGGAAGTGATCTCGGTAGGTGAAACCCGGCCCTTGAAGAAGAGGGCGAGTTGTGGGAAGCTATCCGGAGGAGTTTCCGTCTCCACCCCACCCCGGTTTCGATAACCCATCCGCCTCAGTTGGAGGGATTTCATGAATCTATCAGAGCGACTGGAGAACACGGCGGTGATCGGCGCCGCGGGCAAGATGGGGAGCGGGATCACGCTGCTTCTCGCGAAAGAACTGGCCCGGACCCGGCTCACGCCGGAAGGCAAGGGGAAGGTCTGCCGCCTCGCTCTCGTCGACGTGAGCGAGGCCGCCCTCGACGGGCTCCTGAAGTACATCCGCGGGCAGATCACGAAGCTGGCCGAAAAGAGCATCGGCGAGATCCGGACGCTCTACAAGGACCGGGAGGACCTCGTCGAGAATGGCGAGATGGTCGACGAGTTCGTCGCCCAGGCGATGTCGATCCTCCGGCCGTCGACGGACCTCGGCGCCGCCAAGGGGGCGCGGCTCGTCTTCGAGGCGGTGGTCGAGAACGAGGACCTCAAGATCGACCTCCTCGGCAAGGTGAAGGGGTTCGCCGATCCGGACGCCTGGTATCTGACCAACACGTCGTCCATTCCGATCGGCGGGCTCGATGGAAAGCTCGGGCTCGGCGGCCGGATCATCGGCTACCACTTCTACAATCCGCCGGCGGTGCAGAAGCTGCTCGAGCTGATCACGTCGGACAAGACCCTTCCGGCCCTGAAAGAGGCGGGGACGGAGCTCGCGAAGCGGCTCGGCAAGAAGATCGTCCCCTCCCACGACGTGGCCGGCTTCATCGGCAACGGCCACTTCATGCGGGACGGGCTCCACGCCATCGCGGCGGCCGACCGCGTCCGGAAGGGGGGCGACTGGGCCCCCGCCCTCTACAAGATGAACCGGGTGAGTCAGGATTGGCTCCTCCGCCCCATGGGCATCTTCCAGCTCGTCGACTACGTCGGCGTCGACGTCTTCCAGTGCATCTTGAAGGTGATGGACCGCTACCTGCCGGGAAAGGGCCTCCACTCGGACTTCATCGACTCCCTGGTGGGGAAGAAAGTGCTCGGCGGACAGAACCACGACGGCTCCCAGAAGGACGGCATCCTGAAATACGAGCGGGGGCGGCCCGCCGCCGTCTACGATCCGGGCAAGGGGGCCTACGTTCCCATCGATGCCGAAGGGTGGTCCAGCGCCGCGGACAAGGAATTCGGCCCCCTTCCCGAGGGTTTCCGGCCGTGGAAGGCCCTCCTCGCGGATCGGAAGAAAGAAGAGGCCATCGAGGCGCACTTCGCGGCGCTCCGCTCCATGAAGACCGAAGGGGCCTCTCTCGCCATGGAGTACCTGAAGGCGTCGAAGAAGATCGGCGAGGGGCTCGTGAAAGACGGCGTCGCCGCCGCCCCGAAGGACGTGAACGACGTTCTGATGAGCGGCTTCTTCCACCTCTACGGGCCGATCAACGAATACACCGGGTGATCCCGGGGAGGATCGATCGATGAAAAAGCTCCGCAAGAAGATATTCGGCTGCGCCCCCGCCCACACGGTGTTTCTCGGTCCGGGCCGGAAGGAGTTCCATCCGAAGAAGCCGCGCCCCGGCATCGAGCACTACATCGTGGAGGCGGCGAGGGGGTCCGTCGCCCAGGTGAAGAACCCGGACGCCATCGACCAGGGGGTGATCGGCAACTTCATGGCCTCCCGGTTCAACCGCCAGGGGCATCTCGGGGCGCTCCTTCCCGAGGCGCACCCGGGGCTGCTGCACAAGCCGTGCACCCGCGTCGAGGGGGCCTGCGGCTCCGGCGGCGTCGCGGTGACGACGGCGGCCACCGCCCTCCTCGCGGACATGGCCGACACGGTGCTCGTCGTGGGCGTGGAAGTGCAGAACACGGTGAAGGCCCTCTACGGCGCCGACATCCTCGCCGGCGCGGGCCACTACAGCCGGGAGCGGAAGAACGGCCACGTCTTCTTCTTCCCGAACCTCTTCTCCGAGCGGGCCGGAGCGTACTCCGCGAAGTACGGCAAGGAGGACGCCCGGCGGGCCATGGCCGAGTGGTACGCCCTCGCCATCGAAAGCGCCCGGCGGAACCCGAACGCCCAGGAGCACCACAACGCCGACCCCGATCCGCGGGCGACGGGCATGACCCCGCCGAACCCCAAGGCGTTCCTCGAGCACATCAACGTCTTCGACTGCTCGAAGGTGACCGACGGCGCGTCGGCGCTCATTCTCGCCACCGAGGAGGGATTGAAGAAGCTCGGCGTGCCGATGGACAAGGCCGCCGAGATGGTCGGCTTCGCCCACTGCGAGGGGAACCTCGCGAAGGACCCGGCGGACCTGACCCGCCTCGACACGACCGCGGCGGTGGCGGCCGAGGCGCTCGCCATGGCCGGCGCGAAGCCGTCGGAACTCGGCCTCCTCGAGGTCCACGACTGCTTCACCATCACCGGCCTTCTCGCCCTCGAGGCGGTCGGCCTCGCGGCGCCCGGCAAGGCGGCGGCCTATCTCCTCGACGGGAAGACGGCCTTGGGCGGCGATTGCCCGACGAACGCCACCGGCGGTCTCGTCGGCTTCGGCCACCCGACCGGCGCCACCGGCGTCCGGCAGGTCGGCGACATGACCCTCCAGCTCACCGGCCGCGGCGGCGACTGCCAGGTGAAGTTCACGGACAAGAAACCGTACGCCCTGTCGATCAACATGGGCGGCAACGACAAGACCCTCGTCTCCTGCGTCATGCGGGCGACCTGATCGGGCGGACATACTGGTCGAACGAACCGCGCCCCCGCGGGAGATCGCGGGGGCGTCTTGGTATCTACACCTCGATCTTGCAGAAACAGTAGCCCTGAATTCGGGCGGCAGGAGCCAGGGGGCCAGGGCTGGCTTGCTCAAACAGTCCTCGCGCGCCGGCCTGGGCATTCCGGGATTCCACCACATGGGGTGAGGCCGGCGCGCTGCGGAACTCGCCGCTCAGCCCTAACCCCCTGGCTCCCCGAGTTGGCCCACTACGTGTGAGTCCTTTGAGAGATCGAGGCTAATGAACCTATTTTGCCAGTAGAGCTACGTGCATCTGCTTGAATGGGGAGGATGGACCGGAGGAGGCTCTCCGCTATCGGATCAAGATCATCCGCCCGGTCTCGAATCCCCGCGCCGTCTCGAGGCGGAGGAGGTAGACGCCGGGAGGAGCTTCCCGGCCGTTCTCGTCCCTGCCGTCCCAAAACAGTGTTCCGGTCTCCGCCGCACGATCTTCAGCAGAGAGAACACGAGCCAGTCGTCCCGCGGTCGTGAAGACCGAGATCCGGGCCGGGCCGGTCGAAAGCAGCCGGTAGAAAATCCTCGCCTCCCCCATCCTCGCGGGATTGGGGTGAGCGAAGATCATCGATCGGCCGGAGGGGATCCCCTCGGAGCCTGGCACGAAGACCACCGCCGAGGAAGTCACCTCGACCGTGTCGGGAACGATGGCGAAGGCCACGTTCTGCCCGTTCGAATCGATGGCGTCGAGGTCGGCGAGAAGCAGCGTTTGTTCGCCGAGCGGCGATTCAGGACGGGCGTGCACATGGAACGACGCGATCGTGCCGTGTCCCGTGAGTCCCGGAGGGGAGGTCAGGGTTACGCTGTAGGCCGCGAAACCGGCCACGCTGTCGACCAGGGCAAACTCCAGGACCGTCTCGGCGCCCCAGAAAGCGCCCTTCACGCCTCCTTCGACCCGGAAGGCAGCCGGATCATAGTGGAGCTGGAAGCCCATGCCGAATAGATCGGTGAGCGTGTCCGAGACCGATCCGGCAACGACGTGAACCCAGAGCGACTCCCCTTGCACGACCTGGGTCGAGTCGGCCGCCACTTGAAGCGGCGTCTGCCCGTGAAGCGCCGTCGCCCAGCAAAGGAGCACGACCAACACTCCCACGGCGATGGATGGATACTTCATGCTCTTCCCCTCTTTCGACGGGTGCCGCTTCTCACCGGATCAGAATCATCTTGCGGGTCTCCTTGAAGTCGCCCGCCTTCATCCGACAGAAGTAGACACCGCTCGCCATCCCCTTCCCGTCGAGCGTGATCGTGTGCCAGCCGGCGGGATAGACCTCCTCGTCCACGAGGTTCTTCACGTGCCGTCCCGCCACGTTGTAGATATCGAAGCTGACCGCCGAGCGCCGGGGCACCCCGAATCGGACGAGCGTCACCGGGTTGAACGGGTTCGGCCGGTTGCCGTCGAGGACGAACCGGGTCGGCGTCGGCACCGCCACCGGACTCGAAAGCGTCATCTCCGGCGAAGGGAGGAGTCTGGTCGAGGAGCTGATCTCGACCTCCTCGAGAACGATCTCGGCGTCCCCCGGCATGACGCCCACTACTTCCATCCAGACCGTGAGGATCGGCGCGCCCGGCTCCATCTTGCCGGCGCCGGGCCGTCCCCGGGTACGGGTGTAGGCGGCGGCGAGCCGGCTCCCCTCCTCGTCCCAACGGTTGTACCGGAGGAGCCGCCCGTCATCGAGCGTTTCGCTCAATTGAATCGTATCGATCGCGAGGAACCGTCCGGGAAGATCGAGGGCCAAACCGATTCCGAAGAGATCGGTCGTCTCCCCTTCGGTGCTGTCGAGGGCGATCTCCACGGGGAACCGGGTCCCGACCGGGAGGGGCGGAATGACGACGGAGGCGAACACCTCCGGCTGGGCTCCCGCCTCTTCGTCCTTCGCGAAGGCATGGGTCTCGCCGAAGTTGAGACCAATGGCGAGAATGTCGTTCTGGTCGACGACGCCGTCTCCGTCCGCGTCGGCGTGGGTCGCCGCATCTGTCTCCCACGCGAGGGCCGGCTGTCCCACCCAGGTGAGGTTCCCGTTCGGCCGGACCGGTCCCGTCGTCCCGAAGTAAAGGCCAATCGGGAGGAGGTCGTTCTGATTCGCCGTGCCATTGGCGTTGCAGTCGCCGGGCCAGACAGTCACCTCTGTGCCGATCGTGACGGTCTGTTCCGCTACCGTCTTCATAGCTTCGACGTTGCCAGCGTGGTCCGTGGCAATGGTGAAGAACCCGTAGGTATGGCCCCTCTCGCCGTTGAAGATGATCGGTCCATCTCCCGGGTCGTCCATGTAGTCCATCGAATAGGACTGAAAGTACCCGTCATTGTCCGAGACATAGAGGGCGATGCTCTCGAATCCTGATCCGGGCGTCGCGTCCGACGCAGTCCAAGGAATCGAAAACTCCGTGTCCTCGATGATCGGGGGAAGCGAGTCCACATGGCTCGCAGGCTTGTCCGCATCGATCGTGTGGAAGATAGCCGGCGTCGCGACCGGCGCGTTCACGTCGAAGACGATGCTCGCTTCCGCATCGATTACGTCGCCGGTGACCGCATCGGCTCTTGGGCGGATCGAGTAATTCACGAACCCCTGACCGTTCCCGATCAAAGTGTCATTCACCGGGAGGAAACCGGCAAACGGGTCCGTCGGCAGTTCACCGGTCGCTGGGTCGATCGATTTCAGATGCCAGAAGACCTCGTTCTCCTGGACGTCGATCCCGGCCGTGATATCGACGAAGAGCCCGAGCGAATCCCGGAGGTCGAGTCGTTCCGAGAAGAACGCCACGTTCTCCGGCGGTTGGAAGGTGAAATTGCCGAATCCGAAACTGGAGAGCCGGAATGTAGCCGGATCGAGATCAGGGTCGAGTTGCTGGCGGATATCGACGATTTGGGCGGGAGCAGTCGCGAGTTCGGGGTCGTTCTCGTAGTTGATCGAATAGGGGAGCGTGCGGTCGACACCGACCCAGTTCTCATCGCCAAAGCTGGATGGGCCAAGTATCTCGTTGGGATCACATGCATTGATGTTTTGCAGGCAGAACTTACGAAAATCTGCATAGCACAGCAAGCCGGTCGTAAAGCTGCAAATGGGCACCTCGCCAACGGGAAGGCACCACAACAGCGTAATCGCCGCACACACAATCTGCGCACAATCCTCGCAGAATTCTTCAACCTCATCACACGTAGCGTTAGGTCCAGGGGTTGCTCCAGGGCAAAGTTCCCAAAATCCACCACCTACCCTAGCCACGGTGTGAATCGATGAGCAATTCCAACCGTTCTTCAACAGCCCGGAAACAGCTGGCTCATCCAGTAGGCCAACGGCGACATAGATGGACAGAACGTAGTCCCGAAACTCGACCTCGTCGACAATTAGCGGTAAAACGTGGATGGGAATGTCATAAGCATCCTGATCCAGAAGCACCTGCCTTCCGTTCTCAATTTGCTCAACCAAGAAGGTCAAGTACTCCACGGGCGTAAGTGCCGTGGCCGAAACAGAGAATCCGAATAGACTTGTCCAATAGTTATCGATCCCAAATTGTGCTTCCACGGTCTCGCCTGGCGGAACATTTCGGATAATCAAAGGAACCGTTATCGTTAGACTCTCGGAAAACGCACTTAACAGGTAGTCTGGATTGGATATTTCCTGGCCATCAATTACAAGATCACTCAACTTAAGAAATCCGGCTGAGGTTGTTACGGAAATGTCTGCGCTGCTAGGCAAAGAACCAAACGCAAGGAGATACGGAATGTCAGTATTGCCCGAATTAGTAAACGAAAAGCCAGCCATGTTGTGGCGACCGGCACGCAGATATTGAGGTACATTCTCGGTGATTTGTACATCGAGAGGTTGGGCCAATTCTACGTTGAAGCCCATGGGTAGGTAGACCGTCCCGATGTTGGGAAGATCCACCGCAACGTCATACGCGCCGAGACGAACCCCCGTCAGATCCCACCTGATCTTCGCGTCCATGGTGCTCTGGAATTCTATCATCTCCGCCTGATAGAGCAGCGAATCGTCTTGGGCGAGCCAGACGGTCATGGAGTCCCGGAATCCCGCGCCCGAGAGCTGGCAGGTGACCTTACCCGCGTTTCCACCGGCGTCGGGGGTGATCGACGTGATGGAGAGGGAGAGCGCCTCGACGAGAAGGGTGCAATCTTCGAGGAATACGAATCGGGGCAGATGGCGGGCCATCACCATGATGTAGTAGGTGCCCGCCTCGGTGGAAGGGACCGTCAGGATGTGATTCGCCGTGAACGGTTCCCGGGAGACATAGTCGTGGTCATTCAGAGTCGGCATGCGATCGTAGGCGACGTAGATCTCGTTTCCGGCACCGGACGTATCCGACTCGAGCGAAACTTTCAGATCGAAGCCGGCCCCCACGTCGATGCCGAAGTACCTCATCTGCCCTTCTCGAAACTGCTCCGTCGCGGGCGTACCCAGCATGAGCATGTTCACGCTGACGTCGGTGACCGTATCGGCGGCGGTCCAGTTGTTGTTGTCGTTCGTCTCCCGGATGTTGTTCCGGATGTCGGTCTTCGCGATGAAGTAGTAGTCCCCCGGCGTCACTCCGGGGAGCACCTCCTCGAGAGACCCGTCCGCCCGCATGCGGTAGGTTTTCTCCAGTCCCACCTTGTGGGTCTTCCGGATCGATGTTCCCGGGGCGATGTGGATCTCATCTTCGAACACGCCTAAGAGAGGGTCTTCCACATCGAACAAGGGGTCCGTGGATATGTAGATTCCATCCCGGACGATTCCATCCGCCGGATTCGTCCCTTGGTTCGACACCGTCCACGAAACGAAGGCCGAATCGCCGGGTACTGCAGCGCCCGGAGGATTCACGGCCGAAACGACGAGATCGGCCGGCGCAGGTAGGAGGGCCGTGAAAGGTAAGACATCGCTGTTATTGGCTTCCGAGGTTCCTTCGTACACGTCCCTCTCGTTGTCCACTTCCAGGATCAGGTGGTAGCCGCCCGACACGTAGATCGGAAGTTCGGCGACGAGAGTGTCGTCATAGCTCTCGGAGGTTCCGAGGCCGCCGGTCCTCTTCACCGTCCCGAGAAGATCGTCGTAGTTGTCGATGTAGGCATCCAGGGAGAGATAGACCGCGTCGTACCAGCTCTTCGACGACGAGACCGGCTCGCCGAGATTCTGGGCAGTCCAGGAAATCAAGATCGGCTGGCCGGCGACACCTTCCGCGGGTGCGCTCAGTCCGGTCACCGACAGATCGGGGGTCGGCACGATCTCGATGGTCACCGGTGAAGCGCTCGCCGCGACGTTGTTCTCCGGATCCGCGTCACCTACGGCGTCCGCCGAATCGACCTCCACGATCAGGTAATAGTCGCCGATCAGGTTGTCCGGTAACTCGACGGAGAAGCTCCGGCTGTAGCTTTCTCCGGCCCCCAAGACGCCCTCGTGCCTCTTCCCTTTCAGATGGAAATCGGTTCCGGGCTCGAGGGTGACATCCGAGGACAGATACGCGTGGTCGATCCACTGGTCGACGAGCGTCGCCGCATCCCCGATGTTCGTGACGGTCCATCCGATGAGAAGGCTGTCTCCAACGCCGATCGTCCCCGGAAGGACCAGATTGGACACCGCGAGATCGACGGGCGGGTAAGGGAGGATCTCCACCGCCGCGCTCGTGAAGACGTTGTTCCCCTCGTCGGTGTGTTCGAACACATCGTCCTCGACGTCCGTTTCCACATGGAAGTAGTGCGGACCGGCGATACCGGGTGGGACGGTGATCTGTGCGGTTCGGTCATAAGTCGCCATCGTGTCGAGAGGACCGCTCTTACCGGCGGTGGCTAGCCGCACCTGGCTCGGGTCTCCGAACACGGCGCTTTCGGAGATGTAGACCCCGTCTTTCCACGTGCGATTGCCGATCGACCCAAAGCCGTCGTTGCCGACCGTCCAGCTCACGGCGATTCGCGCACCGGCCTGATAGGAGCCGCCCACGGGGGCGTTGTATACACGGAGGTCGGGCCAGGGGGAGAGGTCGACCGAGACCGTCCCCGCGCTCCGGCTCACGTTGTTCGTGTCCGCCGCGTGCTCGTAGACGTTTTCGTACCAGTCGGTTTCCGCGAAGAGGTAGTACTCTCCCTCGGTTTGCGGCGGGAGGTAGACCTTCTTGGTCACCGTGTAGGATGAGTCGACTTCCAAGACGCCGTAATGAGTGTGCCCCCCATGGAGATACTCCGTATCGTGGTCGTACGCCGTATCGAGGCTCATCGAGTACCGGTCATGCCACCAGTCTTCGTAGGTCGGTCCGATTCCGGTGTTCTTCACGGTCCATGAGAACTGCAACGTATCACCCGAACTCCCACTGGAGGGGAGAGTGATGTTCTCCACCACGAGGTCGGGCGGTGGACGGAGGACGACCTCGAGATCCGCTCTCGTCCAATTGTCGAACTCCTCGACGTACTCGTAAACGTCTCCCCTCTCGTCGTAATGGGGGATCACGGCGGTACCCCCGTGATCGGTGAAGACGAAGAAGTACCCAGTCTCCGCCCTCCCGACGAGGGTAAAGGCGAGCCCGTCGATCGGGATCACCACGGTGGCCGACGTATCGTAGCTCTCGCCCGGCCCGAGCGCCCCCCTGTGCTTGAACCGGCCGAGGTTCTTGTCGAGAACCCGAATGTCTCCACCATAGGTTAGAACGAAGTTGAACAGGGAGTCTTCGGAATGGAAGACCGCGTCATACCACTCCTCGGCTCCCGTCATGCCCGGCCCCGTGTTTTCGACGGTCCATCCGACGTTCACCGGGTCCCCTGTAAAAGCGATCTCCGGCGATCTCGAGACGCTGACGACCTGTAGGTTGGGATAGAGCGCCAGGGTGACTTCGAGAGGATCCGACACAGCGACGTTGTTTTCGCTCGTCGACTCGGCCATCTCTTCGTCCACGTCTGTAACGACGATCACATAGTAGGTGCCGGCGATTCCCTCGGGAAGCTCTCCGTCTTGAACATTCGTGTAGCTTTCGCCGGCCTGCAGATAGCTGACGTTGCCGTGCCGGCCCAGGGAAATGTCTTCTCCGACGTCGAGCAATGTATCCGTCGAGAGATAGACCGCGTCTTCCCAGGAAGGCGTGTTGGTCCCGCCCGGCCCGAGGTTCGAGACCTGCCAACTTACCTGAATCGTCTGACCCGAGAAGGCCGAATCCGGCGCGCTGACCTGCGTGACCGCGAGGTCGGGGAGGGGCGCGACGATGACGCCGTTGGAGCGCCCGCCGAACGGACCTTCGTTGCCGGCGCAGTCGATGGCGGCCGCCTTGGCGAAGTGGGTCTCCCCGGGCTGCCCGGTTAGGGAGAGGCCGTGGGGCACGGTGACGGACGTGTCCAGGATGATGGTGGTGAAACCGATGTCGATGGCCACCTGGACGTGGAAACCGGCGACGTACTGGTTGTCGGTGCCGGAGAACTCGAAGCGGACCTCGCCGTCGTCGTGAAGCCGGCCGGTCGGGGCGTTCGCCGTCGGAAACGTCTCGTCGACGACGATGCCGGGGGAGAAAGGCCCCGGGAAGTAATGACCGCCGCCGTCCGGTGTGGCGGCGATCCGGGCGTAGTAGTGACTCCCTTCCGGAAGGCCGACCGGGTAGGTGTAGGCGAGCGTGTCTCCCATCACGAACTGGTCGATGATCGACGCCTCGCTCGGCCCGGCGGCGACATCGAGCCGGTAGCCGACGGCGGTCGTGACCGAGTCCCAAACGAAGGCGATTTCATCGTTCGCGCAGTCGCCCCCGTCCGGCACGACCCGGTTGTTGAACACCGAGGATGACCGGGTGAACCCGTCGCCCAACGCCACCTCGGCGAAGAGGTTGTTGAACACCGTGAACTCTCGGGCAACGGCGTCGTCGAATTCCGGAATCGCCTGGAGATCGTTATAGATGGTGAATTCCCGGGAAACCACGTCATCGATCGGCGGATGATCCAGCACGTTGTTGAAGACCGTAAACTCCCGAGTGGTCGCGTCGGTGATTTGAGCGAAGACGAGGGGACCTTGTGGAAAGAGCGCGATGAGCGCGGCCAAGGAGGTCCGGACGACTATCCCGTAGCCGGAACGAGCGATTCCCTCTCCCTCTTTCCCCTGTTCCACGTCGACCTCCTTCTACGGGAGCTCCGCCCGCGCCTGAACGGCGGCGAAACCGGAACGGGGAAGGGAATCGAGCGTCGCTGTCCAGGTCGAGGCGAGATCGTCCCCGCTGGTGTACGACGCGACCACATTCAGGTCGATTCCGGACTTGGGGATCAGCCGGACTTTCACGGTCGAGGCGATCGGAACGTTCGTGGCGTTCACCACCACGTCCACGGGACCGAGGGCGGCCAGGTTGACGTCTCCCGGTGGAGTCGTGAATTCGCCATTCGGATCGACCGGCACCGATTCCCCGTTGATCGTAACGACGACGAGCGTCGGCGCGTCCGCGGGGGCCCAGATCACCGGATCGTCGACGCCGAGGGGGGTCAAGACCGTGAAGTTCGGGTTCGTCGGATTGACGGTGACCGTGTTGCCTTCGACGCGAATTCGTCCCGCTCCCCCGGGACGACTATTCACCCCCCCTGCAGCCCGGATCGTCCCGTTGCTCGTGATCATGTCCGAGATCAGGCGGATTCCACCGCCACTTCCACTCCCCCCGACCGATGCGATGTAGTTGTTGCCCACCCCACCGTTGGCGGAGACCATCCCCGAAATCAGAATCGACTCGTCCGCGGCGATCAGAATCGCCCCTCCCCCCGCACCTCCGCCATAGCCGGCCGAGTTGGTGGTGGCGCCCCCCCCCGAGCCTCCGATGAGGGGCAGGACCCGCGCGTTCCCGTAGGTGGGACTCAGCGGGCCGTTCCCCCCTCCTTGGGTGCCGTAGCTCCCGGCGCCGTTCGGGTAGAGCCCCCCACCGGGGCCGAGACCCGCGCCTCCGGGACTGCTCGTGGAGGAGTAGGCCCGACCACCCCGGAAGCCTCCCGGACCGCCCTCCGAAGGTGTGTAGCCCGTTCCCGTGCCGTCCTGCCCGTCCAGATAGACATTGCCGTCAATCGTGACCGTACCATCCACCAGCCAGACCACGGGGGCACCGGACGGATGATTGATGAACCTCACGTTCACCCCCGCCGGGATGTTCACGGACGAGAACTTGAAGACCACCGCCCACTCGGTGGAATCGTATACGCCGTCGCCGCTCCCGGCGGTTGTCCAGTCGGCGGTCGGCGCGAGCGAGAGATCGATGGTGTCGTTCGAGAGCGGATTATAGGCGCCATCCGACCCGTCCGAACCGACGTCGATCTGGGCGAACAGGGCGGTAGGCAGTAGTAGGCCGAGAAACGGAATCAGAGCTATCGCGCGCATCGTGATCCTCCCCTGATCGAACTCCTGGCTCGCTTCTCGTTCAGGCAACACCGGCAATCGAAGACGCCGGTCCGCAATGACCCTAACGAGCGTTTCCGGGTAATTGAAGTCGATGCGTAAACGGGCTCCGTGCCCTAAACAATCCGCGATCGCGACTCAGGATGGAGCGATTCCCCATCGAAGGGATCCACGAGGCTTTGATTCACCATCGGCTGAAGGTGCAAGAGCGCTGTTGAGAGGGCGACGGGATGAGAATCGGGCGCACAGGGGAGAACACCCATTGAACCATCCTTGAAAAGCGGACCGAGACGAATACCAGGGCATATTAGCACACTTGTGGTCGTTGCATCAAGCGGCTTCTCTTGAAATTGACGGGGATCAAGCAACCCATTGATCGGGGGGGCCTTGCAGGAGCCTGTCCGGTTTTCAATTGACTCGTTCATGTTCCGATGATATCCTTTTTATCTTCAACTCTTGCTCTGCTGTCCAGGAATTCTCGATTTACATTGCATTGTCGCACGCAACCCATACTCGGCTTTCGATTTTCACGATCGGCGAACGCCCGCGTCGTCGACAGTCGGATCGGCACTTCCACGTCGGAGGAACGAACATGCGTCTTCACCATTCCCGTGTTGTCTCGACGGTTCTTTCGTTCATATTCACAATTCTTTGCGTTCTGGTGATTCCGGTGGCATCCTCCGCAGCGACCTACACCGTAACGACCCTCTTCTACACCGGGCCCGGGTCGATCGATCAGGCGATCATCGACGCCAACGCCAACCCGGGGGCGGACCAGATCACGTTTTCGGTCAGCGGATCCATCTCCCTTTCGAGCGACCTGACGCCCCTCACCGACGACAGCACTTCGATTCTGGGTGACACGGCTCCCACCGGAATCGAGCTTCACGGATCGGGAGCGACTGCGGGGCTTCGTCTCGACGGCGCTTCGTATTGCGTCATCCAGGGGATGACCATCGAGGCGCTGACGGTCGGGATCGACATGTACAACGGGGCCAAGCACAACCAGATCGGTCAGCCGGGACCGGGCGGGCCCGGCAACGACATCCGGGACAACACCATCGGCGTCCGGCTTCGGGCGCCCGGAACCGACTCGAACTTCGTGATGAACAACGAGATCCACGGCAATCCCGGCCCCGGCGTCGTCTTCCGAAACGGGCCGAGGCACAACCAGATCGGCGGGCTGCTCACGGCGGACCACCAGGGAAATCGCATCTACAACAACCAGGTGGGCATCACGATGTACGGGGCGAACCCGACTCCGGTCGAAGAAAACTACATTCTCGGAAACAAGATCGGAACGGACGGGAGCGGGACGACGCCCCTCGGCAACGACTATGATGGAATCATCCTCTGGAAGGAAGCCTGTCTCCTTAATCAGATCATCGGGAACATCATCGTCGACAACGGGCGCTATGGCGTATGGATCGATTCGAGCGCCCACCACAACACACTGGAAGGCAACTTCATCGGCGTGGACCGGACCGGTCTGGCCCCCCTCGGGAACGCGAACCACGGCGTCTGCCTTGCGATGACGGCCCCGTCCAATGTCGTCGGACCGAGCAACGTGATCAGCGGAAACGGCGGTGACGGCGTGTACGTCCAGACGCCTCAGTCGAGCGGGAATCAAATATTCGGAAACGTGATCGGGTTGAATCTCCCCGGTGATTCGGCGATCGGAAACACCGGGAACGGCGTACGAGTACAGGACGGAACCATGAACACCCGTATCTGGGAAAACGTCATTTCGGGCAATGGGCTCGACGGAGTCGAATTCTCCGGCAACGACCCCCAGTACAACACGGTCCGCGAGAACAAGATCGGCACCGATGCGAACGGCGCCTATGATATCGGAAACGGCTACAACGGCGTTCACCTCGACCATACCACCTCGCTCGACTCCGTGGTCGCGAACCTCATCTCGGGTAACGGCGGATACGGCGTGGCGATCGAGAGCCTGGAAGCCACGGATCATCACATTTCAGGAAACTACATCGGAACCGACGAGACGGGGACATACGCCATTCCGAATGATCTCAGCGGTATCCTCCTCGCGACCTCCCGAAACCTGATCGGCGGCCTGGCCGAGGGGGACGGAAATCTCATTTCGGGCAACACCGGATGGGGCATTGAGATGACCTGCGAAGCAGCCGGGTTCTTTCAGAGGTACAACAAGGTTTACGGAAACGTCATCGGTATGAGCGCCTCGGGAAATGCGCTCGGGAACGGCCTTGGCGGCATCGTGATCGGGGACGAGTTCGTCGACAACCTCGTTGGTGACTATCCGACCGTGACCGGTGCGAAGAACGTGATCATGCGGAACAACGGGCCCGGTGTCCGGGTCGGAGAGTTCGGGGCGAGCGGAACCCCCATCGAAAACAAGATCCTCACGAACCGGATCACCTTGAATTCGGGTGAAGGCATCCGCCTAGTGTTCGGCGGAAACGACCTGATCTACCCGCCAATCATCACAAACGTCACGGGCACGGACGTGTCAGGAACGACGAATCTGAGCGGTCTTCCGGAGACACTGGTTCAGATCTTCTACGGACCGGACGACGAAGGGGCCAACTACGTGGGTGAAGTGCTCGTTCCGGCCGGCACCGCGAACTGGAGCCTCTCGACCAGCGCGATTCCCCTCGGCGCCCATGTGACCGCGACGAATACGTCCATTTGGCCCGGGCGCCCTTCGCCGCAAACTTCCCCCTTCTCGGAGGCCTATCTCTACGAAGACACGGGGGTCGAACAGGGAGAGGGTCTACCGAAGGTGTTCGAGCTCCGTCGCACGGGATCCAACCCGGTCCGAGACGGGGCCCGCTTCTCGTTCGCTGCGCCGGTTCCGACCCGTCTTTCGGTCGAGGTCTTCGGCATGAACGGGCGGCTTATCCGGTCGTTGACTCAGGGCGAGATTCCTGCCGGGCTTAACGATATCCGGTGGGACGGCCGGGACGAAGCGGGCCGGCCGTCACCGAGCGGCATCTACTTCCTGAGGGCCGAGTTTGGTGAAGGGGTGATCACCAAGAGGATCACCGTGATACGTTAGAGAAGGTTCGATCAACGACGTCCGATTCCGGCGCGCATGGGTCGAAAGGCGCCCGTCCGGCTCGAAGACCGAGGCATCCCTGTGATTTTCGATGGGAGCGATGCCTCCGGTTCGAGGGTAGGACCGGGCGCCCCTCCCTCCCCCCCTTGAACGGGCCCCTCCCTTTGGGATACAATCCCCCCACTATCGGACGGGTCGTAAGCCTCCGCAATTTCATAGCCTTGTCGGCCGCGCCGTCTCGAGTACCCCCGCGGGCCCGAACGAGGGAGGAGACCGCTCGTGAATGCCAGGATGTCCGCGAAGGAGACCGCCGTCGTCGGTCCGGGAACGACAGTGCTCGTGCTCACCCTCTTCGTACTCTCCGGCGCCGCGGGGCTCGTCTACGAAATCATCTGGACCCGGATGCTCACCCTCGTCTTCGGAAACACGGTCTACGCCGCGAGCACGGTGATCGCCTCCTTCATGGGGGGCCTCGCCATCGGCAGCTATATCTTCGGGAGGCTCGCCGATCGGCGGCGCGACACGCTCCGCATCTACGGAATGCTCGAGTTCGGCGTCGGTATCTTCGCCCTCTTCGTGCCGACGATCTTCACGGGTCTGAACGGCGTCTACGGCCACCTCTTCCGCTCTTTCGGCGAGCAGACGGCCCCCTTCTTCATCGCCCGATTCGTACTCTCCTTCACGATCCTCCTCGCCCCGACCATTCTGATGGGCGCGACCCTCCCCGTGCTCACGCGGTTCTTCGTGGTCCGGCGGGCCCGCCTCGGGCGCCAGGTGGCGAACCTGTACGCGCTGAACACGCTCGGGGCGACGGCCGGCTGCTTCCTGGCGGGGTTCTTCATGATCGAGCGCCTCGGCGTTTCCAGGAGCAACTACGCCGCCGCCGCCGTCAGCCTGATCGTGGCGACCCTCATCGTGATCACCGCCCATCGGCTCGGACCGGGCGCCGCGGGGACGGTCCCGGAGAAGACGCAGGCCAAAGAGAAGAAGAAGGATTCCGAGGGGCGTTACTCCGACGGCGTCCGCCGGCTCATCCTGATCGGCATCGCCTTCGTCGGGTTCTCCTCCCTCGGCTACGAAGTGCTCTGGACGCGTGTCATCATCTACGTGACGAGCGCGAGCATCGAGGCCTTCACGGTGGTGCTCACCACCTACCTCGCCGGGATCGCCCTCGGCAGCCTTCTCGTCGCGCGGTGGGTCGACCGCTGGAAGAGACCCCTCGCCGTGTTCGGTGCCATCGAGATCGCCGTCGGCCTCGCCGCGATCGCCTCGATCCCTCTCCTCGCCGACCTGTACCGGGTCTCCGCCTTCGTCTCCCAGCTGCATATCCCCGGATTCTGGGGATGGACGGCGGTGCGGTTCCTCTTCACCGCCATCGTGATCGCCCTGCCCACCCTTCTCATGGGGGCCGCCTTTCCGGTCGCGACGCACGCCTTCATCCGCACCATGGGCGGCGTGGGCCGTGGCGTCGGGAGCCTCTACGCCATGAACACCGTGGGGGCCGTGGCCGGCTCCCTCGCCGCGGGATTTCTCATCCTCCCGGCCCTCGGGGCGCAGAACGGCCTGATGGTCCTCGCCCTTCTCAACATGATCGTCGGCGTGATCCTCTGGTCCTCCGAGAAGGGGCGCCGGATCGCGGGCATGGCGGGGGGGGCGGCGGTCGCCGCGGCGGGCTTCCTGATCGGCCTCTTCTTCATTCCGCCTCACGCCTTCCACCGCCTCTTCAACCAATCCCGGGCGGCTTCGAAGATGATCTACTGCAGCGAGGACGCGACGGCCACGGTCACGGTCCACCAGTTCCCGCCGGGGTACAACTTCGAGGAGGACCTCCGGGTCATCTGCACGAACGGCGTGGACGTGGCGGGCACGGACTACATGCTCCGCACCACCCAGCTCGTGCAGGGGCACCTGCCCCTGCTGGTCCAGAGGCCGGGAGCCCGGGCGATGCAGGTCGGTTTCGGGAGCGGCGAGACGGCGCGGGTCATCCTCCTGGAAGGGGCGGAGCACCTCGACGTGATCGAGATCTGCGACGGGCTCGTGGCGGCGGCCCCCCTCTTCGCCGACATCAACCGGCTCGCCTACCAGGGCCCGAAGGCGCGGGTCATCATCATGGACGCGAAGAACTACGCGCGGCTCACCGGCGAGAAGTACGACCTCATCATGAACGACTCGATCCACCCGCGGGTGAGCGGCAACGCCAGCCTCTACACGGTCGACTACTTCGCCGACTGCCGGGCGAGCCTGGCGCCGGGGGGCTACATGTCGAGCTGGTTCCCCGTTTACGGGATGCGGCCGGAGGAACTGAAGATGATCCTCCGCTCCTTCCAAACCGTCTTCCCCCACGCCACCCTCTGGATGGCCCACAACACGGTCAACCGCCACGCCCTCCTCCTCGCGCCCCTCGAGGACGGGCCGGTCCGGATCGACTACGGGGACTTCCACCGCCGATTCACGCGCCCCGAGATCCTCGAGGATCTCGCGCCGATCGACATGGACGATCCCGTCTTCTTCATCAGCAGCCTCGTGATGGACGAAGACGCCCTCCGCGAGTACAGCCAGGGGGCGGATCTGAACACCGACGACCATCCCCGGCTCGAATACCGGGTGCCGAAGCACCTCGAGAACGACGAACTCGCGTGGGCGAACATCCTCGAGTCGCTCCTCCCCTACCGCTCGGACGTACGCACCCTCCTGACCGGCCTCCCCGAGGACCCGGAGGAGCGGCGGGAGCTCGTGGATCTCCTCGGGCGCTACTACGAGGGGAACGGGTACGTGCTCCGGGGGATGGTGAAGGGGCTCCGCGGGGACAAGGATGCGCTCGGCGAGTTCGACAAGGCCGAGGAGGTTTGCCCCGAGCATCAGGCGGTCCGGATCGCCCGGGAGCGCCGGGAAGAGCAGCTGTCGGTCCGGATCGTGGAGGCGATCTCCCGGCCCGGCGACGCGGACGCCGTCGCGCGGCTCAGCGACGCCTACTGGCGGGCCGGCCGCATCGAGGAGGCGGCGAGGGAGATCGAGCGGGCCTCACGGATGGCGCCCGACAACCCGGCGTACGCGAGGCGGCTCGGTGAACTCCGGACGAGCCTCGGCAACCACCGGGGGGCCCTCGAAGCGTACAACCGCGCCCTCGAGCTCGCGCCGGAGAACCCGGTGATTCTGGTCGGCATGGCCGTTTCTTACGAGGCCGTCGGCCAGTGGGAGGACGCGGCCCGCTGTTACCGGGAGGCCACCTCCCGGGGGGGCGACCGGCGGAGCGATCTCCAGATCAGCCTGGCCCTCGCCGAGATGCGCCTCGGCCGGGTCGACAAGGCGGCGGAGGCGTACGGCCGGGCCCTCGAGCTCGCGCCCCACTCCATCGTCGCCCTGAACCATCTCGCGCTCCTCGAGTCGGAGCGGGGGAACCGGGACGAGGCGATAGCGCTCCTCCGGCGGGCGATGCAGGCCAACCCGCGACATCCCGACGCCTGGAACTCCCTCGCCTGGATGTACGCCGAGGAGGGGACGAATCTGGACGAGGCGCTCCGGCTCGCGGAGCGGGCGGTCGAGCTGGCGCCCACCGCGAACGCCTACGACACCCTCGCCTGGGTGCGCTTCAAGAAGGGTGAGCGGGCCGAGGCGCGCGCCGCCGCGCGCCGCGCGCTCGAGCTCGATCCCGGGAAGGAGTCCTCCCGGGATCTCCTCGGGCGGATCGAAGAAGGCCGCTAGAAGACAAAAAAAGGGAGACGGTCTGCCGCGATGAAAACGGACCGCGTCCTCCTCCTGGCCTTCTTGCTCGCCCTCGCGGTACGCATCGCCGTGATCGACCGGCCGATCTGGTACGACGAATCCTGCACTTACTGGGAGGCCCGGCCGGAAGAGAAGATCCCGGCCCTCACGAGCATTACCCCGATCCCGTCGTACATCGTGAAGTCCCTCGCCGGGCGTTTCGACGAGCCGTGGATGCTCCGGCTCCCCTTCCTCGCCGTCGGTCTCGCGTCCATCCTCGTCTTCGCCCGGGCGGTCCGGGAGTGGCACGGAAGGGAAGCGGCGGGATGGACGGCGATTCTCCTCGCCCTCTCCCCCTTCCACGTCTGGTACACCACCGAGGCGCGCATGTACGGGGCCCTCCTCCTCGCGGCGGCGATGATGTACCTCTATCTCGGCCGGGCGATCCGGGGGACCGGCCGCGGGGCCTGGATCGGCTACGGCGCGGGGGCGCTGATCGGCGTCTATCATCATCCGTTCACGTGGCTCCTCGTCGGCACCCACGGACTCTATCTGCTGATCGAGAGGCGCGGGATGTTCCGTCCCCTCGTCGTCACCGCGATCGTCGTCGCGGCGGCGACGGCGCCGGCCACATGGTACGTCCTCGTGGTTCACCGCCTCTCGTCGGACCGGATCGGGTGGATCGAGAGCCGGCCGGCGATGGCCGTCGCGGGGACATTCTACAGTTTCGTAATGGGGCTCCTCTTCCTCCCGAAGCTCTGGTGGTGGGCCCTCACGGGCTTCGCCGCCCTTCTCTTCGGCGCCCTGACGGTCCGGGGCGCGATCGCGAAACGCCGCGAAGCACTGCCCGTTTCCATGGCGCTCGTCGTCCCCCTCTTCCTCGTGATCGCCGGTTCGTTCGTCCGCGACATCTACAGCGATCAGACGACGCGCTACCTCGCCTTCTCGGAGCCCTTCCTGATCCTCCTCGCCGCCCTCGGACTCGGGACCATCCGGTCTCGGGGAATGAGGGCCGCCGCGGGCGCGGGCGTGGTTCTCGTTCTTCTCCTCGCCCTCTCGCCCATCCACTTTCTCTGGGACGAAGTCGGCACCGGACGCTTCGAAGAGGCCGCCGAGGAGATCCGAACCCGGATCCTCCCGGGGGACGTCATCATCAGCCCGAGCCTCGTCGGCCTGCCCGTCGCCTACCAGCTTCGGGGCGGACTCCACCGGGAGATGCGCATCGGACACAGCCGGGAGGTCATGGCGGAGTCCCACGATTCCCCCCGGATCTGGCTGCTCGGCATGAACCACCGCTCCACCCGGCAGTTCCTCTGGTCGCCGGAAAACATCGACCTTCCCGCGTCGCCCGCGCCCGAGGGGTACCGGCTCGTGGATCACCAAGTCTTTCCGGGACGGAAGCCGATCTCGCTCACGCTGTACGAGAGGGCGGGGGGAAGTGGTCGAAGGTAAACGCTGCAGGGGAAACCGGTCTTGTCGCCAACAGTTTTGGATTGACATTAATCGATAAATGGAGCGTAATATCTATTTATGATCTCCCGAAGTGCTTCCTACGCGATCCGGGCCATGGCCTTCATCGCTTCGGCCGAGCCCGAAACCCGTCTCCTCTCCCGGGATATCGCCGCGGTTCTGGAGCTCCCGCCCCAGTTCCTTTCGAAAATCTTGCGGACCCTCGTCGGGAGAGGGCTGCTGCAGAGTCGACCCGGCAAGTCCGGAGGGTTCCGACTCGCCCGACCGGCGGACACCATCGTGTTGATCGAGATCGTCGATCCCTTCGACCGGCTGATCGATCGAAGGCGCTGTCTCCTCGGACTGCCGCGGTGCTCCGAGGAGTCCGGTTGCCCCCTTCACGGCGAGTGGAGACCCTTCGTCGACTCATTCATCGAGGTACTCACCCGATGGAAGCTCACCGACATGGCGACCGCGACGGCAACTACCGGCGGGCCGGTCTGGCGGGGAGGGGCCACGACGTGATCTTCCGGCCCGACGAAGTGGTCGTGCCCGACCGGTCGTACTGGAAGGACCAGATCCGGTGCCAGGCCGCCTGTCCCGTGCGCACCGACGCCCGCGGCTACGTGCGGGCCATCGCCGAAGGGGACGACGAGCTCGCCTACCTCATCGCCCGGGGTCCGAACCCCCTCGCGTCGATCTGCGGCCGCATTTGCGGCGCCCCCTGTGAGGCGGCGTGCCGCCGGGGCGAGTTGGACCGGCCCATCGCGATCCGCGCGCTGAAGCGATTCGTGTGCGAGCGCTGCGGACCCGAGGCGCCCCGGACGGACGGAAGAGCCCTGATCGATTTCCTGAAGGAGGCGGCCCGCCGATACGGGCCCTTGCCCTGCGAAGACCGGGAAGAGCTGCTCCCCCTCCTGCAGTCCCTCCTCGAAGGGGAGATCGAGCCGGTGTCCGGCAAGAGCGTCGGCATCATCGGCGCGGGACCGGCGGGGCTCGCCGCCGGCCACGATCTGGCCCTCCTCGGATTCGAGGTGACCCTCTACGAAGCCGAGCCGGTGCTCGCGGGAATGCTCGCCGTCGGGGTGCCCGAGTACCGGCTCCCCCGCGACCTGATCCGCGCCGAAGTCGACGTCATTCTCGCGCTCGGCGTGCGCCCCGTGACCGGTTGCGAAGTGGGAAAGGACGTTTCCCTCCCGGAACTGCGGAAACGGCACGACGCCGTCATCATCGCCGTGGGGGCGAAGCGGTCCCGGACCCTCGATATTCCGGGGGCGGACGCCCGGGGGGTTCTCGGAGGCGTCGAGTTTCTCCGGGACATCGCCCTCGGGCACCCCCCGAAAATGGGAAGCCGCGTCGTCGTGATCGGGGGAGGGAACGTGGCCTACGACGTGGGCCGCACCGTGCTCCGCCAGATCTCGTACGATGCCGCGCGCACCGCCCTCCGGGAAGAGGGAGTCGCCGCCGTCCACCTCTGCTCCCTCGAATCCCTGGAGGAGATGCCCGCCGACGACCTGGAGATCGTCGAGGGAGACGAAGAGGGTATCGTGCGGCACAACAGCCTGGGCCCCCTGGAAATCCGGAAGGACGGCGAAGGCGGCGTCCGGGGCGTGGTCTTCCGTAAGTGCCTCCGGGTGTTCGACGAATCCGGGCGTTTCGCGCCCCTCTACGACGATTCCTCCCTCGAAGAGATCCCCTGCGACAGCGTGCTCCTGTCGATCGGCCAGGGTGTGGACCTCCGGTTCGTGGACGGCGCGCGGGATGGTCTCGAAGTGACGGGGCGGGGGTTCCTCGCCTGCGATCCGGAGACGGGGGAGACCAACGCCGGAGACGTCTTCGTCGCCGGCGATCTCGCCTACGGACCGAAGCTCCTCATCCACGCGGTCGCCTCGGGAAAGCGGGTCGCCCGGTCCGTCTACGAACGGATCACGGGGAAGCGCCTCGGCGCGGAGGGCGTGGAGCTGCACCTCGCCATCCCCGACTACCGGCGGGAACCGGACTACGAGAACCGGCGGCGCGCGGCGATTCCCGTTTCCCCCGTCGCGGAGCGGCTCCGCTCCCATGACGCGCCCGTCGAGAGAGGATACGGCCCGGAGCAGGCCCGCCGGGAAGCGTCCCGGTGCCTCGACTGCGGGGTCAACACGGTCTTCGACGGCGACAAGTGCGTCCTCTGCGGGGGATGTGTCGACGTCTGCCCCGAACTCTGCCTCCGCATCGTCTCGGCCGATCGCCTCCCGGGAGCCGAGGGGGTCCTTCCCGGAGTCCTCGATGCGCAGCTGACGGGGACCCGTGCCGAAGAGGCATCGGCCATCATCAAGGACGAGACGATCTGCATCCGGTGCGGCCTGTGCGCGGAGCGCTGCCCCACCGGCGCGATCACGATGGAGCGATTCCAGTTCAAGGAGATCCCGAAATGCCGAGTCGATTAGAGCCCGAGCCTCTGCCGCGACGTGACTTCCTCGGCCTCGCCGGTCTCTGGGCCGCCGGCGCGGCGATCGTCGGGTCCATCGCGGGCATGGCCCGGCTGCCCGTACCGCAGGTCCTGCCCGAGGCGGATCGCCGGTTTCGCATCGGCAAGCCGGGCGAGTTCCCGCCCGGCACGTCCCGGATCATCCCGGGGAGAAACGTCCGCGTGGTCTCGGAGGAGCGGGGTATCGCCGCGGTTTCGCTGGTCTGCACGCACCTCGGCTGCATCGTGTCGGAGACGAGCGATGGCTACTCGTGTCCCTGCCACGGGTCGAAGTTCGGCCGCGGGGGCGAGGTGATCCAGGGGCCGGCCCCGAGACCTCTCCGGTGGCTCGAGATCAGCCGGGCCGCGGACGGGGCGTTGGTCGTCGACGGGGACCGGGAGGTCGATCCGTGGACCTTCTACCGGGCCTAGAGGGGAGACCGTCATGAGCGATCACGGCCTTTCGTCGTTCGCCGCGAATCTCCGCAAAGTGCCGGAGACGCTCCGGGCCTCTTTCGTCCGGCACGGGGCGCCGGTTTCCGACCGGAGCCGGTCCCAGGCGGTGTTTGGCAACCTGTTTCTGCACATCCATTCGACGAGGGTTCACATCCGAACGCTCCGCTTCTCGACGACCATGGCCCTCGGCGTGGCCACCGCCTCGTTCTTTCTGGTGCTCTTGGCGACGGGCGTTCTCCTGATGGTCTACTACAAGCCGGCCGTCGACCTCGCCTACGACAGCATCAAGGACATCGAAAACGTGGTGCCCACGGGCCGGTACATCAGGAACATCCATCGGTGGTCGGCCCATCTCATGGTCGTCACGGTCCTGCTCCATATGTTCCGGGTCTTCTACACGGCGAGCTACAAGTCCCCCCGGGAGTTCAACTGGCTCATGGGCATGGTGCTGCTCGTTCTGACCCTCGGCCTCTCCTTCACCGGGTATCTCCTGCCGTGGGATCAGCTCGCCTACTGGGCGGTCACCATCGGGTCGAACATCGCCGCCTCCCCCCGGGAACTGACCGACGTGCTCCGGATCACGGACCACTTCGACCCGGGAGGATTGCAGCGGAGGCTCCTGCTCGGTTCGAATCTCGTCGGTCCCGAGGCGCTGATCCGCTTCTATCTTCTTCACGTCATGGTTCTTCCCCTCGCCCTTGCGGCCGTCCTCGGCGTCCACTTCTGGCGAATCAGGAAGGACGGAGGCCTCGGGCGGCCCGGCGGCCCTCCCACGACCGCCGGAAAAGGCGCCGCGCCTCCCGGCTCGGAGAGCGCGCCGCCGGAGAGCGCGCCCCGGAAGACCTACGGTCTCATGTGTGTCGTTCGGGACCGTACGCCCGCCACGAACCTCGATCCCGCCGACACGGTGCCTTCCTGGCCGTACGTCCTCCGGGCCGAGCTGCTGGTCTTCATGATCTCCATGCTCGTCTGCGTCGTGCTCGGCCTCGCGGCCGACGCCCCCTTGAAGGAAATGGCGAACCCCTCGGTCCCCGAAAACCCGGCCAAGGCGCCCTGGTATTTCCTCGGGCTCCAGGAACTGGTTTCCTACTCGGCGTTCGCGGGAGGACTCGTGATCCCGGCCATCACGCTGCTCGGGCTCGCCCTCATCCCCTACCTCGACCGGGAACGGGAGGAGGCGGGCGTGTGGTTCAGCGGAAGCGCCGGCCGCCGCGTCGCCGTCGCGAGCCTCCTCTTCGCGGCGATCGGCGCGGCGCTCGCCGTGGCGATTCCGGTCCGCTTCGGGTGGATCCGGAACTGGTTTCCCGACGCCTCCCAGCTCTGGGTGATTCTCGTCAACCCGGGAACGCTGCTCACGGCGGCGTACGCGGCCTACTCCCTGATCGTGTTGAAGCGGACCGGCTCCACCAGACTGGGGGCCATCGCGCTCTTTACCTGTTTCGTTGCCGGTTTCGTGGTCTTGACCTACGTCGGTTCGGAGCTCCGGGGTCCCAACTGGGAATTCTTCTGGAGCAAGTCGGGCTGGCCGGTGCATTGAGGTGAATCGATGAACCACTCCGTCGATCCAGCGGAATCCATGGCCGAGAAGGTGGGAGAAGAGGCGCGCCGAAGAGACCGGTGGGTCAAGATCGGCCTGCTCGCGTTCAGCGCGGCGACCCTCGCGTTGCTCGTCACGGCCGCGCTCCGGGAAAACGTCTTCACCGAATGGAAGGCGCACCAGAGGCGATATGCCGCCATCCTCCGGGAGAAGGCCGCCGACCGGGACGGCGAGCTGCTCGCCGAGCGCTTCCGGGTGGAGATGCGGCAGGTCGTCCTTCCCGAACTCGGGACCGTCGACCGATGCGTTTCCTGCCACACCGGCATGGACGACCCGCGAATGACCGGCGTCCCGGCCCCCTACGCCGCGCACCCCGGAGACTACCTCCGGGAGCACGAGATCGAGAGGTTCGGCTGCACCATTTGCCACCGCGGCCAAGGAAGGGCGATGGACTTCGAACAGGCGAAGTCGGAGAAGCACCACTGGGACTACCCCCTCCTCCCGACCGTGTACGCCCAGTCCTCCTGCGGAGTCTGCCACTCCCCCGAGGAAGTGGCCGTGCGGGGCGGCGACTGGTACGCCGCCGGGGCGGCGCAGTTCGAAGAGAAAGGCTGCCGCTCGTGCCACAAGCTCGGGGGCCGGGGCGGCAATCTCGGACCGGAGCTGGACAACGAGGGCCTGAAGGTCCGGGGCCAGCTTCCCATGGCCCGCGTGGAAGGTCCGAAGACTCTTCCCGAGTGGCTCGCCGAGCACTTCCGTGACCCCGGAGGGATCGTGGCGGGGAGCCGAATGCCCTCGCCCGGCCTCAGTCCCGACGAAAACCGGGCGCTGACGACGTTCATGCTCTCCCTCCAGGACCGGGACCTCCCTTCCTCCTACCTGACACCGGAGCGCCACCTCGAGGTGTACCGGAATGCCCGCCCGCCCGAGAGAACGGGAGAGGATCTGTACCGGACATTCTGCTCCCACTGCCACGACACGGGACGGTCGGGAAGATTCGACAAGTTCTTCGGAATCTTCATTCCCGCGATCCGGGGAGAGAGCTACCGGAGCACGGTTTCCCCCGCGTACCTCGCGGCGAACATCCGCGAAGGCCGGCCGGGGAAGATCATGCCCGGCTGGAGTCCCGCTTCCGGCGGCCTGTCGGAGGAGGAGATTCGGCGTGTCGCGGTCTACCTGCTCGGGCGGGAAGTCTCCCCGGACGAATGGAACGACCCGAAACCGTCCCCGGCGCCGAAGGGGGACGCGGAGCGGGGCCGGAGGCTCTTCGCGAAAAACTGCTCCGGCTGCCACGGCGCGGACGGGGCCGGACGGGTGGGTCCGTCGCTGGACACGGCCGTGTTCCGGCGGTACGCCGGCGACCCGTTCCTATTCCGCACCATCGCGGAGGGACGGAGGAACACGGCCATGCCGGCGTTTCTCGGGCCCGTGGCCGGCGGACTCGGTGAGGGAGACGTGAACGATCTGATCGCATTCCTGAGGACCCTCGGCCGAGGCGCGGTCGCTCTCGCCGCTCCGGCCGCGGGGGCTCCGGTCTCCGATCCATAGGCCAGAGAGGAGCGATATGATGGACGACCGAACCCACGAGCTGGCTCCTCGATCGGAGGACGGCGGGACCTCCCGCTCGATTCCCGGGCGCGGCATCGGCCGGCGCCGCTTCCTGCAGCTCGGCGCCGGCTTCGCCGCCTGGATGGCCCGCCCGGCGGGGGCCGCGCTCGAGGAGTTCGATGTCGTCGACGTCGACCCACTCAGGAGCTATCCCTATCGGGGGTGGGAGGATCTCTACCGGGAGCGCGCCGGGTGGGACCGCGTCGTCCGTTCCACCCACTCGGCGAACTGCACCGGCTCGTGCTCGTGGAAGGTGTACGTGAAGGACGGCATCATGATCCGGGAGGAACAGGCGGCGGATTATCCCCGGATCAACGAGGACCTCCCCGACTACAATCCGCGGGGCTGCAACAAGGGCGCATGCTTCGTCGAGTACGTGTACGGCGCACAGCGCCTCAAGTACCCGCTCATCCGCGCCGGCGAGCGGGGGAGGGAAAGTGGCGGCGCGTGGGGTGGGACGAAGCCCTCGAGTACGTGGCGGAGAAGCTCCTGGACAATGTCTACAACCACGGCCCCGACACCAACACCTTCTTCTCGGTCATCCCGGCCATGTCGCCGGTATCGTTCTGCGCGGGATCGCGCCTCGCCCATTTCATCGGAGGCGTGTTCTGCTCCTTCTACGACTGGTACTGCGACCTTCCCCCCGGAGAGCCGATCACGTGGGGCGTGCAGACCGAGGCGTGCGAGTGCGCGGACTGGTTCAACGCCAAACACATCGTTCTCTGGGGATCCAACATCAACGCCACGCGGATTCCGGACGCCCACTTCGCCTGGGAGGCGCGGTACAACGGGGCGACGGTGGCCTGCGTCTCGCCCGACTACAACGCCAGCTCGATCCACGCAGACCAGTACGTCCGAATCGAACCGGGGATGGACATCGTCCTGGCCAACGCCGTCTGCCGGTGGCTCATCGAGAACGGCGGCGTGGACGTCCCCTACGTGAAGGAGCAGACGGACCTCCCCCTCATCGTCAGAGAGGACACGGGCCGATATCTGCGGGCGTCCGATCTCGACCCGGGGGACGTCGGGGAACCGCCGAACGTTCCGTCCTGGAACGGCGAGGGGGACGGGAAGGGCGCGACGGATCCGGAAGCGGTCTTCTACGTCCACGACGGGAGGCGCGGTCTCTCGCCGGTGCCGGGCGCCCAGGGGACGGCCGTGAAGAGCCTCGACCTCGGCGGCCTCGATCCCGATCTCGAGTGGGCGGGAACGGTCCGTCTCGCCGGGGGTCGGGACGTGCGGGCTACGACGGTCTTCCGGCGGCTCCGCGACATGCTCGCCGATCCCCTTTACTCCATCGAGGGCGCCGCCGCCAAGTGCGGCATCCCCGAACGCGACCTCGTTCACTTCGCCGAGGGCTTCACGCGGAAGCCGGCCATGATCATCCACGGGGCCGGCGTCAACCACTGGTATCACAACGATCTCATCAATCGCTCGCTCATCCTCGTCGTCGCACTCACCGGAAACGTGGGGAAGAACGGCGGCGGCTTCAATCACTACGTCGGACAGGAGCGGATCTGGCCCGAACACGGCTTCAAGCAGCTGGCCTTCCCCCGGGGCGGAAAGAAGCAGCGGTTCCAGAACACCACGCTTTGGACCTACTGCCACACCACCCAGCGCGATCCCCACCTCATCGGGGGAAAGAAGATCGAGGAGTACATCGTCGAATCGGTGAAGAACGGCTGGATGCCCCTCTGGCCGAAACAGAATCCCGCCGACCTCACCCCTGAGCGTGTACACGACCTTCCCCGCAAGCCCCGCGCCCTCATCGTGTGGCGCGCGAACTACCTGAATCAGGCGAAGGGGAACGAGGCGATCCTCCGCTCCCTCTGGAAGGACCTCGATCTCATCGTCAACATCAACTACCGGATGGACACGACCGCGCTCTACAGCGACGTCGTCCTGCCGGCGTCCACGTACTACGAGAAGACGGACCTGAACTCCACGGACTGCCACTCGTTCATCCATCCCTTCTCGAAGGTCCTCGATCCGCTCTACGAATCCCGGACCGACTGGGACGTGTTCGCGTCGCTCGCGAAGAAGATGTCCGAGGTGGCGGCCCGGCGGAAGCTGCCGGCATTCGTCGACGAGGATCTGGAGTGGACCCGGGATTTCCGCAGGCTCTACGAGGACTGGTCCGACGACGGCCGTCTGGCCGCGGACGAGGATGCGGCAAACTTCATCCTCTCCCGGTCGGAAGAGACCCGCGGCATGACCTACCGCGGGCTTCAGGAGCGCCCGCTCCGGTTCACGGGCATCGACGCCGAGGCGTGGAACAGCGAAATCGAGGAGGGACGGGCGTACACGCCGTTCACCCACCAGGTGGAGAAGAAGAGACCCTGGAGAACGCTCACCGGACGGCAGCAGTTCTACGTGGATCATCCGTGGTACATCGATCTCGGCGAGGCCCTCGCGGTCCACAAGGACCCTCAGGACGACCCCCGTTATCCCCTCTATTGGAATACGCCCCACGGACGCTGGTCGATCCACTCGACCTGGCGGGACAACCGGTACATGCTCCGGCTTCAGAGGGGTCTGCCGATCGTCTACCTCCATCCCGACGACGCGGCACGGCGGGGCATCCGGGACAACGACTGGGTGCGCGTCTTCAACGACGAAGGGGAGGCGATCGTGAAGGCGAAGCTGCTCCCGGGCGAGAAGGCGGGCCGCCTCACCATGTACCACGGGTGGGAGAAATACCTCGGCTTCCAGCGGGGGGGCTGGCAGTCCCTCACCTACATCAAGATCAAGCCCACCCAATTGGTCGGCGGCTACGGCCACCTGAACTTCCGCCTGAACTACTGGGGGCCCACGGGGAACAACCGGGACATCAAGGTCGAGATCGAACGATACCGCGGACCCGTCGCCGGGCACGAGCGGAACGCCGGGAGGGTATGAGCATGTCCGGGCATCAATACGCGATGGTCATGGACCTCAACAAGTGCATCGGTTGCCAGACCTGCACCCTCGCCTGCAAGAAGCAATGGACCGACGGCGACGGCATGGACTACATGTACTGGAACAACGTGGAGACCCATCCGGGGGTGGGCTATCCGCGCGGGTGGCACTCCCTCGGAGGCGGGTTCGACCAGCGGCGCCACCTCCGGCCCTCCGCCCTGCCCGGGAAGAAGGACTACGGCGAGGCTTTCGAGTACGATTACGGCCAGCGCCTATTCGAAGGGAAGGGCAAGCCGGTCATGCCCCACGAGGACCCCACGTTCTCGCCGAACTGGGACGAAGACGTGGGCGGCTGGGACCCGTCGAATCCGTATTTCTTCTACCTGCCCCGGATCTGCAATCACTGCACCCACCCCGCCTGTCTCGAGGCGTGCCCTCGCAAGGCGATCTACAAGCGGGAGGAGGACGGCATCGTCCTGATCGACCAGGAGCGGTGCCGGGGGTACCGTTACTGCATCAAGGCGTGTCCGTACAAGAAGATCTACTTCAACGAAGTTCTCGGGAAGAGCGAGAAGTGCATCTTCTGCTATCCCCGTCTGGAGAAGGGCCGCGCGAACGCATGCGCGGCGCAGTGTCCGGGACGCATTCGTTTCGTCGGCCTCCTGGACGACCCCGAGTCCCCGGTGCACGCGCTCGTTAGGCGGTACGAGGTCGCCCTCCCCCTTCTTCCCGAGAAGGGGACGAGCCCGAACGTCTACTATGTCCCCCCCTTCAGCCCACCAAAGGAAGGGGCGGCGGCGGGGGGCATTCTGGAGGACGCCCGCCTTCCCCTCGACTACCTCCGCTATCTGTTCGGCCCGAAAGTCGACGGGGTTCTCCTCCGCCTGGAGGCGGAGCTGAAGAAGGCCAGGAACGGCGGGAGGAGCGAAATCCTCCAGCTCCTGATCGGCCGTGACGAGAGGGTGCGGTACCGTATCTTGCCGAAGGCGCTGAAAGAGGCGACGCCCGCGGAGGTCCGGGGCGTCCTCGACGACAAGCCCTCCGGGCCCGGGCTCGAGATCCTCGGCACGCAAAGCGCCCCCGGAAGTGAGGAGCGACCGGCCGGAGAGGAAGAAGCCCGGCGCGCCGGCCGCTCCGACTCGTACGAAAAGATCGCCGGCCTCGGGGCGGCCGCGGCCGGATTCACGCTCCGATGTCCGCCTCCGGGGGAAGGGGAGGGATGCGGCGGCTGCGACCGCGCCTCCGGATGTGGACCGAAGGACGGTGCGGAAGAGCGGGAGGAGGATGAATCATGGTCTTGAGAGCGTGGCTCCTCGTCTCCACCGCCGCCGTCGCGGCGATCGGCCCGCACGCGCGGGCGGAGTTGTCGGGGCCGATCTCCGCGGCCCCGGCGGAGGCGCCGTTTCTCGTCGCCGGGACCGCGCCGCGGGGAATCGAAGGCGTGCCCGGACCCGCCCACGACGCCTGGCGGGGATCGACGGAGACGCCCCTTCTCCTCAGCCGAACGCCGCCTCTCTACGAAGGAGATCCGATGGACGACGGCGTCCGGCCCGACGGTTCGATCCGCCTGCTCCGAACCGGAGACGACATTCTCGTCCGTCTCGCGTGGGAGGACCCGACGGACAGCCGGCCCCGGCCCCCCGAGTCGATTCCCGACGCCGGGGATGATCACGTCTATCCGGCCCACTCGATGGACATCGAGCGGTTCGCGGATGGGGCCTGCGTGATGGTTCCGCGAACCCGCGGGCCTCGCGACGTTTTTCCTTCATTGATGATGGGAGACGCCGCGGACCCCGTGGACCTCTACTATTGGAATCGAACCCTCGGTTTCGAGCGGCTCGAGGCGCGGGGCCGGGGGACCACGAGCCGGACCGGCGAGGCGTTCCCCGGGGATTCGCGCAGAACCTCCAGGGGATGGGTGGTGGTGGTGCGGATCCCGGATGTTCCCCCCGGGACACCGATCTCCGTGGCGTTCTGGGACGGCGGGCGGGACCACCGGGACGGCCTCAAGTTCTTCAGCCCCTGGTACGAGGTGCGTCCATGACCGGAGGCGCCCCGGGGAAGCCGGACACGAGCGCCCGCTCGACCGCCGCCGACCGGGCCGCGGCCTTTCTGTTCGTTCACGACCTCTTTCGCCTTCCCTCCGCCGGGCAGTGGGCGTGGATCGGACGGGATGAGACCCGCCGGCCCTGGGCCGCCCTCGCTGAGGCTCTGGGCCTGCCGGGCCCGGACGAGATCTCCCTCCCGTCCGAGGAGCGTCGGTACGAGAGCGAGTTCATCTCCGCCTTCGAGGCGGGCGCGCCCACTCCCGCCGTCCCCCTGATGGAGTCGCACTACAGCAGACGCGGGCCCACCGGTCTGATCCTCCAGGAAAACGTACTCTTCTATCGCCGATTCGGTCTCCGGCTCAAGAACGGGACCACGGAGAACGCCGACCATCTCCGCTCCCAGCTCGAATTCGTCGCCCATCTGTATCGGTTGGAGTCGCACGAGCTGTCCGCATCCGGAAGCGAAGAGAGGCTCGGTTCGATCCGCCGCGCCCGCGGCGAGTTCGTGGATCGACACCTGCTGGGATGGCTGCCGGCGGCGGAGTCGCGGGCCGCGGGCGCGGCGCCTCCGTGGGCCGCCGCCTACATCGCACTCGCCCGCCGGCTCGTGGATGGGATGGCCGAAGACCCCCGCCCGACATCGGACTGAGGCGGGAAAGCCCTCACGCTCGACTCCGGCCCCGGGACCGGCGACGGCCGAACCGCCGCCTCCTCCGCTCCGACCGTCCGGGTCTGGCGGGACAAACCGTTTCGTGGTAGAGTAGCCCGTCGACGGCCTTCCCCCCTCAAACCACCTCCCCCTCTGGCCGATAAGCGGGATATGGAGACACGCATGATCACCGGGAGCGGCCCGAAACCGGGCCAGCGAGATACGACTCATTCCCCCGGGATCGCGCCTTCGGCGAGACGGGACGAGAGCGTGCCGCCTCTGAGGATCCTCCGCTTCCGGAAGACGGAGCGGCTGGTCCACTGGTCGCTGGCGATTCCTTTCCTGGTCTGCTTCATCACGGCGATCATTCTGGTTTTCGTCTACAACCCGGCTCCCCGGCGGCCCTACCACGAAGTCTTCTCCTGGATCCACCGGATCTCGGGGCTCTGCCTCGCCACCTTCCCGATCATCGCCCTGATCCGGAGCAGGGGGGACTTTCGGATCCACTTCTACAACATCGCGCAGGCGTGGCTCTGGACGTTGAACGACATCAAGTGGCTCGGCCTCATGGGGCTCGCGTCGGTGAGCAAACGCTTCTCTCTTCCGGAGCAGGGGAAGTTCAACGCCGCGGAAAAGCTGAACTTCATGATGCTCATGACGACCTATCCCCTCTACGTCGCCACGGGCCTCACGATCTGGCTCACCCACAACGCGTTCCTGGCGTGGATCGTCCACTTCGGGATGGCGATGCTCGCGACGCCCCTCGTGCTCGGCCACATCTACATGGCGACGCTGAACCGGGACACCCGGAAGGGCCTCCCCGGTATGATCTCCGGCTTCGTCGACCGTCAGTGGGCGAAGCACCATTACCGGGAGTGGTACCGGGAGTTTCACGAAGAAGAGGAATCCCCCGAGCCCCAGGCGGCGGAGCCCGAAGCCGTCACGCCCGCCGAACGCTCCTTCCACTTCGACGACGCCGACCCTCGCACCGCCGCGGACCCGTCGAGAACCGTTACGGAAGCAGGTCCGCCAACCACCGCCAAGCCGGCGAAGCCCGCCCACCCCTCCTTCCCCTTCGACGAAGCCGATCCCCGCACCGCGGCCGGACCGGTCCGGGCCGGTTCCCGGAAGAACGACCCGATTGAACGGGACTCCGAATCCGATCTGCACTGAGAGCGGCCGTACGAATTCCCCGGCTTTTCGATCCTCCCTTCGCGGCGTAGGTGGTCGCCGGGTCCCCCGCCCCCCTCGAGCCCGCCTTCGAAGAGTACGCCGGACACTGCGCGGAGCTCGTCGCGATCGACACGGCCGCACCGAACGGCGTTCCGGCCTTCCTCGTCGTCGACTTCATCCGCCCCACTCACCTCCCCGTTCGTGCCGGCCCCGGGATGAAGCGCTCCCGCCGTGTTATAATCATGGAAAGCGAAGCCGTTTCGCACCCCTTGACAGCCTCGTGTGCCGGAAAGGAAGTGATTGCGTGCGTTCACCGAAGTCTTTCTGCCGCAGGCGTTTCCTTCTGCTTCTCCCGATCCTCGCCGTCGCCTCCCCGGCCGGCGCCGACGACTACCTCAACGCGCGTCTCAACCAGGACGCGACGGCAGAGGTGCAGAACGAACAGCAGATCGTGGTCAACCCGGCGAACCCCGAGAATCTGGTCGCCGTCTGGCGCGATTTTCGCCTCGGCTACCGGCAGGTCGCCTGGGCCTACACCTTCGACGGGGGCTACTCGTGGAGCGAGGGGGGGCTCTTTCAGGAGTCGAACTACCCGTACCAGAGCGATCCCGGTCTGACCGCGGCGCGCAACGGAGATTTCTACGCCGTGATCCTCTCGTTCACGAGCACCGCCGAGCCGAACGGGCTCTACGTGTACCGGTCGATCGACGGGGGCGTCTCGTGGGGCGCTCCGAGCGAGGTCGTGAACCAGGTCCCGAACGTCTTCGAGGACAAGGAGTTCATCGCGTGCGACCGGACCGGCGGGGCGCACGACGGCAATCTGTACGTGGCGTGGTCCCGTTTCGGAGCCACCTCGACGATCGTGTTCCGGCGCTCGACGGACGGAGGCGGAACGTGGGGCCCGACGTACCCCGTCGACGATGCCGGAGGCTCCCAGTTTCCGATACCGGTCGTGGGCAGGAACGGCGATGTCTACGTCGCCTGGGGAGACTACTACAACGACGTGATCAAGCTCGACGTCTCGACCGACGGAGGGGCGACGTTCGGAACGGACCGGATCGTCACCGGCGTCTACACCGTTTTCACCACGATCAACGGGGGCATCGACGCGTACGGCTCGCCCCAGATGGACGCGGACATCACCGACGGACCCTTTGCGGGGCGCCTTTACCTCGCCTTCATGGACCGGCGCGGCGGGGCCGGCGACTTCGACATCTGGGTGACGACGAGCGACGACGGCGGCGCGCACTGGACCGGCGCCGTCCGCGTGAACGACGACGCGATGAACAACGGCCGGGATCAGTTCCTGCCTTGGATCACCGTCGACGACGTCGGGATCGCCACGGTCGTGTTCCTCGACCGCCGCGACGACCCCGCGAACCTCTCGTACCACTGCTACCTGGCGCAGTCCGGCGACGGCGGCGCCACCTGGTCCCCCAACGTCCGGGTGAGCACGGCCCCCTCCGACCCCGCCCACGCGCTTCGCGCCGATCCGGACAGGGCCGCCTGGGCCATGGACAAGGGAAGCGGGACGATCCGCGCGGCACTTCCGACCGTTTCCCGCGCGGGGCTCCTCGGCGAGTACATCGGCGTTGCGTGCTCCGGCGGATATGCCACGCCCGTCTGGACGGACATCCGGAACCTGAATCAGGACACGTACGCCGGCTACCCGCTCGTGAAGACGGCCGTGGCCGGGAGCCTTCCGGACGCCGCGGGCCCCTCCCTCACCGTCGCCCCCCATCCGCTTCGAGCCCGGGAGCCCCTGTCGATCCGCGCCCCCTTCGCGCGCGGGGTCCTCGCGCTCTACGACGTGAGAGGACGCCGGGTGGGCGCCCATCTCCTCGACGGCGCGGCAATGTCAACAGCCGGACTGACGGCGGCGGCGCTCTTCGGCCGCGACCGGTCCCCGGCCCCGGGGATCTACTTCCTCCGGCTGGAGTCGCCGGACGGGAACGCGACGGCCCGCGTCGTCATCGTCGAGTAGGGGGCCCTCACCCCGCTCTTCTTCCCCGGCCCCGCATGACGTAGCGACGAAGAGGGGCGGCGATCGCGATGAAGATCAGTACGGGCGGCAGAATCCCTCTCACCAAAGACAGGAGCGGAGGAAAATCGTTCGCGGCGGATCGCGGAGACGGAAGTCCCGTCGCGCAACAAACAAGAAACCAACAGGTTGACCATTCACACGGCGGAGCGCCGCACATACATTCACACCGCTCCGTTCCGGTCCCGTTCGCGCGCTTCAATCGCACCGGATCGAAAACGGGCGCGGGCGGTGATTCTCATCCGTTTCCCCGCCCTCCGATCGGACCGGGTGTTTCGCCGTCCCTTCGTACCGCACTTCCCGGTGTTTTCCCAGACCGGATCGTGTATAATCCCATTGTCTATTCATGAAGCTCCGAATCCATCCCCGGCAGGAAGGAAGATCCCATGCCCCGTCCCTTCCTCCGCCTTCTCGGACCGGCCCTCGTGCTTCTCTTCTCCTCCACCGCCCTCCCCCGAACGTGGGTGGTGCGGCCCGACGGAACCGGCGACGCGCCGACCATCGCGGCGGCCATCGACTCGGTCAACTCCGGCGACGACGTGATCGAACTCATGGACGGTACCTTCACCGGTGAAGGGAACCGGGATCTGACCAACGGAGAGAAGACGATCGTGATCCGTTCGGCGAGCGGCAATCCGGCCGCCTGCGTGATCGATTGCGAGGGGAGCGAGACCGATCCCCACGAGTTCATCGCCTTCTGGGGAGGCGGGTGAAAGGACTCGATCACCCTGGGTCTTCAGGGTGTCACGATCACCGGAGCCTACGGCCCGTCGGGACCGGCGGTCCTGGTCGGCGAGGGCATGCCGGTCGAGCTCGACAACTGCATCTTCTCGGGGAATACGGCGACCGGGGACGGCGGGGCGGTCTCCGGAGGCTCGGGCTATCCGCGCATCACGAACTGCCTTTTCGAGAACAACTCGGCAAACCGGGGCGGAGCGATCGCCCTCGCTTATAGCGACCAGTGGATCGACCGATGCACGTTCACGGGCAACCGCGCCGTGGATGGAGGCGCCGTTTTCATTCGATCCGCCTCGGCATGCACCTTGGTCAGCTGCACCTTCGCGGACAACGAGGCGGACCGGGGAAGCGGGATCACGCTGGTGACCACGACCTCGACACCCGCCGTGTTCGCCGCCAATCTCCTCGCCTTCGGGAATGTCGGGGAAGGGTTCTACTGGGACGGCGAGGGATCGATCGAACTGAGCGACAACGACGTCTACGGAAACGAGGGGGGCGACTGGGTCGGATGGATCGCGGGCCTGGAGGGTCAAGACGGAAACGTGAGCGCGGACCCCCTCTTCTGCGATCTCGAGGGGGGCGATCTCACGCTGATGGACCTCTCCCCGTGCCTCCCCGAGAACAATCCTCGCGGGGTGCTGATCGGCGCTCACGGAAAAGGGTGCGCCACTCCGACCGCAGTGACTCCTGGCATCCCCGGACCGCCCGGCGCGATCGTTCTCGGCAACCATCCGAATCCCTTCAACCCGCGGACGACGATCACGTTTCGACTGGTGGAAGAGAGCCGGGTGGTTCTCGCGGTTCACGACCTCGCCGGCCGCCGGGTCGCCGCGCTCACCGACCGCCGGTACGGTCCCGGCGCCTGGACCGTCGAGTGGAACGGGATCGACGGTCAGGGCCGGTCGGTCCCATCGGGCACGTACTTTCTGCTGCTGACCGCCGAGGGGGGGACCTTTTCGAGAAAGATCTCCCTCATCCGGTGAGCGGGCAGCAAATGGTGAATGACACCTATTTGCTATTTCCCGTATGAGCCCCGACCCGGTCTCGGATCGCTCTCATCCCGGGAAGGGACGCGGAGCCTCTCCAAGGTCCTTTCGACCTCTTCGGCCCTCGGGTGACCGGGGGAGAGAATCAGGAACTTCTCGAAGTGATGGATCGCCCGGTCCGTCTTCCCGAGTACGAGAAGAGAGAGGGCGTAATCGAGGTGGGTCTCCCCGTCCCGCTCGTTCTCCTCGAGGAGGATCTCGAACTGCCGCGCCCCCTTCTCCGTCTCTCCCGACCTGCATAAGAGCACGGCCAGATTCCGCCGGGCCCTCCGGTCGGCGGGATCGATCTCGACGGCCCGCTCGAGGTAGGGAATTCCGGCCCCCCCGTTCGCCGTTCTCCCGAGGAGTGTGCCGAGCCGGACGAGCGGTTCCGGATCGTCCGGAGCGAGTTCGACGACGGCACGGTAGACCGCCGCCGCGGGGCCGCCCAGTCCCCTTCTCTCGTAGGCGATCCCCTGCTTCAGCATGAACGTGCGGTAGATCTCGTCGCCCTTTCCCGCGGGATCGAGGTGGATCGCCGGGACGGCGGCCGGAGGGGCGGCGCGCTCGTAGATCTCGATGGTGGGCCCGAGGCCCCCTTCGGGCTCGAAGGTCCGGACGGGCCGGAACCGCCTATTCACCTCGTCATAGAAGCGATTCTGCACGGGATACCGCTCCGGGTCGGCTAGGTACCGGTCCCGGATGGAGCCGGACATCACGACGTAGTCGTACCATTGATACGGCTCGAACTGATAGAACCGCGCGGACCGCCACCAGGAGACGTCATACGAAGGTATGGTGAACGTCGAGTAAACGGGACGGATCTCGAGGCCGGCGAGCAGGCGATCCCGAATCCCCCGAAACTCCGGGGCCTCGGCGTACTGCTCCCGCTCCACCGTCGAGTAGAGCTGGGGTCCGTGAGGTTCGGTGAGTACGAGGGACCCCGGCGGGACGTTCTTTTCGATCCACTCCCGCGCCGACCTCCTCGTGTCGGGCGCGGAGAGCCGCCGGTGGAGGTCCGCGATCCGGAACCCCGGATAGAGGAGGAGAACCGCCGTCGCGCCGGCCAGCACGAGCCCCCGGCGGGGAAACGAGGGGGGAACGATCCGGAGGAGCGCGAGGGCGGCGAGGAGGGCGATCGCCGGGAAGGCGGGAAGAGGATAGTGCGGGTCCTGCATCCGGCTCATCGAGAGAAGGACGAAGAGCAGAATCGGGAAGGGCGCGAGAAGAAGCTCCTTCGTCCGGCGCCGGAGCACCACGGCCCCCCCGACCGCGGCGAGGAGGAGGAGGGAAGCGCCGAAGCCGGACGTGAATTGGCGCCACGCGCCGGGCACTCCCTCGGCCTCTCTTCCGAAATGCCCTTCCCTCATGTGGTAGAGCTGTCCCGCGAAGTCGTTCCGGAACGTCTCGAAGTCGAGGAGCACGTAGGGGGTGGCGGCCGTGAAGACCAGAACGGCGAGGAGGCAGGAGAAGATCAGGGTCTTGACGAAGGGCCGTTCCCCTCGGATCCAGAGGGCGAAGGGGAGGTTTACGAGGAGCAGGGCGCCGGGGTACTTGGTGGCCGCGGCGAGCCCGACGGCGCCGGCGGCGAGCCAGAGATCCCGGCGCCCCCCCCGGTCCGCGTACTTCACGAGGAAGAGGTAGGAAAGCGCCGCGAAGAAGGTCATGGCCACATCCACCTCGACGAACCGGCTCTTCTCGACATGCACGGCGTTTCCGGCAAGAAAGAGGGCGGCCGGGATCGCCGCCGAGGCCCCGCCCAGCCTCCACCCGGCGAGAAAGATCACGAAGACCGTGGCGGAGCCGAGAAGCGCCGTGAGTACCCTCCCCAAGAGTAGAAAGAGACCGGGATCGAGATGGGAGGCGAGCTGGAATGACGCGGAATCCGGGAAAGCGCCGAGCAGGTACCCGCCTCCGAAGACGAGCGCCTGCACGGCGAACTGCAGGTAGAAGTAGAGGGAAGGATAGATGAAGAAGTGGGGGTTGAAGTCGAACCCCTCGTGCCCCCAGGTCCAGAACTCCCACGCCCGCTTGACCGACACGGCCTCTTCGAACCAGTCGGGCAGCCCCCACCCGATGTGATGGAGACGGAGCAGGAGGGCGAGAAGGGCGATGATGAGGCCGAGCAGATACTTCCGTTTCATCGCCCTCCTTCAGCCCCTCCCTCTCGTACAATTCCGGCTCGCGAGGGGAGATCGGCATCATGATATCACACCCTCCGCGATCCCCCGCCCGCTCCTCCCCGGGAGGCCGGAAGCCGGCGGCTCCCGCCAAATCCGGCTTCGAGCGGTTCGGGCGGGAAACGGGTGTTGTGTCCCCGAAGGTGCCCATCGGGCTTCGCCCGGAGAAGGTATTGGGGATTCAGCCGGGACTTTGGACTATCTTGGAGACATACGAAAGAAAGGCACCCTTGCCCGAGTATCGAGGGCCGATGAACCCTGTCTTTCGTTCCCCCCCCCATTTTCCGGTTTTCCGGTTCCGCTGTTCCTGAAAACCGCGGCGCCACACTCATGATGGAGGATCAGCCATGCGGATCAAGAAAGAGGACATCCCGGTCAAGATCGACATTCCGGGCGCCAAGGCCCGGCAGAAGACAGATTTCGGCGATGTGAACGGATACGGAAAGATCGGCGGCGAGTACTTCTCCCTCGCCGCGGGAACGGACATCACGCCGCTGCTACAGGGCCTGGAGGGCGACCTCTGCCAATCCCCTCACTGGGGCTATCTGTTGGAGGGTGAAGTCACCGTCACCTTCGCCGACGGAGCGAAGGAGACGACGAAGGGGGGAGATCTCTTCTACTGGCCCCCCGGGCACACGGTGAAAGTCGGCGCGGACGCCGAAGTCATCCTCTTCAGCCCCCAGCACGAGCACACGAAGGTCATCGACCACATGCTCGAGAAGATGAAGGGTTAGTCGGACCGGCGCGAAATGCCGGTCCCGGCGCCTTGGGCATCAATCTCGGCCCATCGGTATTACGGAATTCACTATGACGAGGGCGTCCCCCCGGGCGCTCTCGTCGCTTGCTTACCAAAAACTGGGCTGTCCCCGGTCTTCCCGGCATGGCCAAGCCCTCCCGGTAGAGGGACTCGGATTCTTCGTACCTCTCCATAGACTTCGAGAGGGCCGCGAGGATGGCGTGCTATCATGCGAGCGTCAGCGTTTTGAGCCGAGATTTTATGAAAGATCAAGGTTAAGTTCCTTAATCGTTAATCACATACGCCACGTCGGCTCAGGTCCCCTCCTCGAGCCGACGTTTCCCGTTCCCGGAGCCGGTTACCCCTTTTGCCGGTACCTTGCGCCTTACAGGGTGAGGAGATGAATCGATTCTTCTCCACCCGCTAGCCGAAGGCAATTCTCAACGAGGAGGTTTCTCATGTCCGGTCTTTCCCCATCCCACTCGGAAAAACGATTTCGCGGCCGTTCATTTTCTCATCTGCGATTCGGGATTACTGCGCTCCTTCTTGCGGTTCTTACTCTGTTCCCGGCCTCGTACGCTTTCGGAATCTCCCGTGAGCTTCTGATCAGGCCGCTCGGCGGGGCGGCGTATGACCAATTCGGTAAATCGGTCGCATCGGCGGGGGACGTGAACGGGGACGGCTACGACGACTTGATCGTCGGGGCGCCCTTCAACGATGCGGGGGGTGGTGACGCGGGCGGCGCGTATCTCTACTATGGCGGTCCTTCCGCCGGCGTCACCGCGGATCTTGTGCTCACCGGCGAGACGGCGTCCGACTTCTTCGGCTGCTCGGTCGCGCCGGCAGGGGACGTGAACGGGGACGGGTACGACGACCTGATCATCGGTGCGTTTCGTGCGGGGGACTCGGGGGAAGGACGCGCGTACGTCTACTTCGGTGGGCTTTTCCCCGACGCCACGGCGGACCTCGTTCTTACCGGCGAGGCGACGGATGACCAATTCGGCTCCTCGGTCGCATCGGCGGGAGATGTTAACGGGGACGGGTACATCGACCTGATCGTCGGAGCGGAGGGAAACGACTGGGTGGGCGATTACGCGGGCCGCGCGTATCTCTACCATGGCGGCCCGTCCGCCGACTCCACGGCGGATCTCGTTTTCAACGGCCTGACGGCGGGCGACCACTTCGGCCAATCGGTCGCATCGGCGGGGGACGTGAACGGGGACGGTTGCGCCGACCTGATCGTCGGGGCAACCGGTAACGACACGGGAGGCTCGGACGCGGGGGGGGCGTACCTTTTCTACGGCGGTCCGTCTGCCGACGCCACGATAGATCTCGTGCTCACCGGCGAGGCGATGCAGGACTATTTCGGCTACTCGGTCGCATCGGCGGGGGACGTGAACGGGGACGGCTACGCCGACATGATCGTCGGGGCGATCTATAACGGTGCGGGGGGCCTGCACGCGGGCCGTGCCTATCTCTACCATGGAGGCCCTTCCGCCGACGGCGCGGCGGACCTAGTCATGACCGGCGAGGCGGCGAACGACTACTTCGGCGCCTCGGTCGCACCGGCGGGGGATGTGAACAGGGACGGGTATGGCGACCTGATCGTCGGGGCGGGCGGCAACGACGCGGGGGGCTCGCAGGCGGGCAACGCGTATCTCTTCTATGGCGGCCCTTCCGCCGATAACACCCCGGACCTCGGGCTCATGGGCGAGACGCCGAGCGGCGGTTTCGGCTACTCGGTCGCATCGGCGGGGGACGTGGACGGAGACGGCTACGCCGACCTGATCATCGGGGCGGGCTATGTCGATGCGGCCGGCACGGACGCCGGGGCCGCCTATGTGTACTCCCTCTACCCTTACCGTCTGCTCGAGCCGAACGGCGGGGAGCAGTGGGTGGCGGGCGAACCAGCAACGGTCCGCTGGCGGGGACACGATCCGGCCGACCTGTCGATCTCCTACGACGGCGGTTCCTCTTGGAACACCCTTGCCGTCGGTGCGGGAGGCCTGTCCGAGAACGAACACACGTTGATCGCTCCCGCGGTAGCCACCGAACATGCCCTGGCCCGTCTGAGCTACACGGGCCAGGGGGCGGCGATAGGGACCTTCGACAGGAGCGATGAGTTCTTTCGAATCGTACTACCCGCCCCACCCCCGGCCGCAGTCAGTCGCCTCCAGATCGCCCCGATCGGCGAGGAATTTAGCGAAAACCTCGGTTTCTCGGTCGCATCGGCGGGAGACGTAAACGGGGACGGCTACGCCGACATGATCGTCGGGGCGACCGGTAATAACACGGGGGGCTCGGACGCGGGGGCTGCCTATCTCTACCATGGCGGCCCTTCCGCCGACACCACGGCGGATCTCATGCTCACCGGCGAGGCGGCGGACGACTACTTCGGCATCTCGGTCGCACCGGCGGGGGACGTAAACGGGGACGGCTATCCCGATCTCATCGTCGGGGCGCACGGCAACGATGCGGGAGGAAGTAGCGCGGGCCGCGCGTATCTCTTCCATGGCGGCCCGTCCGCCGATACCACGGCGGACCTCGTCTTTACCGGCGAGGCTGCGAGCGACTACTTCGGCTACTCAGTCGCGTCGGCGGGAGACGTGAACGGGGATGGCTACGCCGACATGATCGTCGGGGCGAATGGCAGCAATGCGGGGGGCAGCAACGCGGGCCGTGCGTATCTCTACCATGGAGGCCCATCCGCCGACGGCACGGCGGATCTCGTCTTCACCGGCGAGGCGGCGGACGACTACTTCGGCCGGTCGGTCGCATCGGCGGGGGACGTGAACGGGGAGGGGTCCGACGACATGATCCTCGGGGCGATCAATACCGCTGGGGGGGGGAGCAACGCAGGCCGCGCCTATCTCTACCATGGAGGCCCTTCCGCCGACGGCGCGGCGGACCTAGTGTTTACGGGCGAAGCGGCGGACGACTACTTCGGCTACTCGGTCGCATCGGCGGGGGACATGAACGGGGACGGCTACGCCGACCTGTTTGTCGGGGCGCCCCGCAACGATGCGGGGGGCGGCGACGCGGGCCGTGCCTATCTCTACTACGGCGGCCCTTCCTGCGACACGACGGCGGACCTCGTCTTCATGGGCGAGGCGGCGGGCGATTGGTTTGGCAACTCGGTCGCATCGGAGGGAGACGCGAACAACGACGGTTATCCCGACCTGATCGTCGGAGCGCTGTATTGCGACGCGGGGGGCACCGACGCGGGCCGTGCCTATCTCTACTATGGAGGCCTTTCCGCGGACGCTACGGTGGACCAGGTTTTCACCGGTGAGACGGGTGGTGACTACTTCGGCCGGTCCGTCGCATCGGCGGGGGACGTGAACGGCGACGGCTACGCCGACCTGATCATCGGGGCGGACCGCAACGATGAGGGGAACGGCAACGCGGGCCGCGCGTATCTCTACGACTGTAACCGCTATTTCGTGACGGCCCCCGACGGGGGGGAGATCTGGAACGTCGGCACCACCCGGACAGTTTCCTGGCTAGGCCGGGAGCCGGCGGATGTCTGGCTCTCCGTGGATGGAGGCGCCAGCTACGACCTTCTGAAGGGTGGGGCGGGGGGAAGCGAGTCGAACTCGATTCCACTTCTGGTTCCCCACCAGCCGAGTCGTTTCGCCCTGATCAAGGTGACGTCCAGCGATCCTTCGATCGGCGGGGAGGACCCCTCCGACTCCCTCTTCACCATCGACGCCTCGGTGACGTTGCTCGCCTTCAAAGCGGGTCCCACGGAGGATGGAACATCGGGCGCGCTTCTGAGCTGGGAGACCGACCCCGGTCCCGAGGAGCTTTCCGGGTACAAACTGGAGATGCGTTCCGCCGGCTCCTCCCTATGGAGCACCCTGGTCTCACTGACCCGGAACAACTCACACCACCACCGAGAGGGGGGGGCGGGAACTCACTACCGTCTGACCGCCGTGAACGGTTTGGGCGAAGAGATGATGCTCGGCGAGGTGGGTCTGCGGCCGATCGATCCCCTCTCCGCGTGGCCTCTCCCCTACCGTCAGGGGAACCTCTCCATCTTCTTCGCCACCCATGGCGGCCTCGGCGGAGGGGAAGGCCGTGCGGAAGTCGATATCTTTGACATTCGGGGACGCCATATCAAGAGCGTCGCCCGGGGAGAGTACACGGCGGGAGTGCAGACCGCCACCTGGGATGGCCGAAACGAGAAAGGCCGGAAGGTCTCCACGGGAACCTACTTCCTCCGGGCGACCAGCGCCGGCCAGTGCGAGACCCGGAAGGTGGTGGTGATCCGATGATGAGGAGACTCTTGCTCCTCTCTCTCGCGGGGGCGTTTTCGCTGACACCAATCCCCTCTCACGGGGTCGCTCTCTTTGGTCTGGTGAACACGGGGGAGATCTTTACCTCGGGCGACGGCGGGGTGACCTGGACGGTTCTCTCCGCCCTCCCCGTGCGTGACGCGGTTGCCCTGCTGGCTCTCGACCAACCGGCGGAACTCTATCTCTCGACGGTGAGCGGTTCGGCCTTTCGTTCCATCGACGGCGGCAGCACGTGGAGCCCGGTGGGTGTGGTGAACGCGAGCGACGTGACGGGGATGACGTCGACACCGGCCGGCGGTCTTCTGCTTCTCACGCGGGCCGGGACGGTCTGGCTCTCCCGAGACCAGGGAGCGAGTTTTGCGGCGCACGGGACCATGGTCGCTTCCAATCTCGTGAGCATCGCGTTCGATCCGTACTCTCTGAAACACTATGCGCTCACGTCCACCGGCGAGGTGGCGATGAGCGATGACGACGGGGAAGTATGGCTGAGCGTAGGTTCCCTGCCCGTATCCGACGCGATGGCGATACAACCCCACAACTACGCCCTCTATGTGTTAACGAGCAGGGGCACGATCTACGAGAGCACCGACGAGGCCGCCTCCTGGACGCCGATCAGCTCTCTTTCTCAGGTACACATGACCTCTCTCATATCGGATGGCACGAATCTCTACGCCGTTACCAGCGAAGGAGAGGTGGCGTCTTCACCGGACGGTGTGAACTGGAGCTGGGAAGGTGCGATCAACCAGGTTTCCGTGATGGCTTTGGGAACGGACCGGCCTGCGGGGACCGGCCTACCCGGCGGAATATCGTCCGGTCTCTCTCTTTCTCTCGATACGCCATCACCCAATCCGCGGACGGGAACGACTCCGACTGTTTTTTCCTTCAACCTCCCGCAGGGAGAGACAGTCCGTTTCGATCTGTATGATATTCGAGGGCGTCTCGTCGTGCGCCGGTCTACGGAACGATTCTCCACGACCGGCCGCCAATCGATCGAGTGGAACCCAGGCGAGTTGCCGACGGGGGTCTATTTCGTGAGGCTTTCCACCGGATCGGGAGCGGCTACAAGCACGAAGTGGTCGGTCGTGAGATAGGCCCGACGTTCGATCTTTCTGCAGGGGTATGTTTCCGAGAGTCACCCTCGGTTTCGACAGGATTCCGAAGCGAGAGCCCAAGACGCGAGGCGAGGGCCGTTTCGGACGAGATGGCTCCGTCCGCTCCTCTCCGGGGCCACCCTCGGCTCCTCCCGTTCGATCCTTCGAAACACCGCTCCCTACGGTCGCGGCACTCAGGACGACCCTTCGATACGGCCTCGCTCCGCGAGGGCCTACTCAGGGCGAAAGGGGAAAGAGAACAGGGGGTCACCCGCGGATCGGAGCTGATTCCGATTCGAGGGTGGGCAGCGCGCGGCGAGGGGGTCCCTTCTTCCGGGGTCACCCGCGGATCGGAGTCGGGTTCGTTACGAGAATCCGGTCCCGCTGCTCACCCGGTCTTCCCCCTCTCTTCAGTCCATTCCCGGAGTTAGGATTTCCTGTTTCCCTCATCGGACAGCGAACTCCTCCGGGGTCTGATCCCCGAGGGAACCATGGGGACGGAAGCCGTTGTACTCCCGTCTCCAGCCTTCGATCTTCCTCCGGGCATCGTTCAGGTTGATGAACCAATTCTCGTTCAAGCACTAGTCCCGGAAGCTCCGGTTGAAGCTCTCGATCAGCGCGTTCTGGTTCGGCTTCCCGGGGTCGATGAAGTGGAGCGACGCGACGTTCTTGTGTGCCCACTGATCCATCGCCAGACCGGTGAACTCCGAACCGTTGTCGACGGCGATCTCTTCCGGAAGGCCGCGGGACCAGGCCAGACAGTCCAAGAAGCGGGCTACGCGCTCGCCGCTGATCGATGTGGCCACCTCGATGTGAAGACACTCCCTCGTGAAGTCGTCGAGCATCGTCAGGCAGCGTAGCTTTCGGCCACCGGCTAGATAGTCGTGGACGAAGTTCCTACCGTTCCGGTTCCGCGGCGAAGGTGAATTGCACGTTGAGGAAGAGGATGTCGTCTTTCAGGTCGGGGTCGCCGTCGCTCACCATCTCCTTTCGGACGTAGTTCAGTTGTAGCCTCAAAGGAACGCGGGGCCTCCAGTTCCATCCAAATGTCCAGTGTCGCTGGGCAACTTCGTCCTCCACCTGGTCATACCCGCCGGTGAACTCGTCGTAACGTACGCCGAGCTCGAGGGGAAGGGGGGCGGGCTTCCAGAAAGTCGAAAGCCCCCATCCCGAGAAGCTGTAGAGATAGCGAGCGGTCCCCCAATCGTCATCCATCTCGCCGGAGCCGAAGAACCCGTAGACCCGCTGCCTCCACGGCAGCGCCGCTTCGAGGTCCACGCTCCACGTCTGCCGGTCGATATCGAAGACCGGACCGCGTGTGCTCATCGCCACATTCTCGTGCCGATTCAGACTGCCGTGCACGCCGACGACCAGGTCCTTCGCCGGCATTGCCGACCAGCAGAGAGGCCGCGCTTCGATCCTCGCTCCGTAGAAGAAGTCCCCGAATGAGTTCGTGTACAGAAACTCTTCGCTATCGCTCCCGCCGATGTACCGGCCTGCTCCCAGGCCGTTGCCGACCACCACGAATCCGTCGAGCCGTGGGCTTCCGGGCGGCCATTCGGCGCGCAGTGCCACCCCGAGGTCCCGGTTGTAAGATTTCGAGGCCATGACGGGAGAGACGTAGGGCGTGCGCAGAAGGGAGTAATCACAAACGACGCCCCCGAAGGTCGAGCGGGTGATGAAGTCGAGTCGGTCGTCCGACATCAGCACTTCGCCCGTGGACGGGATCTTCATCTGACCGATGGAGATCAAAACCATCGGATCCGGGCGGTACGAGCCCCAGAAATCGATGATATCGGCGCGTTCTTCGAGTCGGAGCCGAACCAGTCCCTCGATGGCACCCCCATCGGCCACATATCGGAGTGCGACACGGCCCTGCCTGAATACGAAACCGCTGGCGACATCATCCGCCGGATCCGAACTGCCAGCCTGGACAAGCCCGTTTTCAACCTGCTCGTGGATGGTCCAGCCAAAGCTTGTGGTGGCTTCTATCGTGACGCCGGGCGAGGCCTCCGGGTCGGATGACGTTTCCGTGCTCCCGGCCACCCCGTCATGGGCGCCGAGCACCGCGAGTGCCACAACTCCGATAACGCCGGCGGCAACCTGGTTGATACTCTCCCTCACCCGCACACTCGTACCCCGTGAAGCGGAAACGGCTCGTTCCTCCCCTGATCGCCGGGCATCCGCAGGTTACTCGGCGTTAACGCCGTGGCCGTAGATCAGGATCTCTTCGGCATCCACCATGGCCCAACCGCCGTTGATGATGTCGAATTCCTCGCACCCTTCCGGCATCGGTTCGATGCGCAGAATAACGGCGCCTTTTACCATAGAGCCCGCATTATGGTCCGTCTCGAATGCGTAGTCCCACTCGTGCATCGTGCAACCGCTCGTGTCCCAGCCCTTGCCGCGATCCGGCCGATTCAGGGCATCATCCGTCGCGCCCGGGGGGATCACATTCCGAAACGGCCCTTCACCGTTGATCCTCCCGCTGCTCGGATCGAGATAGGACGCTTCCAAGGCCAGCCCGTCTCTCTCATACGCCATGATGTGCCATTGCTCATTGGCGATCGTATCGCCGTAAGCATACCCGTGGACATCGGCAGGGTACTCGACGAAGGCGCAGTCATCACCGAGGCTCTCCACCCCGAGGCCGGAAAAGAAGCGGTGAGACGGGAACGGATCGGTGATCTGAGCGACGGTAAAGCTCCGCGCGAACCCATCGGGCGCGAGAACGTCGACGCTCGTGGCACCCGTCAGGTCCACGCCTACGCTCGTGAGAAGGTCTACTATTCTCACGCCCTTGTAGTTCGCGTAGTAATCGAATTGCTGCTTGTTCGTGTTCGCCAGTCCGAACTGAGAATGGGCCGGCATGGCGCGGATTTCGTTCAAGGTTACCGTCAGAACCGCGCAGAGCGGGAGCCCCGGATGGCTCCCTTCGTCTCCCGGATAACGAAGGTCCTCGATCTCGGCGGCGTTCGTGTGACCGTCCCCATCGCTGTCCATGCCGTCGATGGCTTGGATCGCCGATGTGCTTCGTCCGGCCGCGCTGTAGTCGACTCCATAGGAGTTCAGAGTCTCCTCAAAACTACCGGGCAGGCCGCTCCAACCCTCCGCCGGATGGATCACGTAGTGGCAGTAGTCGCAGGGGTTGGCCCGCACCTCCCCCTGCCGGTCATCGAAGACTGTGGCTCCCTGGTGGCAAGTTTGGCAGTCATCGAGACGGGTGCCGATCGTATGCTGGTAGTTGCGGACGAAGTTGTCGATGTCGGCGTCCGTAGAATGCCCCTGATACGAACGAGATGATTGAAGAGTCGGAGCGCCGACATCTCCTTCGTCCGAGCACCCGGTGGTCACCGGCGAGACGGTGAGGGCGAAGAGCAGGATCGTTGCGAACCGGCGCGCACTCGCAGGAGCACCGCCATGGGGGACGGGTGAATTCATGGTCAGACCTCCCGGTTGTTCAGAGTAGATCCGTTAATTCTGAACCAGTACTATATTATGTCAACACAGACATCATATCGCGCCAGCGGTCGAAGTCAAGCCTAGTTGTCCACCGACAGGATCACCGGAAACGAACCCGGAAGAGCTGCCGTATCAGTCTGTTAACCCACGACGAACATTCGTATTGCATCAGGCAGAACTGCATTTTCCTATTGACGCCTTTCCCTTAGAGGCCCATCATGGATTATGTTGGTTTTGCTAATCTAATAGCATTGTTAAATCATTCCACCTAACCTAAGAAGCGGCGACCCTGGCCGCCGATAGGTGAGAGGAGGCCCTGAAAGCGATTCCGCTCCGGCTGGCACCCCCCGGCAAGGGCGAACCTGTGAAATTGCAACGAGAAACAAGCGCCGCTGGAGTGCTCCGAGAGTTTGTCCCCGGCCGAATCCTAGGTAGAGTCGCCTAACCGAGGAGTACCGTGGGAGATAAGGAACACATCGCCTTGTTTTTCGAGCGCTATTCCGCTCGCCTGGAGAAGTGGACGCGGTCAATTTCTTCCCCCCCCCCCCAAGGAGGAGGCCCTGGCCCGCGTCCGATCAGGGCGTCCCTGGGTCGATCGGGCCGGCATCGATTTCGAACCGGACCGGGTCTCCGAGATCCTGCGTGGAATCCTGGAGGATCTTCGCCTGGTCTCGCGTGGACTCACGCCCGACCTGGAGCGGATACGAGCTCTCGCCGAGAAGGATGAATCCGCCCCTGCCGGTCTTCTGGAAGCCATACTCTCAAACGACTCGACCCGGGTCGATCAACTCGCCACCAAGACCGAATTCCCCTCCCGGCTCCTACGTTTTCTCGGAGGGTACCTCGCCCGACCGTTTCTCGCCGCCGCGGTCCGTGGATTCGACCCGGAGAGCGTCGACGCCAACCTCTCGAATGCCTCCTGTCCCGCCTGCGGGTGCACCGCCGAGCTCGGCTTTCTCATGCCCGAGAACGGGAAGCGCCACCTCTGGTGCCGACACTGCGGGACCGACTGGGCCGTACTGCGGCTCAAATGCCCTGTCTGCAGCAACACGGATGGCGAAACCCTCGGCTACTTCGTGCTCGAAGGGGACAGAGGCCGGCGGGTCGATTTCTGCCGGCGCTGCGGGCGATATATGAAGACGATCGATGCGCGCGAGACCGGGGGGGGGGACCCGTTCGCCCGCGCCGACATAGAGAACTTATCGAGCGAGGAACTGGACACCGCCGCGGCGCACGAAGGATTCGAACCGGCGGCCGGGGCGTGCGTTCCCGCCCTGGTGACGAAAGGCGAAACGGATGAAAAGCCCTAGCCTGGGAGGAGGTGGCTCATGAAGCTTTCTCGGAGGACCTTCTTGGAAATCGGATGTCTGGCGCCGCTTCTTGGGCTCTCGACGGCGAGAGCCCAAGAGACGAAACCATCGGTGCCGAGCAAGATCCGATACGCCAAGGAGACGACGACGATCTGCCCCTACTGCGGGGTGGGTTGCGGACTCATCGTCTCCGCGATGGGTCGCAACGTGATCAACGTGGAGGGAGATCCCGACCATCCGATCAACCTGGGGTCTCTTTGCTGCAAGGGCCAGTCGCTTTACCAGGTGGCGACGAGCGCTCGGCGCATGACCAAGGTCCTTTACCGCGCGCCGCGGAGCACGGCGTGGGAGGAGAAATCTTGGGACTGGGCGATCACCCGGATCGCCGACCGTATCAAGGCCACGCGCGACAAGTACTTCACCACGAAAGATGGGAAGGGGAGGGTCGTCAATCGCCTCGACGCCATCGGCACCTTGGGCGGCGCCGCTCTGGACAACGAGGAGTGCTATCTCTACGGGAAACTCGCGAGAGCGCTGGGCCTGGTGTACATCGAGCACCAGGCCCGCATATGACACTCGGCCACTGTCGCCGGTCTGGCGCAATCATTCGGCCGAGGCGCGATGACTAATCACTGGACGGACATCCAGAATTCGGACTGCATCCTGATCATCGGTTCGAACGCGGCGGAGAACCACCCGCTCTCCTTCAAGTGGGTCATGAAGGCGGTGGATAAGGGGGCCACGCTGATCCACATCGACCCGCGGTTCACCAGGACCTCGTCGAAGGCGCATATCTACGGACCGATTCGGTCCGGGACCGACATCGCGTTCATCGGCGGGCTGATCAACTACGTGCTCCAGAACAATCTCTACCACGAGGAGTACGTTCGGGAGTACACGGACGCCACCTTCCTCGTGGATTCCGCGTTCGACTTCAAGGACGGCCTGTTCAGCGGATTCGACGCGTCCTCGCGCAAGTACGACAAGAAGAAAGGCGGTTGGGAGCACCAGGCGGACGCCGAGGGGAATCCGAAACGCGATCTCTCCATGCAAGATCCGCGCTGCGTGCTCCAACTCTTGAAGAAGCACTTCGCGTCGTACACGCCCGAGAAGGTCGCCGAAATCAGCGGAATGCCGGTCGAGACGTTCCAGAGGATCGCGAAGGCCTTCATCGCGACCGGGGTGCCGGGTAAGTCCGGCACCATCATGTATGCCATGGGCACGACCCAGCACACCGTGGGAACTCAGAACGTGCGCAGCTACGCGATGCTGCAACTGCTCCTCGGGAACATCGGTATTGCGGGAGGGGGGATCAACGCGCTCCGCGGCGAATCGAACGTGCAGGGCTCGACCGACTACGCCCTCCTCTACCACATTCTCCCCGGCTATTTGAAGACCCCGCAGGCGTCCAATACGAGCCTAGCAGCGTACAACGAGAAGTGGACGCCCAAGGGGTTCTTCGGTGACAAGTCGGCGAACTGGTGGCAGAACACCCCCAAGTACATGGTGAGCCTGCTCAAGGCCTACTGGGGGGACCACGCCACAGAGGAGAATGAGTTCGCCTACAACTACCTGCCGAAGCTCGACGAGGACACGATCTACACCCATATCGGCCTCTTCGAGGCGATGTACAACGGTGTGATCAAGGGGTTCCTCTGCTTCGGACAGAACCCGGCCGTGGGGGGCCCGAACGCCCTCAAGGAGCGCAAGGCGCTCGAGAAGCTCGACTGGATGGTCGCCGTCGATCTCTGGGAAACGGAAACCATGGACTTCTGGAAGAGGCCGGGGGTCGATCCGAAGAAGATCGAAACCGAGGTCTTTGCCCTGCCGGCGGCCGCGTCGGTCGAGAAGGAAGGATCGATAACGAACTCCGGGCGTTGGATGCAGTGGCGCTACAAGGCGGCCGAACCGCCCGGAGTGGCCCAATCGGATCTGTGGATTCTCGACAAGCTCTACCGCGAGCTTAGGGAGCTCTACCGGAAAGGCGGTGCCTTCCCCGATCCGATCGTCCATCTCCACTGGAGCTACGGCACTGGACACGAACCCGATGTCCACGCAGTCGCCAAGGAATGCAATGGCTATGCCATGCGCGACTACGAGATGAGCGGCAAGTCCTTCAAGCGGGGCCAGCAGATTCCGAGCTTCGCCTTCCTCACGGACGACGGGGCGACCTGCAGCGGCAACTGGCTCTACTGCAACAGCTATACGGAGGACGGCAACATGGCCGCCCGCCGGATCGGCTTGGACTCACCGAACAACATCGGCCTCTACCCGCAATGGGCCTGGTGCTGGCCGGTCAACCGCCGCATCATCTACAACCGCGCATCAGTGGATCTCGAGGGCAAACCCTGGAACGACAAAAAGTGGGTCATCCGGTGGGACGCCGACGCCCAGAAATGGCTGGGCGACGTCCCGGACGGAGGATGGGCGCCCGGAACCAAGTACCCCTTCATCATGAAGCCCCACGGGCACGCGCAGCTGTTCGGGAACGGACTGGTGGATGGTGCCTTCCCGTCCCACTACGAGCCGCTCGAGTCGCCCGTCAAGAACGCCCTCTACGCGCAGCAGACCAACCCGTGCATCAAGATTTGGTCGGAGGACATGGACAATGTAGGGACGCCGGACAAGTTCCCCATCGTCGCGACCACCTACCGGGTGGTCGAGCACTGGCAGGCCGGTCAGATGACCCGGAATCTTACGTGGCTCTCGGAGCTGATGCCGGACATGTTCGTGGAGATGTCCCACGAGCTGGCGGCCGAGAAGGGCGTCCAGAACGGCGACCGGGTCCGGGTCACTTCGGCCCGGGGCGGGATCAGCGCGTACGTGGTGGTCACCCACCGGTTCAAGCCGTTCCGGCTGAACGGGAAATCGTACCACCAGATCGGACTCCCTTGGCACTGGGGTTACTCGGGGATCGCGATCGGCGAGAGCGCCAATGTCCTGACCCCCCACGTCGGAGACGCCAACACGATGATCCCCGAGTACAAGGCGTTCCTCTGCGACCTGGAGAAGGAGGTGTAGGATGGCGGAGAACTCGTTTTACTATGACGGATCTCTCTGCATCGCCTGCCGGAGCTGCCAGGTGGCCTGCAAGCAGTGGAACTATCTGGAGGGAGAGAAGACGACTTTCTTCGCCGCCGCCGGGGGATATCAGAATCCCTCGCAGCTCTCTCCCACCACCTGGACCATCGTCAAGTTCCACGAGGTGCAGGACGGGAACCGGGTGGGCTGGCTCTTCCGCCGCCACCACTGCTTCCACTGCGCCCAGGCCGCCTGCATCGAGGTCTGCCCGGTCGAACCGAAGGCGATGAAGCGGCACGCGGAGTACGGGACCGTCTACGTTGACCAGGATCTGTGCATTGGGTGCGGGTCCTGCGTGGAGGCTTGCCCGTTCGGCGTGCCCCACGTGAACGAGAAGCTTGAGAAGTCGCGGAAGTGCACGGCGTGCTTCGACCGCGTGGGCAACGACCTTCTGACGGCCTGCGCGAAAACCTGCCCGACTCAGTCGATCCGCTACGGCCCGAAACAGGAGATGTACGCGTTGGCCGGGAAAAGGGTGAAGGAGCTCGAGGCGGCGGGCTGGAAGAACGCCAACATTTACGGTCCCGACCAGCTCGGGGGCCTGCACTCGATCTACGTCCTCCTGGACAAGCCGGAAGTGTACGGTCTCGTGGTCGATCCGAAGATCGACCTCGGAAAACTCGAGCCGATCCGGCGCCGGGGCGAAGAGAGGTATGCCGCGCGGCGCCAGAAGGGCGAGGAATGCGTGGCTTCCCTTATCCTGGGGAGCCCGCCGATCCTGGCGATCGGGGCGTTGGCTTTGGGTGTCAAGAGACTGGGAGAGAGGAAGGCGGAGGTATCCCGGAAGGAGTCCGAACGGTAAGAGATTCGGGCTTCCCGCCCGGCGGGGAACGCTCCTTTGCCTGGGCGGGGCCTCCCCGGAAAGGCTCGTTCGTGGTTCGTGGCTCATATCAAGGAGGAAAGGCGTGAAGAAGACGGTTCTTCTTGTCGCGACGGCGTGTTTGCTGTTCCCGGTGCTAGCACGGGGAGATGTGGAGGTGAAGCCCTACGGGTTCGTGCTCGTCAATTCCAGCTACAGCACGGATGCCATGACCGACATTCCGGTCCTCGCCCCCAAGGAGGACACCGGCAATCCGAACTTTCTGATCACCCCGCGCCAAACCCGATTCGGCCTCAAGATGAAGAGCGATGCGGACTACACCCCCTCGGGAGTCATCGAACTCGATTTCTGGGGGCTCCGGGGAAGCGGCTCGAACGGCGGCCCGACGCAATCGGCGCCGCGGCTCCGCCGTGCCTTCCTCGAGCTTCATTTCGGTCGGGTCGCTCTCCTCGCGGGGCAGGAGTGGATAGTCTTCTCGCCGCTGAGCCCGACGTCGCTCATGCACACCTCCCTCCCCGGGATGATGTCGTCCGGAAACCTATGGGCCCGGCTTCCGCAGCTCCGGGGCACATTCAAACCGATCGCCGACGACAAGAACGAGTTCAAGATCGAGCTCGCCTTGACCCGGCCGTTCGGTGGTGACGGGACCATGACTCCCGTCTCCCAGGGGGACGTGATCGCCTCGGGAGAGCTGTCGAGAGTGCCCGGGGTGCAGGGGCGTTTCGGCTACACGATGACGGGGAGCATGACTCTCTCGATCGGGGCCGGCGGTCATTTCGTGCGCGAGAAGTTCGGAGTCGATCCCCAGGGGGACGATGTGATCGGGACCGCCTATGCGGTGGGCGGAGATCTCATGGTGAGCGCGGCCAAGGTCGCTGTGAGCGGAGAGGTCTTCTACGGCCAGAACATCAAGACCCTGTTCAGTAACGCGACCTACGTTCTGGACGAGACCGTGATCATCGACCAGGGTGGAATCGAAACCGGCCGTGAGCTCAACGATGTGAACGAGATCAAAGCCTTCGGCGGATGGGGCGAGATCAAGGTCCTTCCTTCGGAGAAGTGGGAGGCCGCCGTCAGCGTCGGTATCGAGTCGGTGGATGACGAGTTCCTCTCGAACGGGGCCGTTAAGACCAATCTGACCGCCATGGGGACGGTGATCAACAAGGCGGTGAAGGGGGTGAAGATCGGCCTCGAGGGAGGCTACATCAAGACGGAACGGATCGCCGACGACCCAGCCACGACCGGCACGAAGGAGACGGACGACGGCGGCACGAACCTGAACGGCAACCTGTCGTTCCTGTTCAGTTTCTAGAATCGGTTTCACAACCTCCTTCGTCGCGAGATCGAGCGAAAGGTCCGGCGGCAAGGATCAAGGGGGAAAACGCCCGGAGGTGGCCTAAGAAGGCCATTGAGGACGTTTTTACCCGAGTACGCAGCCGCCGGGCCTTG
>JBDROZ010000089.1:0-9302 GCA_043809585.1 Candidatus Eiseniibacteriota bacterium
CACTAACACTTCTCGCTCCGAGCGGTCGCGAGAAGATGAAAGTGCGCCACGGGCCCCGTCGAGGAGGCGGCGAAGGAAAGGAGGCTTCGCAGGCGGCGATCCGAGATCGCAGTAGGAGATTTGTGCATAATCCAGGCTAGAGGGGGCTAGAGGGGGAACGGAAGACGGTGGCGTCCCTTTCCGGGGCGGCTTTCGTGGATGGGGCGCGGATCGATCGGACCGGTGGGGCGGGGAAATCTACCCGAGGGAGTCGTCTTCGTACTTCTTCTTCAACCGGTCGAGAAGAACATCCATCGGCTCCGACGGGGAAGCCGGCGTTTCTCCGGAGGAGGGGGCGGACGCCTGATCCTTCGCCCGCTTCTCTTTGTTCCGCTTCCTCTGTTCCGTGACGCGGGCCTTCTCCTCGCTGCGGTGCTGGTCCGCTTCGACCGCTTTCCGGGAGAGGGCGATTCGCCTCTTCTGCATGTCGATGTCGAGGATCCGCACTTCCACCGTATCGCCGGGCGAGAGCTCTTCCTTCGGATGCTTGATGTGCCGCAGGGAGATTTCGGAGACGTGAAGAAGGCCGTCGACGCCGGGCGCGATCTCCACGAACGCGCCGAAATCGGTCAGTCGGGCCACCTTGCCCTCCACCAGGCTCCCCGGCTTGAAGGAGGATGCGGCCGAGGTCCACGGGTCCGGCTCGAGGGCCTTCCGGGAGAGGGAAACGCGGCGGCCCTTTTCCCCTTCGTCGATGGCGATCACGCTGACCTTGATTTCGTCTCCCGGCGAGAGGACTTTCGAAGGGTCGGCGACGTGGGAGTGGGAGAGCTCGGAAACGTGGAGGAGCCCCTCGACACCGCCGATGTCGACGAACGCGCCGAAGGGGAGGACCCGGCACACGATTCCGTCGAAAACCTCGCCCTTCGCCAGGCGGGCCTCCGTCTCCTCCGCCTTCAGCTTCCTCTCTTCTTCGAGGATGGCCCGGCGGGAGACGACGATGTTCCTGCCTCCGCCGTCGAATCGGGTGATCAGGAAGGGGAGCTTCCGGCCCACGAATTTGTCCGGATTGTCGCAATAGGCGATGTCGATCTGGGAAAAGGGGCAGAAGGCGCGCCGCCCCGCGACGTACACCTCGAACCCTCCCTTGTTGGTGGCCCGCACCGTCCCCTCCACGGGGATCTTCGACTCGTATTTCTTGCGGAGCTGCTCCTTGTCGACGGGGCCCGGCCGCCGGCCGAGGGTGAGCACCACCTGGCCTTCGACGGACTCCACCGTGGCATGGATCGTGTCGCCCACGGCGTGGCGCAGCTGGCCCTTCTCGTCCTTGAACTCCCGGGTGGCGATCACACCCTCGCTCCGGCCGCCGTAATCGACGAAGCTCTCCGGGTCGCCGATCTGCACCAGCTTCCCGGTGACGCGGGCCCCCACGGCGAGGTCTTCGCCGCTCATGGTTTCGGAAAGGCTCTCTTCGAGGCGGGCTCGGAACTCGGCGCCGCCGGTCTCGGCCGGGGGTTTCGCGGCCCCCTCCTCGCCGGAGGCGGGCTCGGGGGAGTCGTCTTCCGCGTGGGCTTCGCCCTTCGGGGCCTCCTCTCCGGAAGGCTCGGGAGTGGGGGATGCGCCGGAGGGGGCGGGTTCGTCCGCCGCGGTCTCCCCGGCCGATTCCGGCTCTCCGGGCTCCACCGGAAGCTTCTCGGCCTCGGGCTTCCCTTCCTCACGTTCCACGGGATGCGGCGTCTCTTCGGGTGTTTTTTCGTGCGAGTCCATGGTGTTCCCTTCCGGCCCTGAATCGTACCAGAAATGAGCGCGGAAGTGTCAACCCGTGTTGATGAAATCTCCGCCGGGGGGGGGCGGTTCGAGTTCCCGGGGATCACCGGATGTTGGTCACCCTCCGGACTTCCCTCGCCCCCCCGCACTCGACGATCAGGAAATAGACGCCCGACCCGAGTGTTCCCTTTCCGAGGCGGACCGTTCGACTCCCTTCTTGGATATCGAACGTAGCCGGCCCGAGAACGATTCGCCCCCGGAGGTCGGCCAGTCGAACGCGGACGCGGGCCGGCCGGGCGAGGGCGAGGCGAAGATCGAACGCCCCGGTGGAGGGGTGGGGGGCCACGGAAAGGGCGAGAAGGGGGGCTCCACCCCCCGCCGCCGGTTCTTCCAGACCGGTCGCGCCGAAGGTGTGGGTGTGGGTCGAATCGGTCCAGGGTTCGAAGAGGGCGCGGCCGGGGTCGGCGGCGATGAACGCGGCCACTTCCTCGGCGGTCACGGTCCCCCAGTAATTGAAGGATCCGTCGACCGGGGAACAGGGCCCGCACGAATCGGCTTCGACCCGGAGGCCTTCGCCCTGAGGAGTCCAGACGAAGTCGTTCGCCCGGTCGAGCCCGCCCCCGATGGCGACCGTCCGCCCCGGTGTCAATTCGATTTCGACCCCCCGCACCTGGGGACCGAAGCGGTTCGATTCGACCCGTACCGACCCCGAGCCCGCCGGAATCCGGACCGCCCGCGCGAGGGCGAACGGAAGAAACGTGTTCCCCCGGACCACACACTCCCCCTCCTCCGGCAACGCGAGGAACTCGATCGGATAGAGGGAGGAAGGTTCGCGATCGAACGTGAATCCCGCCCCGTCATCCCCGACGCGCGAGCCCGCCCCCCCGGGCCGCACCCGGAGGGCCCGTCCGAGCGGAGGGGCGAGCCAGAAAGTCTCCTCCGCGCCCGACTCGCTCCGCAAAGTGATTCCGCCGGGGAGGAGAATCGAGGCCTCGTAGGTCCCGGGGGCGACGAGAATCGTGTCCCCCGGCAGGGCCGCGGCGGCCGCCGCCGCGAGGGTGGGATAAGAAGCGGGGACCCGAAGGGAGAGCGGTCCGACCCCGGGGATCGGCCCGGTGTAGGCGCCCTCCACGGTCCCCCCCGAGAATAGGCCCCACGAGTCGTGATGGGCGGGGCCCGGGGGGGCCCGGTTGCCGCATTCGCCGATCAGCCATCCGGTGACGGGGAAGTCGCCGAGGAACTCGCATCCGTCGTCGCAATAGGTCGGCACGTAGGGTGTCCCGAAGGGGAGAAAGGCCCGGTGCCAAGAAAGTCCCGGCTCGGAGGAGTAGTCGACTGATTCCGGCTCGGGGAGAAGGATCACCTCCAGCTCCTGCCAGTCGACCCGCCGGCCCCGGGGGGGGACCTCTTCTCCCGCCCGGCCGCAGCCGGGGACCTCCGCGCCGACCCCATTCCAGAGCCCCGGCGCCGGGTAGACCGCGTGAGAGCCGGGATGGTCCGTTTCGTCTTCCCCGCAGTCGCTCTCGTCGCAGAAACCGCAGCGCCACGGGCTCGACCCCCCCATCCAGACCACCGGGTGCCGGCCGTCGGCAATCAGGAGGGAGGGGGGATCGCACTCGAGGTGGTAGCCGTGAAAGTAGAAGCACGCCCTCCGGAGTTCCGCCTCGCCCGGGTCCGCCGAAGTGACCTGGACGTGGAGATGCTCCCAATCCCCCTCGTGATTGTTCACCCAGTCGTTGTAGGGGAGGAAGAACCAGTACTGGATCACCGGAAACCCATCTTCCAAGAAGAGATGGACGTAGGCGGCGGCCGGAAGATCCCCCGCCGCCGGATGATCGGCGCTCCCCCTTTCGAAAAGATCGGCCCACCCTTCCGGGCAGTCGATGCCCGGTCCTCCGTAGTCCGGGTGGAGCCGGACATAATAGATAGAGTAGGCGGCGCCGGGCGGGGCTCCCACATAGGGGATGGCGTCGTGGTCCCACCCGAATCCGGAGTAGTTGAACTCGGCGTGGCCGAAGGAGGGGGGTGGGCTCCAGCCTCCGTCGGTGGTCCGGAAGACACCGACAAACCGGCCCGCGCCGTTGTAGACCCTCGCCCAGAGCCGGTCGGCCGTCAGCCCGTTCTCGCCGCCGAGGATCCTCACGGGGACGGGCTTCATCGAGGACGACTCCCCTTCCGGAAAGACAAGAGTAGGTCGAAACCGTTTCGCGAGAAGGAGTTCCGCCTGATCATCGATCCCGTTGCCGTCATCGTCGGCCCCCGAAACCAGGGCGGGGACCGCGCAGAGGGCAAGGAGGACAAGGGCGGCCGGAGGGGAACGGAGTGGCGGGCGCTCGCTCCGGACCGGGTTTCCCAACCGTCCCATTCCTCCCATCCCTCCCGGGCCCCGGTGCTCCTCTCGGCTCCGCCCGTCCGGAGTCGGCATTCTCGCAGGAATCATGCCCCCGCCGGCCCGGAGGTAGGAGAAAAGACGAGGAGGGTCACCAGTAGCTAACGCATTGTAATGTAGTTGGATACGTGCATTTCCCCCGCGGATCCTCCGGCGGCGTTCCTCGCCGGAGAGAGGGCCGCGAAACCGGGTGGAAAACCGGTGGACGCCGAGGGATATCTCGTGGTCGAGAAGGGGGGGGCTCCGGCAGCCCTCCCCGGGGATCTCGGGGAAGATACGGCGGGCTCGGTGATAGGTGGCCGCCGCCGGCATGATTTATCGAATCGTCCTTTCGAGGTTTTTTTTATTGACAGGAGTGTCCGGGATCGCCATATTGGCGCCCGGCAGGCATGTTGGCAGGTAGAACACGAATCTTCCATATCCTGGAAGGGGGGTTATTGCACATGCGTAAGCTCGTTTTCTTGACGGCGATGGTCGCCATGATTACCTCCACGGCCTTTGCGGCCCATCCGGCCGGCTCCTTGGCCTTGGGTTGGGTGGACTGGAAAGCCCCGATCGGAGTCCGCTATCAGATCGCGGAGAAGATCGCCGGTGACATCGGTTTCGGGTTCGCCAGCTACGATGGCGGCAACACCGAGATCCGTGTCCACGTCGGTCTTCCGATCGAGCTGATCGGCCACGACCGGTGCTCGCTCGACTTCCGGCCCGGCGTCTCGGTCGACTACACCTCGCCCGAGAACGAGAACGTCGACTCCTGGATGGACTTAGTGCTCCACGGCTGGCTCGCGTTCAACCTGATGATCACCGACAACCTCGGTCTGAACGCCGCCCACGGCGTCGACATCGAGATCAACGGCGAACAGAAGGCCGGTGATGTGGTTCTGGCCGAGAGCACGACCGATTTCATGACGACCTCCTCGGACGTCACCAATCTCGGTCTCTTCTTCTGGTTCTAGGAAGCGTCTCCGAATCGAGTTCTCGATCCCCCGCCCACCCGGGCGGGGGATTTCTTGTCCCCCCCCCCCCCGCCCCGCCGGGCGGTCCGCTTCGAACCGGCGGGTAATCCAAGCACGCACAAAGCGCCCCTCCTCCGGAATGGAGAAGGGGCGCTTTTCGACAGGCGGTCGTTACCGGCCGATGTACTCGCCCGGGGCCTGGTCTCTCGGGTTCATCTCCTCTTCGTGGCACTCGATGCAGGAGGGCTTCCGGTCGAACCGGCTCTCGAGATGGCAGTTCTCGCACTCGAACTCGCCGTGCATCTCGTTCAGCCGGAGCCCGGTGACGGCGTGATCGAAATTGTCCCGGTTCCAGCCGCCGTGGCACGCCTGGCACTGCCGGCTGAGCTTGGAGATCGGCTTCCCCGTGGGGTGGCATGCGCGGCAGCCGAGTTTCTCATGGAACCGGCTGAGCGGCCATCCCGTCAAGGCGTGGGTGAAGCCCGGCTTCTCCTTCGTGTCGTGGCACTTCATGCAGTCGTCGTCGCCGTGGCAGCTGTTGCACACGGCGTGGACGATCTTCATGCGCTCCGGATCGTCGGTGGCCGTCGTCTCGAGCGTCGGCTTGTTCAGGTCGTGGCAGCGTCCGCAGTTCTCGTCCTTGTGGCAGGTGGCGCAGGAGAGTCCGTACAGCTGGACATGGTCCTCGTGATGGAAGGTGACCACCGGCCCGTTCTTGTAGGGCGTGTCGTAGATCCTCTTGTCCGGGACCTGGATCTTCGGGTGGGCCACGCCGAGGATGTCGGTGGTGTCCATGGCCGCGGCGATCATCTTCCCCTCCGCGGGCAGATGGCAAATGACGCACTTGGTCTCGTGGCTCCACTCGCGGTGGCACGAGAGACACTGCCGGTGGTAGGCGCCCTTGAGACCGGGCTGCCGGAGGTTGTTCGGGTTCGCTTCGCCGCCGTGGCACTCCCGGCAGGGGGGAATGTCATTCACCGGGCTGTAGTGATGGCAGGTGCCGCACTTCAGCCCCATCTCCGCCATGCCGGCATGGGCCTTGTGGTCGAAGCGGACCGGCTCGTAAAGGTCGGCCAGATCGTCGAGCATGATCGAACCGGGCGCCTCGGAGAGCTCGTGCTTCCCCTGGACATCGGACGCGGTCATGGTGGGGCACGGCTTCAGGCAACGTTCGTCCCCGGTGGGGCGCTCGCAATAATGGCACTGAGCGCAGTCGATCCTGCTCATGATGTCGTGGGCGCCCCCTTGGGCACGGGCCGGGGAAGGGCCCCCGAGGATGAGCAAGGCGGACATGATCATCGCCGTCCCGGCGGCCGACTTCTTGAGCGTCATCCTCTCTCTCCTTACCCGCCGATGTACTTGCGGGTGTGGGTGTCGTAAGCGACGTAGTCGCTCTCTTCTCTTCTCTCTCCCGCGATGACGGGGAAGATCATCACCATCGCCCGGTAGACGAGAACCAGGGTGGCGATGAGGCCGACCGTCACGGCGATCTCGAAGAACGAGGGGAAGTAAGGCTTGTCCGCGTAGAGCGGCTTGTAGGCGGTCAGGAACACGTTGATCCGGTTGAACGCCACTCCGAAAATCACCAGGCTCGCCCCGATGAAGAGGCCCGGAATGGTCTTCCGGAAGCGGGGGATCGAGAGGATCAAGAGGGGGGCCACCACGCCGAGGAGCATCTCGGCGATCCATGCCCACGATTGGGGGGTGAAGGCCGTGACGTAAGGCCACGCCTCGCGGAGGGTGATATCGCCGAGTTTCAGGGCGAGATAGACGGCGAGAAGGGCCGGCGTGTAGCGGGCCACCGACGAGAGCACTTTCGTTTCCGGCTTCAGCCGGAACGATCGGGAGGCCAGAATCGACTCGAAGATCACCATCGGAAAACCGACGGCGATCGCGGAGAGAAGGAAGAGGAGCGGCGAGATCGACGTGTACCAGAGAGGGTGCATCTTCGTCGGCGCGATGATCATGAGCGTTCCGAGGGAAGACTGGTGGAGACAGGAGAGGACCACGCCGGCGATGATGAAGAGCCAGGTCACGCGGCCGAGGGTCTTGTCGGCAATGTCGAGGAACCCCTCGAAGAAGCCGTTCAGCCCCGAGAGCCCGCCCGGCAGTTTCACCCGGCCCTTGAAGCGCTCCACAACGATGGGCAGGAACTCGATGTAGAGGACCGTGAGGTAGATCATGACGCACATGCCCACCTCGAAGAGGACCGAATTCCCCTGCCACATGCTCGGAAGCAACGGGTGCCAGACGTTGTAGTAGCGGCCGAGGTCGGCGAGAAGGCCGATCACGACGAAAGTGTATCCCAGCATCGCCGTGAGGAGGGCGGGCCGCACGATGACGTGGTATTTGTCCCGGTGGAAGACTTCGGCGAGCGCCGCGGTGGTGAAACCGCCCGCCGCGAGGGCGACGCCGGACGCCACGTCGATGGCGATCCAGATCCCCCACGGGTACTGGTCGGTCAGGTTGGTCACCGCGCCGAGGCCCGCGATCATCCGGTAGAGATACGATCCGATACCGACCAGGGCGATCACGACGAGAACCATGGTGCCTCGAGAGAAGTACGGTGTCTGGATTGGTGCGGGGCGTTCGTGGCTACTCATGATCCTTCCCCTCGTCTTCGCGCTTGCTCTGGCGCGCGGAGTGCATGATGAGACCGAGAAGTCCGTAGAGCATCACCGGGGGGAGGAAGGACTTGAAGATTCCGTGCTGGATTTGCTCGGTCCGCTCCGGGAATGCGTCGTAGGGCATGTGGACCAATCCCGTCACGGCGATGTCGACGGAGGTGAGGTACATCCAACTCGTCCCCCCCGCCTCGTACTCACCGTAAACGTGATCCACGTACCGGTCCCGGTTCCGGATGATCTTCGAATGGGCGAGTTCGACGAGATCCTTCCGCTTGCCGAAGGTGAGGGTTTCGACCGGGCACATGCCGACGCACGCCGGCTTCTCCCCCTGGAGGAGCCGCTCGTGACAGAAGGTGCACTTCATGACGCGCGGCTTCAGGGCCTCCTCGTATTCGTAGGCGGGGACCTGGAAGGGGCAGGCGACCATGCAATACCGGCAGCCGATGCACTTCCATGCGTCGTAGATGACCGCGCCGATATCGGTCTTCTCGAGGGCGCCGACGATGCACGCCGAAACGCACGCCGGATGGTTGCAGTGCATGCACTGGTTCTTGATGAACGCCCGGCCTTCCGGGGCGTTCGGGGCCGGGAACTGGTTCACTACCGTGAACTGCTCGTGGTTCATTCTCCGGTACTCGGAGAAAGAAAGGCCTTCGAACCACCGGAGGTCGTTTCCGGTCAGCTCGTTCTGCCGGTCGCACGCGAACTCGCATTTCCGGCACCCCGTGCAGACCGTCGTGTCCACGAGCACGCCGTACATCTCGCCGAAATCGGCCCCCCCGTCCTTGGACGCGAGCGCATCCGCACCCGGGATCAACGCCGCGGAAGCCGCTCCGGCGAACTTGAGGAACTCCCTGCGTTTCATGTCCATGATTCACCGCCTTCGCTGAGACCCCCCGGCGGAGGTCGTTTCCACACGCACGAGAGATGGTCGATTCCCCGTCTTCCCACAGGCGAATGTCCGCATGTCTCGGGAGAAGCGGGCATCCGGCTACGCATCCACGACCAGATCCTCGACTTCCAAGTCGTTCGCCACGAGGCCCCTCTGCTTGAGGTCCTCCAGGAGAACGGATCGGATCAGTGTGCAACCTTCCATGATCCGGGGATCGGCCAGCCGGTAGTAGACCATCTGGCCATTTTTTCTGGCCAAGACCACGTTCTTGTCCCTGAGCACCCGGAGGTGCTGGCTGATGTTCGATCCCGGCGTCTCCAGGGCCTCCGCGATCTCCCCGACGTTCATCTCCCGCCGGGCTAAGAGAGCTAAAATCATAAGACGCTTTGTATTAGCCATGGTCTTGCAGAACTCGGCGTGGAGATGAAAGACGTGTTCGTTAATAATCTTCATAAGACTTCGTTACTGCGAAGATTCGTATTTACATATCCATACTCAGAGTAACCTTAAGCGTGACTAATGTCAAGGGAGGTTCGGTCGATTATTTCGAGTCCTAGCCTGGATTATGCATGAATCTCCGTCACGAGGGCTCGGATCGCCTGACGAGAAGCCGACTTGGACGAGCCGCCACCGGAGGCGTAGTCATGCACTACGTCGAGGAGGCGGCGACGGAAAGGAGGCTTCGCAGGCGG
>JBDROZ010000090.1:0-16913 GCA_043809585.1 Candidatus Eiseniibacteriota bacterium
CACTAACACTTCTCGCTCCGAGCGGTCGCGAGAAGATGAAAGTGCGCCACGGGCCCCGTCGAGGAGGCGGCGAAGGAAAGGAGGCTTCGCAGGCGGCGATCCGAGATCGCAGTAGGAGATTTGTGCATAATCCAGGCTAGAACCGGTGGCACAACCTCCATTCTACTGCGATCGGCTGCAAGGCCCGGCGGCTGCGTACTCGGGCAAAAACGTCCTCAATGGCCTTCTTAGGCCACCTCCGGGCGTTTTCCCCCTTGAACCTTGCCGCCGGACCTTTCGCTCAATCTCGCGACGAAGGAGGTTGTGAAACCGATTCTACCCCCACACGCCGGGGATCTTCTCCCCGCACTCCGGGCAGGCGCCGCTTTTCAAGAGGTTCCTCCGCACCGAGTGCCCGTCCCGCTCGATGAGTGCCGCGCCGCACGACGGGCAGCGGGTTGTTCCCCCCTCGGCGTCGTGGATGTTCCCGAGGTAGACGAAGCGGAGGCCTTCGGCGCGGGCGATCTCCCGCGCCCTCCGGAGCGTGGCGGGGGGTGTCCGGGGGCGGTCGGTCATGCGGAAGTCGGGGTGGAAGGCGGTGAAGTGGAGGGGGGTCGACGCGCCGAGGCGGTCCCGGATCCAACGGCACTCTTCGCGGATCTCCTCCTCCCCGTCGTTCAGGCCGGGGATGAGGAGCGTCGTGATCTCGAGCCAGACTTCCGTCTCCCGCCGGAGCCAGATCAAGGTGTCGAGCACGGGTCCGAGGCGGGCGAGGGAGAACTTCTGGTAGAACCGGTCGGTGAATGCCTTCAGGTCGACGTTCGCCCCGTCCACGTGCCGGAAGAGGTCGCCCCGGGCCTCGGCCGTGACGTAGCCCGCCGTGACCATCACGTTCTTGAGGCCCGCCTCCCGGGCGCGGGCCGACACGTCGATGACGAATTCGCCGAAGATCACCGGATCGTTGTAGGTGTACGCGATCGATTCGCACCGCTCGCCCCGGGCGAGGCGGATCACGTCATCCGGCGTGACCGGAACGCTTCTCGTCTCGTCGGCCCTGGCCTTCGTCATCGTCCAGTTTTGACAGAACTTGCAGCCCAGGTTGCAGCCCGCGGTTCCGAAGGAGAGGATCGACGATCCGGGGAGGAAGTGGTTCAAGGGCTTCTTCTCGATCGGATCGGCGGCGAATCCCGTGGGGCGGCCGTAGCCGAGGGAGACGAGTTCGCCCCCCGCGTTTTGGCGGATGAAACAGAAGCCCGCCTGCCCCTCGTGAAGGCGGCAGTAGCGGGGGCAAAGGGCGCAGAGGACCCGCCCGTCCGCCTCGGTCCGCCACCAACGGGCAATGGGGGCGCCGGTCCGATCGCTTTCATCCCTTTTCATCGAGTTCTCCTCATGGGGGCTTTCCGCTCCCGATGACCGGCCCCGCCCCCCGCGGGAACCGGTGACGATCCATTCTACCCGGCCCCGACGCACCTCCACGGGGAAAAAGGGGGAAACGACACTAGATCCGTCTTTCACGGAGGCGCCGGCCGGCGTCCCCCCGGGTGGGGCCGCCGGGAACTCGCCCCCGAGCCCGTCCCCGTCCCCCCGCCCATTCATGACTCATGTATTTGCAATCAGTGATGTTTCCCGCTTTCTTCCTCACCCGAACCACCCGACCGGCCGATCCTCTGGATGGAGAAGAACGGGTCGTTCCGTCACCGTGCCGGACGCTTCCGAACGCATCCGCGTCGGCATCGGGGAGGTCCGCGGTCATGCATCGCGACGAGACGAAGAAGGACGAATCACCCCGCCGGCCGGAGATCTCGGTCGATCCTGTCCGCGAAGAGGAGGGGGGACGGCCCACCGCCCTCGAGGGGATCGTCCGGAACATCGCGGAACGGAAACTCGCGAGGGAGTCGATTCTCGCCGAACGGGACCGCGCGGAGAGCTATCTCGAAGTGGCCGGCGTCCTGATGGTCGCCCTCGACCGGGAGGGGACCGTCACAATGATCAACAGACGGGGCTGCGAGATCCTCGGGTACCCGAGAGAGGAGATCCTCGGCAAGGATTGGTTCGCCCATTTCCTTCCCCAGCTTTTCGGGGCGATGGTCCGGGGCGAGTTCCGCCGGCTCATCGAGGGAGCCGACCGGGAGATTCAGTTTTTCGAGAATCCTGTGCTGACCTCCGGCGGCGCCGAGAGGATGATCTCCTGGCAGAACCGCCTCCTGTTCGACGCCGAAGGCCGGGTCGTGGGGACCCTGAGTTCCGGTGAGGACATCACCGAGCGGCGCCGGGCCGAAGCGGCCGTCGAGGAGGAGCGCCTCCGGTTCTTCGAAGTGCTCGAGAAGATGCCCGCCTTCGTCTACCTCAAGGCGGCGGACCACACGATCCCCTTCGCCAACCGGGGATTCCGCGACGTCTTCGGCGACCCGGAAGGGAAGAAGTGCTTCGAGATCATGCACGGGCGGGAGAAGCGCTGCGGCGAGTGCCGGACGGTCCGGATACTGGAAAGCGGAGAGTCGGAAGTCCAGGAGTGGACCGACGGGAAGGGCCGTGTCTTCCTGGTTCACGATCACCTCTTCTCCGGTCGGGGGGGGGAGAAGCTCGTCCTCGAGGTGGGCACGGAGATCACGGAGCGCAAACAGGTCGAGAATGCCCTCTTCGAGAGCGAGTGGAAGCACCGGAGGATCTTCGAGAACGCCTCCGAGGGGATCGTGGTCGCCCAGGACGGCTTCGTCAAGCTGGCGAACCCCAAGTTCGAGGGTTTCTTCGAAGGGAAAGGTAAAATCTACGCGCGGCCCTTCGTCGAATTGGTCCATCCGGACGATCGGGAGATGTTTCTTCGCGCGGACGAGGCGAGAAGGCGGGGGGAACCGGTCACCGAGAACTACGCCTATCGCGTCGTCACGGGCGGAGGGGGGATCCGGTGGCACGAAACGACGGGGATCGGCATCGAGTGGGAAGGCCGCCCCGCGACTCTTTCCTTCCACTCGGACGTTACCGCGCGGCGCGCCACGGAAGAAGAACTCCGCAAACTGAAACTCATCTCCGATCATGCCGGATACGGCGTGGCGATCGCCGACCTGGACGGGAATCTGGCCTACGTCAACGAATCGTGGGCACGGGCCCACGGATACGGACCGAAAGAACTGATCGGGAGAAACCTCGTCATCTTCCACAGGCTGGAAGATCTGCCCCGGGTCGAGGAGCTGAACCGCCAACTCGTCGAAACGGGAAGCTACATTGCTGAGGAGGTCCTCCACGTCGACCGGGAGGGGCGGGTCTTCCCGATGCTCATGAATGGGGTGCTCGTCAGGGACGAGGGAGGGAACCCCCTCTACTTCGGGGTGACGGCCACCGACATCTCCGCCTTGAAAGAGGCGAAGGAGGAGCGGATCCGTCTCGCGACGGCCATCGAGCAGTTGGCGGACATCGTGTTCATCCTCGATCTGGAGGGGAATGTCCGGTACGTGAACTCCGCGCTCACGACGGTCACCGGGTTCCCCCGGGAGGAGGCGGTCGGCCGCGACTTCGCCGAGTACTTCGAAACGGAGACGACCGGGGAAGAAGAGGGCGGATTCCGAGATGCGCTGAAATCGAGCGGGGTTTGGAAGAGACCGCTGATCGGAAAGAAGCGGGGGGGACGGTACGACGGTCAGGCGACCTTCTCGCCGATCCGGGACGAAGAGGGGCGGGTGGAGCAGTATGTCGTGTCGGTCCGGGACGTCTCGGCGATCATCGAACTCGAGAGGCGCCTCCGCCAGTCCCAGAAGATGGAGGCCATCGGCACCCTCGCCGGCGGGATCGCCCACGACTTCAACAACATTCTCTACGCGATTCTCGGGTTCTCCGAGCTCGCCCTGGAAGACGCCCCGCCCGGTTCGAAGTGCCACGAGTGCATCGAGCAGGTGCACGACGCCGGGAAGCGGGCGAACAAACTCGTGAACCGGATTCTCTCGTTCAGCCGCCAGAAGGAGGAGGAACGGGCCCCCCTCCAGATCCAGCACGTGGCCGACGAGACCCTGGGCCTGCTCCGCGGGACTCTCCCCGCGACGATCGAGATCCGGCGCCGGATCGACACCCGGTGCCCGCCGGTACTCGCCAATCCGACGGAGATCCAGCAGGTGGTGATCAACCTCTGCACGAACGCCTCCCACGCGATGAAGAAGAATGGGGGTGTCCTCGGTCTCCGGGTTCGCGCGCGGGCGATCCAGGAGGGCACGGAGGCCGCGAGCCTCGGCCTCCCCTCCGGTTCGTATGTGGAACTCGACGTGACCGACTCGGGGTGCGGCATGGACGAGGCGACCCGGGAGAGGATCTTCGATCCCTATTTCACCACGAAGCCGGTCGGGGAGGGGACGGGCATGGGGCTCTCCACGGTGCACGGGATCGTTGCGGGGCTCGGCGGCGGGATCCGGGTGAGGAGCCGCCCCGGTCGAGGAAGCGTCTTCCGCGTCTTCTTCCCCGCCCTCGAAGAGCCGGCGGAAACGCCCCCGGTCCCCGAGGAGGCCCCGGAGCCCGCGGGGGGAGTGACGGTGCTCTTCGTGGACGACGAACCGGTCCTCGGGATTCTGGCGCGCTCCTTCCTCGAGGGATACGGGTGCGCGGTGGAGACCTTCACGGATCCGAGAGAGGCGCTGAGGCGATTCCGCGAGGATCCGGGCCGGTTCGACGTCATCGTCACCGATCAGACCATGCCCGACATGACCGGGGCCGATCTCGCACGGGAGTGCCGGCGGATCCGTCCGGGCGTGCCGGTGGTGCTTTGCAGCGGCAGTGCGCCCGGCGCGGCGGCGGAGGAAGCGAGAAGCGCGGGAGTCCTCGCCTTTCTGAGGAAGCCTCTCGGCCGGGAAGATCTAGCACGGGCGGTGCGCCGGGCCCTTCGGCCGGCGGCGGTCCGGGAAGGGTAGTGAAATGGCCCGAGTGCTCGTGGTCGAAGACGATCCGCAGGTGCGAATGATGCTCCGGATGACGCTGGAACGGGCGGGGTGCGTGGTCGACGAAGCGGAAGACGGCCGGGTGGCGCTCCGGAAGCACCGGCAGGATCCGGCGGACCTGGTCATCACCGACATCGTGATGCCCGAAGTGGAGGGGATCGAGACGATCATGGAACTCCGGCGATCCTCGCCCGCCCTTCCGATCATCGCGATTTCCGGGGGGGGACACGAGTCGCCGGAGAGCTACCTCACAATCGCCGAAAAGCTCGGCGCGAACAGGACGTTCGCCAAGCCCGTGGACCGGGAAGAGATGCTCGAAGCGGTCAACGATCTCCTTGCCGGGGCCGTCAAATGAGAACGGTTCGTTCCCGCCGGGATCAGGCCTTCTCGGTTTTGACCGGCTTGGTTTGCACTTACACGTTCGAGGGGGCGGGCGGCGACTCGACCCGGCTCCGGGTCGCCGTGCGCGCCTCGGGGGAGATCGCGGAAGGGTGGGCGGATGCCGTCGACCGGACCTGGCGCCACTTTATCTTCGACCGTTTCTTTCCTCATGTCGCCTCGGGGGCCCATCTCGGGAAGTGACGGAGGGGCCGCCGAAGCTCCTTGACGCGCCCCTCCGCCGCCCCCTAATATCGAATGGGATTCGATCGACCGACCCCCTTCGCCCGCAGGAGGTGACCCTTGCCCACCGTCCCCTCGGTCCGAACGGTTCTCGTCGCGATCGGCCTTTCCCTCTTCCTCTTCTCCTGCGCGTCGGCGCCCCCTCCGGGTGAATCGAACGGGTCCCCGGAAGGGGAAACGCCCGGCCGGGAGGCCAGGAAAGAACCAGGAACGCCGGCGGGAGACCCCCGGGGCTCGGAGACCGGCGAGGAGGATCCGTTCCAGGAAACCCTCATGGTCAACAAGCACGGGACGGTCTACACGGACATCGACCGGTACGACGTGCGGAACATCCGGTTCAACACGGGACACGGATTCGGCGGCGGGGACGCCCTCGTCGGATACTACAAGAACACTCGATTCGAGATCAAAAAGCGCTTCATCGACAAGCTGACGGTGATCGGCAAGGTGAGCCGGTCCGAGATCCTCTCGGAATCCCACAGGTACGACATGATCGAGGACAAGGACGTCGACTACATCTTCCGTACCGACCTCAAGAAGACGGACGGAGAGCGGATCGAATTCATCGTGCGCATCAATCAGATCAGCGGCGAGCTGCAGGAGGGGGGGGCGTTCGACCTGAGGGGGGACGAGCTCAAGGCGCTCCGGAAGATCGTATTCTTCTAATTCCGGCCGGTTGCCCGCCGGCCGAACCGCCGAGGAGGTGGCCATGTCGAGGGCTTATCTGAGGATCAACACGGAGATCGGGCGGGAGGTGGAGGTTCGGGATCAGCTGCGTCAGGTGGAAGAGGTGCTTTCCGCGGACATCACCGCGGGCGAACAGGACATCATCTGTCTCGTCGAGAGCAGTTCCGTCGACTCGATCCTCGATCTCGTGGTGGGCAAAGTTCGGGGCATCGGGGGGATCCAGGGGACGACCACGAACCTGATCTTGGACTGGTAGCCCCGCCGCGAGCCCGGGAGGGGGCCTCCGCCGGCGGCGGGAAAGGTCCTGTTGATTCCCTTGGAATATAACGGGTTACCTGTGTTGTCCCCGGCCCGCCCGGACCCCCGCGAAAATCGTTTCCATAATATTTCGCTTTCGCATTGCCAACCCCTCCTTTTTCGACTAGCGTTACCCTGCTGGACAACGGCGGGCTTTTGCCCGTCGCGGGTCCTGGGAGCCCCCTCGAGGGGCGGGTGGGGTCGTTCGCGCGCGACCCGGTGTTTTCGGAGAGTCCCGTCCGCCAGGCAAGCACGTCCGGCGAGGCGGGCCACCCCCTCTAAGAGGATAGGGAGGTAGAAGTCGTTGTCGAAAAGCGCTTCTCCGGGCTTCCATGTGATGCTCGACCTCGCCGGGGTTCCCCGGTCGGCCTGCACCGATGATGGGAGCCTCGTGAAGACCCTCGCGTCCGCCTCGGAGCGGGCCGGCTGCACGGTCATCAACTCCGTTCGCTATCGGTTCGGGCAGAACTCGCCCGACGGTTGCACCGCCTTCGTCATGCTCGACGAGAGCCATGTCGCGGTGCATACCTACGCGGACGACGGGCTCATGGCGGTGGACGTTTTCGTCTGCGGCGAGCGGGCCCGGGAGAAGGCGGCCGGGATCGTGGAGGAGCTGCGCCGCGCCGTTCCCCACGCCCAGTGTCGTCAGACGTCGCTCGATCGTTTCGTCGGGGAGAAGGAGAGTGTGGCGGCGGGTTGACTCCGCCGGGCCCTCGGCGGGGGCCTCTGCCGCGGATCCCGTTCGGGATCTCTTCTCGATGTCGATTTCTCGCGAACCGCCCGCCCTCCGCGGGCGGTTCCGGTTTGAAGGGAAGAGGGGGGAGTGACCATGGACCGGGAGTTTCACGACGGCCGGGAGGACGGTCTCGAGCCCCTCGAGTCCCTGAACGTCCGGCGTGAGGGGGGCCTGCCCGGCCTCCTCGAGGGGATGTCCAAGACCGCCTTCGGCGGGCGGGCGCTGGGCGAGGCGTTCGGCGTTCTCCGCGCGAGGGCGTCCGACCCGGACTGTACGATCGTGGTCACCCTCTCGGGGGCGATGACCGTCGCCAAGATGGGTCTCGTCCTCTGCGACATGATCGAGCACGGCCTCGCCCACATCGTCGTCAGCACCGGGGCGATCATGGCCCACGGCCTCTCCGAGGCCTCGGGGGGCGTCCACTACAAGCACGACCCGAAGGTCCCCGACGAGACCCTTTACCGCTGGGGCTACAACCGGGTCTACGACACCCTCGAGATGGAGGCGAATCTGAACGAGGCGGAACGGTTCGCCCGCTCCGTCCTCGCGGAGTTCGACTGGAGCCGCCCCACCTGCTCCCGGGAGGTGACCGAGGCCCTCGGCCGGCGCCTCCACGAGGAAGGTCAGATGCCGAGCGTTCTCGGCTGGGCGTACAAGAAAGGGGTTCCGGTCTACGTCCCCGCCTTCACCGATTCGGAACTCGGACTCGACGTGGCGACCTTTTCCCTCCACCGGGCGGGAGCCGAGGCGAAGCAGGACGACCCGGACCGCTTCTTCGAGACGCCGCCCCCGTTCAACCCTTTCCTCGATCTTCACGATTTCGCGCGGCGCCTGGTAAAGGCGAAGACCATCGGCATCTTCACGATCGGCGGCGGCGTCCCCCGGAACTGGGCGCAGCAGGTGGGGCCCTTCGCGGAGATCATCAACCACCGGCTCGGAACGGAGATCCCGGTCCCCCGGTACCGCTACGGCGTCCGCATCTGTCCGGAGCCCGTCCACTGGGGCGGGCTCTCCGGATGCACCTATTCGGAAGGGGTTTCGTGGGGTAAGTTCGTGCCCCCCGAGGAGGGGGGACGATGGGCGGAGGTAAGGAGCGACGCCACCATAGCATGGCCGATCTTGATCCGCGCCTATCTCGAGTCGATCGGAAAGGTGCAGACTCCATGAGCGAGCCGCCGTTCCGTTCATTCCTCGACCTTCCCCGCCGGCCCGAGCGGGACGCGGACGTCGTGATCCTTCCTCTCCCCTTCGAGAGGACCGTCTCCTACGGGCGCGGCACGGCGGGGGGTCCCGGCGCGATTCTCGGAGCGAGCGCCCAGATCGAGCTCTTCGACGAAGAGGTCGGACACGACTTCGAGGCCGCCCCCCGAATCCACACGGCCCCTTTCCTCCACCCCGAGAGCGGGGAGGAAGTCCCCGCCTATCTCGATAGGGTGGCGGCCCGGGCCCGCGGGGCGGGTGACAGGTTCGTGCTCGGCCTCGGCGGGGAGCACACGGTCACCTACGGGATGGTGGCCGGACTCCCGGTTGATCCGGCGAACCTCACGGTCGTCCAGATCGACGCCCACGCTGATCTGATCGACCGCCTGGACGGCGAGGAGTGGTCCCACGGGACGGTGATGCGGCGGCTGTGGGAACTTGGCGTTCGTCTCGTCCAGATCGGCGTCCGGAGTGTTTCCCGAGAGGAGCACGACTTCATTACGAAGGGGGACCGGATCCGGACTTTCTTCGCCCACGAACACCGGGACCGGCGCCTGGAAATTCTCGATTCTCTCCGGGCCCTCACGGGGCCGGTCTATCTCTCCCTGGACGTGGACGGGCTCGATCCCTCCGTGATTTCGACCACGGGGACGCCTCAGCCCGGCGGGCTCGACTGGTACGAGGGGGTGGAGATTATCCGGGCCGTCGCCGAGGCTCCCGCCGCGCGCCTCGTCGGCGCCGATCTGGTCGAGTACGTCCCCTCTCCTCATCCCCCGGGCTCGGACCTCGCCGCGGCGAAGCTCGCCGTCAAGATCCTCGCCTATCGGTTCGGAGGGTAGGGGCGCGCGTCGTAGACTTATTTCCTCCGTGAAGACCCAGCGATGGTGGGAGTACCGGCGGGTCCTGACCGCTCCTGTCCGCTGCAGTGCTCGTCAGGGGGGGGTTGGGGACACAATACGGAACTCCGGGGATTGGGGACACAATACGGAACTCCCAATTGAGTATTGTGTCCCCCGAATAGCGGATTAGGTATTGTGTCCCCCGACTTTCACAGGTCGAACCCGAGCCCGGGGCGGTCGGTGGGATAGAGGACGCCGTCCTTCAGGATGACGGCGCCCGCGGTCGGGTCGTCCAGGAGATCGAGGTGGCCGTCGAGGTCGCAGTAGGCGACGTTCGGCCGGGCGAGGGCGAAGTGGAGGCCCGCGGCGATGGCGAGCGCCGCCTCGTCCATGCATCCCACCATCACTTCGAGGCCCGCCGCCCGGGCGACGCCGTTGATGAGGAGCGCCTCGGCGATCCCGCCCACCTTCATCAGTTTCACGTTCACCATGTCGACCAGGTCCCCGCGGGCGAGGCGGAAGGCGTCGAGGAGGGTCATGAGGCTCTCGTCGGCCATGATCGGGAGGGCCACCCCCTGGGTGACCCGGCCGAGGAGGGCGGGCTCCCCCTTCGGCGTCGGCTGCTCGATCAGCTCGAGCTTTCCCGCCCTAGCCCCCTCGACGAAGCGGAGCGTCTGCTCCAGCGTGTATCCCTGGTTCGCGTCGAAACGGAGCTCCACTTTCGGTCCCACCGCCTCCCGCACTTTGAGGATCCGCTCCGCGTCGAGGTCCGGGTCCTTGCCCCCCTTGATCTTCAGGGACCGGAAGCCGCGCCCCGTGAGGTCCCGGGCCCGCTCCACCGTCTCCTTCACCGGGAGGATGCCGACGGTGACGCTGGTGACGAAGGAGCGACGGTAACCGCCGAGCAGTTTCCAGAGCGGGAGTCCCGCGGTCTTCCCGAGGATGTCGTGGAGGGCCATGTCGAGGGCGGCCATCGTCGATGACCGGCCCGTCAGGGGCCGCCGGAGGCGTTCGATCACCCGGCTCGTCCGGAGCGGGTCGGCCCCGACGAGGTGGTCCCCTTTCACGGCGTCGATCGCGGCGAGTACATCTTCTGGTGTCTCGCCCGTCACGGGCGGATCGGGGGCGGCGCAGCCGAATCCGGTGATCCCGCCGCTCGTTTCGAACCGGACGAAGATGTTCACCGCCGTGTCGACCTTCTCGTAGGCGATCTCGTACGGCTCGGCGAGCCTCATCTCGACGCGCCACGCCTCGACCCGGGTGATCTTCATCTCAGTACTTCTTTTCGTACATCTCGTCGAGGGTCATCGCCTTCAGGTCCTCCACGAGCGCGACGAGATGCTCGATCATCACGTCCCACATCTTCCGGCCCTTCTCGGCGCTCGCCTTCGTCGCGTCCCCCATCACGCCGCTCTCCGAGATCCGCTTGGTGAAGGCGTACCACGACACGCCCCTCCGCGAGGTGAAGTTCAGGTAGCGGCTCGAAAAGCGGGGGATCTCCCTCTCCGCCTTGTCCATCTGCACCATGTCGGGTCGCACGGCGAGGGAAGTGCTCGTCTCGACCTCCCCCGCGTGGACGTCGTTCGGCGTCTCCGTCATCGCCTCGATGTCCACGTCGCTCGTCTCCCCCGTGTCGACACCGACGAAGATGCGCGCGTCCCGGTTGATCATCTGGGCGGCGAAGTTGAGGGACGGCCCGTTCCCCCCGTGGCCGTTGATGATGAGCAGCTTGGTGACGCCGTTGGCGGCGGCGCTCATGCCGATCTCGTAGATGAGCCGCGACAACGTCTCGTTTCCGACGCTGATCGTCCCGGGAAACTCGTTGTGGTGGTACGACACGCCGTAGGGGACGAGGGGGAGGACCACCGGCTTCGGGTCGCTGCACTGGCGCGCCACTTCCCGGGCGAGGTAGTCCGCGTCGAAGGCGTCCGTGTCGAGGGGGAGATGGCGGCCGTGCTGCTCGATGGCGCCGACGGGGAGGAGCGCCACGTCGACCATGCCGAGCCTTTCCCGCGCCTCGGGCCAGGTCAGGTCTCCGAGGAGGATGCTCCGGCACGCCCGGTTCTCCGGCCCGTAGTCCCCGGAGCGGCCCCGCTCGAAGGAGTAGGGGCGGTCGATGGCGGCTTCCTTCTCGGGGTCGAAGTCGACCCACGCGCGCCCCTGCCTTCGCACCGCGCCGTTCGCGTGTTCGCCGAGGATGCGGAACAGGGGGCGCCTCATCTCCACCGGGATCCCGTCGATCGGCGACCGGACCGGGTCGAACCGCAGTTTCAGGATCTCCGGGTGCTCCCGGAGGCGGGCTTTCCGCTCCGGGGTGAGGTCGATCGCCCCGCTCTGCGAGAGCATCCAGCGGAGCTGGCGCTCGCCCCCTTCCTCCTGATGGACTCCCTTCACCGCGAGCTCCGCCCGGCAGTGCTCGACCTGCTCCGCCGTGTATCCCGCGAGGCCCGGCTCGCCGCCGACGGCGAGGAGCATACCGACGATGCGCCGGCACTTCTCGCATTTGCCGCAAGGCTTCACGCGATCCCCTTCCTTGTGGGTCGCGTGGCAGGAGACCTGGTGCTCGAAAAGGGCGGGGTACCGCTCCACTAGGGTCTTCTGGATGAGCAGCTCCGACGCGGGGCGGAGAATGGAGAACTGGGAGAGGGGCCAGCTCTTCCGCGCGTAGTAGCGGGAGAGAACGTTGTCGAAATAGCGGCTCTGGTCGAAGAGGCCGTCGTAGTGGGTGATCCCCTTGTGGGTGGTCCGGCATGTCGTGTCGTATTCGTCGCCGATCAGGATGCGCCCCGCGCCCCTCCGCCGGGCCACGGGGAGGATCCCGAACAGGAAGACCGCCACCGTCCAGAGGCGGATCGGGTACTCGTCGGAGCGGACGCTCGCGAAGTCCTTTCGGATGAAGGGGAGGTGGCGGAGCATCTCGGCGAAGACCCGGTCCGAATTCATCCAGACCCGCGCCGCGTGAGGAACGTTCTCCTTGAAGTGACGGTGCGCGTTCAGCGCCGTGAGCCAGTGCCGCCCCGACTCGTTGCCGAAGACCGGGTGGACTTCGTACCCCATCTCGGAGAGGAGCCCGAAGGTGAGCAGGCTGTCCTTGCCTCCGCTCGAGAGGACGACGCACCGGCGCCGGTCGGGCGCCCCGCTCTTCCACGAGATCTTCCCGTTCCCCTTTTCCGCATCCGGGAAGCGGAGGGCGGCGCGGAGGTACTGCTCCCGCCGGACGTGGGGCACCTCCCGCCCTTCCCCCACGAGGAAGGGGTTCGGCTCGAGGAACTTCTTCACGTAGATCTCCCGGGCCGTGTTCTCCGCCATCTCGGCGAGGAACCTCCGGTCCGCGAGGTCGAAGGGCCCCCGGAAGACGATCTCCTTCGCGAAGAGACCGTAGTTCAGGGCCACCTGGGCTCCGGCGACGGCGGCGAGATTCCGGTCCTCCGGAGCGCCGGGATCGAAGACCGGCTCCTCGAAACGGTAGACGAAGTCGACGGTGTGCCTCTCCCGCCCCTTCCGGACGGTGTAGGGGGTCGTTACCCGGTCCGCCTCCACCCGGTCCGGTCCCACCTCGAGGGAGTCCCACACGACAAGCAGATCGAGGGGGTCCTTCCCTCGGCGGCTTCCGCTCCCCTGCTTCTTCTTGTCCGTCAACGGCCCTCCTCCTTCTTCGCCTTCGCCCGGGCGAGAACGAGATCGGCCAGCTCCGCGGCGCCGTCCAGGAGAACGTCGAAGGCGGGGATCCCGACGGTCCTCGCGATCGCGGCGCGGACGAAGGGGATCTCCTCCCTCGCGAGCCCCTCGTGGTTGAGCGTGACCGCGAGCACCCGTTTCCCGGAGACGAGCTCCGCCGCTTCGATCTGGCGGGAGAGGGGATGAATCGGGTAGCCGGGGAAGCCGTCGTACTCCTTCCGGGCGGGGGCGTCCTGCATGACGATCCCGTCGGGGCGGGCGGCGGCGAGAATCTCGAAGCCGCCGGGGTAGGCGGGGTTCATCAGGCTCCCCTGCCCCTCCACGACGATCACCTCGGGGGACTCGTTCTTCCAGGCGCTCCAGACGGCGTGCTCGATCTCGCCCGTCACGAAGTCGTTGACGAGGGAGTCCATGACGATCGAGTGGCGGGCCCCCTGGAGCCACGCGGTCTGCCCCGTCCCGACCATCTCGGCCTTCCGCCCCTTCCCCTCGATTGCCTCGACGAGCTTCCACGCCGTCGTCCTCTTCCCGACGGCCGAGTCGGTGCCGAGGAGGGCGACGACGTAGCAGTCGACCTCTTCGATCTTGCCGCAGAAGAAGCGCTGCTCCGACCGGGCCGGGGGTTTCCGGGTGTCCCGGATGCGGACGTCCCTCGACTTCGCGAGCGCGGCGAGCTCCGGGTCCTCGGAGAAGAAGTCGTGGAGCCCCGAGTCGACGTGGAGCCCCGCCTCGATCGCCTTCCGGACGTCGGCCCGGCCGGCGGGGGAGAGGCGGCCGCCGTCGGGGGCGAGGCCGACGACGAAGTGCGTCGCCGGGGCGCCCGAGGCGCGGGCCCGGTCGAGCCCCTCGGCGAGGGAGGCCACGATCGGAACGCCGTTCGGTTTTCCGTCGAGCACTTCCCCCGCGTCCTCACCGGCGTACCGGGAGTCGACCACCGCCGCCACGTCGTAGCGTCGGGTGAAGCGGACCAGCCCGTGGGCGGTCTTCCCGTTCGTCGTGTTGAAAGCGCCCTCCGAGTAGACGAGGGCGATGCCGTCCTTCTTCATCATCTCTTCCCCGTCAGCACGATGACGTACCGGTCGTTCCCGAGGGCCTCCTTCTGGTGCCGGTCGAGGAGGGCGATCAGGCCGGCGGTGGAGGCGGGAAGGGTGTTCAGGCCCTCCCTCTCGCGGATGAACTTCGAGTAGGAGAGCATGCTCTTATCGGAAGCGTTTGCCGCCCAACCTCCGGTGGTCCGAATGGCGTCGAGGGCCGGGTCGCCGTCGATGGAGTGCCAGTTGACGAGGGGTTCGTTCACGCTCGTCTCCTTGACGCGCTCGGGCACGAGGTCCTCGCAGGTGTCGAGCCCCTTGGCGAAGGCCCGGGTGATCGGGTTCTTGCCGAAGGTGGACCCGGCGACGATCTTCGGGATCCGGGAGGTCTTCCCCCGCCTGTTCAGGCTGAGGAAGCCCTTGTAGATTCCCGCGAGGGTGGTGCCGTTCGAGACGGGGGCGGCCACGACCGCCGGGGCGTCCCGGAGTTCGTCGTAGATCTCGTAGGCGATCTCGCCGTAGGAGCGGAGCTGGAGGGCCGTGTTCGCGCCGCCGGGGTTCGCGTCGTACACCTCGTCCCGCTCCGCCCGCTCCCGGGAGGCGACCACGGCGGCCTCGTAGTCCCCCGGCACGCGGACGATGGTCCCGCCGAGCTTCACCATCTCTTCGACACGCTTGGTGTGATACGTCTCGGGGATGTAGATGAGGCACTCGAGGCCGGCGAGGGAGGCGGCGAGGGCGACGGCGGCGCCGTAGTTGCCGCAGGTGGCGACGGTGACGGCGTCGTAGCCGCGGCGGAGGGCGTCCATGGCCTGGGCGAAGGCGATGCGGTCCTTCTGGGTGCCCGTCGGATTCCCCCCCTCGAACTTGAGGTAGAGCTGGCGGAGGCCGACCTCGCGCTCGATGTTCCGGGCCCGGGTGAGGGAGGTGTCCCCCACCTCGGAGTCGAAGAGGTCCTCGTACGCCTCGAGCCGCTCCTCCACGTCCCGGGTTCGATCCCGGGCGATTTCGACGGCGTCCTTCAGGTCCGGGGAGTAAGTCCGCTCCTGGGGGGTCGCGCCGTCCAGGATCGGATCGGAGAGTTGACTACCCGGCGGAACGGCCTCCGGCGGGGCTTCCACCTCCGGGGGATCCGGAATCTTGTCGTTCATTGTTTTTGTCGGTCTCCCTACCGGCCTCAGGGGCCGGCCGGGGCGTCTTCCGCCCCATTCGGTCGGATGCGGTTGAAGTATAGAACGGGGGGGCGCGACGCAAGGGAAAAAAGGGGGGGCCGTGGCCGGGGCGCCGTTTCGGCGGGGCGGGGGCCGGGAGAGGGAGGGTTGCGGGTCGGACGTGAACGCTCGTCGTGCTGCGGGAGGAAACCCTCCCTTTCTCCGGGCTCGTAGAGGAAGCGTTGTTGATAACGCCAACAACTCCCCGGTGATGACCCGATCCCTCCCGAAACCGGTCCCCGCCCCGACGGTTTCTCGCGCAGAGCAGAGAGAGTCACCCGTTGCCCCGGCCACCCGTCCGTGGCAAGGCATGCTCAGCGAGGAGTGCAGAGCTGAATGGGTGACCGTCCCTGTTTTCCGCCAGGGAACGGGGCTTCGGAGTGAGCAATCGCCCCACCCTACCTCCCACGGAGCTTCGCGCCTCGAGGCGATGACGATTGATCGATTCTGGTGATTTCTGGTAGGATATTCTGGCACCAGCGGGAAGAGTCGAATTCCCGCCACCATCAAGAACGGAAATCGAGGAGTGCCCCCGGCCATGAACCACTCCCCGCACTTCCAAGTCGTATCCATTTCCTCCGGACGAATCAATGCCCGCCGGCCGGCACTCGGTGGGCCTCACTCCGGACCGCCTCTCGAGCGGCGTCTACTTCTACATTCCGACGGCGTACGGGACTGTATCGGCATTCGGGTCTGGCGGGGAAGCGGAGAACGAGTTCGACGATCCCTCGAGATCGACGATTCTCTCCGCCGCCGACATCGCCGCCGAGCGGGAAGAATCGATCCGCTCCAACCAGGACCGGATGGCGCGGGAGATCGCCGCCCTGCGTTCCGAAGTGGAAGCGCTCCGGCGGGAGATGGGGGGGAGGGAGGAGGGAGGGGGGGACTGACGGCCAGAGAGGAGGTAAAGACGGGAACAGTCGCCGGACTCCAAGAAGTGAGTGATTGACACCGTTTTCGGCCCCATCTCTATCGGCTCTTTGCCTCCAGCCAAGTTCGGAGGGTCCCATGAAGAAGTTCTTTGAGTCCGGCGCGGCCTTCATGGTGGTCGCCTTGATCATGGTCTTCGTCGGTTTCCTCCCGGGCAATAGCGGCGTTCTGGTCGGCGCGGGCGGGTTCTGGCTCATCATGGCGATTGTCACTCACAGCAAGTACAAGAAGAACCAGGTGAAGAATCGATCGGAATGACCGGTCCTTGTTCCAGGCGAATGGGCGGCTGATACCGGTTTTTAGAGGAGAGATTCATGGCCGATCCGAAGTTCTCACTTCCGGCGCGTTATCGGGACGCCGGGCTGCTGCTGGTTTTCGGTCTCCTGGGCATCGCGAACGGCCGTGGAAGGCTGGGCGACATCGTCGGCGGCGCGCTGATCGGGATGGCGCTCTGGCCTTTCCGGCGGTTCGGGTGGATCGCCGCGGGAGCCGTCGCCCTGGTTCTGTCGGCGATGCTCTGGTGGGAGCTGCTGACCGATGCCCCGGGTGCCGCAGGTGTCGGCCGTCCTGTCATGATGACCCTGATCGCCCTGCTCCTCTTCGGGCTGGGCCTCCGCCATGAGGGGGGCGGAGAGGAGCGCCCGAACTAGCCTTGATTTTTCATAAAATCTCGGCTCAAAACGCTGACGCTCGCATGATAGCACGCCATCTGCGACAGTGCTCGCATTCACCAATGCTCACATATCGTTGGATATGCTCTGCTTGGTGAATGCTGCGCGCTGCCGCAT
>JBDROZ010000091.1:0-37049 GCA_043809585.1 Candidatus Eiseniibacteriota bacterium
CGCCTGCGAAGCCTCCTTTCCGTCGCCGCCTCCTCGACGTAGTGCATGACTACGCCTCCGGTGGCGGCTCGTCCAAGTCGGCTTCTCGTCAGGCGATCCGAGCCCTCGTGACGGAGATTCATGCATAATCCAGGCTAGACCCACGGGGAGACATCGTGCTCAAACGGTTCCTGCACGGTTCCCTCCTGGGAGGGGGAGCGGCCGCCGTCGCCCTCGCGCTTTGGGGGGCCGGCGCCCTCGACCGCTGGGAGGACACCACCTGGGCGTGGCGCGTCCGTCACTTCGCCCGGCCTTCGGCGGCCACCGAAAGCATCAAGATCATCCTGCTCGACCAGGAATCCCTCGACTGGGGCCGGGACCAGAACGGCTGGTCGTGGCCGTGGCCGCGGGAGGTTTACGGCCCGATCATCGACTTCTGCCGCCGGGGCGGGGCCCGGACCATCGCGTTCGACGTTCTCTACACCGAGCCTTCCCTCTACGGCGTTTCTGACGACGAAGCCCTCGGGGCCGCCGCCGGACGGGGGGCGGACTTCATCGGCGCCCTGTTCCTGACCGACGAACAGGCGGGGGAGTCGGCTTGGCCCCCGGAAGTGCCGCGGCCCGACTGGAATTTCACGGGCCTCCCCGGGAAAGGGGACGAAGGCCCCGCGCGGATCCGAAGCGCCGCGGCGGCCCACTTCCCCGTTCCCGAAGTGGCCGGGGCCGCCGCCATCCTGGCGAACGTGTCGGACCGGCCGGACGAAGACGGCGTCTTCCGCCGCGCATCGCTCCTGCGCGAATTCGACGGCCGGCCGATCCCCTCCCTCGGTCTCGCCGCGTATCTCCACGGCCGCGCCGAACTCCGCGCTCCGGGGGCGCTGCGCGTGGAGGAGGACCGCCTTCTCCTCGGACCGCTGCCGGTTCCCATCGACGCGAAGGGGCGGAGCATTCTCCGCTTCCCGGGACCGACGGGGACCTACCCGGCCGTCAGCGCCGCCTCCGTGATCCAGTCGGAGCTCAGGATGCTCGGCGGGGAGGAACCGGTCCTCGATCCGGCCTTCTTCCGAGGCGCCCACGTCTTCTTCGGATTCAGCGCGCCGGGGCTTCTCGACCTTCGCCCCACGCCGCTCAGCCGGGTCGGCCCCGGCGTCGAGATCCATGCCACGGTCTTGGACAATCTACTGACCGGCGGCTTCCTCCGGGAGCCTCCGCGGCTGCTCACGATCCTCGCGACCCTCCTCCTCGCCCTTCTCGCGAGCACCCTCGTCGTTTCGACCAGGAGGGCCTGGCTGAGCGCCCTGGTCCTGCTTCTCCTCCTGCCCGTCCCCGCCCTCCTCGGCCTCGCCGGGTACGGGCCGGGGTACTGGTGGCCCATTGTCGTCGGCGAGCTGGCCGTCGCGCTCTCCCTCGTCGGCGCCATCGTGCTGAATTACGCCACCGAGGGACGCCAGAAACAGTTCATCAAGCAGGCTTTCAAATTCTACCTGAGCCCGGAGGTGATCGAACGGATCCTGAAAGACCCCTCCCAGCTCCGGCTCGGCGGCGACCGGCGTGAGCTGACGATCCTCTTCTCCGATATCGAGGGCTTCACCTCCATCTCCGAGAAGCTCGACCCGGCGGGCCTCACCGCGCTCCTCAACGACTACCTGTCCGACATGACCGACATCGTGCTGGACGAGGGGGGGACGCTGGACAAGTACGTGGGGGACGCGTTCATCGCCTTTTGGAACGCGCCCCTCGGTCAGCCGGACCACGGGGAGCGCGCCGCCCGGGCGGCCTGGCGCTGCCAGCGGAGACTCGCGCAGCGGCGGGAGGAGTTCCGTTCCCGGACGGGGGCGGAGCTCCGCATGCGGATCGGCATCCACACCGGTGAGGCCGTCGTCGGCAACATGGGATCGAAGCAGCGCTTCAACTACACCGTGCTGGGCGACGCCGCGAACCTCGCGTCGAGGCTCGAGGGGGCGAACAAGGTCTTCGGCACCTACACGATGCTGTCCGAGTCAACCCGGGACCGGGCCGGGGGGGCGATCCGGGCGCGGGAAATCGGGCGGCTGCGCGTGGTCGGACGCCGGACCCCGGTGCTCGTCTACGAGTTGTGCGGGATGGCCGGAGATCCGGCGCCGGCCCGGCACGAGGCGTTCGAGCGCGGCCTCCGCCTCTGCTACGACGGGGCGACGCGCGACGCCCTTGCGGTTTTCGACGAAATCCCGGATGATCCGGTGTCGCGGGCTTACGCGCGGCGTTGCCGATCGCTGCTCACCGAACCCGGAGCGGCCTGGGACGGGATCTGGAACCTGACGGAGAAGTAGTCGTTCATGAAGGTGACCTTCTGCGGGGTCCGCGGGACGGCCCCTGCCTCGGGGCCCGAATTCAACGAGTTCGGCGGGCACACGACGGCGGTCCTCGTCCATGGCCGGGACGGGGAGGCGGTCTGCATCGACGCCGGTACGGGCGCGATCGACGCCGGACGCATCCTCGATTCCGGCGGCGGGCCCTCTTCTCTGCTCCTTCTCGTGACGCACTGTCATCTGGATCACATCATGGGCCTCGGGGTCTTCTCTCCGCTGCACGGCCCGGACTGGCGGGTCCGATTCGCGGCGCCGCGGCGGGACGGCCCGTCGGTTCGCGACGGGATCACGAAGATCCTCGACGAGCCTTACTGGCCGGTCCGGCTCGCCGGCATGGCCGCGACCATCGAGTGGGTCGACCTGTCCGACGGGGCGCCGGCCCCCTACCTTCACGGGGGGCTACAGGTCCGATGGTGTGCCGTGCGCCACAACGGCGTCTGTACCGCGTACCGGCTCGACGAACCCGCGACGGGGGCCTCCCTCGTTTTCGCCACCGACATGGAGTGGGGGCGATCCACGGATACGGAAAAGGCCGCCTTTCTGCGTTTCTGCGCCGAACCGTCGCCGGCCCGTCTTCTGGTCATCGACGGGCAGTACACGCGGGAGACGTACACGGAGCACCGGGGATGGGGGCACGGCACCGTCGAGGAAGCCGCGGAAATCGCGGGAGAAGCCCGGGTCGGGAGGCTGCTCGTCACCCATCATGCGCCGGACCGGACGGACGCATTGCTCCGGCTGGTAGAGGCGAGGCTGGCCGAACTGGCGCCGAACGCGGGCCTGGCCCGCCAAGGGATGATCGTCGAGGTCTGATTCCTCATTTCGTCTCGTCCGCCCGCCCGGCACGGAGAGCGGGGGGAGAGGGAGCGGGTATTCGTCGTGAACGAGTACATCGGTTACGCCAACGCGGCGCTCTTCTACCTCGTCATCTATCTGGCCGCGGGGGCCCTGTGCGCCTTTTACCATCGACGGTCGGGCGGAGATCGCGACGCCCTCCACGTATCCGCCGGCAGCCTGCGCCGCCTGCTCGGTTCCGTGCTTCGTCCGGTCGCCGTTCTGTTGCTGACCCAGCTCGGGCTCCGGCTCCTCCGATTCGACGGCTCGGCCCCCGACTGGATCGCCCTCCATTCGAGCCACGTCACGGCGTGGAGTCTGTTCTGGATCGGTGCCCTCGTCGTGCAGCTCGCCGAGGGCCTGGCCCGCGAGGTTTACACCCTCCGCAAGCGCCCTTTCCCGATTCCGGACCTTCTCTTCGGGATTCTCCGCGCGCTCCTTCTCCTCGCCATCGCCTTCGCCGTGCTCCGCGTCGAAATGGGCATCGACATCGCCCCCCTGCTCGCGTCCACGGCGCTCCTCACCGCCGTGGTCGGCTTCGCCCTCCAGGGGGTTCTCGGCAACCTCCTCGCCGGCATGTCCCTGCACATCGTGAAGACCATCCTCCCCTCCGAATGGGTCATCATCGGTGACGTGGAGGGCCGCGTCGTCCGAACCAACTGGCGGGAAACCCGTCTCCGCTCGAGGGACGGGCATTCACTGATCGTGCCGAACAGCAAGGTCGCCGAGTCGCTGATCAACAACATGGTCCAGCCCGATTCCCGGAGGCGCCACAAGATCCACGTCGGTGCGAGCTACGCCGACGCGCCCGACGAGGTGATCGCCGCCCTCGTGGAGGCGGCCGAGAGCGTTCCCGAGGTGATGCGGCACCCCGCTCCCGACGCGTTCATCGTGGAGTTCCAGGACTACGGCATCAACTACCGGCTCCGCTTCTGGACCGACCAGTATTCACGGCGCGCGGAGATCGAGGGGAACGTGGGCCGCATGATCTGGTATCAATTCAAGCGTCGGGGCATCGAGATCCCGTTCCCCATGAGCGACCAGCTCCTGAACGACTTCATGGCGGTGGTTTACAATCAGCGCCACATGCAGCCCGAGCAGAGGGAACTGGACTCGCGGGTCTCCGACCTCGGAAAGAGCGACTTCTGCGGCAAGCTCTGTGTCGACAAGGAAGGCGCCCCCCTGCTGAGCGACGAGGACCTCGCGATCGTGGCCCCCTTCGTGCGGCGGGTGCGCTACACCCACGGCGAGACCCTCTTCCGGCAGGGGGACGGCGGCGAGTCGTTCTACGTGGTCGTCAAGGGGAAGCTCAGGGGCCGGATCGATCAAGGGCAGGGGGTGCCGGCGACGGAGTTCGAACTCGGCCCGGGTGTGATTCTCGGGGAGATGAGCCTGATGACAGGCCTCCCCCGCACGGCCACCATCGACGTGACCGAGAGCGCCGAGCTGCTCCGGTTCGACCAAGAGGCCTTTGGCCTCGTCCTCGGCCTGCACCCGGACATCCCGGAGATCCTCTCCCGCCTCGCGGCCGACCGGGCGGCGCAAAACGCCGCGGATCTCGAGCGGCTCGTCAAGCTCCGCTCCGAATCCACCCTCGAGGATCTGAAGCAGCCCAACATCCTGAAACGCTTCATGAAGATGATCCGGCGGACGGGCGCCCCTCCCGCACGCTAGCATCGCCGGCGTTCCGGTAGATCGGTTCGGTCGGGGCCGCGTTGTTGTCGCGGTAGATGAAGTGGGTCAGGTCATTGTAGAAGAAGTTGAGGAGGTTCGTGATTCGGCCGCCCTTCAAAGCAATCGTCGGGGTGAACTGCACGGAGGTCAGGTGTTCCGGCTCCAGGTCCCTGGCCCCCCGGTAGCTCGCCAGGGAGTTATAGCGATACCAGTAAGGGGCGTCCACGAAGGACTGCGAGTAAGACAGCTTCACGTTGAAGCGAGCATTCGGAAGGTAGATCGCGGCCAGGCGCGGACTGAAGTTGCCGATGCGCGGTCCGTCGTGACGATTCTTGTTGTCGTACCTCACGCCGAGATTGAAGATGTACTGATTCCGGATTCTCTGCTTCAACTGGGAGAAGGCGGAGTAGATCTCTTCCTCACCGGTCTCCAGCACTCGAACATCGCTGTTGTCGGCGATCGATGTGTACTCGCCTCCGGTGCCCAGGGGAAACATGCTGTCGGTGAGTTTCATGCCGTCGTACTGGACACCGACGAGCAGGTTGCCGGAGCCCACACCGTTCCACTCGTAGTGTTTGCGAACGTGGCCCATGAATCCCATGTCGGATTCGGTCCATTGTGGGATCCCGATCTTCTGGATCGACGGATCGATGATCAGCGCGACGTCGATCCGGTTGAAATCGCGGTAGACGCTCATGTTGACATCGATGTCGGACTTCAGGGTTTTTTCATAGGAAAGATTGAAATGTCTGAACGTCGATCCCAATCCCGGTCCGGTTCCCATGAACTCACGGTACTGACCGTATTTGTAGGTCTCTCCCGTGACGCCCCCCGCCGAGAAGGGCTCGATGTACTTGCAGTAGCGTGCGCCGGCAAGCAGTGACCACGGACCCCTTGAATACCGTAGCCCCGCATCGTAGGAGGACGGATCCTTGATGCCGTCTACGATTGCCGCGCCGCCGGCGGGATCCGACGAGTAGTCTTCATCGGGAGAGATGGATATCTCTTCGCCGTCCGCCTCATACGACGCCCCCCACAGCAGGAGGTCGTCCCCTTCATCGAATGCCCGTCCGTAAACGGCGCTGTATCGGGTCTGGCCGAAATTCCCCCGGCCCAAGGTGGCATCCAGGCCTTCGGCGTCGCGGCCCTTCTTCGTCACGAGATTTATGACCGCCGCTTTCCGGCCGGCCGGGAGGGCGACTAAGTCGATATGAATAATGGGGTTAGGCGGGAGGAGCGGCTGTCCGCGGTGGCGGGAGAAGTTTCTCGGAGGGGCGGCCGTCTTGGGTGACGGATGATGTTTCGTCCGGGTACAAAGGTGGTAATATGGGGCGAGAGCGTTTTGAGCCGAGATCTCATGGAAGATCAAGGCTAGACGATCGAACCTTGGGACACACACGACGGAGAGGCACGATGCCGACCTATGAGTTCATCTGCCGCGCCTGCAAGAAGAAGTTCACGGTGGTGAAGCCCATCACGGAGTACGACCCGAAGAAGCTGGCTTGCCCGAAGTGCAAGAGCAGAATGGTCGATCGCCGTTGGAGCGGCGTGTTCGTCAAGACGTCCAAGAAGAGCTAGCGGGGCCGCGGCTCGATCCGTCTCCCTAAAGACGGGTCAAGGACCGATCGGCCGGCCCGGCGCGGCACCTTCAGGGCCGCACGATATTTTCACGCGGGGCGGACGGTCATTGCGGCCCTCCCTTCATCAACCCAAAGCCAAGACCGTGAGAGAGAATGACAAGACGCGCATTTCCATCCACGAGTAGACGAATGCCATGCGACTCCATCTGATCAATCCCTCCAACCCGCTCGTCAGCATTGTCAAGATCAAGGAGAACCGCTGGAACCGTTACCGCGTATGGAAGCCGCTCAGCCTCATGGTTCTCGCGGGCCTGACCCCACCGGAATGGGAAATCACGATCCTCGATGAGAACCTCGGCCTGCCCGACTATTCCGCCATGCCTCGGCCGGACCTCGTCGGCATCACCGCTTTCACGTCCCAGGCCAACCGCGCCTACGAACTGGCCGCCCACTTCCGGCGCCTGGGCGTGCCCGTCGTGATGGGCGGCATTCACGCGACCATGTGCCTCGAAGAAGTCATGGAACGGGTGGATTCGGTGGTCACCGGGGAGGCCGAGGGCATCTGGCCCCAGCTGCTGGAGGACGCCCGGCACGGCCGCCTGAAGCGCCGGTATGACGGAGGGCTGGCCGAGATCGAGGATGTTCCGGTCGCGCGGCATGATCTGCTTGACGAGGGATATGCCTTCGGCGCCGTTCAGACCACGCGGGGCTGTCCGTTGAACTGCAGCTTCTGCAGCGTAACGGCGTTCAATGGGACCCGGTACCGGCAGCGGCCGATCCCGGATGTGGTGCGTGAATTCCGGTTGGTCCGCGAGAAACGTGTTCTCGTCGTGGATGACAACCTGATCGGTACACGCCCAGAACACATCGCGCGCGCCAAGAACCTGTTCCGCGCATTGGCCCAGGCGAATCTGCGAAAGGAGTGGGTCGCCCAAGCGACCATCAACTTCGCCGATGACGAAGAACTTCTGGCGTTGGCCGCGAAGGCCGGGTGCAGAGGGGTCTTCATCGGCTTCGAATCCCCCACGCCGGAAGGGCTTCGGGAGCTGGGCAAGAAGTTCAACTTGATCAAGGGCCGGGACTTCAGGGCGTCCGTGCGGCGCATACAGCGGCACAACATACTCGTCGTGGGCTCCTTCATCATCGGCCTGGACATAGACGAACCGGGCATCGGAAGACATATCGCGGAGGTCGCCAGCCGTTACGGCGTGGACAACCTCAACCTCCTGTTTTTGACGCCCCTGCCCGGCACCCGCCTCTGGGATCAAATGAAATCCGAGGACCGCATCGCCCTCAACGAGTTTCCCGAAGATTGGAAATACTACACGCTGACCTATCCGGTGGCGCGTTACAAGCGCTTGTCTCTCGACGGCGTCATCCGAGAAGTGCTCGCCTGCAGCCGCGACTTCTATTCCGCGCCTCGCATCGTGCGCAGGGTCTGCCGGAATCTGTGGCGACGCCGCGAGCCGCTGATCACCTTGGTGGGCAATCTCTCTTACAGGAACAACATACGGGTGAGTTCTCACGCGTATGCGGACTTCCGCCGTCAGGTGGGCGGCAGGTTCGGCGAGTAACCCCCCGCCCTCTTCCGCAATCCATGGTCGCCTCTTTCTCGCGCGGGGCCCGGACATCGTACCCAGGGACTTCCTCGTCGCAAGCTCGAAGACGATTCACCCGACCGGTGGGCGGGGGGTGGGTTGTCCGCGTCGCTCGAGCCACTCCAGCATCTCCCGAAGGCTCCCCGTGGCCAGGGCGATGCTCGTATCGGCCGCGCCATAATACAAGTGGATGGTGTCGCCATCGGGGGCGATCGTGTAGCCGCAAGGAAAGACGACGTTCCCTACATCCCCGACCCTTTCGTAGGGCTCTTCCGGGCCGAAGATCCACTCGTCGCCCCGCGCCAGGCAATGCTCGGGTTCGTCCAAGTCAAAAAGAGCGAGTCCGAGCCGGTAGAGACAGCCACCGGCGGTCATCCTCACGCCGTGGTAAACCACGAGCCAACCTCGCGAAGTTTCGATGGGCGGCGGAGAGAGGCCGATCTTGTTCGCATCCCACCATCCCCCGCGCCGGGCTTCCAGCATCAGCTTGTGGCTGCCCCAGTGCCGCAGGTCGGCCGAATAGGACATCCACATGTGCGCGCTGGGGGCGCTGACCGGCCGATGGATCAAGGCCCAATTGCCGCCGATGCGGTGAGGAAGAAGGGCGGCGTCTTTGTCTTCCGGCGGCATGATCACGCCATAGCGCTCGAAGTGCTCGAAATCTTCCGTGAAAGCCAGGGCCACGCCGGGGCCGTCACGGGTGAAGGCGGTATAGACGACAGCATACTTTTCCAATTCCGGGATGTAGGTGATGCGCGGATCTTCAATGCCTCCCGATTCTTCCGGGAAGTGTTCGGGATCCGCCGACAGTGTCGGCTGAGGGTCGATGCGCCAGCGGTCCACACCGTTGGCCGAACGGGCCGCGCAGAAATGGGAATGGCCACGCCGATCTTCCACGCGGCACAACAGAAGGATCGTCCCGTCGTGCAGCACCGCGGCCCCCGGGTTGAACACACTATTGACCGGATAGGGCCAATCGGCGGCGGTCAGAATGGGATTCAGCTTATGCCGGAGAAAAAGCGCGGTACGTTCATCGCTCATTTCGAGGGCGCCTCCTCGGACAAATGTGCGTTCTCGGCCAGGCGCAGTTCCAGCAGAGCCTGAAGAAATGCGAGCATGGACTCCGCGCCCTGATTCTCGTTCGGGCGATCGGGATGCAGGCCGTCCCGGCAACCCCCCGTAGTCGGGTCGTAGATGGGCAGGTTCAGGTCGTTCCGCCCAAGGAACCAATCAAAGGCGCGCCCGGCTTCCTTGCGCCAACTCGGGTCGCCTGTGATCCGGAAGGCTTCGAGGCAGGCGGAGACCATCGCCTGCGCCTCCACCGGCTGTTGATCGAACCGCGCCCTTTCGCCGTCGCGCTCATAGAAACCCTCTGAGCCGATCGGGACAAAATGCCCCTCGTCCGCGCTCTGCAAGTTCGCCAGCCAACCGAGCGACTCGAGCCCGGCCTCCGTCATGGCGGCATTCGGCGTCCATCGGCCGCTCAGGAGCAGGGCATGGGGCAACGTGGCGTTGCAGTAAGTCAGGGCGTTCTCGTACCATCGCCATTCGTCCGAACGATGCTTCCGGTACAACTCGAGCAGCCGCCCCGCCAACTCCTCCCGGACCTGGCTCGCCATGCGGTCGCCGGCGAAACGCCGCAGGTACTCGTGGATGCCGAGGAGTGCGAATGCCCAAGCGCGCGGGCTGGTCGTCTCCAGAATGGCCGGCAAAGCCTTTTCGAACAGGCGGCCGACCATGCCGCTGCGGATGGCGGGCGTGTTCGAGCGGCCCACCACGGTTCCCAGCGCCCACAGTGTGCGACCGTGACAATCGTCGGAGCCGGTCTCTTCCATCCAACGGCGCTGGTAATCCAAGAAATTGCGGACCCGTCCGGTCTCGCCATGGAAGGCATACCATACGAAGGCGAGATACCGGGAAGTCAGATCGAACGCCTTCCCGCTTCCCAGTTCCTCCAAGAGAGTGCTCACCATCAAGGCCCGAGCATTGTCGTCGGTGGTGTATCCCTCGCGGTAATTCGGCACGGTGAAGACGGCGTGCTGCAAGATGCCGGTTTCGTCCGTCATGTGACGCAAGTGATCGAGCTTCAGGGGCGGAAGTTCACGGGGGCGCTTGTCGAGCGGCTTGACCGCGAAGCCCGGGAGAGTGAAATGCCTGCGCTCGGCGCGGGCGCGCTCGAAGCATTCCATATAACGCCGAGCGACACGGGGCCATATCATCTCCCGTCCGAACAGGTAGGCCCGCTTCCGCATGGCATGTCGTTTCGAATCGTCGCCCAACAGGTCAATCACCTGCTCGCTCAACGCCGCGGCATCGCCGAACGGCACCAACGCCCCCCGCTCGTCCGCCAGCATCTCTTCCGCGTACCAGTAGGGCGTGGAAATCACGGCCTTTCCGGCCCCCAGGGTGTAGGCCAGCGTGCCGGACGTGATCTGGGCTTCGTTGAGATAGGGCGTGATGTAGAGGTCCGCTGCGCCGATAAACTGCAGGAGTTCCTCCTGGCTCACGAAGCGGTTATAGAAGATCACGTGACTCTCAACGCCCTTCTTCTGGGCCAACCATTCCAGGGACAGGCGATACGTTTCCCCGTCCTGTTGAATCACGTGCGGATGGGTCGCTCCGAGAATGATGTACACCACGTTCGGATATCGAGCCGCGATCGCGGGCAGGGCTTCGATGACGGTTTCGATCCCTTTGTTCGGGGAAAGCAATCCGAAGCTGAGCAAGACGATCTTGCCTTCGACACCGAACAGGTCTTTGTGAAAACTCGGATCGACGAAGGGCACGTCGGGGATGCCGTGTGGGATCATGTCGATCTTTTCGGGATCTACTCGGTATATCTCCCGAAGAAACTCAGCCCCCCGCTCGCTCATGACCACTATCCGATTGGAGAGGGTCGCGATCTCCTCCAGCACCCGCCGCTGATCGGTGTTGGGGGCGCGCAAGACGGTATGCAGGGTCGTGACGACGGGCATGCGCAATTCGCGCAGTAGAACCAGGATGTGGCTGCCGGTCGGTCCGCCGAAGATGCCGTACTCGTGCTGCAGGCTCACGATGTCGACGTTGTTGATGTTGAGGAAATCGGCGGCGCGACGATAGGAGTCGATGTCCTTCTCCGTCAGCTCGAAGCGGACGCGGCTCGGATAAGCGTATCCGGCTTCATTGTCATTGACGGGCAGGGCGATGCACGTTGTGTGGGCGTTTTCGGTGGCGATGGCCTCGCATAGGCTCGTCGTGAACGTGGCGATGCCGCACTGGCGCGGCAGGTAGTTGCCGATGAACGCGATGCGGTTGATCGTCGAATCCGGCGCGCCCTGCTCCATGCACACTTCTCCTCTCGCCGCCCCCCCCCCCCGAGGAGTTCGTCCGCCCCGACCCGGGCGACGATTCGAGGGTGGAGTCTCAGCCTCATGCCATGATACCACTTGTCCCTCGTAGAAAGGCGTCCTCCTTGCGGCGATCGAGGGATGTCGCCGCCGCTCCCCATGATCGCGGGCGTGTTGGCCTGCTTGACGTTACCGGCTTCCACGTTCCCGGGAGACCGCCGGCAGGGGAGCCTGCTCGTGGACTTCATGCCCCCCCCGGCCAGGCCCTCCCTCTTGAACCGGACGCGAATCCCGGCGTTCCCTGGCCCCGGAGAGTCCGAAGCGGACGATTTCTTCGGTAGGGGCGCCGCGGCGAGACGAGGCCGACGGAGACGATATTGCTCGGGCTCCGATCTTTTCTCTTGACTTTCAACGGATTCGGACGATACTTAGAACATAGCAGAGGATTTCTCCTGCCGAATCGACTCGCCGCTAACGCCCCCGTTGATTCGAAACTTGGTACCGGAGTAACGATTCGAAGCTATGCCGGATCCCGGGTTATTGCGCGGAGAGCGCAGGTCCCGGGCCGGACCGAGAAGCCGCCGGCATGTCGCCGGATCGGCTCATCTTTCAGATTGCGGGGCGGAACGGAATTGGAGTCGAGAATGAAGATGTACGTTGGAAACCTCCCTTTCAGTGCCACAGAGACCGAGTTGCGCGACATGTTCGGGCGGCACGGAAGCGTCGAGTCGGTCAGCCTGATCACCGACCGTGACACGGGCCGGCCCCGCGGGTTCGGCTTCGTGGAGATGAATGACGGCGCTGAGGCCGCGATGAGCGCCCTCAACGGCACCGAGATGGGTGGTCGCAACCTGACGGTCAGCGAAGCCAAGAAGCGCGAGGACAACGGCGGCGGACGCAGCCGCTGGTAGATCATCGACTCGCCTGAAGGCTTGATCGATAATCGCAAAATGCCCGGGGGCCGGTGGTTCCCGGGCATTTCTCCGTTATCCCTCCCGAGAATCCCGTCCGAGTCGGCCCGCTTGATCTTACGGCGATTGTAAAGCACTCCTAGCCTTGATCTTGCAGAATCTGCGGTTCTGAATTCGGTGGGCGGGAGCCAGGGGATCAGGGCTGGCTTGTTCAAACAGTCCTCGCGCGCCGGCCCAGGCATCGAGGCGTCCCGCCACAGCGAGAGGGGCCTCCGAAACGAAAGTGTAAAGGTGGCCCTCCAGGTAGCCGCTTTTGGCAAACGAGTTCTGTTAATCGACGAGATCTTCGCGTCTCGTGGGGTAAAGCATCGACTGCTCTGGGATCCGCTTGGAGTGATCACGCTCGCCGCAAAGATCGATGAAATCTTGAATGGGCCCCTACCGAGTGCAGAGGAATTGGAGGAATTGGAGGTGCTAATCCCGGACAAGAGCTCCACACCGGGAGTGCACTCATTCCATCATTAGAATCGGGCATCCAAGGGGCTCCTTAGATCGGAGTCCGGGCCGGCGGTCTATCCACCTCCTTCTCCTTCGCCTCCTCTCAAAAACACCAACGGCAGCCTCAGAAGCATTGCCGCGAGTAACCTCGTTCGAATTCCGAGTAACCCGAGGAGAAGACGGCGACCGCTGTGAATCACACAGGCGTCGGCGAGGCGTTCCTTCGTGATCGACCGGCAATTCATCTTTAGGCACGGGATCTCGTCGAAGTCCTCGTAGTGTCTCTTGAAGACGGCGTTCATGATCCCGTAGGCACCGAATGGCTCGAAGGTCTTCAGAAACGCGTCAACGCTCATGTCTCCGAAGCGACCGGTGATGACGATCCAGAGGAGCTGAAAGCCCCTCGCACCGGCGAGGGAGTCGTCGGGAGGAATGCGGGCCAGGTAGTGCGAGACGATGACCACGTCGTCCAGCTTGTCTCGAAAACCGGTGGGCAGACACTTCAACTCGTTGTTCGGCGAGTTGTTGGCTGTCTTACCCTGGTCGCGAATGTTGGCGGCGGCGGGGCTGTTCTCTATGACGTCCCGGATAGTAAGGACGCTGCCGGCGATCGTTCCGTTTCGAAGGAATTCGAGGGTTCGGACGACACCGTATGGCACCTGGACCCAGTTGACGGCGTTGTATCCTTCCAAATACTCGTTCGATCCTGACAACTTGTTTTCGATGAAACGGGTCTTCGACCCCCAGAAATCGGAAGACACGACGACCGACCAGTTGGCGGATCCCTCCACGAAGAGCTTTCCCTGAAAGGGAATGTTCTGGGGATGAAAGAGGGGGGACAGGCCCCGCAAGAACCGGAGGGGACGGAACGAGTGAACTCCCCATGGGCCGTCCATGTCCCAATCGCGATAGTGTCGGAGCCGGGGGCCGAGGTTTCCCTCCCCCTGGAAGTTATGGAAGTACTCGTGGATGACGATATCCTGCGTTTTCGCCTCGGAGAATCCGGGCACGATGAGGATCATCTTCTTTCCGTGCCTGCAAAGCCCCGCCCAGCCCCCTCCCGTGTTCCTAACGTCGTCCTCGGTCGCCAGCCGGAATCGGTAGGGGCGCCGAACGAGGGAACGCTGCTTGTCCGCCATCACCCGCAGACACTTCTCCTTCATCTGTCGCAGTTTCCCGTTGGATGAAACGGACCTCTTCTCGCCGAGCAATGCGGCCTGGACGTGGGCTTCCTGATCATCACCGAGGACGTCGCTCAGAAAACCGAGAGTAGCCCATTTGTTCAGCAGGGGGTCGCCCGGACCGTTACCGTGGCCGGGGTCGGAACAGCTCCAATCGTGAAGGCATCCACAACAACCCGAGTCTTCATCACAGGGGCAGTCGGCGAGTATGCGCCAAGCCCGGCGGAAGGCGGATAGAATCGCTCCCTCCGTGTCGAGGTCGGCGATCGCCTGGGCGCTTCGAAGAAGGTCGTCGTAGATGTAAATGGAGCTTTCGGTCGCGACGAACTGGAGGCGCGAGTGAAGACTCCCCTGTTCGACGCTCAGCGCGCTTCGAAGGAGATGGGCCACGCCATGGACCACCGAAGCGCCATGGCCCGAATCCCCCCGGGCCAGGGAAATTCGGAGGGCCGGGGCTTCGAATTCCCGCCGGGGAGGGGATGGCCCCGCCCACATCTCCGACTCCCCCTCCGTGTCGAGGTCGAGACCTTGGTAGGTGCGCCGGCCGATCACCTCCTCGGTGACCTTGACCTTCCACCTTCCGAACGAATACCCATCGGTCTTGACCGCTCTGCCGATCTCTTCGACTTCCTCGATGGCGATGCGCGATATGCGTTTCGACATTTGCGCACGGGGCTCCGCCTGCACGAGAATATCGTCACCCGCATTTGACCATCGGTTTACCCGGTGCCGGCGGCCGTGCATCACGAAGACCGCACCCTCGAAGTAGAGCGCCGGGGCGTTCACCGCATCGACCCACGCGAGGATCCTGTCCGCCGCGCCACCGATGTCCCGGATCGCCATGACTCGATCGGTAATGACCTCGAGTGTGGCCAGAGCCTCCTGCACCCGGGAATCGGGTGCCCCATCCGAATCTTCGGATGCCGCCCGCTCTCTTTCGGCTTTCTCGACGGCGGCGAGGAAATCGGACGAGAGTAAGTTCCTCGCCAGATCCTCATCGACCGGTCCCTCTAGTTCTCCGAGGAAGGTCTCGGCATGATATCGGAGCGCCTCTTCCGATCGAACCGGCAGGTTGTAGAGCGTTCTCGGCAGGGGGCGTACCTCTCTGTGCATATCGTCCGCAACATCGATCAACTCGTCCGGCCGGTTCATGTAGTACTGGTAGAGCGGGGTGCGTGGGGCGAGGAGGAGAATGTCCAGGTGTCCCGCAGCAGCCAAATGGCGCGTCTCGGTTTCCAGAAAAGCTCCTGCGTTCTGATATCCCGCGAGGAGAAGCGTCCGGAGGTCCCCGATATCCTTCCCCTTCTTCAACAGCGCGGAGCGGAGCGATGGAAGATCGGACCCGAGGAAGAGAATCTCGTCGAGATCGGGGACGGGAGGCGATTCACCCTTTTCGATCCTCAGTCGAACGTCGTCGAGAATCTGGTTGATCTCGGCGTCTGTTGCGCGGATTTCGCCGCTGATGATCCCCGTCGTCCGCCCCGTCGCAATCGAGGTGGAGGCCAGATTGACGAGTTCCTGCCAGTACCGGCGCCGGACGACGCGGAGCGTCATCGAGGGACCCGAGTCGCCGGAGACAGACTCGATGTCGACGTTCATGGCGCTCGGAGCCCAGACACTGAGGCTCCTCGTCGAGGTCCCGGCCCGGTCCACCAAGTCCTCGACCCGGCCGGGAATTCCGAGCTGGCCCGCGAACTCGGCGGGGTTCGTCATGCCCGGTAGCACCGTGATCCAGGGGGGTGAGAAACCCTTCGAGGCCAGGAAATAACGATAACGGCCGATGACGTACCGGGCGTGACTGGCCATCGGACCCTCGAGGGATTCGAGATCTTCGGCGATCACGGCTTCCTGAAAGACGGCGAGTTCGGCGACGTCCTTTCCGTACTCCCGGAGAAGCCGGTGGAGGGTCGGAAGATCCGTGAATATGGCGGTGCCCGGCAAGAGAGAGCTTCCGAGCCGCTCCTCGAGATCACGTGTTCGAAGCTGGGTGAGGCCGACAAGCCAGGAAAGATGGGCGCGGTCGAGAGCGCCCTTCCAAAGCTCCTTCTGCCTACCGGCGAGGTCGTCCGTCGGGCAGAGAACCAGGACCGACCGACCCCTCTCGAAGAGACGGGGAAGGAGCCAGAGAGCGATCGCCGTCGTCCGGCCGCTCCCGAAGGGGAGGGCGACGGTCGTCGAGCGGTCCTCGCTGTCCGTGCCCGGGCGCGCCAGGCGGTCAAGAATGGCCTGCTGGTGTTTGTACACCTTCTCGATGCGGAGGGCCGTGGCGACCAGCGATTCGGCCCCTCCCCCGGGGGGGTGGTACTCGACCGACTCTCCCGGGGCGCCGCGAAGGCGCGGAACTTCGCGGCAGAGCGATCCCTGATACTCTTTCCAGAGAAGACCCTCGTTCAGCAGGCTGCGAGGATCCTGCCTGGATCGACTACGTCCCATGATCGATTTCGCGCTCATAGAAGTTCAATACTCCGAACCGTCCTCTCCCGCGGACCGGGAGGAGGGCGATTTCGCCTCTGTCCGACAAGCGCTTCGAAAGCTCCTCCGCCCACCCGGCGTAGCCGTCGGGGAAGAAGAGAATCCCTCGTGATTGCCCCGCCTTGTGGTAGTACGGAACGGGGCGATTGGACCTCAGTTCCCTCTCGATGCGATCAAAGACCGACTCGACCATTCCCGCGGTTTGGAGGGCGCCCGCATCTCCCAAGTACCTCTTCTCGACGAAGTGCTCGCTGACCCGATCCCGAACCCACACGAGAAAGCCGTCGGGGTCTTCTACGAAATCGGGCAGGTTCTCTTTCGCGAGCCTCGCCGATACGGAAGTCGCGATCTCTTCGACCCGGTGATCCTCGGGCTCGAGCTCGAGGAGCCGGATCGCCTTTCGAACGACCTCGTCCGAGTAGGCCTTCGCCAGTTCTCTGATTCTCTCGTGATCCACGACCGAGATGGCTTCCGTCTTCTCCGCGAAGCTCCGGAGGTAGGTGAGAAACGCGCCGAGCCGCCCACGGAATCGACCGACCCGCGCCGCGGCCCTTTCGACGGTCTCCTCGATGAACGAGAGCCGCTGCTGGTGCTCATTCGCGAGAAAGAACCGGCGAATTCCATCGGATCGATCCGAGAAGTCCCGCCGAAGTTTCAATTTGCTCCGGTGAAAGAAGAACGCGCAAACAACCGTATAGAGCAGGGCGCCCAGCAGAGTGAATACGATGAGGCGGGGGAAGAGGGAATAGTCACGAATCAGCGGGATCTTCTGTTGGTAATGGCGGAGAAGAAGCATCGCGATGATCGCGAGAGCGGGCCAGACGTAAGCGAGCCACCGGGGCCTGAGAAATCGATCCGCACGGATCTCGCGAACCTGCTCCCATTCCGTCCAACCGACCCGATGACGAAGCTTGCCTGTCAGGGTCGCCCTCGCCTTCGCGATCCAATCGCGGCAGTGCGTGGAAAGGCGTCCTGCTCCTCCCTCTACGACGAGTATCCCCAACACGTTGTGAAGATCTTTCGGCCAGAGACGCCCCGAGTTCCCGGCCCCCCTCACCCGATCGATCGTGGAGCCCAAGAATCGGGCTGTCCAGCCCGGAACGCCTCGGAGGCCCTCCCGGTGGCGCTCCGAGACATCGGCGCCCGCCTGCATCATTCTGGACGCGTAGTCTCGGAGGCCGTTCCGGAGCTTTCGTTCCACATCTTCGTAGTCCGCCTTCTTGCTCGATTGGGTCGAGAAGAAGCGGAGGTCATCGGTCGACACGTTCGGGTGGTCGGGAAGGGTCGGCCCACGCTCCCGTATCAATTCGCCCGAGATCTGCTCGAGGGCCTTTTCGGCGAGGGCGTTCGCCAACTCGACATCCGATCCTTCCTTCATGGTCTCGGCCGTGGCAAGGAGGGCGAGAGCCCGCGGATAGTTGGCGTCTACCGCCGCGAGCCGGAATGCCTCGAGAAGATCCCGGCCGGGATCGAAAACGGCCGCACCCGGTATGATCCTTCGTCCGAGACTCGCGCCTTGGAGGAGGGGTTCCAGGGTTTGTTCATGGGGAGAAGCCGAGTTCACGAGGAGGTCGATAATCGTGAGGGCCGTGTCGCGAACACGGGCCGGCGCCACCGGATGGCCGCCGGCGGGGTTTCTCTCTTCCACGAGAATCGGGACGAAGGGAAAGTCGCGGCGAAGTTCACAGGCGGCTTTCTCGTCTTCCTCGGCGAGTTCCGGGGCGATCAGGATCACCGCCCCCTCGCACGACAGTCCGAGAGCCCGGGCGCCGGCGCAGGCCTCCCGCAGCGAAGCCCAGAGGGCGTCCCTGGATCCGTCGCTCCCATCGAATACGAAGAGAAAACGGATCACGAAGTGCTCGAGGCCGGCGCTTCCCCCGATGAACGTATCGCCCCCGGCCTCCGCGATCGTCTCCACTCGAGCGCGGAGAAGGTCCCAGCTTTCGCGTAAAGAGCTCTCGTCGTATCCTCGGGCCAAGACGACGAACGGGGGGTCGTGCGCCTCTGATGCCTCCCGATAGGCGTCGTCCACGAGCGAACGGCCGGTCTCCGGATCCGGGACCGCCCTCACCGGCACGATGATGGTCGGACGAACCTCCCAGGGCATTCTCGTCCCCTAGAATTCGAATACCGCGGTGGAATAGGCTTCCTGTTCGATCGCCCATTCGACGGTCTTCACGTCCCGGGCGTAAACTTCCTTCAGGCTCTTCGCCGTCTTCGGGTTGTCTCTTTTCTCCTCGAGCGCCTTCTTGAGGGCGGTGAAGATCTTCTTTCTTTCCTCGGGCGGCTGCTTTCTCCAGACCCGGGTCGTATCATCCGACACGGCGGCCCGGGTCTCCGTCGGCTCGGAAACGAACCAGTCGATCACGTTTTCCCGTCCCCGAAGACCGGTCTCGAGGTTGTTTTGCCGGTACTTGTAAACGGCGCCCGCGATCCGAATGACCTCGAAGTGTTCGGCCAATAGGAAGACGAGCCGCGCGAAGCTCCGGCGGTCCTCGGAAACCTCTTTTTCGGTGATACTCTTGTCGAGGAAGATCTCCCGACCCTTTTCCTGGGCCCAGACGGCGCTGTCCCTCCAAGTCCGGTTCGCGACGAGATCGTCGGGCACGAAGCCCGCGAGAACGGCGAAGAAGGAGACCTCGTAGGGATTCCCCGGCATGCGGGGATCGTTCGAATCGATCTTGAGCTCGTTCCCCATCCTCTCTCCGCCGGCGCCCGCGGACATGTATTCCGACAGCGAGGGAGCGTCCTTGCCGGATTTGCCACTGAGGACCTTTTCGTAGAACTCATTCCAGGCGTTCTCGTTGTAGAGCATGTAGCTGTGAGTTTCCGACCGGGCCGTATCCCGTAGAGAGGCGAAGGGGGCCGCGATGCGCGACGTTTTGGCCAGGAGATCGGTACAGTAGCTCTCGACGTCTCTTCCGGCCTCCGAGGCTTCTCGATCTATCGCCTGCCACACCGTCATGTCGACGGAGGACTGGAAACTGCCCTGCAGGGAACGAAGCATCTCGGCGCGGAGAGAGAATCCCCAATTCAGACGAAGCTTCGGGGTGAGATCCCCTCCCGTCTCGATGAAATCGAGGAGCCTCTCGACGACGAACCGTCCCAAAACCGTCCGAATTCGACCGCGGGCGACCTCCATCTGAGCCGCGAACTCGGGCTCGGAGGCCAGCTTCTTGTAAGCCGTCTCGGCGACCCCCTCCTGTCCCAGAACTTCGACGACTACTTCCGTCTTGACGTAGATATCGTTGTCCTCGAAGTCGGGGAAGGCCGAGTTCTGCAGACAATCACGAAGAGCCTGAATGGCGAGCAGGAACGTATTCTGGAGGCGGGCATCGAGGTTCTCGACGTGTGCGATGTCCGCCGTCAGAGTCGCTTCTCTCCAGTGCGCGCCCAGGAGGGTACCGACGGACTTCTCGAGGTCTTCCTTCGAGGAGGCGCGCCGCACGCGATGAAGGAAGGACTCGTAGGTCTTCCTAAAGCCCTCGAGATCCTGGGCCATCCGGCGCTCCGCGCTTTTCGATCGCTCCTGCTCTTTGTTCCTCTTCTTCGTGAGGTCTTGAGCCGCCGCCTGCAAATGCCCGGAGAGGGAGCGAAGCATGGCGTCGAGGGCGCCCCACGGAAGGGGCCGGTCGCCCGAAATCCGGGAGAGAAGACCCTCGCGAAGTTCTTTCCAGTCCGATTCGAGCTCCGGGTCCGTGTTGGCACTGATGTGTTCGTTGACCTGAGACTTGAAACGCTCCCACTCGGTGAGGACCTGCTCGCTGACCTGATGATAATTATCCGAATCGGCTCCCTCGATCGCCGATCCGAGCTTGGAGGCCAGCTTGGCGGGAAGCTCGAGCGTCCTTACCGCTCCGAAACGGCGGATCGGCTTGCGGTAGTCCTGCGACAAGAGGGTCTCACGGAGGGAGTTCCAGACCTCGGACCCGACACCGTGACCCAGCTCGACGACATCCTTGTTCGTGAGTCCGTCCGAATCCCGGAGGTAGTCTTCGATGACCAATCTCGCCAGCCGGTCTTGGTGCCTGAGAATCGGATATCGGAGAATCGATTTGCCTCCCGCCCCGAGGGGGTCCACGTTCGGCTTCTCCGCGAGTCCCATCGCGATGTTGATGAGGATCGGCTGCTCGCTGCTGAACTCGAGATCGAACAGGAAGTCCGCCGCGAGCTGCTCGTATTCGGTGAAATGATCGAGGAACTGGCCGTGGGCGGAGCTGCCGTCCACGAGATAGAGAAGATCGAACGGCTTCGGTGGATCGGCCACGGCCTCCAGGGGCCTCGGATCGTCGAGGAAGAACCGGTAGCTGTACTTCGTTTCTCCGCACAGCACTTTTCGCGTCCAGAACGAGTTCTCCCAGAGGAAGGCGTACGTGTTCGCCTCGAAATAGCGATGGGCCCCCTTGGTCTTGCCGACCTGTGTTCCGGGGAGAAGGGCGATTCCGACGATACGGATGTCCCGAATGCCTTCCCTGTCGAAGAGCCAGCGGACGTAATGGGCGAGCGGGATCATGATCCCGGCGCCGGTTCCGCCGCACAGAGAGGCCGCGAGAAAGACCGTCGGCGTAGAGCCGGCCTCCGCCTGGACCCGTTCGACGGCCATCGCGCTCTGGTGTGCGGAGAGGAGCACGTCTCGAATGAGCGAATCGAGGGGGTCGTAGGATCGGCGGTTCAGGTGATAGATGAGCCCGAGCTTCCCCTGGGGGCGGCGCTGTCCGAGTCCCGCGGTTCCGACATAGGTGGCGCACTTGTGCAGCGGTATGGGCCACCAGCTCGTGTCGAAGTCCTTCTCCTGCAATTCGCGAACATAGTCCGCGGGAGAGAACTTTCCCGTCCAGCAGTACTGGGAGCGCGACTTCATCTGGTCGTGCCAGATCTCGCCGTCGAATCCGAAAACCTTGTAGATGTACTGGGCTTCTTCGGAGTCCTTTCCGTAGAAGTCGACGATTTTGTCGTGGAGCTTGTTCGCCACACCGATGCCGGTGCCGCCGACGCCTATGAAGTACTTGGGTTGAGGCATGATACTCCCCTTTCCGGCCGTGCCGTCGAAGCTCCTATCCGGAGGAATACTCCGCGCGATACTCTTCGTATTCGATGTCGGCGTAGCTGCCGAGTCGCACCTTTGGGCCGGTGAGCTCCTCGCCGTCCACCTTCAGGCCTTTTCGTTTCCTGTGCAGGATGACGTCGCCCGACCAGGTCGCGGTGAGGACGGCGACCACGCCGCCCGTTTCGCCGAAAGGAACGCCTTTCCGCGGTCCCAGCGAGATGCGGTGGCCGCAGAGTCGCGCCCGATTCTTCAGCCGGTAGTCGATCTCCCCCGTGGATATGGTCTGCTTGCGGAACTTCGGAAGAGCGAGGCAGGCCAAGAGCACGAGAATCAGGAGCAACAGGAGGGCCTGAAGCCAGCGGGGGAGGTCGAGGATCCACGACTTGACCCGCTGCCAGAGGGGGGGCTTCGATACCTTGATCTTCACCGGTACGTGGACGACCACGCGTTCATCGCACTCGAGCCCGGAGGTCTTCGGTGTGATGCGGACCTGGAGCTCGATGGTCTCCGATCTTGTCCCGATGGGGAAATCCAGGCTCAGATCTTTCTTCTGGCCCTGTTTGGTGAACCGCATTTCGGTCGGTGAAAGGGAAACGCCCGAGCCGCCGTCAAGGGCGATGTCTTTCGGCTCTCCGGGGGGAAGAGCGTGCGCCGCCTTCAGGGTGATTTCAGCTCGCTGTCGGCATTTCTCGGCGGGAATCCTCCCGTCCGGGTTCGCCTTCACCTCGATCTCGTCGAGGTAGTAATTCACATCTTCGAATCGGAGGATGGATCGCGTGATCTGTTCGGAAGCGGCGGGGGCTTCGACGACCTCGATCTCCTCCGGGATCTCCGAGGCGTCCAGCTCGGATCCGGGCAGTTGGACCAGATACACTCCCACGCCGTCGTTCCGGACGATACCGCCGGCGAACTCGTCTCGCATGACCGACTTCCAGTCGTTCGGCTCGGCGGCATCCGGGGGAGGATCGTGCTTTCCGTCCGTGAAGATGTAGACTTCGCTTCCGCCGAGGTCGTCCCCGGCCACCTCCCGGATCCACCGGGCGGCGTGGTAGACCGCACCGGTCAGGTTGGTATACTGGCCGTTCGGAGGATCCTGGCGGAGTGCCTGGATCGTCTGCCGAATGCGATCTTGCCCCCGAACGTCGAACTCATCCCTCTTTACCGTCTCGTGATCGAATGTGAAGACCGCGCAACGGATCCCGTCGTCGAGGTGCGCGGCATAGCGATTCTCGAGATCCGTGAGCAACCTCTCGTACATATTGCCGCGAAGCATGCTCTTCGACGTGTCAATGACATAGGCGACCCGCTTCGGTTCGTCGTAGACCTTGTGGGTGGCCGGGGACCGCTCGGTTGAATCTTCACAACCGGAATGGGCAAACAGGATGGAGAGCAGGGCGAGAAGGGAAGGGAGGTGACGTGGGAGCTTCAAAGTGCACGCCTCCATTGGTATTGAACTCCTGGCGCTCCGATATCGCAGCGGCACTTCCGTGGGCCCGCAGAGGATGCGGCCCGGCCCTCCGGCCACGCCAACCAACACATTGAAAATTAATGAGTTGGGAGAGCGCCGGACCGAAGATACCCTTGTATGGATATTTTACTACTTATGGTGGGGTATTTTGAATAGAAAAAGCGGGCGGTATCTGGTTTAAGGCCCGAAAGTTGGGCGGATTGCCCGCGCCAACAGGGCTGGCGACGCCCCGGGCGGAGGCCCGCGAGCTTACTGGGAAGGGCGAAACGTCTCCCCCCCGTGGACGGCCCACATCCAGAGCAGCACAATGAACGGCGGCAGGTCGGCCTACGGGGCCAGGTACATCGGCACGATATCGATGATTCTCTCTGGTAGTCTTTTGTAGATTCCTCTAATGCTCTGTGGGACAGTTCTGGGGGAAAGCCCCCCCCAGCGAGACCCGGCCCCTTGCTCGGAAGTTCGTTCAAGTCCCCCTGTTTTGCGTTGCTTTCCGACGTTCTCTTCAAAACCCGTGGATCAGCCGATCAGCTTTTTGATCACCCAAGAACCGCGCCAGAGCAGTACGAGAGAAATTATGATTCCGAGAAGTAACGCGGCGGACCCGAGACGCGCAACGGCACTCCACCAGGTGCTGTGAGTGATAGTCAGGGTGGTGCCGGCAACGCTCAGCAGCGCAACGCCGAGAACGCTCAGGTTCAGGTAGGTCAGGCGCCCCAACCGACGGTTCACCGTTGCGAGACTGAACTCGTGAAGAGCACGAATCTGTTGATCCACCTCGGAGAAAAGGTGTTCATTGTCCATGTTCCTGTTCCATAGCGAAAACATCTCGATGCCCTGTTCTTGAGCCGTTATCTCGCAGGACCAGTACTTGGTATGAAACCGAAGAAAATCGGATCGAAGGCGCTCAATATCGTCTCCGACAGACCTCTTGTCAAGATCTTCGGGCGAACTAACTCTCTGAGCAATCATGGTGCAACGGTGTGACAGATCGAGAAGCCCCGCCCGATAGACGAGGAGGAGACACGCCATCTGAAAATACATAGAATCGAAATGCTTCAGTAATACGGATCTCGTGAAGCCCTCGGGGTCTGCGGCGCCGATGGGGGGAGTGGATCGGGGGCCGTCCGCGTGGAGGAGAAAGACCCCACTACATCGGGTGAACCCCATATATGTGCTCTCGTCCCGGTATCGGAGATAGAGCCAATTGCTTAGAAAGCTGTCCCGGAGCCCCGGATTCGCGACGTAGTCTTTCCCTGCGGGATCGACCGCCAAGAGACGGAGAAGGGCCGACCGAAATAATTCGGGCTCGTCCGTAAGCTTTCCGAATACGTTCTCCGGGCTGGAAGCGAAGTCGGGAAGCTCGCTGGCACCGCCATCGATGGCTGTATCGCCCCTGTCCGCGAGCACAAAGGAATGGACGAATCCACGCTCATCCAGGATGGGCGTGCTCTCCGAAACATCCAACCCGAGATCAACGGCGATTCTGTCGAGCCAAAACTGGAAATGGTTGCCCACGTATGGAGTTTTCGACGCTGACGAAAAGACCTCGTCGAACGAGTCGCCGAAGTCCTCCATCGCCTGCACCTTGTCCGGGGACTCGATTGAAATGGCCTCCGCCAGTTCTCGCTGGGCCTTTTGAATTCCCGCCCAGCTTCCTGCCGGCACATTATTGGGTGTCGGGCCATTCACGGGGAAGGTGCTCGTATCGATAAACGAGGGGGCGCGGCGGCGGACCAGGTTATTGAGGTCGAGGAGGTCGTCGAAAGAGAAATCACCCGATAAACCGACGCCCTCGGCGATCCGGTAATCCCAGTAGACCGAGAAAGACAGGACGGCGACACCGAGATCATAGAACATGACATGGACATCCGCCAGACCGAGGATTTTCTCAATCGCCTGGTCGACATCATTTCGAGGAGGCAGTTTCACGCGGAACTTCCAACCCCGAATCTTCTCATTCGGGACCTCGTACGCGAGCACGGATCTCTGTTCTTTAATAGGGCCGAAGAGAAGGTCTCGAGCATGGGGATGGAAGTAAACATACTCAGCGTAGGTTCTCGGGTCGCTTTGGCGAATCTGTTCCGTGGGCTGGAACATTGCGTCCGCCTTCTTGTGTTCGGGATTCTTCGCGCGAAGGCGTTCAAAGGATCCCGGGGGAAGGCAGAAAGGATAAAAGAAATGGGTCTTTATGAGCCTCATGTCTATTTCCCCGTCGGCAGTTTCATGCAGAGGGTCGACCTAGTCGGAACCGGCGACGTTTCGCAGGTCCCGGTAACGTTTCTTCTTGGCGTCGGTTCCCCCTTCCCACTTGGCAATTACTTTTTGTCTCGGACCTGAGAGTAATGCCCGGGCATAGTTCCTCTTTTCGTCGGTATCCGGAAGGGCCATGATGAAATCGAACATCTTTCGCAATCGACCTTGGGAATCGGGAACTCGGTTTTCCAGGGATTGCCAATAGGTCTCTATTTCGGGATCCTTTATGGACCCGAGGCACCTTTCCAGGGCTTTCGCTGCCGGGTCCGAAGATTCCAGCCGACCATAGCCGCTCGTCGTCTTCGCCCCGATCCCTTCCTCCTCGAGTGCGAGGCATAGAATATCGGTGGCCCTCTTTCTCCAGTCGTCGGCACCCTGGATGGCAACCAAGAAGCATGCCCCGGGAGCGACGGTCAGGTACGAGACGGGGTTGGGGTCGTCCCAATCGGCGGGAGGAGGCGGGTTGCTGCTCGCGCCATAGTACTCTGGATGATGGACAGTAATCACGTCACGCAGGAGTGACTTCTTGGACCTGGGATCGGGGATGAGCCATGCGTCGTGGAAGACGATTCCTCCCGCCCCTTCAGCGTGACCGAACAGGGTGTCATACGAAGTGAAACCCCATTCCTTGTCCAGCCCCATCTTGAGCCGATCATCTTGCTTTGTCGGGTTGCTTCCCCGGTAGTCGGCATGCAGCGATCCGAAACGGCTCAGGCAATATCGTCGGGCGAGTCCCTTGAGGGCCGTGCCGGGGAGTAGGGGAACTCCGTAGGTTTGGTGGAGGGTGATGGAAGTTTCGAGCACACTATCGGAACCGATTCCGACGATAATCCGCGAGAGTGCCTCCATCGGAGTCAAGGCGACTTTATTCTCCGCTTGAAGCAGATTGTGCCATCGTTGAAAAGCCCTGGAGTAGAGGGCGCCCGATGGGCACTGAATGTCGTTCAGGACTTGGTCAATGGCATCTCTTTTCGCCGCCCCCTTGTCTCCCAACCTCTCGACCCATCGATCGAGCCACAAGCCGGGATGGGTCGATGGGGTGGGAGCGATGCCGGCCAACGCCCGGCGTCTCGAGGAGACTTCGCGGGTCGGGCTCATGCCCCGTCTCCCTCGTCAGTCTTCTTGATTCCGAGAATCGCCTCGGAAAACCTCGCGTAGTACACGGCCGCCGCCAGGGCGATCCGAGTGGCTTGCATGTAGGCCGGGTAATCGGCGCCCCTTAAGTAGTCATAGACCGACCCCGTCCCTTCCTCGGGGAGCACAAGCTTCCCCAAGTGGTCGAGAAAGGCCGTGTTGGCGTCATTATCACGACTCGCGTAGAAAGCGACGGTTTGCATCAGTCCGTTGGTCAATACGAGGCCGGGAAAGCGGAGCCACAGCCGACCGTAGTCCTTCTTCCAGGTCCGGTCGCCCACGGAGTTGATGTGGTCGAGCGCCGTGCCGGCCAGTTTCTGGGATCGCGTTTGGTTCGGCATCCTCCCCTCCTACGACTTCACCAGTCGTGCCCGGCCGTACCCGACAGTTGCCTTGCCACCCAATTGAAGAATGCACTCCTTGCAATTGTCGTTGCTCTTGTCGCCGGTGAAGGCAAAGTTGATGATCTCGTTCGGACCGAGATTGATTCCTTCTTTGTACGATTGTTCTGCGAGGGCGATTCCCCAGAGAATGCTCTCCGCGGGCAGGGCCTCCTCATACCAGAGAGCACCTTCCTTGACGACTTTCAGGTTCTCTTCAAGACGAATGCGGGCCCGAACCTCGAGAGCATTTTCGTACAAGAACGAAAAGACATCGTCTCCCAAAATGGCGAATCGTCTTCGAAACTCGGCCTGCCAGGGCTCATCGTCGGGAAAGACGAGTTTGCCGATTCGCTCCGCCCACTCCTTGGCAACCCCCTGCTCGTCCGGGCGCCGTTCGAGATCCAGGTCCTCCAGTAGTATCTTCTGGCCGTTCTCCGGCAGGAGGAGGGATTCAGAGTCTACGACATGGGCCTGAAAGCCGTTCAGTTCGATCGGTTTCCAATTCGGCAACTCCATGTCCCTCGCGAGGCGATGGAGAACGATCGGCGACGTGGTCCAGGCGAAGGTACCGCAGATGGATCGGACGGGGAGACAGAGGAGGCGGGCGTCGGAGAAGGTGATGGCCCCGGCATGCTCGTCCGATTTGTCCGTGTCGGGGCCGAATACGGCCACGAAGTCATCCGTTGGGGAGGAGTGCTTCGCCCGGAGCACCCCTTTGATCCCGCTCCCATAGTAGACCGGGAGCCTGGTGACCACCTCCCGGGCGATCGGGAGATCCACCGGACCGACGCCGGAACCGATGCCGGCGTGCAGCGGAGACAAGGCGTGGATGAAATATGTGCAGACCTTCATGAAAGATCCTCCATTCTTCACTCGGTGCGCTCGGACCATACTCCCCAGAGCGCCAGGCCGAAGCCATCCAGGCGATCTTGAGGGTCGTCACAGACGGACTGAAGCCAGGTCTTCCGCGTGAGATCCGAGGGATTCCCCGAAATGACTCGGAAGTAGTATACACTGCCCGCAGGCGCCAACCGGCGAAGCGGCTTAGGCCCCTTTCGCTGCAGGTCCCATCCCCCGAGGGACTCCCATCGTGGGACACAGGCGCCGACGAGCTCGAGGACGGAATCGCCGTGGATCCCCGGTGGCGTGCCGCGAAGGGGCTCTTTCTCGGAAGTCTTGTCCGGACCCATCCATCCCGGGCACCAGCCCCCGTTAAAGATTCCAGGTGTGGCGAGCTGCATGCGCAAGAGTTCCGAGTTCTTCAATGCGTCATCGAGCGCGGAGGGGGGGGCTGTTGGCCAAGGGTCGTCCGAGTCGCACGGCTCGAAACGCGCCATCCCTCCATCGCCGCCAATCCGATGCATCGAGTCCTCCACGGGAGAATGGGTGCGGACGAGCAGCTCCCCACTCCTGACGCCCGATATGCCGGGAGCCGGCGATTTCACCATCAGAGAGACCATGTCCGTGACGTAGAGCATGCCCTCTTCCGAAGTTTCCGTGGCGTTGTTCGTCTTGTGCCTAGTCCTCGAATCCACCGAGGGGGTGCACCACCAATCCGCATTGATATTCGTCTTCTTGAGTCGGCCCGTGAGCCAGTCGTAGGTGGCGGACGCGGCGAGGAAACTACCGAAGGCGTCCGGTTTCGCTGAGACGGAGGAATGACCGATCGGACGGAGTTGATGAGGGAGATTCACGCCCTGTGATGATTCGAGAGCGACCGGGCCCATATCCTGGATTCGACCGTCCCGGATCCGCAGGTCCGCCGGCGATGGGAAGTACACGACGGTCTCAACGAAAAGAAGGGGCCCGAGAACCGGCCATGTCCGGATCTCGGTGACAGCGCTCGGATCACCGAAATCCATGCCCCTCTGCTTTGCCAGCAAGGTGCGCAGAGTCCCGGTGGTTACCGAAGGGTAGGGGAATTCCCTGCTCCGGGCGCGGGCTCCCCCTCCCAAACCGTAAGGACGAGTGTCGCGAAACATGAGCGAGCCGTGGGGCAAGATCCGAACGGTGTGCATCTTCATCACCTACCTCAGGTGGGCGGCATGAAAGTTCTGAGCAATGATCATCTCGTTGGCCAGAGCCGCCAATGAGCTTACGTCGGACACGAGGTTAATGATGAAATCGCGGTTCTCCTCGGCCAGTCTTCCCGCTTTCGGTCTTTTCTTGCCCAGGAGCCGCCCCACCTCCTTGCGGAGAGAATCGCCTTTGTCGAATGCGTCGACTCCGGCATATTCGCCGGCCATCCTGTATAGATCACGTGACAGGCCCTCGGGGATGAGTTCGCTTTCGAGCAATTCGATCCAGCGGCCGAACCGCTTTGCCGGGTCGGCGGCCCAAGAGAGGCACACGTTCGTTGGCGATCCGGAGCGCTTCTCGAGCAGGACGGCAAGGGCGCCTTTCCGCTGCTTCGCGATGCCATTCAGGGCCTCACCCGCGTGCTTGACCATGGTACCCGCCATGGGGGTGAGGATGTGAGTGATCGCGATGCCTACCGACAGCTCGCCCCCGACCTGTCGGAGGAATTCAGAGTGCAGTTCTTCCGCGCAGCCAATGGCCTGATCGACCGGCGAGAAGGCGAGAAGATCATCCCCACCGGCATAGACCACGACGCCGCGATGGCCTTCGACTATTTCCGGGACCTTGGACGCGAAGAGAGACAAGCTCCTGCCGAAATTCACGTGCTGCTCCGCGCTGGAGCAATCCCGAGTCCGTTCTCCCATTCCGTCGCCATCGGCGCAGATAGTGGCTACGTACGGAAAGGGGGTCCGTCCGATCTTTTTCAATAACAGAAGAATCGAATCGGCCAGACGAGCGGCTACTTTCTTCTCCTCCGGCTCGAGAGCGTCGAGCTGCCGGCTCTTGCCGTTGGCGATGGTCCGGGCGCGCGATTCGAGGAGGAGCTCGGCGTCATATGGGAAGGAACCATAGATCGGAGGGTGTTCAACCTTGGACACCAGACCGAGGGCCGATAGCTCGCGCATTCTCTCCAGCAGCTTCGTGACCTCCTCGGGATGATCGTGTTCCGCCCATCCGATCCATGAATCGAGCGCGATGCGGGATACGGGGGGAAAGCGGCCGGATCCGACGCGCTTCACGACTCCCGGAAGATCGAGCTGCTCCGCCCTGTTGATACCCGCCTGAAAGCGTGCCCGTTCATGAGACGCACCGGGACCGAGCACCGTCTCACGGCGTCCGTCGAGAGAAGACTTGGGCACTCCCGCGCTGAGCGGATTCGGGGAGAAGTCGGTAAGGGTCTCCCGCGCCCGGAAGAGGTTTTCCAATTTCTGGCGGGAGACATTGTAGTCCTTACCGAGAGGAGACCACGCTGCGAAGAATTCGACCAGGTCCGAGTCCCGCTGGGCGGTCCACCGGGGATCCTCGACGCCAATGTCCCATCGCTTCTTCGCGAGTAGTGCCCGGGTGTTGTCGGCGGCCTCTTTCCATATGTTGTGGGCCGCTTCTTTCGCGACATCCGCTGCCGACCGAGGGTCTTTTCCCTCGGGGATGATGGCGAGGACTTCATCGGAGACCGGTACTTGGTCCTTATCCGCACCCGATGGAACGGCCGGGACGATGAGCTCCGCCTCGAACTCGGCTTGGATTCGGAACGCCGCGGCACGGGCCATCCGGGCGACGTGCTGGGAGGAGAAGAAGAGATCCCGCGTCCGTCGAGAGGAATCGATGAACTCCGCCACCGGCCCCACGGAGAACATGAGGAGGTGGCCGCTCATAGGACGACCTCCGTCATGTTGACTTCACCCTCTCGGAGCTTCAGCCACTCGAAGAAGGCCGTCCGGACTCTGTCGCCGGGCAAGGCGCTTGCCACAGCCGGCTCAGTCAATGCGGAGAAGCCGACCGTGTCGCCCGGCGCGGAAATAACGTCGAACCGGGCGGCGGAACCACGGACTTCATTATCACCGTCGAAGAGGACGACCTCTCCGTCGGGATACGTGCCTTCGAACCAAAGACCGGCCGGGCGCCATGAGCCGTCGGCGAAATTGATCGGTCGGACGACAAGAGGGCTGGAGAGTCGCTCGTTCACGGTTCCCGCGCGTTTCCATTTGAGAGTGAGCTGGCGCCTTTTCCAAGCAGGATTCCCTAGATGGTCCACGACGGCATTCCCGTCCCTGTCCCTTCGAGCAGAGAATCCCGGTTCCGGATTCGGATAGTTCGTACTTTGGTTCTGCTTGTCCTGGAACTTGATCACGATGGGGAGCCCGAACGAAGACCTAGGCCACGTGGGTCTGTCCGTCAGTGCTATCGATGCCGTATGTTGCCATGACGTAAAGGGGAGAGGAGGCGTCAGCAGCAACCGGATCTTGTCCGGCTCGGGCCAGCTCGTGCGACCGGGGTGGTTTCCGATACCGCCGGTTCGAGGTACTCTCTGGCGGAAATCAACGATCCAGGCCAGGCTCTCCCGCCATGCCGGCTCCGGGTCTCCAGCGGCGCCCGCGGAAGACTTGACGATTACACGTGAGGATCGAAGGTGCGGCACAACAGTAGGGGCGGTCGGGGAGGGCGTATCCTCGAGCCAGCTACCCAAGGCGGCTGGCGTCTTCGGCCTCCAAAAGCCCGGTTCTCTGAGGTTCGGGAGTCGCGTGAATCCCAAGGCGCCTGCGCCGCGCCTCGTTCGTGAACCGTAACCGCCGAAGGCGACCCAGGCTCGAAGCGCCTGGCAGACATGATCCTCGATCGGTCTGCCGGCGACCTCCATGGATGGGGGAAAGCGAAGCGAGAGTTCGAACTCCACGCCACTACGGAGGGAGCATCCCTGCACGCCCCTCGACGGGAAAAAGGCATAGTTCGTGATGTCATTGGATCCTGGGGGGGGCTGCGACTCTCCACGGTTTAGAAGTCGCAGCCTCACCTCCACGGCGGATGGAAGACTGTTCCCTCCCGATCCCCCCTTCCGCCCCGTGGAGTCGCGCGCCTGAGTTCCCCCCCAGGCCTTGAACTCCGCTTGACGCATCTCTTCGAGGTCCGAGAACGCGGCGCCGATGGTGGCGCGCCACCAGAAGCGGAGATGCCCTCGAATGGACGGTGCTCGGATGGGATCCAGGTCGTCCGATCGACCGGCTTCGGCGCCCCCACCGTAGACGGGAGTCGCCACGTGGATTTGGCATCGAATACTCTGCCTGTCGTCCTTCCGACTCTCAGGCAGACCACCTTGTGGCGGGGGGGCGGGTGTTCTCACGGGGCACATGGGCCTCTCCTTGTTCCAAGTTCAACAGGCCTCTCTATATTACTTCATTCTCTCTACATCAGTTCCTTTCGTTCACGCTCGGCCCAAGGGGCCCCTGAGACCGACCCTCCACACAATATAAAGGAGTCGGCCATGGAATCTCAATCCCTTATCCGGCCTTTCCCTCTGAGACTGGAACATCGAGTGGCTTCCCACGCTTCAGGTGATCAAGTCGCAATCCCTTATCCGGCCTTTCCCTCTGAGACCTCGGTTGATGGTGCTACAGAAACTGCGCCAAGAAAGTCGCAATCCCTTATCCGGCCTTTCCCTCTGAGACGCTGCGCGCACGGGCTCATTCCTGTCATGTGGCCAAAGTCGCAATCCCTTATCCGGCCTTTCCCTCTGAGACCCACAAGCCCATCCCGCGCAATGGCCTGAATCGAATGTCGCAATCCCTTATCCGGCCTTTCCCTCTGAGACACGTGGACGTACATCATCATCGCCGAGGTCGTCAAGTCGCAATCCCTTATCCGGCCTTTCCCTCTGAGACTCCCCGGGTACTGCCTGGAAATCATTCGGAGACTGAAGTCGCAATCCCTTATCCGGCCTTTCCCTCTGAGACACCTGGATCACCTGAACCAGCTCTTCTCGAGGTTCCGCAGTCGCAATCCCTTATCCGGCCTTTCCCTCTGAGACGCAAGCTCTTCGACCTCAAGCTCACCTACCCGGGGTCGCAATCCCCTGGCGGCCATTCCCTCTGAGACCTTCAACTGGTACTTCATGCAGGAACACTTCGCTGAGTCGCAATCCCTTATCCGGCCTTTCCCTCTGAGACACGGAGATGACATCTGCGTTCGCGGCCATTGGATCGGGTCGCAATCCCTTGTCCGGCCTTTCCCTCTGAGACCACAACGCAGGTCGATCCGAAGTTCTGCCCGCAGAGGTCGCAATCCCTTATCCGGCCTTTCCCTCTGAGATTCCTGAACCCGCTCGCCGAAACGGAGAAGAAGGCGGGCGAGCCGATCGCGAAGTCGATCATCCTCGATATCGTAAACCACCACGTAAAGCATAGGCAATCGATTTGTCGCGCCCCCTAGCCCCGTCGCCGGAGCGGCCGGTACTCCTCGTCGTTTCGGAGGATGAACGCCCGGATCCGGGCGGCCTGCCGATCCATGAACTCCCGGTACGTGACCTTCTCCCCGACGGGGGGAGTGAATCGGAGATCGAGACGCTTCTCCATCGTCTGGAGAAAGAGGCGCCGGAAGTCGTCTTTCATGAGGCAGGGAAACCGGCCATCCGAGGAGGGGGCGAATCGATCGGGGGAAGTTTCCCGCCGCCGGATCAGGGCGAGGACCGTGGCCTCCACGAGAAACCGGAACTCCTCCACCAGGTCCGAGGCGAGGGCGTGATGGGCGCCGCGTCTTCGATGGTAGAGGCCGATGCACGGCTGGAGGCCCGCCGCGATGACCGCTGTCGAGGCATGCCGGTGGAGGACCGAATACCCGAAGGAGAGCATGGCGTTCACCGGGTCGGTCGGCGGGCGCTTCCTCCGCCCCGAGAATCCCCACTCCCCGGGGATGGCCTCCCCCATGGCCCGGAAGAGGAGGGCCGTGCCCCGCCCCTCGATTCCACGGACCGAGGCGACCGTCTCCTTGTTCATGAGAGAGCGTTCCAGTTCACGAATCTCTTCGGCCGTGGATCCCGCCGTGTCGAGCCGGAATCGGGAAATCCCGGCGGCGGCGCCGTGGAGGCGGGCGGCGACGACGGCTCGGGCGAAGACAAGCCGCCGGCCTTCGTCGTCCGCCGCACGGGCCTGGGCTTCCCAGACGGGCCAATCGGGTTGGAACGGTCCGAAGACATTCCGCAGATTTCCCCCCCGGTCACAGAAGAAAACGGGGACGCCGGAGCGCGTCAGCTGGAGAATCGTCGGGGTCGTCACGCGGGAATGCCCATGAATGGTCAGGGACGCGACGGACTCGATCGGGAAGCTTCGGGACTCCTCCTCCGGTTCCTCGATCTGGATGGCCCCGTTCCGAAGAAAGATCCGGGCGAAGGGAGTGAGCACGTGGAGAGAACGCTTCGCCGGGGGGGACGATGGGGGCTGTGGATGGAGGGGGATCGCCTGGATGGTCTCCGACCTCCCCGGCCGGTTCGACGAGGGGAGAAGGGCCCGAACGCGCTCGAAGGGGACCGAGGCCAGCCACGACGCGGCGGGAACCAGGTCCGTGGCCGCGCTCTCTTCGGCGCCGGTCTCTCTGTCTCCATTTTCCTCGCTCTCGAGCGCCACAGAGCGGCAGAAGAGATATCCCAGATACGTGAAACCGTCATCGAGGGAGCGAATCTCGGTCTTCGTGGGATGGAGACGGAGTCCCATCTCGTCGAGGGAATGGGCGACCACTTCCTTGGCCCGCCGGGCGTTGTCGAGTTCCTTGCAGAGGACGACAAAGTCGTCGGCGTACCGTACCAGGCGAAATCCCCGCCCCAGAATCTCCTCGTCCAGCTCGTCGAGATAGAGATTGGCGAGCATGGGGGCGACGGGCGATCCCTGGGGAAGGCCCTGATGGCGTTCGATCCGGCGCCCCTGGAAGACGACGGGGGCCTTTACCCATCGGCGGATCTCTCCGACGAGGGGCTCGAAGGGGAAGAGGGCTTCGATCTTCGCGAAGAGGCGCTCCCAGGGGACGGCATCGAAGAAGGACTCGATGTCGGCATCCAGAACGTACCGGTATCCCTCCCGGTAGGCGCGTTGAATGGCGAGGGCCGCCCCGGCCCGGGAGAAGCCCTTCCGGTAGGCGTAGGAGCACTCTTCGAGAAGCGCGTCGATGGACGGGGCGAGAACGTCACAGGCCGCGCGCTGATAGACCCGGTCCTTTACCGTGGGGATCGCGAGGGCCCGCGCGCGCCCGTCCTTCTTCGCCTGAATGAATCCGAGCAGGGGAGACGGGCGGTAAGCGCCTCCTCTCCACTCTTCTGCAATCTCCTCCATGTTGTGATCGGCGAATCGACCGTACTCTTCCGGCCCTACTCCATCGACGCCGGGCGCTTCCGAATGCGTGGTCACATGGGTGAGGGCGGGCTCGAGGACCTTGGGATCGGCCATGCATTCGTGAAAGGAGCGGGCGGGTGAAAACGGCTCTTCCCCGAAGGTCTCGATACCGGAGAAAAGATATCGGCCGAAACCGTAGTGCGTCTTCTGGCCGGCGTGAAGGTGCCGCCCGAGAAAGAGGAGGGGGGCCCAGGAGGAGGGGACGCCTTCGAAGGTCACCGTACCGATCACACCGCCCAGGGTGAAGCCGCGGGGCCGGTTCGGGTCTTTTCGGGGCGCACCACGTATCGGCATGTCGATCCAGGTGAGACAGCGGCCCCCCTCGAGGAGACCGGGGGGCAGGTCCGGTGGGCCATCGGGGACGAACTCGGCGAGGGCCGGACAGGCTTCCGCGAGGAAGCGGAGGCGGCGGTGGAGCCGGCGCAGGAAATGATCTGCCGGAAAGAAGGACTGATTCACGTAGCGTTCGCCGGGGGCCTCGGCGCCTGCGGGACGGGCGAGACGAAGGGGGGAGAGAAGGCGGAGGGACAATGAGGAGCGGCAGAGAAGCCCCCTCGCTTCATCGAGAGATGGTGAGGGGGGGCGCTGAACGTCGACAACGCGATAATTGCCTCCGAAGCGAGGCGAATCTTCGGCCCCTCGCCCGGACCGGGAGCCGATCGACTCGATCCGGCCCAGAAGATCGGGGACGATCTTCGACTCTTCGCCGATGAGAGTCAAACCCAACCGATAGGGATCGCCGGGCTCGAAAAGGACCCGGCCCGATTCGGGAGTCGCGGGGATCAGTTCTTCCGGCAGGTCGTGCGTGCCGAGCGCTCGACAGAGGAGCCCCATCACCGCCCCTCCATGAAGGAAGGGGAAGGTCGCCCTCTCGGTGAACTCGAGGGTGAGCGAAATGCGGGTGATGGGCAGCGAGTCCAGTGGACGCCTCCAGGGGCGGGGAGCGCGATGGGGTTACGACATGGAAAGGGCGGGGTCTTTTCCCTTCTCAATATATGGGGCGATGCGGGCGGTCCCCCGCGGATGAACCAACCCTGCTCCTCCCCTCCCGCCGAAGCACCCAAGACCGCACCGCACCCCGTGGGCTGCCCCCGCGGCTCGTCTCGAGCCTTATCCCGCTAGTCCCTCGACAAATGGACGTTGATCGCCCGCGACGCGAAGTGGCAGTCCCCTGTCCGGCCTTTCCCTCGGAGACTTCAGCACGACGCGCGTTCACCTTCGGATGGAGGTCGCAATCCCTTGCCCGGCCTTTCCCTCTGAGACTTTCTCAAACCCGCGCGATCGCGCATCTGCAGAAGTCGCAATCCCTTATCCGGCCTTTCCCTCTGAGACCCCCAGTGGGTCATCGATCTCGTGAACGACTTCTGGTCGCAATCCCTTATCCGGCCTTTCCCTCTGAGACACGTGGATCACCTGAACCAGCTCTTCTCGAGGTTCCGCAGTCGCAATCCCTTATCCGGCCTTTCCCTCTGAGACTCATTGAGTAGGGGAGGTCACCTGGTCGGTGTAGAGTCGCAATCCCTTATCCGGCCTTTCCCTCTGAGACAAGTCTGCGAAGTCAACCGAACCGGTAACGTGATCAGAAGTCGCAATCCCTTATCCGGCCTTTCCCTCTGAGACCATAATGACTCGCACGCAGGCCATGTCCAACGAAGAGTCGCAATCCCTTATCCGGCCTTTCCCTCTGAGACCTCATGATGGATTTCGGCAGTGGGGCGGTAGAGAGAAGTCGCAATCCCTTATCCGGCCTTTCCCTCTGAGACCAGGATTCACTTAATGGAAGGTCATCAACATCGAAGTCGCAATCCCTTATCCGGCCTTTCCCTCTGAGACTCGGGATTCTACATCCAGCTCAAGAATGAGCTGAAGAAGTCGCAATCCCTTATCCGGCCTTTCCCTCTGAGACCACAATCGTACGATCCGATCACCCGCATCCTCGAAGAAGTCGCAATCCCTTATCCGGCCTTTCCCTCTGAGACACGCGCTCTTCGACGCCAAGCTGGTCGTTCGTGAGTCGCAATCCCTTATCCGGCCTTTCCCTCTGAGACCAATGGCAAATGGTGGAAACCGCAACCCATAAAAGTCGCAATCCCTTATCCGGCCTTTCCCTCTGAGACTGGGTTAGGGTGAAAGCG
>JBDROZ010000092.1:0-13171 GCA_043809585.1 Candidatus Eiseniibacteriota bacterium
GGGTCTTCCGGATCCGGTCGCGGCCGTATCCATCGTACCCAGGGGAGAGAAGAGATTGGCTATCCATTCGGTTGAGAGGTTGAACTTCTCCAAGATCCCCTCGATCATGGACATCCCGAACCTCCTCGACGTCCAGCTCAAGTCTTTTGAATCCTTCTTGCAGATGGAACTCCCCGCGGAAAAGCGGAAGAACCAGGGCCTGCAGGCAGTGTTCAACGAGATCTTCCCCATCTCCGACGCGCGGGGCAACTTCAGCCTCGAGTTCGTGTCTTACAGTCTCGGGGAGCCCAAGTACGACGTCGATGAGTGCCAGGAGCGGGACGTCACCTTTGCCGCGCCCCTGAAGGCCACCCTCCGCCTTCTCGTGAAAGAGGCGGTGGACGGCGAGAAGAAGGTCAAGGAGGTTATCGAGCAGGAGGTCTATCTCGGCGAGCTTCCGATCATCACCGGGAAAGGCACGTTCATCATCAACGGCGCCGAGCGGGTCATCGTGAGCCAGCTGCACCGGTCGCCCGGCGTGTTCTTCGACGAGGAGATCCACCCGAACGGGAAACGTCTCTTCACCGCCCGGATCATTCCTTACCGCGGTTCGTGGGTCGAGTTCACCACCGACATCAACGACATCATGTACGCCCACATCGACCGGAAGAGGAAGATCCCGGTGACCGTGCTTCTCCGCGCCCTCGGCTACTCGGCCAACGATTCGATTCTGGAGCTCTTCTACGACATCGAGGAGTTGAACTTCACGACGAGCCGGAAGAAGGACGAGCTGGTCGGCCGGGTGCTCGCGGCGGACGTGATCGACGAGAAGGCCGGCACCGGCGAGGTCCTCGCCTCGGCGAACGACGAAATCACGCCCCAGCATCTCGAGAAGTTCCGGGAGGCGAAGACCGGCAAGATCAAGATTCTGGTTCCCGACGATGTCCGGGATTCGGCGGTCATCCGCAACACCATCATCAAGGACACCTCGACCGGCGAAGAGGACGCGTTGAAGCGCATTTACAACCTCCTCCGTCCGGGCGATCCGCCCAGTCTCGAGACCGCGCGGGCCCTCCTGGAGCGGCTCTTCTTCAATCCCCGGCGGTATGACCTCGCCCCCGTGGGCCGGCACAAGATGAACCGCCGCCTCGGTCTCAACGTCCCCGAGGACACGACGACGCTGACGAAGGAGGACTTCGTGAGCATCGTCGATCACCTTCTCCGCCACAAGGCGGGCAAGGACGAGGCGGACGACATCGATCACCTCGGGAACCGGCGCCTCCGCTCGGTCGGCGAGCTCCTGGCGATCCAGTTCTCCATCGGTCTTTCCCGGATGGCGCGGATCATCAAGGAGCGGATGAGCCTCGGCGACACCGAGAATATCGCGCCCTACGACCTGATCAACGCGCGGACCATTTCCGCCGTGGTGAAGACGTTTTTCGGGAGTTCCCAGCTCTCCCAGTTCATGGACCAGACGAACCCCCTGGCCGAGCTGACGCACAAGCGCCGGCTCTCCGCCCTCGGACCGGGCGGTCTGACGCGGGAGCGGGCCGGGTTCGAGGTCCGGGACGTTCATTACACGCACTACGGCCGGATGTGCCCGATCGAGACGCCGGAAGGACCGAACATCGGACTCATTTCCTCCCTCTCCACCTACGCGAGGGTGAACGAATACGGGTTCCTCGAGACGCCCTACCGCAAGGTGGTGAACGGCAAGGTGGGCGAAGCGATCGAGTATCTCTCGGCGGACCAGGAAGACAACCACATCATCATCCAGGCGAACACGCCTCTCGACTCGAACAGCCGGGTCATCGAGGAGCGCCTCACCGCCCGATACCGTTCCGACTATCCCGTGGTCGACCGGAATCGGGTCGAGTACATGGACGTGTCGCCCATGCAGCTCGTGAGCGCCGCGGCGGCGCTCATCCCCTTCCTCGAGCACGACGACGCGAACCGGGCCCTCATGGGTTCGAACATGCAGCGCCAGTCCGTGCCCCTTCTCCGGCCTAGTGCGCCCCTCGTCGGCACCGGTCTCGAAGACCGGGTCGCCTTCGACTCGGGCGTCCTTCTGACGGCGAAGCACTCCGGCATCGTCGAAAGCGTCTCCGCCGACACGATCGTGATCAACTACTCGAAGGGGAGGGAGATCGACTTCACCGGCTTCGAGGGTCTGGAGATCCAGAAGCTGACGAAGTTCCGCCGCTCCAACCAGGACACATGCATCAACCAGAAGCCGCTCGTCCAGGTCGGGGAGAAGGTGGAGGAGGGGGACGTCATCGCCGACGGCCCCGCCACCAACCAGGGCGATCTCGCCCTCGGCGCGAACGTGCTGGTCGCCTTCATGCCGTGGAACGGCTACAACTTCGAGGACGCCATCCTCCTCTCCGAGAAGGTCGTGAAGGAGGACACGTTCACCTCGATTCACATCGAGGAGTTCGAGCTCCAGGTGCGTGACACCAAGCGGGGCGTCGAGGAGATCACCCGCGAGATCCCGAACGTCAGCGAAGATGCGGTCAAGAACCTGGACGAGGACGGCATCGTTCGAACCGGCGCCCACGTGCGGGCCGGCGACATCCTCGTCGGCAAGGTGACCCCGAAGGGGGAGACCGAGCTTTCCCCCGAGGAGCGCCTGCTCCGGGCGATCTTCGGCGAGAAGGCCGGCGACGTACGAGATGCCTCGCTCAAGGCCCCCCCCGGCATGGACGGGATCGTCATCGACGTGAAGGTCTTCTCCCGCAAGGAGCGGGACGATCGGGCGAAGCAGGAGGAAAAGCGCAAGGCGGCCGAAATCAGGCGCCGCATCAATAAAGAGATCAAGGGCATCCGGGACCTGCGGGACGAACGGGTGCGCGCGGTCCTGGACGACAAGGCCGCGGCCCGCTTCTACTACCGGGGCGCCGACGACTACGTCCGGGCCGGGCGGAAGTGGAACGAACGGCTCTTCGAGGAGATCGACTTCGACAAGATCGACGCGGACGAGCCCTTCACCGAAGACACGCGCACCAACAACAAGGCGCGGGCGCTACTCATCGCCTCGGAGGCGGCCCTCGAGAAGAAGGAGCGGGAGCTCGCCAGGGAGCTCGAGCGACTCGCCCGGGGCGACGAGCTCGCGCCCGGAGTGGTCAAGCTCGTCAAGGTCTACGTCGCGAAGAAGCGGAAGATCTCCGTGGGCGACAAGATGGCCGGACGGCACGGGAACAAGGGCGTGGTCGCCAAGGTCCTCCCCGAGGAGGACATGCCCTACCTCGCCGACGGAACGCCGGTCGAGATCGTCCTCAATCCGCTCGGCGTCCCCTCCCGGATGAACCTGGGCCAGATTCTGGAGACCCACCTCGGGTGGGCCTGCAAGGCACTCGGCCTGGAGGTGGCGACGCCCGTCTTCGACGGCGCGACCATCGAGGAAATCAAGGGGAAGCTCAGGGAGGCGGGGCTTCCGGAGAGCGGGAAGGTCCCCCTGTACGACGGCCGCACAGGCGAGCCGCTCAAGCAGGAGGTCACGGTGGGCTACATCTACATGCTGAAGCTCTCCCACCTCGTGGACGACAAGATCCACGCCCGCTCGATCGGCCCGTACTCGCTGGTGACGCAGCAGCCCCTGGGCGGGAAGGCCCAGTTCGGCGGCCAGCGGTTCGGAGAGATGGAGGTCTGGGCCCTGGAGGCGTACGGCGCCGCCTACACGCTCCAGGAGCTGCTCACCGTGAAGTCGGACGACGTGGTGGGCCGCTCGAAGGTCTATGAAGCGATCGTGAAGGGTGACAATCCGCCCCAGCCCGGAATTCCCGAGTCGTTCAACGTGCTCGTCAAGGAACTCCAGTCGCTGGGACTCGACATCCATCTCGAGCAGCAGAAGTCGGAATAACGATAAGCGGGTATCCGCCCCGGGACTCGGGGCGGAGCCGGCCTGGGGGGTCTGCTCAGGTGTTTACCGCAAGAGAACGACAGGAACGTCAGCCGGCCTCGTTCGAGTCGATCCGGATTCAGCTGGCCTCGCCGGAGATCATCTTGGGATGGTCGTACGGCGAGGTCACGAAACCGGAGACGATCAATTACCGGTCCTTCAAGCCGGAAAAGGACGGGCTGTTTTGCGAGAAGATCTTCGGTCCCGTCAAGGACTGGGAGTGCAACTGCGGCAAGTACAAGCGTATCCGCTACCGCGGGGTCGTTTGCGACCGTTGCGGCGTGGAGGTGACCCAGGCCAAGGTCCGCCGGGAGCGCCTCGGTCACATCAAGCTCGCCGTTCCGGTCTCGCACATCTGGTACTTCAAGGGGATTCCGAGCCGCATCGGCCATCTGCTCGACATGTCCGTACGCGATCTCGAGCGGATTCTCTATTATGAATCGTTCGTGGTCATCGACCCGAAGGACACGCCCCTGGAGCAGAAGGAGCTCCTCTCGGAAGAACGCTATCTGGCGCTCAAGAAGGAGTTCGGCGCCGACGGGTTCACGGCCGACATGGGGGCCGACGCGATCAAGGCGCTCCTCAATGATGTTCAGATCGAAGAGCTCGCGAGCGAGCTACGGGTCAACGCGAAGGTCGAGACCTCGGTGCAGCGGAAGAAGGAGACGTTGAAGCGGCTGAAGGTCGTCGAGGCGTTCCGACAGTCCGGGAACAAGCCGGAGTGGATGGTTCTCGACGTCGTGCCGGTTCTCCCCCCGGACCTCAGGCCCCTGGTGCCCCTCGAGGGCGGCCGTTTCGCCACGTCCGACCTGAACGACCTGTACCGGCGCGTCATCAACCGGAACAACCGCCTGAAGAAACTGATCGAGATCCGCGCCCCGGAGGTGATTCTCCGGAACGAGAAGCGGATGCTCCAGGAAGCGGTGGACGCCCTCTTCGACAACGGGCGCCGCACCCGCGCCGTTCGCGGCCCGGGGAACCGCCCCCTGAAGTCCCTCTCGGACATGCTGAAGGGGAAGCAGGGGCGGTTTCGCCAGAACCTTCTCGGCAAGCGCGTCGACTACTCGGGCCGTTCCGTGATCGTCGTCGGTCCGGAGCTGAAGCTCCACCAGTGCGGGCTGCCGAAGAACATGGCCCTCGAGTTGTTCAAGCCGTTCATCATCAAGAAGCTCGAGGACAAGGGCTACGTCCAGACCGTGAAGAGCGCCAAGAAGCTCGTGGAGCGGGAGAAGCCCGAAGTGTGGGACATTCTCGAGGAGATCATCAAGGACCACCCGGTCCTCCTCAACCGGGCGCCCACGCTTCACCGCCTCGGCATCCAGGCCTTCCAGCCGGTGCTCGTCGAGGGGAAGGCGATCCGCATCCACCCGCTCGTCTGCTCGGCCTTCAACGCCGACTTCGACGGTGACCAGATGGCGGTCCACGTGCCCCTCTCCTTCGAGGCCCAAATCGAGGCGCGGGTGCTCATGCTTTCGAGCAACAACATCCTCGCCCCCGCGAGCGGGCGGCCCCTCTCGTCGCCGAGCCAGGACATCGTCCTCGGGATTCACTTCCTCACCCATCCCCGGGAGGGGGCGAAGGGGTTCGGCATGGCCTTCACCGGCCCCGACGAGGTGGAGGCGGCCTACGCCAACGAGGCGGTCACCCTGAACACGCCCATCAAGGTCCGCGTGGACGGCAAGGTCGTGGAAACCACGGTGGGCCGGATCATCTTCAACCGGGTGGTCCCGAAGGAGCTCGGGTTCATCAACCAGTCGATGAACAAGGGGGCCCTCGAGCGCCTCGTCGGCACGTGCCACTCCGCCCTCGGGAGCCGGCGCACCGCCGAGTTCCTCGACGACCTCAAGAACCTCGGTTTCCATTACGCCACGATCGCGGGCGTCACGGTCGGCATCGACGACATCATGGTTCCGCCGGAGAAGCAGTCGCTGATCTCCGAGGCGAACAGCAAGGTCGTCACCATTTACGAACAGTACAAGAGCGGCGCCATCACCAACGGCGAGCGTTACAACAAGGTGATCGACACCTGGACGCACTGCACGAACGAGGTGGCCGACAACATGTTCCGGCGGATGGGTGAGGCGGACCAGGGCTTCAACTCGGTCTTCATGATGGCCGACTCGGGCTCCCGGGGTTCGAAGGAGCAGATCCGCCAGCTCGCCGGGATGCGGGGTCTCATGGCGAAGCCCCAGAAGAAGCTGACCGGCGGCGTCGGCGAGATCATCGAATCCCCGATCATCTCGAACTTCCGCGAGGGGTTGTCGGTGCTCGAGTACTTTATCTCGACCCACGGCGCCCGCAAAGGTCTGGCCGACACGGCCCTGAAGACCGCCGACGCCGGCTATCTGACCCGCCGTCTCGTGGACGTTGCCCAGGACGTGATCATCACCGAAGTGGACTGCGGCACCATTCTCGGTCTCGACACGACCGCCCTGAAGGAAGGGGAAAAGGTCATCGAGCCTCTCGCAGACCGGATCCTCGGCCGGGTGGCGGTGGAGGACGTGATCGACCCGATCAGCGGCGATGTGATCGTCGAGTCGGGCGACGAGATTCGGGAAGACGAAGCGGACCGGGTCGAGGACTGCGGAGTCGAGATCGTCCGGATCCGTTCCGTGCTCACCTGCGAATCGAAGCGGGGGGTCTGCGCCAAATGCTACGGCCGAAACCTGGCCAACGGCAACATGGTCAGCATCGGCGAGGCGGCCGGCGTCATCGCCGCCCAGTCGATCGGCGAGCCCGGCACGCAGCTCACGCTCCGGACCTTCCACATTGGTGGGATTGCGGCCCGCATCGCCGAGGAGACGTACCTCACTTCGAAACTGCCCGGCACGATCCGCTTCAGCGACCGGGTTCGCACGTTGAAGCTCCCGAACGGCACCCACGTCGCCCTCTCCCGCCACGGCGAGGTGGAGGTTCTCGACGAAGAGGGGCGGGTTCGGGCGAAGCACCGCATCCCGTACGGCGCGAACCTGAAGGTGAAGGACGCCGAAGTGGTCGACGAAGGGGCCCCGATCTTCGAGTGGGACCCCTATACCATGCCGATCCTGGCGGAGCGAAAGGGGACCGTGAAGTTCATCGACATGATCGAGGAAGTCACGGTCCGGGAGGAGCTGGACGACAAGACCGGCCTCCGGCAGAGGGTCGTCATCGACGTCCGGGAGAAGAACCTCCACCCGACCATCCGCATCGTGAGCCCCACGGGCCGGAAGATGGCCGAGTACCTGATCCCGACCGGCGCGAACCTCGACTGCCACGACGGCGACGATGTGGTGGGCGGCGAGGTCCTCGCCAAGATTCCCCGGGAGATTTCGAAGACCCGCGACATCACCGGCGGCCTGCCGCGGGTGGCGGAGCTTTTCGAGGCCCGGAAGCCGAAGGATGCCGCCGTGGTCACCGAGATCGACGGCAATGTGAAGTTCTCCGGCACCGTCCGGGGTCTCCGGCGCCTGGTGGTGACGAACGAATCGGGGGCGGAGAAGGAATACCTGATCCCCCACGGCAAGCACCTCATGGTGAAGGAAAACGACTATGTCGTGGCGGGCGAGCCCCTTTCCGAGGGACCCATCAACCCCCACGACATTCTCCGGATCAAGGGGAACAACGCGGTTCAGGAGTACCTCGTCAACGAGATCCAGGAGGTCTACCGCCTGCAGGGCGTGAAGATCAACGACAAGCACATCGAGGTGATCGTCCGCCAAATGTTGCAGAAGGTCCGAATCGAGGATCCGGGCGACACGGTCTTCCTCGAGGGGGATCAGGTCTCGAAGGGAGTGGTCCGGGAGGAGAACGAGCGCCTCATCGCCGAGGGGGGGAAGCCGGCCACGTTCCAGCCCCTGCTTCTCGGGATCACGAAGGCCTCGCTCTCGACGGAGAGCTTCGTCTCCGCCGCCTCTTTCCAGGAGACCACCCGGGTTCTCACGGAGGCGGCGATCCGGGGGGCCACCGATTATCTCCACGGTCTGAAGGAGAACGTCATCATGGGCAACCTGATCCCGGCCGGGACCGGGGTGAGTCACTGCCGGCGGATCCGGTTGGTGCAGCCCGAGATGCCTCCGGAAGAGGAGACGGTCGAAGAGGCGGAGGACGAGATGCTCGGCGAGGGCGAGGGGGGCGCCCAGGACACGGAAGAAAAAGTGCTTGACACCAAGTGACGTTTTACAGACAATGACAAGTCTATGCCCTTGAACTGAAACGGTTTCCGGCTCGGGAGGGTTATTCGGTTGCCGACGATCAATCAGCTGGTGCGAAAAGGCCGTAAGGCCTTGAAAAAGAAGACGAAAGCTCCGGCGCTCCAGGCGTGCCCCCAGAAGCGGGGGGTCTGTACTCGCGTCTACACGACCTCGCCGAAGAAGCCGAACTCGGCCCTCCGCAAGGTGGCCAGGGTCCGGCTCCAGAACGGGATCGAGGTGACGAGCTACATCCCGGGCGAGGGGCACAATCTCCAGGAGCACTCGCTGGTGCTGGTCCGCGGGGGCCGGGTCAAGGACCTGCCCGGCGTGCGTTATCACATCATCCGGGGGGCCCTGGACGCCTCCGGGGTGGAAGGTCGGAGTCAGCGTCGTTCCAAGTACGGAACGAGGAAGCCGAAGAAGTAGGGATGCCCAGGAAGAAATACGTCAGGAAACAGGAACCAATCCCGGATTCGGTGCATGGGAGCCTTCTCGCTACCAAGTTCATCAACTCGCTCATGGGCGGCGGCAAGAAGAGCACGGCGGAACAGATCTTCTACGGAGCGCTGGACATCATCGAGGAGAAGAGCGGCCAGCCGGGTCTTCAGGTCTTCAAGCAGGCCATGACGAACGCGAAGCCGGTCCTCGAGGTCAAGTCCCGCCGGGTCGGCGGCGCCACATACCAGGTGCCGGTCGAAGTTCGCCCGGAACGCCGGACCTCTCTGGCCATCCGTTGGATCATCACGTACGCCAAGGGCCGCTCGGAGAAGTCGATGCGCGAGAAACTGGCCGCGGAGTTCCTCGCCGCCTCCCGCAAGGAGGGGGCCACGATCAAGAAGAGAGAGGACACGCACAAGATGGCGGAAGCCAACAAGGCCTTCGCCCATTACCGCTGGTAGTCACGGGGTACGGTCTGCATCCGTGCCCGAGAGGGTCGGAATCGGGTTTGAACTTGACGAAAGTCACGAAGAACCTCCTGCTTTCGAACGATTTGCGCGCGGATGCGCGCTTGATTCCGTGTGTGCCGCCTCCGGAAAGTCCTGGGTGCGGAACCGAGAGAGAGAGCCGTCATGGGTCGCCAGCACTCGCTCGAGAATACGCGCAACATCGGTATCATGGCGCATATCGATGCGGGGAAGACGACCACCACGGAACGCATTCTCTTTTATACCGGCCGGGTTCACCGCATGGGCGAGGTGCACGACGGCACTACGGCCATGGATTGGATGGAACTCGAAAGGGAACGCGGAATCACCATCACCTCGGCCGCGACCACCTGCTTCTGGAAAGACTGCAGGGTTAACATTATCGACACACCGGGGCACGTGGACTTCACCATGGAGGTGGAGCGCTCGCTTCGGGTGCTGGACGGCGCAGTCGCGGTTTTTTGCGCCGTCGGGGGCGTGGAACCCCAGTCCGAGACGGTCTGGCGCCAGGCGGACAAGTATCATATTCCGCGCCTCGCGTTCATCAATAAGATGGACCGGGTGGGGGCCGATTTTCGCCGGGCCGTGCGGATGATGCGGGAAAAGCTGGGGGCGAACGCGGTCCCCATGCAGCTCCCGGTCGGCGAAGGGGAAGGATTCCGGGGACTGATCGACCTGGTGCGGATGAAGATGGTGGTCTACGACTCGGAAAAATTGGGCGTCTCGTTCCGAGAGGGGGAAATCCCGTCGGACATGCGGGATGCGGCGGAAACCGCCCGAGGCGAGCTTTTCGAGGCGATCGCCGAGCACGACGACGGCTTTCTCGAAAAGTACGTCGAGGGCAAGCCGGTCTCCGGTGCGGACATCCAGCGGGCCCTCCGGGCGGCCGTGTGCGGTGTGCACGTGATGCCGGTGCTCTGCGGGTCGGCTCTGAAGAACACGGGGGTACAGAGATTGCTCGACTCGATCGTCGATTACCTTCCGTCCCCCCTGGACGTGCCTCCGGTTTCGGGTCTCCATCCCCAGACGGAGGACGGTGTCGTGCGGAAGGCGAGCGACTCGGACCCGTTCTGCGCCCTGGCTTTCAAGATCAGCGCCGACTACTACGTCGGCAAGCTCTCCTATCTCCGGGCCTACTCGGGGACCTTGAAGAGCGGTGACCAGATCCTGAACCCGCGAACGGGGCGGAAAGAGCGGATCGGGCGGCTTCTCCAGATGCACGCGAACAAGCAGCAGGAGATCCGCGAGATCTACGCCGGCGACATCGTGGCGGCCGTGGGACTCAAGAACGTATCCACCGGGGACACCCTCTGCGAGGAGGCCCATCCGATCGTTCTCGAGTCGATGACCTTCGCGGCGCCGGTGATCTCGGTGGCCATCGAGCCGAAGACGAAAGCGGACGAGGAGAAGCTGAACTCGTCCCTCGAGAAGATGGCGGAGGAGGACCCGACCTTTCGCTACCGCGTGGACGAGGACACGGGCCAGACGATCATTTCCGGAATGGGCGAGCTTCACATCGACGTGATCACCACGCGCATGGCCCGGGAGTTCGGGGTCGGCGCGAACGTCGGCAAGCCGCAGGTCGCGTATCGCGAGACGATCCGAGGCGCGGGCCGCTCGGATATGAAGTTCGAGCGCCAGGCGGGCGGCCGCGGCCAGTACGCCCACGTGGTGATCGAAGTGGAGCCGGCCGGCGTGGATGAAGGCCTCGTCTTCGAGAACGGTATTCCGACGGAGGTGATTCCGAAGGAGTTCATCCCCGCCGTGGAGCAAGGGCTTCGGGGGGCGATGGGGAGCGGTGTCTTGGCCGGCTACGAGATGACCGGCGTGAAGGCGAAGCTCGTGGGTGGTTCGTACCACGACACGGACTCGACGGACGCCGCCTTCGCGGGCGCCGCTTCCATGGCGCTCCAGGAGGCGATCCGGAACGCGGAACCCGCCCTCCTCGAGCCGGTGATGGAAGTGGAAGTCGTGGTGCCCGAGGAGTACCTCGGGGCGGTGATCGGCGATCTGAACGGGCGCCGGGGCCAGATTTCGGGATCCGTTCAGCGCGCGGACGCCAAAGTGGTTACGGCGGTCGTCCCGCTCGTGGAGATGTTCGGGTACTCGACCTCGATTCGGTCGCTGACCCAGGGACGCGCCATCTACACCATGCAGTTCCTCCGGTACGAAGACGTGCCGAAGCGGATCGCGGAAGCGATGATCAACCGCATGAGGGGCCTGTAGGGGCGCGAAGAAAACAGAATACGACGGGCGCGGCGTACGGGGCGGTTTGGCTCGGAGCCCGCGCGGCGCCCGGAGTTCGATGCGATGCGGCGCCCCGAGCGGGGGCGGGCAAGCCATTCGACCGGTAGGCGCGGCGGAGCCGACGCCGCGGAGGTGATGAGCGTGGCAGGTCAGAGGATTCGAATTCGATTGCGCGCCTACGATCATGAGGTTCTCGACAAGTCGACGGCCGAGATCGTTCAGACGGCGAAGAGGACCGGCGCCCGCATCGCGGGACCCATCCCCCTTCCCACGAAGAGGACGGTCTACACCGTCCTCCGGTCGCCCCATATCGACAAGAAGTCGCGGGAGCAGTTCGAGATCCGGACGCACAAGCGCCTGGTCGAGATCTACGACTCCACGCCGCAGACGATCGACGCCCTCGGGCGCCTCGATCTCCCGGCCGGTGTCGATATCGAGATCAAGGTCTAGGGAGCGAGTCATGGCGGAAGCGACTCTACAGACGTTCGACGGCCAGGCGAAGGGGGCGGTCAAACTCCCCGATCATACCTTCGGCATCGAGCCGAAGGAGCAGGCCGTCTACGAGACGGTGAAGTGCATCCTGGCGAACCAGCGCCAAGGCACCTCCTCCACGAAGACCCGCCACGAGGTGAGCGGCTCGGACGCCCGCCCCTGGCGCCAGAAAGGCACCGGGCGCGCCCGGGCCGGAACGAGCACCTCGCCCCTCTGGATCGGCGGCGGCCGGATTCACGGGCCGAAACCGCGGGACTTTTCCATCAAGGTCCCGCGAAAGGTTCGGCGTCTCGCCCTGAAGTCGGTTCTCTCGGACAAGGCCAAGAACGGCGCGATCACGGTCGTCGATGATTGCCCCGTGATGGACGCTCCGAAGACAAAGCCCTTCGCCGACTTCTGGAAGAGCGTGGCGAAGAACAACGAGAAGTGCCTCCTCGTGGTGGAGAAGTACGACGCGAACTTGTTCAAGTCGGTCGAGAATCTCGCCCGGCTTTTCGTGACGACGGCGAACAACCTGAACACCTTCGACGCCATCAACGTGGGGCGGATCGTCTTCACGGCGAAGGCGCTCGAGGTGTTCGTAGAGAAGGCGGAGTAGGGCCATGGACGCGAGACAGATCATCCTTCGGCCCGTGGTGACGGAGAAGACCTCCAACATGCGCGAGGCGGACCGGAAGTACGTGTTCGAGGTCGCGTCGCGGGCGAACAAGATCCAGATCAAGGGCGCCGTGGAGGAGATCTTCAAGGTTCACGTGGACAACGTGAGCACGTGGTACAAGCGGGGTAAGATCCGGCGCCGCGGGCGGTTCGCGGGAAAGACCCCGGACCGGAAGCGGGCATCCGTAACCCTTCGCGAGGGAGAGAGCATCCCGATCTTCGAGCAGGTCTAGCCTGCGGCGTGATCGAGAGAGGGAACTGAGGTCATGGGCATTCGGAAATTCAAACCGACCACGCCGACGCTCCGGTTCACGGCGATCTCCGATTTCGCGGAGGTCACCAAGGACAGGCCGAACAAGGCGCTGATCAAGCCCCTCAAGAGTTCGGGCGGGCGAAACAACCATGGGCGGATCACGATGCGGTGGCGGGGCGGCGGCCACAAGCGGCGCTACCGTATGATCGATTTCCGCCGGGACAAGGGCGGCGTGCCGGGCAAGGTCGAGGCGATCGAGTACGATCCGAACCGGTCGGCCCGGATCGCGCTCGTGCTTTACGCCGACGGCGAGCGCCGGTACATCCTCGCGCCTAACGGCGTGAACGTGGGGCATCCGGTCGAGGACGGACCGGACTCGGAGATCCGCGACGGGAACACGCTGCCGATCCGGCGGATTCCCCTCGGGAGCCAGATCCACAACATCGAGATGCGTCCCGGCAAGGGGGGCCAAATCGCCCGGAGCGCGGGCTCCTTCGCCCAACTCCTCGCGAAGGAGGGTGGCTACGCCGTTCTCCGCCTTCCGTCGGGC
>JBDROZ010000093.1:0-2023 GCA_043809585.1 Candidatus Eiseniibacteriota bacterium
GGCTCAGGATGTCGGACCGCCGGCCCTCACAAACAGGAACAGGCCGCGCGCTTCAGCACAAGAGATGATCCCCCTCGGGATCGACAGGGATCCTCTCGCGAAAGTCACATGCGATCATCCCTCCGGGGTTGGCCGAGTTCCTCGCCCCGCGGATCGAGGGGCCCCGCGGGAGGATTGCCGCCCGACGGCGATCTCGACACGGAGGGAGGACGCATCGCTTTCGCTAATGGGCCTTTTCCGGTCGCCGCCGGCTAACTTGCTTGACTTCATCTGGTTAAGTGTGGTATACATTAAGCGTCTTCGATGTCTCCCCGTCCGCCGTTGCCCGGCACGATGAATCGCATGGAATCGATCGGATCGCCGAAAGGCCGTCCGCTCTCCGGCCCATCTTTCCGAGGAGGTCGTCCGATGGTCCCCACGCGCCGCCCGGTTCCCCTCCCCGTCCTGCTTGTCCTCCTGGTCCTTTGCCTTCCAGTGATCGCATATGCCACCGATCCCTCAGGAGGAACCGGAGGGAGTCCGATCAACGGGTCCCTGGGCGTCCGTGTGATCGACGGGAACACGCAGGCGCCCCTCCCGGGTGCGTTCGTCATGGTCGGCCTTTACGACGGGTGGCCTTTCCCCGGGAACTGGGGATTCACCGACGGCGCGGGGGAGATCACCTTCGCCGACCCGGGCCTGACGGGACCGGTGACCGTGACGGCGGGCTTTGCGGGGTACGGTTACTTCACGATTCTCGACGTGAACGGCGACGACCTCGTCCTTCCCCTCGATCCGATCACCACCGCCGGGGCGGAGTACGAGGTCGGTGATTTCGTCTCGGGTATCGACGTCAACAACGGCGCGTTCAACCTCGGTGACGGGAACCTGGACATGGCGATCGTCCTTCCGGCCCTCTCCATGGAAGACATGATGGCCTTCGATATGGGGAGTCTGTTCGGTCCGCCCGACACACTCGACATTCTGGGAACGCCTTTCGCCGTTCCCTCGAACATGTTCATCCCCTCCCAGTACGAAGTTCTCACGGAAATCGTTAAGGATCACTACGGACTCCTCCTCGAGGCCGGCGATTTCACACTCACCGCACTCTCGGGGCGGATCGCCCTCCAGGATCTGGCGAACGCCGTCGATATCATGGACCTGATTCCCGCCCTCCACTGGCGGGAGACGGATATCCTGGATATCACCGTGACCGGGCCGTCGGCCTCCGCCGATCTGTTCGTCGACCCGGATCTCGTGAACACCGTGGGGCTCACGGTCGGGAACCTGCCGGAAAGCGGCACCGCCTGGTGCATCTCCGCCGGCGACCTGGACGGGGCGAACGGCAACGGCCGACTCGCGCCCCTCGGCATCGGCTCGATCTCCTGCCCCGGAGGCGCGGGCCCCTGCGGCGGATCGGTCTCCCTGACGACCACGGCCGCCTCGGGTGAATTCGCCGGCATGACCTACTTCCCGGCGGTGGCCTTCGACTCGGACATCGGCGACGACGTCCTGGTCGCCATGAACCGGTCCGCCCACGGCCAGACCTACTCGGAGACGATCGACGATTTCTTCTCTCCCCTCGATCTCTCGTACGACAACGGCCTCTTCTCCTGGAGCGACACGGAAAATCCAGTCTCGGGGAGCCCCGCCGTCGATCTGCACATGGCGCGCCTCGAGAACGCCGCGGGCGATTCCGTCTTCTGGAGGTTTCTGCTCCCCGGCGACCGTCTCTCCATGCTCGTCCCGTGGCTTCCGCCGACCGCTCCTCCGGCGCCGGGCGAGGGAGGCGCCCTCGCGTGGCGGCACGTATCGGCCGCCCTCGGATTCGACCTTGCAGCGTTCGACTTCGACGCCTTCCCCTTCTCCGACATCATCGCCCACGCCAGCCATCTCGCCCTCGACGGGCGGAGCGTCTTCTTCGGAAGCATCGCGACCGGCGTGGATGAATCGAACGCGCCCTCACGGTTCCCGATCCAGGGGAACGAACCGAACCCGTTCAACCCCCGGACGACGATCCGCATCGACCTTCCCGAAGAGGCGG
>JBDROZ010000094.1:0-16718 GCA_043809585.1 Candidatus Eiseniibacteriota bacterium
TGCATCTCCTGAAGGTAGGTCGGCACGGGCGCGGCGAAGAGGCGGTCCGTGTAGCCGAACGCCTCCTCTCCCTCGAGGGTGTAGTTCAGGATGAGCACGCACGGGACGGGAATGCCGTCGAAGCGGAAGACCAGATCCTTCACACGCTGGTAGATCTCCCCTTCCTCCGGATACGCGGACCGGACCTCGATGAGATCCCCCGGCATCTCGACCCGCTTCCCTTCCCGGTTCACCACCTCGGCGCTGTGGTGGGCGATCACCTGGCCCGCCCAGTAGGGAACGACGTACTCGCGCATGGCGGCGGCGCCCGCCTCGTCGAGAACGGCGAACTTCTTCGTGTAGCGGTTGATGGTGGTGTACTTCGATCCGAGGGCCACCTCGGCGCTCCGGTCCGACGAGAGACCGCCCCGCTCCGTATCCGACACGTCCCGGCGCTGCACGTCGCCGGTGTATTCGGCGTCCACCACCAACTTGTCCTGAAGACAAACGAGACTCTGGCCCGCGTACTTCCGAGAGATGTCATTCCAGAGATTCTCGGTGCGCTGTCCCCCGTCGGCGGCCCCGAAGAGAAGCAGAAACGCGGCCAGACCGAGGGCGACCCGCGTCATCTTCCTTCCGATCTCGTCCCGTTTCCCATGATTGCGAACTCGCACTTCCGCTCCTCCTCCAAAAAGGTCGCCCCGCGCCGGTACGACGGGCCCATCGCTCCCGTGGGACTTGATCGAAGCCGGCGGACGATCAAAGGCAGTCCTCTTCGTCGTCCTCCTCGACGTCGTCTCCGTCCGCTTTCTTCTCCGGTTTTTCTCCTTCGAAATCCAGATCGTCGTCGAACTCCTCGTCGTACGACTCACCGGTCATTTCGCCGTAACAAATCTGGCAGACGTAATAGCCTTCGTGATCTTGCGCGCATTCCTCGCAGATCCATGAATCGCACCGATAGCAATTCTCGATCGCGTTCGCGCTCCCGCAGGTCGCGCAGGTCATGGCGACTCACTCACCTCCCTCTTCCGATGGGCCCTTCCCGCCCACCGGCGGACCGTCTCCCGGCCCCGGGAACGTCTCACTATCCCCCATCCGAAGGGAGAACGCTACTCCTTCCGGTTTGGCGAAAACCGGGGGAAAGACCTCCCCCGGACCTCCGGCCCCGAAGGGGGCGGAGACATGTCTCGAATCGACTCGAGATACAAGCCGTTATCCGTTGCAAAAACAGCCGTTATGGCTCAACGTATCTACATGTCGAACTGGTCCCCGGGCTTCATGACCAGCACATCCGTGTGCTTCCGGGCGAGCCGCGCGAAGCGGTCCGGCGAGGCGTCGATCACCGGAAAGGTCCCGTAATGAATCGGGACCGCCCGCTTTGCCTTCACCATCTCCACCGCCTTCGCCGCCGACGGAGCACCCATGGTGAACCGGTCCCCGCAGGGAACCAGCACCAGGTCGATGTCGAAGAACTCGGGAAGCAGGGCCATGTCGGCCATGAGCCCCGTGTCGCCCATATGATATACCGTCTTGCCGTCCATCTCGACGATCATCCCCGTCGGGGCCGATCCCGGGGACGAGTGCGTCGCCGCCACCATGGAGAACCGGACGCCTCCCGTCTCGATGCTGCCGCCGATGTTCATCGGCTCCACGGGGAGGCCCTTCCCCTCCGCTTCGCTCGTCACCTCGAAGATGGAGACCACCGTGGCCCCCGTCGCCTCGGCGATGTCGAAGGCGTCGCCGATGTGGTCGCCGTGGCCGTGGGTGACGACGACGAAGTCGCACTCGGTGACGTCCTTCGCCGCGATCGCGGCGGCCGGGTTCCCCGTGAGGAACGGGTCGATCAGGATCTTCTTGCTTCCCTCGAGCATCACGGCCGAGTGGCCGAGCCAGCGGACCTTCATGGCGTCCCCCCTTCTCGCTTTCGAACCGGACATTGTGAGGGTAAGTATATCGCGGGGACGGGATTGGGGCAACCACTCCGGGGGGGGCGGATTCCAGTCTCCGACGGTCGAGACGGTCGAATCGGGGCCGATGAAAATACTCGTACGGGCAGGTCCTGTCCGGGGGGACGGGGGGTGGATGGCGGCTCAGACAAGCCGTCCGCGCCTACTCGATCTTCCGGTGGCCGGCATGGAGCCCGCCGGCGCTCCCGGCAACTCGCCGCTTCATCCGCCCCCCGTCCCCCCGGCCACCCGCCCGTCGTTGCGAATTCTCGGCAAGGACTGCCGGCGCGGAACTTGGTCCGGAAAGACGGCAGGTGGCCGGCGGGACCTTACTGGGGATGAACGAAGGCGTGGTTGCCCCATTTGAAGATGAGAAAAGGGACTGCCTTCCCGGGTGTTCGAAGGTCGTCTTCGTGTTGGCCGCGCCCGGTTCGGAGAGCCGCGCCGATGGGGAGACCCGAGCGCGGTACGAACGAACGAAGAAGCCCGGTGCGCCCAGGTGGGCGGACGCCACACCCCCCCCACCTCCACTTCTCGGCCGGGGCCGAGTCTCTTCGGCAGTCCTTGCTGATCATTCCCCGCCACGGGCGGGTGGCTGCGGCAGGGGTCCGCGAGGAGCGCAGCCACCAAGCGCCCGAGTTCGCGTGCTCCTTCGACAGCGAAGAACAGATGGGACGGACCGGCTGAGCGATCCGTCCCCGTCAAAGCGCGACTGGCGAGCACTGCAGCGGACAGCCGCAGACAGGACCCGACCGTACTCCTACTATCAGAACTCGCCTACGACCCGGACGAGAAGTGGAACGAATAGCGCACGACCGTCTCGCACCCCGGCTCCGGTCCGAAGCTCCACTCCCGGATCCGCGACAGGATGCACTCTTCCATCTCCGGGTCGTGGAAGCCCCGACCCGTCACCTCCGCGAACGTCACGGTCCCCCCCGGATCGATGATGAACCGGACGCCGACCTCCCCCTCCCGGTCCGGATCGCCGAGAAGGCTCCGATTGTAACAGCCCCGGACGCCTCCGCGATGCCCGAGAACGACGGTGGCGATCGAGTGCTCGTCCCGGCAGCTCCCTCCTTCGATGAACGGCAGATCGTCGCCGTCGCCGAGGGCGCCCCTCTTCTCGAGCACCAGCGCCTCGCCGCTCCCGTCGCCGAAGGAGGCGACCAGGTCCTCGGCCCGCTGCGTCGCCTTGCCGCCCCCGAAGCCGCTCCCGATCCCCTCGCCGAAACCGATCCCGGGCTCCCCCTTCGCGGGACCGCCCGCGTTGCGTCGCGTCTCGCCCACGCCCCGGAGAACCTGGGCGATGCCGTCCGACGCGTGGGTCACGCCCCCCTCCACCGAGGAGACCCGCGTCCCCGTGTCGCTCCCCGAAGAGCGGCCGAGCACGCCGAGCTTCGTCACCCGGGCGAGGGGATCGCCGCCGCCCCCGCCGCTCTTCCGCCCCTCCGGGGGTTTCTCGCCGTCCGGGCTCCCCGGCTTCCGGACCACGACTTTCGACGGCGCCGGCGGCACCGGATCGGGCGGACGGATGGCGAGAAGCGCCTTCGGCGTCTCCTCGGCGAGGGTGAGCGTGATCGCTTGGCGTTCGTCCACCGTGTAGATCCCCGGGGCGATCGCCTCGATGTCGGTGCTCAGGATGCCGACGCCGATCACCAGATGCGCGGCGAGGGAAACGAGGCCGATGCGCCGGAGCCGGCGGTTGTCCTCCCCCGCGATCCGGGTCAGCCGGTCCGGGTCCGTCATCACACGCCTCCTTCCCCGGCGGCGCCCTCTCTCTGGTACGCCGCGAGGGCGAGATCGCCGAATCCCGCCTGGTGGCAGGTGAACAGCACACGGTAGAGGAGGCGGAACGGCACCCGCCGGTCCCCCTCGACCAGGATTCGGCGACCCGCCGGATCGCCTCCCGACGCCCGTTCGAGGGCCGCGGCGAGGCCCGGCAGGAGGAGCGGCCCGTCGGCGAGGAGATCGACCTCGAGAACGACCGTCTCCTCCCCGAGGGTGACGCCATGCTCGGTCAGGGCGAGGACCAGATCCCCTTCCGTGACGCCTTCCTTCGAGATCGACTCGGGCAGCTCCAGATCCTGGGCGGCATGGAGCAGCGCCCCCTCCGGGGAAAACGACATCAGCAGAAAGATGAGAAGAATGGTCAGGATGTCGACCAGGGAGGTCAGCGCGAGCCCCCCGGGAGCGCCCTTCTTCCTCCTCGTCCGCCGGCCCGGTCTCATCGCTCTCCTCCCCCGGCCGCCGGAGGCCCGTCGTGAAGGGCGGAGAGGGCGATGTCGGCGAACCCCTCGGCGCGGCAGAGGTCCATCAGCTCCACCACTTCTTCGTAGGGGATGCCCGACTCGGCGGCCACGGTCACCCGCGTCTCGCCCGGGTGCTTCTCCTTCACGCCCGCGAGCAGGACGCCGACCCGTTCGACGTCGTAGACGCCGCCCTCCCGAAGGACCGACGGAAGAAACCCGCCGTTGCCGCCGACGGTGACGCCCTCCTCGGAAACGATCACCACGAGGTTCAGGGGGGTCGGCTCGGCGGAGCGGTTCACGCCGCTCTCGCCGCTCCCCACGGGGGGGATCTCCAGTTCGAGCACGGTGATGTTCGCGAAGACCGCCGCGAGAAGCAACACCGGCACGAGAACGGTGAAGAGGTTCATCATCGGAACCATGTCGATCTCGGCGGTCCGCTCCTTCACCGATCTTCCGCGCCCGAGGGGAATCATCCGATCTCCCCGGCCGTGACGTAGTCGACGAGCCGCTCGCGCCGCTCGGCGATTCCGGTCTTCGACTCTTCGTACGGGTCGTCCTGGGTCTTCCGGTTCCACTCGTGGACGAGGTTCGCGATCACGGCGAGCCGCGACTCGATCTCTTCGGTGACCCGGTCCGCCCGGGAGCCGAGGAGGCCGTGGGCCGCGAGCGTCGGGATCGCCACCACGAGCCCGAACCCGGTGGTCGCCATGGCGATGGAGATGCCCGCCGCGAGGGCGGCCGTCCGCTGGACGGCCGGCACGTTCGCCACCGCATCGAAGGCCATGATGAGACCGACGATCGTTCCGAGGAGCCCGAGGAGGGTGGCGAGGTTCGCCGACACCGCGAGAAGGGGGATGCGCCGCCCGATGGCCGGGACCTCCCGGAGGTACGCCTCGTCCATCAGGTTCTGCACCTCTTCACTCCGGTGGCCGTGGCGGACCCGGAGGACGGAGGCGGCGATGCGTGCGAAGGGCGTGTTCGAGCGGTCGGCCACCGCCCGGGCCTCCTCGACCCGCCGATCCCGAACGAGACGGATCAGGTGATCGAACGTGTCCCGGTCCCCCTTCGTCGCCCGGAGGAACAGGAACACCCCCTTCTCCGCGGCCACGGTCACGGAGAACGCGGAGACGAGCAGGATCGCCCACATGAAGGGGGCGCCGGCGCCGGTGAAGGAGCCCGCGGCGAACGAGACGAGGCGGGCGAACGCGGACGGTCCCGCCCCGGACGCTGCGGTCGAGGTCACCGCCGACTCCAGCCCTTCCGGGTCGACGGCCGGCGCTTCCGCCGCCGCGGCGAAGCCGAAGGCGACGAGCCCCCAGATCACGATAGTCCTCTTCATGGTCCTCTTCTCCTTGCGATTCCCGGGCGGCTCGGCCGCACCGGAAGGGATCAGCGTTTCCGCCGGTCCACCAGGTTCCAGGTTTCCCGATCGAACGCGGACTTCACGACCGGCCGGAGCCATCCCGGGGGAAGACTCCGCCGGAGCGCGAAAAGCTCGTGGGGCGCGCCCGGCCCCCGCTCCCGGATGAAGAGCGTCGTCGGGACGGGCACTTCGCCTTCGATTTCCAATCTGTTCAGGTCCACCACCTGCCGGCGGGGCTCCTCCTCCTTGGTCGTCCCCGCGGCGACGCCGGCGGCCCCGACGACGAGGAAGAGACCGGTCAGGACGAAGATGATTCGTTTCACGGCAAGGCTCCTTCGGGCGATCCGGTTTCGTTCCCGTCCCGCCGGCTGATCCGGGGGGAATCGGCCGCGCGGGCCGCGACCGAGGCGGCGGCGATCCAAGGCCGGGCCCGCTCCTCGTACTCCCTCGCCTTCTCTTCGAGGAGGGAGCGGTAGATCCGGTCCTCCTCTTCGTCCAGGCCCGGAGGGGAGGGGGAGCGGCGGATCTCGTCCGCCCCCTCTTCGAGGCGATCCCCGGTGACCAGAATGAGGGCGAGTCTTCTCTTTCGCGCCCCCGCTCCGCCCCCCCCCCGAGGTCTCCTCCTTTTCGAGGAGCGCCGCCGCCACTTCGGCGGTCACCTCCGCCCCTTCGAGGGCGGCGAGATAACGGGCGAGAAGGTCCGACCCCTTTTCGAAGTCGTCGAAGGCGTCCGGGGGAAGCCCCACCTCCCGGACCCGGTCGTCCGCGCGGCGGGCGAGCGTGTCGGCGAGATCGGCGTAGAGAGGGGGAACCGGCTCCCCCGCGGCGGCGGCGAGGGCCGCGGCATCGGCGAACCAGGGGTCGACGACGGAGGCCTCCGCGACCCGTCCCCGGTCCCACTCTCGGAGGAAAGCGGCGCGGCCGTAGCGCTCGAGAAGGACCGACGCCTCCCGGGCGGCCTCTTCCGTGATCCCCTCGAAGCGGAGGGCGATGGCCGAGCGGTAGGCCCCGATCGCCTCCTCCATCAGGCTTCCCGCCCTCTCCGGATTCCCCCCCGCCCGCCAGGCCGGAACGGCCTCGTCGAAGCGCCGCCGGAGGATCCTCGCGAGACCGAGCCGGGCCTTCGCCTCGGCGAGGTCGTCGGCCCCTTTCGCCTCCGCCCTCTCCGCCGCCGCCCGGTAGCGTTCCTCCGCCTTCTCCTCTTCGCCGGCGGCGAGCCACGCGTCCGCGGCGAGGAGCGCAACCTCGTGATCGTCCGGGCGCCCGGACCGGGAGCGGTCGAACGCCGCCGCGGCGTCCTCGTGGCGGCCGAGCCGCGCGAGCACCCGGCCGAGCCGCTCCGCCGCCTCCGGGGCCCCGTCCGAACCGTTCGCGGCCGCCTCCATCTCGGCGTAGGCGAGCGCCGCCCCCTCCGGGTTCCCCGCCATCTCCCAAGCCCCGCCGGCGTCGCCGAGGTCGGAGGCCTCCCCCGCGACGAGGAACGCCCGACCGAGCAATCCCGCCGCGAGGCCGTGGCGCTCTTCCCCGGCCGCCTCGGCGGCGCACCGCCGGAGGGTCTCCCGCGCCTCCTCCTGGCCGGCGAGTTCCGCCGCGATCCGGTCGGCGAGGGCGAGCATGGTCCCGTCCGTCCCGAAGCGGATCCGGCAGGCCGCCTCCCCGAGCAGCCCGTCCCCCGCCGCCGCCGAGCCGGGGTACTCCACGGTGACCCGGTGATACGCCTCGGCCGCCGCCGCCCAGAGCCCCTGCTCCTCCCGCTCCGCCGCGATCAGGAGGGCGCTCGCCGCGGCCCGCTCGAGCCGCTCCTCGCGCACCTTCTCGTCCTTTGCCGACTCGGCGCTCCGTCGGAACCACTCCTCCGCCGCCCCCCGGTCGCCGAGCCGCGCGGCGAGCGCCGCCGCCTGCGCCTCCGCCCGGTTCCGGTACGCCGTCCCCCCTCGCTCCGCCACCCGCTCGCAAAGGCCGAGGGCCGACGAGATCTTCCCGGCCGCCTCGAGTCGTTCCGCCGCGAGGAGGAGCGCTTTCGCCGCCTCCTCCGAGGCCGGATACGCTTCGGCGTAGCGGATCGCGGCGAGTCCCATCGGCGTCTCGTGGCCGTCGATCTTCTCGTGGGCGAGCACCGCCCCCCGGAACGCCTCCTCCCGGTCCTCGTCCGGCACGGCGTCCGGATCGACCCGGTCGTAGAGGGCGGCGCTCCCGCCGTAGTCGCCGAGCCGGAACTTCGCCTCCGCCGCGAAGAGCCTCGCCCGGGAACGGTTCTCCGCGCCGCCGAGTTCCTCGGCGTAGGTCTCGAAGAGGTCCGCCGCGACGGCGAGGTCTTCGTCCGACCCGGCCCGGAATCGAAGGAGCGCCCCGTTCCACGCGTGTCGGAGGAGCCGTTCCCGGTGCGCTTCCCCGGCGCCGTGGACCGGGTACCAGGGGGCGCCCGGGCCGTACGCGGCGAGAAGGGCTTCCATCTCGCGGCCCGCCTCCTCTTTCCGGTCCGCCGCGGTCAGCGCCTCGACGAGCCGGTCGTGGATCTCGGGGGCGTCCGCTCCGGCGGCGTCGATGGAGAGCGCCTCCCGGCAGGCCGCGGCCGCCGCCTCCGGGCGGTCCCGGTCGAGGAGGGTGATCCCGAGGGCGACGAGCGCCGCCCGCCGGTAGGCCCCCTCCGGGAAGCGCGCCGCGAATCCATTGACGTCCGAAGGGTTTGTCTCCGCCTGAACGAGGGCGAGGGAACGGAGGATCTCGGCCGGCCCCGCTTCCCCGTCATCGCCCGCTCCCGACCACGCCCGGTCCGAGGCGCTCCGAAACCGCGCGCCGGCGGCTTCGTAGTCGCGCCCCTTGAGGAGACACCAGCCGGTCCGGTAGTCGAGTTTCTGGGCCGACGGGCCCGCGCCCGCCTCCCGCGCCCCTTCATACGCCTCGAGGGCGCCCGCCCAGAGCGCCCAGGCAAACCGGAGATCGCCGAGCCGGAGAAGGGCGGCCGCCCGCATCTCGTCGGAGGAGGTCGCCTCCGCGGCGGCGACGAGACAGCTCTCGGCCTCGGCCGTCCGCCCGGCTTCGTCGCAGCAGACCCCGAGGGCGTGCAGCGCCTCGGCATGGCCGGGGAAGCCGGCGCCCACGGCGGCGACCCGGCGGAAGGCGTCGATGGCGGCGGCGTACTCGAGCACCGGCTCCTCTCCGGGATCCTCCCCCGCGGCGGCGAGCGAGTCGTGGCGCGCCACGGCGTCCAAGTACGACTCCTTTTCCCGCTGGGCGTAGAGGTTTCCCAGCATGAGGAGGGAAGGCGCCTGCATCTCCGTGTCCGGATAGCGTTCGAGAAGGGCCTCGAAGGAGGCGATCGACCGGTCCCGGACCTCCCGCGGGTCCGGGTTCCCCCCCCGGCAGGGGAGGGCCGCGAGAAGCAGGATCCCGGCGAGGGCGATTCGGTTCATCTTCACCCCCTCACCAGCCCATCGCCAGGGAGACGCCGAACTGCAGGCTGAAGGCCGCGGCGAAGACGAGCGCCTTCTGCTCCGCGCCGTCGGCGAAGAGCATCGCGACGGTGCCGATCACGATCCCCCGGGGGACCGAGTTCCACGCCGCCTCCCCCCGGCTGAGGACGAGATCGTCCCGGCCGACCCACGGAGTGGAGCGGATCGACGAACCGCCCGCCCCCCCCTCGCCCGCCGCCGGGTCTTCCACGGGGGCGAAGGCCAGGGACGGCCCCCCGTCGAAACGGATCCGGCGGATCTCGGCGAGGGGGATGAGACGGGGCGTCGCCCGGGGGTTCTCCTGGAGCACCAGGTCCGTGGCGTCGAGGGAGAGGACCCGGCCGCTCCGGACGCTCCGGTCGGCGAAGACCACTTCCGCGTCCCCCCCGCCCGCCGCGAAGGCCGCTCCCGAAACGACCAGCGCCGCGAGGGCGCCCGCCACCGCGAGCCTCTTCATCGTCCGCCTCCGTTCTCGTCCCGGGCGCCGACGAGGAGCCCGTCCCCGTTCCCCGCGCCGTTCTGGTAGAGCACCTGGGCGTACGAGAATTCGGCCCGCTCCCGGAGCCCGGCGAGTCGCCCTTCCTCCCGCTCCGCCTCCGACCAGCCTTCCGTCTCCCGGGCCGTCCGTTCGACGCGGAGGGAGAGTTCCTGGTGCCGCGCCCGGAGCCCCCGGAGCACCGCATCCTCCTCCTTCTCCCGGACCGTGGTGAGGAGGGAGACGATCTCGCCCGATCGCGGTTCGATCTCGGCGAGAAGCTCCGCCGCGGCGGCGGCCCGCTCGTCGCGGAGACGCTCGACCCGGGGGATCTCCTCCTTCCACCGGTCGCACGCCGCGAGGGCGAGAAGGAAGTCATCCCCCCCTTCGGTCCACTGCTCGAGGCGGACCCGGCACGAACCGCGGAGGAGGAGCGCTTCCGCGGCGATCCGGGGATCGACGCTCTCCGTGACGCCCGCGAGGAGGGCGATCGCGTCGGCGTGGCGGCCCTCCTCGGCGGCGATCCAGCCGAGGGCGAGAACGGCTTCCTCGCACCCGGCCCGTGCGGCGGCCTCGTACCAGCGGAGCGCCTCGCCGAGATGGCCGGCGTCGTAGTGAAGGTGTCCGAGGGCGAGCCGCGCCTCTTCGGCGAGACGGCGCTCCGACTCGGTGAGCCCGCCTTCCGCCGCGGCGCTCACGAGGGCGTCGATCGCCGCCGCCGAATCCCCCCGGGAAAGAAGGATCGGCACGGAGGCGAACCGGGCGAACCGTCCCCACGACCCGTTCGGCGGAACCTCCGTGAGACGAGCGAGCCCGGCCGCGGTCTCGCCCGACCGGAGAAGGGCGAGGCCCGAAGAGTAGAGCGCGCCCTCCGCCTCCGGCGTTCCGGGGAAGCGGGAGGCGAGTTCGGCCTCGGCCCGGAGCGCTTCCTCGGTCCTCCCCTGGAGCCGCCGCACCTCGGCGGTCCGGGCGAGGGCGCGGGCGGCCATGGGCCCCGTCTTCAACGCGGCGTAGGTCCGGGCCGCCCCTTCGGGCAGCCCCAGTTCCTCGAGGCAGCGACCGAGACAGAGCGCCCCTTCGTCCCGGAGATCAGAGGGGCGGTAAAGGGCCTGAATCGCGCCGAACGCCTCGGCGGCCTCCCAGAAGCGCCTTCGCTCGTACGCCTCCATCGCCTGTCGCCAGAGGGCATCGTCCCGGGTGAGCACGGGAGGGCCGAAGCGCTCGGAGAGGCGCATCCCCCGGGTCATCTTCCTGACGCCGAAGAGCGCCAAATCCCGTGGATTCTCCGCCGGAATCAGGTAGCTCTCCGACACGGCCGCGCTCCCCCGGAGGATCTCCTCGCCGGTCTTCGTCAAGATCAGCTTGCACTCGAGACCGATGTGGGGGGTGCCCTTCCACCCGAGGAAGCTGCGCTTGTCGCCGTAGCCGGTGAGGGCCCCGGTGAAGATGCCGTCCACGCCGAGATCCTCGCCGAGAGCGGCGCGGGTCGCGGGGTCGCTGAGGGCGCCGTCGGGGAGCCCCTTCGCGCGAAGCCAATCCCGCACCCGGTACCGGTCGACGAGATCGGGGAAGTACTTCTGCAATTCCAGAGAGAGCGCGTCCGTCGCCACCTCCGCGGTGAGGGGCGGGCTTCCGGAACCGTGGTCCCGGAAAAGAACGACTGCCACGTTTCGGACGGGCTTCTCACCGGGGGGCGCGCTCCGCCGCACCGTGACGTTCGGCACGCAACCGGTGAACACGAGGCAGCAGGCAAGCGCCGCCTTTCCGAGATTCCTCCGCATCCGGGGCCTCCTCCACCGAGGGGATCAGGGGCGTATCCCCCCCTCATCTCGGAATATCGGCCGGTCGGGGAGATTCCTTCGGCCCCCCTCGCAAAGGGCGTGCCGGGGTCCCCCGGAGGGGATCCGGAGCCGGACGGGGCAACCGCTTGGGGCGCTTCGGCTCCCCGGCCCGGCGACCGGGACGGCCCGATCCGGGCCTCGGAAGAGGTGCGAGATAGTACGGCACTGTTCAGGAATCGGACGCCTTTCGATCACCGTTGACAGTCCGGGGACGCCCGCCTAGCCTTGATTCGGCAAGGAACCGCGAGTGAAAACGCGAGAGAGTGCGTCTGATGCTGCCGCGCCGCGCATTCATCAAGCGGAGCATATCCGACGATATGGATATGTAAGCATGGGTGAATGAGAGCGCTGCGGCAGATGGCGTGCTCTCGCGGGCGCCGGCGACTTGCCCCGGGATTTCTTGCCGGATTAAGGCTAGTCTCCAATCGGTAACGAGTGAAGGGGAGGACCTCATGGATCAGGAACCGGGAATCGGGACCGAGGAGGAAACGGCCGAACCGATGTCGGTCCTCTCCCGCATCTCCGTCGATCTCGGGGAACAGCTCTACCAACGGCGCTTCGGTTCGATCGTGCCTTGGAAGTCGGAGGTGATCCGGCTTCTCGAGACGCTGCAAAAACGCTCGAACCACAACGTGCTGCTTCATGGACCGGTGGGGGTCGGCAAGCGGACCATGGTGCTCCGCCTGGCCGAGCGCATCGCGTCGGGGCGGATCTCCCCCCAGCTCCGGAACAAGCACATCTTCGAGATTACGCTGCCGAGTGTCCTCCCCTACATCCAGGACGCGGACGACTTCGAGACGGTCCTGTTCCACGCCATCAAGGAAGCGGTGGAGCGCGAGGACGTGATCCTCTATTTCAACCAGCTCGAGAATTTCCTCGGATCGAACGGAGGGGCCGGGGCGTCGGCCCTCCTCGACGTGGCGACCCGGCAACTGAACCTCCACGTGATCGCCTCCATGTCGGATTGGGGGTACCAGAAGGCGCTCTTCGAACACCCGTGGATCCGGGACAACATGGTCGCCATCGCGATCGCCGAACCCTCCCGGGACATGTCCCGGAAGATCCTCCGCGTGACGCGGGCGAAGCTCGAGAGCTTCCACAACATCGAGATCACCAAGGATGCGGTGGACAAGGCGATCGATCTTTCGAGCTACTACCTCCGTTCCCGGGTGCTTCCGGGGAAGGCGCTCGAGATCCTCGACCAGGCGTGCGCCTCCGCGGTGGTCCGCGGCGAGGCGACGAAGAAGAAGACGCCCGTGGTCGACGCGGACGCGGTGGGCGATGCGGTGAGCCAGCGACTCGGCATCCCCGTCGAGAAGCTCCACGACCGGGCGGGGGGGCACTTGCTCCGGCTCCAGGAGAATCTCGGGGCGTGCATCAAGGGGCAGGACGAAGTTCTGCGCAAGGTTTCCGACGTCATCCGGGTCGCGAAGCTCGATCTGTCGGCGAGCCCGGACCGCCCGGACGGCTCGTTCCTCTTCGTCGGGCCCTCGGGCGTCGGCAAGAACCAGCTCGCCCGGCGCCTCGCTGTGGAGCTTTACGGCAGCGTCGATCACCTGCTCTACCTCGACATGGCCCAGTACACGGGGGAAGACGCGGCGCGGAAGCTCCTCGGCGCCCGGGGACTTCCGGGGGCGAAAGGCGTTCTCGCGGGGCTCATCGAGCGCAATCCGAACGCGGTCTTCCTGATCGACGGGATCGAGAAGGCCCACCCGACGGTCGGACCGATTCTGCTTCAAGTTCTGAAGGAAGGGCAGATCGTGGACGAGGAGGGGCGGCGGCTCAGCTTCTCGGCGGCCACGGTGGTGGTGATCGCGAACTCGGACAACATCTTTTCGGAGGATGAGGAGAAGGGGCGGAAGGTCGGTTTTCTCGAGGCGGCGGACCCGGGGCGGCGGATCGAGGTGCAGCGAAAGGCGATGGAGCAGGCGACCAAGGACTTTTTCGCCGTCGATTTTCTGAACTCCTTCGATGAGGTGCTCTTCTTCGATCCCCTCACGCCGGAGACGGTGAAAGAGATCGCCGAGATCCAGATCGAGGGGATCAGGGCCCGACTCGAGCACCGGGGAATCGCCCTCGCGGTCCCCCGGGAGGTGACCGCATTGGTCGCCGAGAAGGGATTCAGCTCGGAAACGGGAGCGCACAAGCTGACCCGGACGGTGGCGAGTCTGGTGCTGCAGCCGGTGTCGAGTTTTCTGCTCGAGTTCCCGGACGCGAAGAAGGTCTACCTCTCGGTGGAGGGGGAGGAAGTCAGCGCGTCGGCGCAGCAGCAGAAGCAGAAGAAGAAGAAGTAGCCGGTAACTCCGGAGGGAACGCGAAGAATCAAGAGCGGCGGCCCCGAGGGCCGCCGCGCGGAATCCGAGTTCGTCGGAGTCCGATCACCGGTCGTCTTGATCGTTCTTCTCCCAGGCCGGGCGGTAGCTGTCGTCGCTCTTCCACCACTCCGCCTCTTTCGCCATGAGCCGCTCCGCCCGGTCGATGAGATCGAGGAGTTCGTTCGCTTCGGAGCTCTCCTCGAGATCGTGGGCGGCGTCCCGGGCGAGCCGATAGGCGGCGTCCAGCCTGCTCTCCCGCGCCCAGTACGACTTCCGGAGGATCTCGGCGAACTCGGCGACCGCCGCGTCGATGCGGAAAGTCGGGTCCGCGTCGCCCCACGTCTTCCGGACGTCTCCGATCCCGATCGACTCGGAGCGCTCCGTCACCTTCCCGCTCTCGGGATCCTCGTGGCGGACCCGCACGACGGCGAGGCGCTTCCCTTTCGGCTTCCGTTCGAGCTTCACCTCGAAGAGGGCGGTCACCTCGTGGCCGGCGCCGATCTCTCCGGCGTCGACCCGGTCGTTCCGGAAGTCCTCGTCCTTCACGTCCCGGTTCTCGTATCCGAGAAGGCGGTAGCGCCGGACCGTCCCCGGCTCGAACTCGACCTGCACCTTCACCTCTTTCGCGATGGTCTGGAGGGTGCCGGTCAGGTTCTCGCGGAAGACCCGCTTCGCCTCGTTCGTCACGTCCACGTAGTAGTAGTTGCCGTCCCCCTTGTCGGCGAGCTGCTCCATCAGGACGTCGTTGTAGTTCCCCATGCCGAAGCCGACGGCGGTGATCTCGATTCCCTTCGACGCCTCGCTCTCGATCCGTTCGAGGATCGATTCGGCGCCGGTCCGGCCGACGTTCGCCACGCCGTCGGAGCAGAGAATCACCCGGTTGACGGCGTCCTTCCGGAAGGCGCGCCCCGCCATCTCGTAGCCGACCCGGAGCCCCGCCTCGGCATTGGTCGACCCTTCCGGCTTCAGCGACGCGATCGCCTTCTCGATGGCGCGGCGGTCCGACGCGGCGGTCGGCTCGAGCACGACCCGGGCCTGGCTTCCGTAGACCACGATGCCGATCCGGTCTTCGCCCGTCATCTCGTCGAGTAGATAGAGAAGGGACCACTTCACCAATTCCAGCCGGTCCTCCCGGCCCATGGAGCCCGACACGTCGATGACGAAGGTGAGCACCGCCGGCTTCCGGTCCTTCACCTCGACTTCACGCCCTTTGAGGCCGACCCGGAGAAGCACGTACCCCTCGCCGAACGGCGACGGCGCGGCGTCGAGGTGAATCCCGAAGGCGTCCTTCTTCGGCGGCTCGTAGCCGTGGGTGAAGGCGTTCACGAACTCTTCGACCCGGATCCCCTCCTTCGGCGGCAGGGCGTTTCGATACAGATAGGAACGGGTGAGCGTGTACGACGCCCGGTCGACGTCGACGGCGAAGGTGGCGAGGCTGTCCTCTTCGGGGTCGATGAACGGGTTCACGCCGTAATGCTCGAAGAACATGGCGTCGAAAGCCTCGCCGTTCACCGGGTCCGTTCCGCCGACCGAGACCGGCCAACCGGAACCGTCCGCCGGGGCGGCGACGGTGAACGGGGTTGCATCGGCACGTCCGCCGCGGACATGGACTTTCCCCTGAGCATCCATGGTCACACCCGGTTGCCTCGAAAGCCCGTCCGTGACGGTGTTCAGGGCCCGGATCTTGAAGTTCTCCCTATCCGTGTTGGATTCGGTGTTGGATTTCTTGCGGTCGTATTCCATCTTTCCGCCGATGCCGATCGTATCGATCTTCGTGGGCCTCTCCCCCAGTTCCACGTGCAATGAGGTCGCTTTCCCCGCTTCAATGCTCACGCCTTCGAAGATCTTCCGAGCATATCCCATCATGTTGACGATGACCGTGTACGTGCCAGGGGGGATGTTGAAGATCGTGAACGTACCGTCTTGCCGTGAGATCCCCCCCATGCCCGTTCCATCGATAAGGACGTCCGCCCAAGCGATCGGCTTCCTCGTCTCCGCGTCTCTCACGGTCCCCGAAAGCGATCCGGTCTTCTTCTCTTCCGAGACGGTGGAACTCAGCGCGGGCAACGTTTTCCGGAGCGCCGTGTCCGTGACCGGCTCGGCGAGCATCCTCGACGTCACGGCCATCCGCCGCGGCTCGCCGAGGGTCGGCTCGGGCGCCCCTTTCGCCTCCTGGCGGGCTTCCCCGACCAAGTCGGACCGTCCGCTCTTCTCCTTCGAGGGGGCGTCCGGAGGGGAGGTTTTCTCCCGATCCTCGTCGAAAGTGAGCCCGACCTTGCTCGACAACTTCCCATCCGGGAGCCTCGGGGAGGCCGGCGCCGGCGCCTCCTGTGTGCCCGCATCCTTCTCCTTCACGAGATCCGGCCGGCCGCCGGAAGGAGCATGGTCCTGCTCGATCTCGGGTTCTTCGGGATCCTCCACCCTCACGACCTCACTGTGACTGTTCGCGACGAGATCGGTCACCTCATGGACCACGGGTTTCTCCTCGCGGCCTTCCACTTTCCGTTCCCCTTCGACGGACTCCGCCTCGTCCGCTTCCGCCTTCGCCTCCTCCTCGAAGACCGCCGTCGTCTCCGGCGCCGGCGCCGTGCGCTCCATCCGGTCGTCCATCCGCTGGGCTCGGGGCTTCGCCATCTCCTCGATCGCCGACCGGTCGCCCGGCGTCTGCCCGAGATAGGTGACGACCAGAAGCGCGGCCACCACCGCGGCCCCCGCGAAGGCGGGAATCCGGAAACGCGACCACGCGGGCCGCGCCTTCTTCGTCTTCCTTCGTTCGTCCGTGATCGCCTGCCAGATCCTTCTCTCATCCGCCTCGGTCAGGCGGGCCCTGTTTCTCTCCAGCCGTTCTTTCATGGCCGCTGCTCCTGTGTTTGCACCTGGGGTTTTCCGTGAGGGGGGGAGACGGAAGGGAACTCGAGCGCCTTCCGGAGCGCCTCCTTCGCCCGGTGGGCGTGGACCCGGGCGGTCGATTCATTCACGCCCATCGCCTTTCCCGCCTCGGCGAAGGAGTAGCCCATCCACTCGTGGAGGAGGAACGCCGCCCGCTGTCTCTTGGTCAGCCTCGCCAGCTCCCGCCGGAGGATGCGCGCCTCCTCCGG
>JBDROZ010000095.1:0-33341 GCA_043809585.1 Candidatus Eiseniibacteriota bacterium
TCGGGAGGGGCCGGGGCATAACCGGGGAGCTCATGGAAGATCTGCGCACCGCAGATTGCGCGCGTCCGGAGAATGGGAGGGTTATGACCCGCCGCACGACGAGCGTCCCAGCCTGCCCCGATCCCCTCCCTCCTCCGATCCGCCCCCCCCCGCCGGCATGCTGGCCCCCCGGTCGGGCTGAGTGCCGCCCGGTCCTCTGGGCGGTGTATCGAAGCCTGTCCTGAGTAGGACCGAAGGTCCGTATCGAAGGGGGCGGGTGGGGGAAAGTGGGCTACTACCGAATCACCACCACCCGCTCCGTCACCGTCCGCTCGCCGTCTTCCATCCGCACGAAGTACACACCCGCCGGGGCGTCAATTCCGGAGGAGGTCCGTCCGTCCCAGGTGAGGACACCGGATGCATCCTTCCCTTCGAGGGCGCGGACGACGCGGCCGCGGATATCGTAGATGGTGACGGGAACGGACGAGGAGGAGGGGAGGGAGTAGCGGAGGCTCACCTCGCCGGTCGTGGGATTGGGCGAAACGAAGAGACCGAAAGCGCGGCTTGGCATTGAGCCCCCCTCCGCGACGGAGGTGTAGACGTCGCACCCCTGGCCGAGCGCGCCAATGAGGAAGGGGCCGTTCGGGTTGTTCTCGGGGAGGCAGGGAGATGCGGCGTCGAGGGAGTAGTCGCCGAGAATCGTCGGTGCTTCCATCCCATCTCGCGGTCCACAAAACACCGGATCCGTGTAGATCGATTGATAGGGCCACTCTCCCGGCGGTATGAGCCCTGAGGTATCCACGTCGCAGTATCTTAAGATGAAGTTACCCCAGCTTTCGTCATAGAGTTCGGCCCCTTCTGGGGCATCGTTTCCCCAAAGGACCGACCAACGGCCCTCATGGGGGGCATCTGGGTTGCTTCCGCAGTATATTCCTCCCCCTCCCCACTCGAGAGCCCGATTCCCCGCGATTGTCGTATGCCGAAACTCGAGGTGAGCCGCATCAAAACCGCTAATGGCAATGCCGCCACCCGCGCCGGTAGACAGGTTTCCAATCACGAGACAACTATCGAGGAAAACGGCCGCCCTATGGCCATCGCACGAGATCCCTCCTCCCCCCCAACCAGTGTTTCCTGAGATGATCGAACGACGGACCTCCGTTACACCCTTCCAAGCGCGGATCCCCCCGCCCCCACCGGGACCGCTGCATTCTGCGATAAGACAGTCATAGACCTTTGTGGATGCGTCCCAGGAGAGGATTCCTCCCCCTACTCCGCTCGTGTACGACGTGCAGCCGACTATTCGACAATTCCGAACCGTGGCGGCGGCTTCGACCCGAATTCCGCCTCCCCCGTTTGCACTTCCGTTCTGGATGGTCAGGCATTCGACAGTTGCTTCATATCCTTCTCCGTCCACATAGAACCCGCGACCCGATTCCTGGCAGTCGATAACGGTGGAATCGGGACCCAAGGCGGATCTGACTACCACGGCCTTTCCGCCGAAGACGATGTCCCTATTCCCCGCCCCCGTGTAGATCCCGTCATGAAGCAGTACCGTATCTCCCGCCGCCGCGGAGTCGATTCCCGCCTGAATGGTCGGGGCGCTGCCCGTGCTGTCGGGTTGGATGTGCCATGTGCGGGAGAGGGCGGGAGAAAAAGCCAAGAAAAGCGCAATCAGACTAGCGGCGAGGCGGATCATGTAGCACCTCCCATTCGTGGGATGTGGGATGTGGGATGTGGGATGTGGATGACGAGTATCTACATAGAGTCAGAATACCATGACACCCGATGACGTGTAAAGGAGAAACAGAAGCATGCGCCCTCCGGTTCATTTCCTCCGGCAACTAGGGAGAGTCTCCGGATCTCCTGCGTTCGGCGGGACGGGGAATCGGCATCGGGAGGGGCCGGGGCATAACCGGGGAGCTCATGGAAGATCTGCGCACCGCAGATTGCGCGCGCCCGGAGAATGGGAGGGTACTCTCCCGCCGCACGACGAGCGTCCCAGTCCGCCCCGATCCCCTCCCTCCTCCGATCCGCCGCCCCGCCGATTTCATATCATCGTCATCCTTCTGGAAGCAGGGGATCCAGGAGATCAGAATTCAATCCTCCGCGTTCGCCCTTCGATACACTGCCCGGAAAGCTCGGCGGCACTCAGGACGAACGGGGGGTGGTGGACGCGGCACGAATAACCGATTGCGATCGGGGGCCCGGAAAGGCGAACATCATCCCTTCTCCTTCCTCCGAGCGGCAGTCCTTGCTGATCGTTCTGACCCACGGGCGGGTGGCCGCGACAGGGGTCCGCGAGACGCGCAGCCACCAAGCACCAGATCCCGATCAACGTCTTGTCATCGAGAGCGAAACGCGCGGTTCACGAATTGCGGACGAAGGAAGTCAAGCGTGCGACTGGCGAGCATCGCAGCGGACAGGAGCGGACAGGACCTGCCCGTCCGCGCATTTCATCCTACCGTATATACCCCAGCGCTCTCAGCCCCTCGAGCGTCTCCTGGTCCACGACAAGCTCGGCCGTTTCTCCCTCTTCGATCGAAGCGAGCCAGTCGTCGATGAGGGGCGTGAGGTTCGCGACCACGTCGGGCCGCGAACCGGCGAGGTTCGTCGTCTCCCCCGGATCGGCGGCGAGGTCGTACAGTTCGAAGAGGGCGCCCTCCGGGGCCGGGATCCGGATCAGCTTCCAGTCGCCGAGGCGCACCATCCTCCACTTCCCCTCGTCCCCCGGCACGAGCCATCTCGGATTTTCCTGTTCCCCGCTCCCCACCACCGTCCGCCCGTTCTCCGCGAAAGCGGGCCGGTCCGTCTCGTCCGCCCTTCCCTCCACGACGGCGGGCACCCGGCCGTCCATCTCGGATTCCGCCGGGACTCCGGCGAGCCGGAGAAGGGCCGGCGCGAGGTCGATGAGGGCGACCTGCCGGGGCGAGAGAACGCCCGCCGGAAGCCGCTCCGGATATCGCAGAACGAGGGGCACCCGCTGGGTCGGGTCGTAAAGCAGGTGGGTGTGGGCGAACCAGAGGTCCTGCTCGCCCAGGCTCTCCCCGTGGTCCGAGGTGATCGCCACGATCGTGTTCTCCCGGAGGCCGAGAGAGTCCAGGGAGGCGAGAAGCCGTCCGATCTCCCGGTCCGTGAAGGCGACCTCCCCATCATAGAGCGCGAAGGACGCCTCGAGCTCTCCGGGCGAAGGCCGAAGCCCGAAGATGCGCCGCCGCCCGTCCGGAAGCCTCTCGTCCAGGAGCCGCGCCTTCTCCTCGCCGTCCGGCGCGAACATCCGGTCGTACGGCGCCGGCGGCTTGTACGGGTAGTGGGGATCGAGGTAGTGGGCGTAGACGAAGAAGGGCCGGCCGCTCTTCCTCTCGAGAAGGCGGATCGCGAAGTCCGTGACCCGGTTCGCCCGGTAGCCGACGTCGAGGTCCCGGAGGCCGAGCCGCCCGAGCATCCTCCCGAGCAGGGAGTCGTCGAAGCGAACCGGCCGGTGCAGATAGCGGTACTCGTCGAACCCCTGCGCGAATCCCCACGCCGGCGTGAGCAGGGGATGGGAATTGGCGAAGCCGGTCCGGTAGCCGGCCGCGCCAAACGCCTCCGCGAGGGTGAGCCACCGCTCCTCCAGCCGGTTCGGATGATTGATCACGCCGATCCGGCTCGGCAGCGATCCGGTGAGGAGGGCGGCGATCCCCGGCTGCGTGAAGGGGGCGGGCGAGACGGCGTCAGGGAAGAGCACCCCCTCTCGGGCGACACGGTCGATGGCCGGGCTCGTCCCCCGGGGGTGGCCGTAGCAGGCGAGGTGGTCGGCGCGGAGCGTGTCGACGACGAGAAGGAGCACGTTCGGCCCCCGGCCCGCGGCTCCGCTCCGCTCCCCGGCGAACACGCCCGCTCCAAAGAGGGCGAGAATGACGATCCCCCCGGCGGCGACAATCCGCCTCTCCATGGGCCGCCCCGGCGGGCGCCTTCCGATCAGGAGAAGGGCGCAGGCCGCGAAGAGGAGCATCACCGCGCTCGCCACGATCCCCCTGACGTTGAAGAGGCCCTTCACCTTGAAATAGTGAAACCAGAACGCGGTCCAGAAGAGGGCGGTCAGCAGCGATGCCGCGAGCGCCTCGCCGCCCCGTCGACGGAGCACACCCCCCGCGATCAGACCGAAGGGGATGGCGAAGATCACGCCCAGCGCGCCGTAGAAAAGGGCGAGGAGAAGGCCGTAGGAGAGCCGGTCTCCCGGGGAGGCGAACCAGTACGGATGGGACGCGAACTGGGCGACGGCACCCAGGATTCCCGCGGCGGCGAAGGCCGGGATCGTCCAGGCGGCGGTTCTCCTGTTGACGGGCACGGGCAGCCTCCTTCCACGGGGGAACGGATCCCGGCTCCATTCCAACCTGGGGCGGCCGGTTTGTCAATGAAGGGGCTTGGGGTTTCTCTACGCGGGGCCGGGGCGGTACACGTCCAGGACCGGCATCAGGCGGTCGAGTTCCGTCTTCAGGATCTCGTAGGCCCGGATGGCGCCGTCCAGGTCGCCGGCCCGGGCGAAGTGCTCCACCTCCGCCGCCGCATCCATCGCCGACCGGGCGCCCAGGCACCCGATGGAACCGCGGATGCTGTGGGCCGCCCGCTCGATGGTGGCGGAGTCTTTCCCCTTCGCGGCGTTCTCCATGTCGCGGAGGAGCCGGGGCGCGCACTCCAGAAATATGCCGATGATCTCCTGGAGGACCCCCTCGTCACCTCCCACCATCTCGATGGTATTGACGATGTCGAGGGGGGCGCCCGCCGGCGTCCGGTCTACGACCATCGCCATCTCCTCGACACTCTCCGCGGGTCCGTCCCCCTCGCCGGGGACGACGCTTCGGATCGCCTCGAAGAGAGGGCCTATGCGGACCGGCTTCGAGAGGTAGCCGTCCATTCCGGCGGCCAGGCATCGCTCCCGGTCCTCCTCGAGCGCGTGGGCCGTGAGGGCGATGATCGAAAGCCGTCCGCCTCTTTCCCGTTCCCGGATCCGGATCCGCTCGGTCGCCTCGAGCCCGCCCATCTCCGGCATTTGGACGTCCATGAGGGCCAGGTCGAACTCCTCCTGACCCGAGAGTAGAACCGCCTCCGCCCCGCTCTCCGCCAGGGTCACCCGGTGGCCTTCTTTCTCCAGGATTCGGGTCATCAGCTTCTGGTTCACCGGATGGTCTTCGGCGAGGAGGATCCGGAGCGGCCGTGCCCGTGGAGCGGTCTTTTCCTCCGAGTCGCGCGTTTCCCCGTCCGATTCCGCCGGGGCGAGACCGAGGGCGACGCGAATCGCCCGTAGGAGGTCCTCCTCACTTACCGGCTTGGTGATGGTCGTTTCCACGGCGAGATCCCGGCAGCCCCCGCTGTCGTCCCTCCGGCGGTCGATCGGAAAGAGGAGCACCAGCGGTTCCGGTCCCCGGTCTTCCTTCCGGAGGCGGTCGGCCAGAGCGAGTCCTCCCCCCTCGGGCATCACCGCATCGATGAGTACCCCGCCCCAAGGCCTCCCCCTCTTCCGGGCATCCAGGATCATCTCCATCGCCTGCGCGGCGGTCCCCGCTCCACCTGCGGCGAGACCCCAACGGTTCAAGGTCCGGCAGAGGAATTCGCGGCACGACCCGTTGTCGTCCACCACCAGGATCGCGGTCCCGGCGGGCGCGCCGAGGGAGATCTCTTCTTCTGAATCCGCCGAGGGATCCCTCGAGAAGGGACAGCGGAAGGAAAAGGTGCTTCCCGCTCCGGGTTCGCTCTCCAGCCGGATCTCGCCCCCCATCATCGTCACGAGGCGAGAGGCGATGGCGAGTCCGAGGCCCGTCCCCCCGAAGCGCCGGCTCGTTGATCCATCCGCCTGGGTGAAGGCCTCGAAGATCATGTCCTGATCGTCGGGGTGGATTCCGATGCCCGTGTCGGAGATCGCGAACTCCAGATCGACGACTTCCTTCCTCCGCTCGCCGAGAAAGCGGACGTCGACCACCACTTCGCCCCGGTCGGTGAACTTGACGCCGTTGGCCATCAGGTTCACGAGGACCTGGCGGAGCCGCGCGATGTCCCCCACGAGGCGATCGGGCACGTCGGGATCCACGCGGACGAGGATCTCGACCCCCTTGTCGTGGGCCCCGAACGCGATCGCCCGGGTCATGTCGCTCAATGAGCGGCGAAGCGTGAAGGGCAGGGGATCGAGCTCCAGTTTCCCCGTTTCGATCTGGGAGAAGTCGAGGACGTTGTGGATCACGGCGAGCAGGTTTTCCGCCGACTCCGCGATCGTCTCCATGTATTCCCGCTGCTCCCGGTCGAGGGAGGTGCTTCGGAGGAGTCCGGTCATCCCCAAGATTCCGTTCAGGGGCGTACGGATCTCGTGACTGATGTTGGCCAGAAACTCGGACTTCGTGCGGGACGCTTCGAGCGCCCCGTCCCTGGCCGCCCTCAATTCGTGTTCCGCCTTCTTCCGGTGGGTCACGTCCTGCTTGACCGCGATGAAGTGGTCGGGCTCGCCCCGGTCGTCGCGGACCGGCGTGATCGTCGCCTCCTCCACGTACACCCGACCGTTCTTGGCGGTGTTGACGAGTTCTCCCCGCCACACTTCCCCGGCCCGCACCCTCTTCATCACGCCCCGGAGGAAGCTCGGAGGATGATGCACCGACGTCGGGACGAGGAGCTGACCCCCGAGGGTCTCGTCCATCGACTGGCCGGTCAGCTTCAGAAACGCCGGGTTGTACCAGATGATTCGCCCCTCCCGGTCGGCGATGGCGATGGCGTTCGCCGCCGACTCGAGGGCGGCGCCTTGCAGGCGAAGACGGAGCTGAGCCGACTCGATATCCCGCTCCACCCGCCCGATCAAGGCGCGAAAGGCCGCGAAGTAGAGGGCGCCGCCGGCCGCGGCGATCAGCGAAATCGTGATCGGGGACGCCTGGCCCCCCCCCCGCTCGAGAAGGTGGACGCCGGCCACGAGGACGACGAGAAGCAGACCCAGGGCCGCCGTCAGGGGGATCAGAATGCGTGTCGTCAGTTTCTGGGAGGCCATCGATGTTCCCTGCCCGGTGGGGGCGTCGCGGGAAAAACCGGACCGTGGGGCCCCCTCTCGGCGCGGACCCGCCGTCCCGAGTCTCCGCTGTTCTCCAAGTCACGTCCCTCGACAGAGTTTCGGCCGGGCCCGGTCCTCCCTTGAGAAAGTGGCCGGTCTTGTCAGGGAACGGGCCGTGAGGTAGGCTCGACCGGTTCCGGGGAGGTCGCCCGAGGAGGCGTCCCCCGGCCCGAAAGGGGGCGGCATGTGGAGTAACGGCGGTTTCGCCGAGAGGGTCTACCTGAGCGGGCCCTTCGCCGGGGAGAGAAGGATCCCCCGGCGCCAGAGGGTGTTCGTCAACCGGAACCTCCGGCTTCTTTCGATCGGCGCGATCGGTTTCGACCTCGATCACACCCTCGCGCACTACGACCCGATCCATGTCGAGGAGCTGGCCTTCCGGACGACGGCCCAGCGCCTGGTCAAGAAACGGGGATACCCCGCGGCGATCGGAACGATCCGGTACGATCCTGAATTCGTGATCCGGGGGCTCGTCATCGACCGGATGCGGGGCAACATATTAAAAATGGACTATCACAACTACGTGACCCGCGCGTTTCACGGGCGGAAGGGCCTTTCTCGGGAGCGACTCGAGCAGTATCGGCACCGACGGGTCAATCTCTCCACACCGGAATACGCTTCGGTGGACACCCTCTTCCACCTCCCCGAGGTCTACCTCTATCTCTCGATCATCGACTTCCTCGAGGAGCGGGGGGAGGAGCCGGACTTCGACAAGATCTACACCGACGTCCGGGAAACCATCGACCAGGCCCACGCGGACGGCAGCATCAAGAGCGTGATCCGGGAGAACCCGGGGCGGTTCCTCCGCACCGAACCGAAGCTCGCCCGCGTGCTCGACCGTTTTCGATCGTGGGGGAAGAAGCTCTTCCTTCTGACCAACTCGGAGTTCTATTACACCGACGTCTTGATGAAGCACCTCTTCCGGAAGAGGCGGGGGGAGGAAGAGCGGGATTGGCCCTCGTTCTTCGACGTGATCGTCACGGACGCCCGAAAGCCCGCGTTCTTCGATCCCGGCCAGGAGGACAAGGAACGGCCGATCACGAAGATCGACCACCCCTCGGCGTTCCGGGGAGGGAATACGAGGATTCTCGAGGAGCGGATCGGATACTCCGGGGACCAGGTCCTCTACTTCGGCGATCATACTTACGGGGACATCCTCAGGGCGAAGAAGTCGGCGGGATGGCGGACCGCCATGATCGTGAACGAGCTCGAGCACGAGTTGGCGGTGACCCAGAGCATCGAGCCGAAGATCCGCATTTACTCGGGTCTTTCCGAGGAACGGGAGCGGATCGAGATGGAGAGGGCCTCCCTCGACCGGGAGCGGGGGAGGCTCCTCCTCTTGAACGAGGGGGAGTCGGTCGTCCGGACCCGATCCCGCAGGGAGAAGAAGGTCCGGCTTCTCACCGAGGAGATCGACCGGCGGGCGAAGACGGTGAACGATCTGGACCGTCAGATCGGGATTCTTTGGCGGGAGCTGGAGCGGAGCTACAACCGGGTTTGGGGCCCCCTCTTCCGGGAGGGGAACGAGACGAGCCGTTTCGGGCACCAGGTGAAGGACTTCGCCTGTCTCTACACGAGCAAGCCGATCAACTTCCTGAATTACGCGGGCGACCACTACTTCCGCTCGCCCATGGATCTGATGCCCCACGAGACGTAGGGGGGAGGCGCGCGTGACGGCGGCAGGCCCGATGGACGGCAGGGTGGTCCTCGTGACGGGGGCCGCGAAACGCATCGGGCGGGCGATCGCCCTCGACCTGGCCGGGAGGGGGGCCCGCGTGGCGGTCCATTACGGCCGCTCGAAGGTCGAGGCGGAAGAGACCGCCCGTCTCGCGGGGAACGGCGCCCGCCCCTTCGGCGCGGACCTCCGTTCGACGAAGGAGATCCGCTGTCTCGCCGAGGAGGTCTACCGGTCGATGGGCCGCATCGACTTCCTCGTGAACAACGCCGCCCTCTTCGGGCGCACCCCGTTCCTCGAGACCACGGAAGAGCAGTGGGACCGATTCCACGACGTGAACCTGAAGGCCGCCTTCTTTCTCACCCAGTCGGTCGCCCGTGCGATGAAAGAGGGGGCGGTCGTGAACATCGCCGACACTTGCGGCGTCAATCTCTGGCTCGGCTACCTCGCCTACGGCGCGTCGAAGGCGGGTCTCGTCGGATTGACGCGGGGCCTCGCCCGGGCCCTCGCCCCGAAGATCCGGGTGAACGCCGTTCTCCCCGGACCGATGCTCCCCCCCGAGGGGGAAGGTGAACTCGAAACGCTGGACGAGGCCGTCTCCAAGACCTTGCTGAAACGCCCCGGCCGCCCAGAGGACATCGCCTCGGCGGTCCGTTTCCTCCTCGAATCCCCCTACATCACCGGCGCCGTTCTCCCCGTGGACGGCGGCCGCCTGGCGGCGGGGAAGTGATAACGACGAGCTCGCTCCGAATTACTTGGCTTCCTCGAACTCCTCTTCTGCATTCTGGAATGGTCGTGCTCGTGTGGGATACCCGTCTGGAGGGGGGGGGGGCGGGGGGTCCGGCTTTGGGAGGGATGGGGGCATAACCGGGGAGTTGTTAGCATCTTCCGCGACGCCACCTCTTACGAGGCCGGAGAATGGGAGGGTCCTCTCCCGCCGTGCGACGAGCGTTCAAGTCCGCCCCTCTATCCCTCCCTCAGCCGGCCCCCCGCCCCGCCGATGCGCGGAGCCGAGCCGGAAGCTCGGGCAGTGTCCGGCCCCGCTCACCTTCTCGTCACCCGGTGTACGTGGAATCCGAAATCGACGGGCTGGGTTCTATACTTATGTTCAGCGAAATGGGGCCGGTTTTCCCACGGAATGTCCGGGTACGGGACGCGGTAGCGGGTCAATCTCCAGCCGCCCTTCTCCTCCATGGCCCGTGCATACTCCATTGCCGGGTTGACGATCTCGGACCTGGGCCTCTCGATGATCCAATCGGCCTGCTTGAAGCTGTAGAGATACGAGGGCAATCCCTCGACCCGCCTCCGCGCTTCCGGATCGGAGGTTGTGATCTGTCCCACCATCCGGAGGTTGGTATAGAACATGATGGGCAGAGGATTGTGAAATGTGAAAACGAAATCGTCCGGACCGGCATGTTCCCTCAGGAACTCGACGATCCCCTCGTTCGGTCCGTCGTAGTCGTGAGTGATCTCATAGAGAAAGGGGAGAAAGGCGCGCCCGTGAAAGAGAAGAAGTGCGCCGAGCACGGCGAACCCGAGGATCCGCTTTCTTCGGAAGCACGCCACGACCATGAGCCCCGAGAGAAGAGACAAGAGTGGGATGAGGAACACGGTATACCGTGGATTCGGCCAGAGGAGGTAGGAGACGAGCAGTATGGGGGGAACGAAGAGACACGCCGCCAGATTCAGAATCCTGCGGTTTTGGCCAAGGAGCGGGTATGCGAGGAGGATGGCGAAAGGGAAAATGTGGTTGTTGTAAGCCGCGAGGTACTCCCCGATCGCGGGAAAGAAGGACGGGCGGTGAAAGTGCTGAATATGCCGATGAACACGCGCCGGATCGGAGTACAGGAACCACGGCGTGCCCAGAGCGGCGATGCCGATCGTGATGGCGGCGAAGCGAAAGAACAGTCTGCGTTCGAACCCGAAGAGGAGAAAGTGGATCCAGAAGCCGAGCAACGTGAAGAGACATGCACTGTTCTGCGCGTAGAAGAGGAAGATCGCGCCAACAAGGAAGAGAAGGTCGTACCGAAACCGTCCGAGTTTGCGGTAGCCTGCCAGCATGAGAAGGAACCCGAACGGCAGCAGCCCATAGTACCGACACTGTCGCATGTGCAGAAGGTATGGAGTGTTCAGCGCCAGCAGCGCGGCGGACAAAAGCGCGGTTTTTGAATCCGCCGTGTAGAGCCGGCCGACCCAATAGAGAAGCAAGATGCCGGCGAGCCCGATCATCGCGAATAGGAACCTTCCTCCGAACGTGGTCGGTCCCCAGATCCGGAAGCCGGCGGCCGCGAAATAGTGCATCGCCCAGGGCGAAAGCGTCCACACGAGATCGTCGTTGAACTGGTCGCAATTGACCGATACCCCGGGCTCGGTAACGAGGTTTCGTCCGTCCCACGCCCGGGGAAGCCAGTTGAATCCGTCTTCCCCTGAACCGATTGTCCGGGCGACGAGGGCCGTCTCCGCCTCGTCGACCCAAAAGTAGACGTTTCCGAGGTTCTTGAAGAGAAGAACCGCTCCGACCACGAGTATCAGCAGAAGAGGACCGATTGTCTTCATGGCTGCTCCCCGCCGGAGCCTCCGGGACTCTTCAAGTCGATGATCGGTAGGCACTCCGCAAGGACTTTACCAGAGAACGGCTTGTCTCGGGTGTGTGATCGCGGATCCATGTTGTCATGGGAATCCCGATCGGCTCCGCAGCGGGCCCCGACCCCGAATCGCGCACAAATACAAAAAGAAGCCTCGCAGGTTCCGCTATTCCCCGCGAGGCCTTCACGTCTCCGCTCGCTACCCTGGGGTCCTCGCGTCGCCCCGAATCCTTCGGGGCCGTCCCGAAAACCTCGCTGGAATGATACCACATCGAGAGTGATCCGGCAACAGTTTCTTTACGAGACAATGACCGAGAATCAGTCCCTCGGCTCGAGGGCCGGGTTCCCCTTCCCGTAGACGAGACTCTGGGCGTGGGTCTTTTCGGGGCGGTGGGGGGGCGCGTACTTCCAATAGTGGAGAAACTCCCGGTAGGCGAGCCGTGCCCGTTCGTCGTCTCCCCGTTCCTCGAGCGCCCGCCCCAAATAATAGAAGGAGAGAGGGAGCACCGGCGGTAGGTCGAGCAGCGACTCGCCCCGCTCGACCACCCACTCGAGATCCTGAACCGCCGCGCCCGAGCGCCCCGACTGCACCGACGCCCGGCCGAGCAGGTGCCGGACCAGACGATCCTCCCCGCGCCCGAGCGCCCGGCGGAGCGGGGGCGTCGCCTCCCATCCCTCGCCCTGCAGGAGGAAGTAGTAGGCGTCGATCAGCTCCGTCCAGGCGCCGCCCGCGCCGGGGATGGTCTCCAGCTCGAGCCGCTTCGCCGCGACCGCGCCCCGGTCGAGGCGGTACGCCCCGTGGAGCCCCTCCAGATAGACCGGGAACCCAGGGGGCCCGGGCGCGGCGTCCGGTCTCTTTCCCGCGCGATACCGGAGTTCGGCGAGTTCGGTCCACGCCGAGTCGACACTCCCCTCCTCGAGAAAGACGTAGACGAGGCGGGCCGTCAGGTCGAGAAGGCTCTCCTCGTCGTTCATGCGATACGCCTCGTCCCTCGCTTCGCGAAGGGTCACCCTCGCCTCGGCGAACCCCCCTTCGGCGAGAGCAAGACCCGCCCGCGCCGCGAGATGGAGGAACCGAGGCCTCGTTCCTTCTTCGCCGTGGGGGTCCGGGGAGGGGGGGAGGGCGAGGAGTTTCGCCGTCTCGTCGAGGAGACCTTCCGAGTAGAGAGCGGAAGCGAGGCCGATCCGGGCGAGCGTGTCGCGGGGGAGGAGATCGAGCGCCCGGCCGTACTCTTCTCGCGCGAGATCGAGAAGACCGTCCCGGAGGGCGGCGCCGCCGAGAAGCCGGTGAGGCAGGGGGTCGAGGGGGCGCGCACGAACGGCCTTGCCGAACAGATCCCGCGCCCCGCTCCCCCCCTCCCGGGACGATGCCAGGAGGCCCCGGAGGAGGAGCGTCTCGAAACGGTCGGGAAAGCGGGAGTGGAGACCGCGAACGATCTCCTCGGCCTCGTCCCATGCCCCCCGGACGATCGCGAGGCGCGCCTCGTGCACCCGACGGTCGAAGGGCCCCAGCCTCTCGGCTCGGACCTCGCCGATCATCTCCCTTCCCCGCTCCCGTCTCTCCGAGAGGAAGAGCCGGAAGCCGAGCCACGATCGGACGGCGTCATGGTCGCCGTTCTTCTCGAGGGCCGCCGCGCCGAGCGTGAGGGAACCGAACCGGAGGGCCCGGGCGAAGACTGCTTCCCCTTCCGGGACCACGGGGAAGTTCTCCCGGGGGGGGGCGGGTTCGCCGCCGAGCCGGATCGCCGTCGAATCGGCCAGGGAACCGATGGCGGAGGAGAGTGATCCGTCGCCGCCCGCCCCGGCCCCGATCTCCCACGACCGGGCGAAGGGAGAGAGGGCCCCCGTGACGGTGACCGCCCCATCCGTCTGCCCCGTTCGCCACCGGAGGAGGAGAATGCCGTCCAGGTCGTATTCGTCCGCCTCGCTCCGGATGTACGACCGGGCCGACATGTCGGTGGAGCCCTGGAAATCCGCCATCGCCGCGGCCAGGTTCTCCTCGAGACCCTCGGGCAGGGAGGGAATGGTGAAGGCGAGCCCCGTCTCGTCGAGGGCCCGGGCGAAGGGGAGAACGAGGCCCTCCGCTTCGCCGCCGCCGGGTCCCGGAAGAACCGCCAGGACGAGGGGCCGGGCGCCGCCGGCCGGGGCCGCCATGAGCGCCGCTCCCGCCGCGAGGAGAAAGCAGATGCGCCGCGCCGCTTTCGCGAGAATCGGGTTTTTCATCGAGCGGATCATTTCCATATGATGAAGATCGTCCTCCTCCGGCGGGAATGCAAGGGGAGTTTGACCGGAACCGACACCGCTCCACCGACTTACCCTTTGTGCCGATAAGGGGATGGGAGGTGTGCTACCATTGCCCTCCCCGAGAGGCAGGAAGGAATGATGGGCGCCATGGCCGGGTTCTTTCGGACGTTCTTTCTCGAGACCGTCCGAGTGCTCTACGAGAGCGGGATCTTCGTACTCTTCGGCTTCTTCATCGCCGGACTCCTGCACCATTATCTCGCGACGGACCGGATCGTCCGCCATCTCGGGAAGCGCGATTTCCGGTCGATCCTGAACGCGGCCGTGCTCGGCGCCCCCCTCCCCCTCTGTTCCTGCGGGGTCCTTCCCGCGGCGGTCGCCCTCCGGCGGAAGGGGGCGAGCCGGGAGTCGGTCCTTTCCTTCCTCGTCTCCACCCCCGAGACGAGCGTCGAATCGATCGCCGTCTCTTATGGTCTTCTCGGTCCCGTGTTCGCCGTGGTTCGGCCCCTGGCCGCCCTCTTTTCCGCGGCCGTGGCGGGCGTGGCCCATCTGGTCTTCGGCGAGGAGCGGGCGGGGGAGGTGGACGAAGGGGAGGCGCCGGCGGCGAAAGCGGACGATGGCGGGTGCGAACCGGCATCGGAGGCGAAACCTCCGGCGACGGCCGGGAAGGGGCGGTTCCGGGGGTCCGTCGACTACGCCTTCGTCACCCTCTTCGACGAACTGGTCTTCTGGTTCCTCTTCGGCGTGATCCTGACCGGGCTTCTCGGTGCCGTCCTGCCGGAGGATTTCTTCGCCCGCACTCTGGGGGCGGGGTTCCTTTCGATGCTCTTCGCGATCGCCGTCGGCATCCCCCTCTACATGTGCGCGTCCGGATCGACCCCGATCGCCGCCGCGTTTCTGGCGAAGGGACTGAATCCAGGAGCCGTCCTCGTCTTTCTTCTCGCGGGGCCGGCGACGAACGCCGCCACCCTCACGGTCCTGGGGCGGACTTTCGGCAAGCGTTTCCTCCAGATCTTTCTCGCGTCCATCGTCGTCTCCGCCCTCGCGGCGGGATACGCGCTGAACCGGGTGTACACATGGAGCGCCGATCAGGTGCCGGACTACGGCGAAGGGACGGCCGGCTTTCTGATCAGCGTGATCAAGGGGCTCGGCTTCCTCGCGTTCCTCTTTCTCGCCTGGCGGAGCCTCCGCCGGACCGGTCTCGGCCCGGGGATACGGGAGCTCCGGGGGAACCTGGTCACCGTCTTCACCCCCCTCCTCCGCCTCCGGCCCCGTCATCTGTTCGGCACGCGGGCCGGCCGGATCGCACTCGTCCTCGCGGTTCTCGCCTGGCTCGCGAGCGGGTTCTATTCGGTGCGTCCGGGGGAAGTCGGCCTGGAAAGGGACTTCGGGAAGGTGGCGGCGACGAACGTTCCTCCGGGACTTCACTGGTGTTTCCCCCGGCCCGTGGGGCGGGTGGCGAAGTGCTCCGTGGAGGGGATCGTCCGGGTGGACATCGGATTCCGGTCGGGGACGAAGACCCGGGACCCCCTCGCGTTCTACGGCGCGCCGGAGGAGGAGGAGACGCCGGTCAGCCGGGTCTTCGACGAGTCGGTCTTCCTCACCGGCGACGAGAATCTGATCGACGTGGTCAGCACGGTTCACTACCGCGTGACCGACGGGGCGACGTACGTCTTCGGCGTCGAGTCGGGGGAGGGAATCGTGCGGAGCACCGTCCTCTGGGCTCTGGTCCGGGAGCTCGCGAACCGGTCCATCGACCGGATCTACACCACCGACCGCCTCGACGTGGAAGAGCGGGTCCGGGATCGGGCGAACCGCATTCTGGTCGAAGCCGATTCGGGGCTCCGCATCGAGGGAGTTCGCCTCGTCGATGTCCACGCCCCCCGCGAGGTCCACTACGATTTTCGCGACGTGGCAAGCGCCCAGGAAGACCGGGCCCGGATGATCCACGAGGCCCGGGTCTACTGGCAGGGGACGGTTCACGAAGCCCGGGGGCGGGGGGCACGGATCGTCTCCGACGCATCGGGCGCCAAAGCCCTGGCCGTCGCCGGCGCGGCGGGCTCGGCCCGCCGGTTTCGCCTTCTCGAGGAAGCGGCCCGTGCCGAGCGGGGGGGGACCCGCACCCGCCTCTACCTGGAGTCGATGGAGCGCGTGCTCCCCCTGTCGGGACGCACCGTGGTCCGGCCCGACCCGGTCGGCGTGAAGGATTTCGAACTCTGGTTCAAACTCGGGGAGGAACCGACGGTGCTCCCCGGATTGCTCGGTGAAGAGAAAGGGGACCTGCGATGAGCCGAAGGAAGCGGTGGACCCTGATCGTCCTCTCAGCCCTCGCGGCGGTGTACGTCGCCTCCTCGTTCTACGTGGTCGACGTGACGGAGTACGTGGTGGTGACCCGGTTCGGTGACCCGGTGGCGGTCCACACGTCGCCCGGGCCCCACTTCGACCTCTGGAAGCCGATCGAGACGCTCGTCCGCATCGACGCCCGGCTCCTCACTCTCGATCTGGAACCGTCCGAGTTCCTCACGGAGGACAAGAAGAACGTGGTGGCGAGCGGGTACACGCTCTGGCGGGTGGACGACCCGCTCCTCTATCTCAGGCGCGTCTACAGCCGGCGGGGGGCGGAGGCGAGGATCGCTGACATTATCTCCTCCGAGATCGGCTCCGCTCTCGGCCGGGTCCCCTTCTCCGCCCTCGTCTCCACGGACAGCACGGTGATCCGTCTCGACGAGGTGGTCGCGTCGATCAAGGAGCGGAGCGCGGGGCGGCTGAGCGAGGACTACGGGCTCGAGATCCGCGAGTTCCGGATCAAGCGGCTCGCCTTCCCCGAGCAGAACAAGGAATCGGTCTTCCAGCGGATGAGGGCCGAACGGCAGCGGATCGCCCGGCAGTACCGTTCCGAGGGGGAAGAGGAGTCGATGAAGATCAAGGCGGACGCGGACAGGCAGAAGACGGAGATCCTCGCCGATGCGTCCCGCCGGGCCGAGGAGATCCGGGGGGAAGGGGAGGCGGACGCCGCCCGCATCTACGCCGAGGCGATCCGGGCCGATCCGGATTTCTACACCTTTCTCCGGACTTTGGACAGCTACGAGAAGATCGTGGACGAGAACACGACCTTGGTCCTGCCGAGCGATTCGGAGCTGATGCGGCTCCTGACGACCGGCCGGACGGCGTCAGGGGGGGGACGGTAGGTGCGGTTACCGGTCTCACCGGGCAGGGGTCTGCTGATTCTCGGGGCGGCCGTCTGGCTGCTGGCGGGGGTCTATACGGTCGAGCAGGACGAGGAGGCGGTGGTCCGCCTCTTCGGTCGTCCGTGGAAGACCCGCGTCCCTTCGGGCATCCACTACGCGCCCCCCTGGCCGATCGGGATCCGCACCGTGGTCCGCACGACCACGTCATACCAGATGAGCGTCGGCTTCAAGATCGCCGACTCGGTCCGCGGCCTCCCGCCGGCGCGGACGGAGGTCGAGTTCCTCACCGGGGACACGAACATCATCGATCTCGAGATGATCCTCTAGTACACGATCGAGAACCCCTTCCGATTCGCATTGATGGTGGAGGATCCCCACTTCCTGGTCCGCCGCGCCGCGGAGGCGGCGGCGACGGGCGTCCTCGCGAAGGGCGGCGTCGACCGGGCGCTCACGTCGGGCCGGACGTCCTTCCTCGACGAGGTCCGGCGGGCGACCCAGGAGATGCTCCGGGAGTCGGACGCGGGGGTGACGGTGGTCTCCGCGACGCTGAAGCGCATCGAGCCGCCCGGCGAGGTGATCGAGGCTTTTCAGGACGTACAGAACGCCAAGTCGGACCGGGAGCGGGCCATCAACGAAGCGAACGGCTATCGGAACGAGATCCTGCCGAGGGCCAGGGGCGAAGCGGAGGCGGCCCTCTCCGCGGCCGAGGCGGACCGCCACGCCCGGGTCGAGCGCTCTCGGGGGGACGCGGACCGATTCCTCCGGGTCCTCGCCGAATACCGGAAGGCCCCTCAGGAGACCCGGGAGCGCCTCTACCTCGAGGTGGCGGAACGGGTGCTGTCGAAGGCGAAGGTCTACGTGATCGACTCGGACGGCGGCCGCAATCCCGTGGGCGTCAAGCTGATCGACTGAAGAACGAATCCTCTTCGTTCCCGAGCCCCCGTCCGCTACACGAAGATTCCTTCCCGGTTCAAAGAGAGGAAGCAGAGGAGCGGCTCGGTGAGGTTTCCGATCTCTTTCTCCGGTTCCTTCGGATTGAAGAGATGGAAGGGATCGACCAAGTGGCGGGGGTTCACCAGGCGCGGTCCGGCCCGGAGGATCTCCACGGTGATCGCCCGGGTCCCGTACGTCTCGTGGAGGTAGTCGGACTCGGTGCCCCGCGTGAGAAAGAAGGGGGCCTGGCGACCCATCTGCTTCGCCCGGTAGCCGTAGGCCGGTTGGTGGTCGATCAGGGTCTGGCCGAGGTTCCGGTACCACTCGTCGTGGCGGGAGCGGCGCCGGGTCCCCCCGTAGGGGAAAAGGAAGCGCCCCCCGAAGGAGTGGAGGGAGAGGGCGTAGTCGAAGCGGTTCTCTTGAAGATGGGACCGAAGCGCCGCGGTCTCGGGCTCGCTGAACGGCCGGTGTCCCGGATAGTAGAATCGCCGGAGGGCCCGGTGCCAGAAATAGCGCCGGGAAAAGAAGGCGCTGAAGTTCCGGTTCAAGTCGACGCCCCGCCCGTTCCTTCTCCGGAGCCGGGGCCGCCCCCGCGCGAGATCCCGCTCCACCTCCAGGTATCCGTCCGGATTCAAGACAGGCACGAAGTGGACTTCCCGCTCGTGAAGCAGGGGGTTCTGCTTCATGTTGGCGGTGAACCGGTCGAGAAGGTGGATGTTGGTCTCGGCGCCGATGAACTCGATCGAGTGAATGAGGGACGTGACGAGAAAGCGGACCGGCTCCGCGGAGGTCTCCGACACGTTGACCGCCTGGAAGAGCCAGATCGGTTCTCCCCCGACGCTCGTGCCTATCTGAACCGGGAAGATGTGCCGGGGGTACCGCTTCAAGAGCCGGTCGATCTGGATGAAGATCTCCCGGTAGGTGTGGTACGGGCCGTACCGCTTCGTGTCGAAGGTGGTCCCGTACTTCTCGTCTTTCAGGAGCCGGTCGTAAAAGCTCCGCCAGCTTCTCCGGTAAGGTGGTTTCGCCATGGTCCTCCGCCGTTCACTCTCCACCGCTTACCATAATGGATGGAGGCGGCCGGTGTAAAGCTCCTTCCCCCCGGCTCTTGCGCGCCTCCCTGCGGTTCGATTCCCCATTGAATAGTCCGCCCCCTCTTGAGGTATGCTGCAAGGGAACGGCGGGATGTCCGCTCGGGGAGAACGCGAACCGGCGATGGAAAGACGGGATGAGCAGGAGTGGATCGCCCGCTGCCGGGCGGGGGACCGGGACGCCTTCGCTCCGATCGTGGAGGCGTACAAGCGGCGCGCCTACTTCACCGCCCTCGGACTGGTCGGGGACCGGGAGGAGGCGTACGACCTCTCCCAGGAGGCCTTCGTCCGGGCTTTTCGGGCGATCCGGCGCTTCGACAACTCCCGGGAGTTCGCCCCCTGGTTCTTCCGGATCTTGCGCAATCTGTGCGCGTCGTCCCTCTCCCGCAGGAGCGCCCGGAAGACCGATTCCCTCGACGAAATGCAGGAGGGGGGGCGGGATTTTCCCGCGGGCGACCGCTACCGGCCCGACCTCCTCGCCGAACGGGACGAAACGGTGGAGAGGGTCTGGCGGGGCCTCGCCTCCCTCGACCGGAAGAGCAGGGAGGTGATCGTCTTGAAAGATCTCCAGGATTACCGCTACCGGGAGATCGCGGAGATCTTGGAGATTCCGATCGGGACGGTGATGTCCCGGCTCTTTCACGCGCGGCAGAAACTGAAAACCAAGCTCTCGGAGGAGGAGAAGCCTCTTGCGGTGTGAGGACTTCCCGGGGCTGTCCATGGCCTGGCTGGACGACGAGATGGAGGCGGACGAGCGGCGCTCCTTCGAGGAGCACCTCCGGAACTGTCCCGCCTGCCGCGCGGAACTCGAATTGCTACGGGGGGTAAAGGAAGTGACGATCCGGATGAAGCTGGCCGATCTGGAAGATCGGGAGTGGCGCCGGTACGGAACCCACGTCTACAACAGAATCGAGCGGGGGACCGGTTGGGTGCTGCTCTCGCTCGGCGCCATCGTAACGCTCGGCTACGGGATGTGGGGGGCCTTCGCGGATCTCCTCCGGGACGATTCGCTCCCGGTGGTCGTCCGCGCCGGAATTGGATGCGCCCTCCTGGGGGTCGTGATACTCTTCGTCGGCGTGGTCCGGCAGAGGCTCCATTCCTGGCGCCGTGACCCGTACCGGGGGGTGGAACGATGATTCTGGTCACCATGGACGACGCGGCCGGATACCGGGTGGTCGAGGTTCTCGGGCTCGTCCGGGGGAACACGGTCCGGGCGAGGGACATCGGCCGGGACATCCTCGCGGGGTTCCGAAACATCACGGGCGGCGAAGTCCCGGAGTACACCAAGCTGCTCGCCGAGGCCCGGGAGCAGGCGATCGACCGAATGGCGTCGGAGGCCGACCGGCTCGGCGCAGATGGGGTGTTCGCGATCCGCATGTCGACCGCGGAAGTGATGAAGGGAGCCGCGGAGATCGTGGCCTACGGCACGGCGGTCCGGCTCGAGAAGACCGGTTCATGACCCTGAGAAGGGAGTTCCCGATGCGGAAGACGTTCGTGCTCCTCTTCGCGCTCGCGCCGTGGCTCGCCCCCTCCTCCGCCTCGGCCCGGCTCCACGTCGATCTCGGCGACCCGGCCGCCCACCAGTTCACCGTGACCTACCGTTTCGTGGACAGCGACATGGGGAGCCAGTCGATGGACGTCCTCCCCTACGAGGCGGAAATCGAGATCGTCGAAGTGGTCCCCGACAAGGGGGGGCGCCCCCTCGAGTGGGAGCCTATCGAAGGCGCGAAGAAGGGGGACCCGAAGATCCGCATCAAGTACCCCCAGACGATCAAGCCGGGAGAGCGGTTCGCCTTCCGCATGGTCGCGAAGCTGACCGACGAAAACGCCTACTTCGAGGACACGGCGAAGCTGAACTTCCTTTACCGTACGGGGCACGAAACCAGCGTGAGCCTTCCCCGGGCGTTCTATCCGATTTACTCGGACGAGGCGATGGAGCTGATCCAGGAGAACGAGCGGGTCGTTCTCTCCTCCAAGGGGGGGAAGGTCCGTCCTATCGTGATCTTCGCCGTGCGGTGCGGTCCCGGGGGCCCTTCCCGGGCGCCGGACAACATCTCCACGGCCCCGGAGGGGGCGGGGGACTGATCGGATCCTTAGATTCTGTCGCTATGGACCCCATTCTCCAAGTTAGCCATGAGATTCCGTAGCGAGGTTTCGGATCGCGAACCGGAACCACAGCAGGAATCTCATGGCTGGTTCAGGCTGGGCTTCCGTTCGCGGAGGGGGGGCGGCCCTTCCTCTTCGAGAGGGCCCGCCGTACTTTGAGCCGCCCGTACTCGGCGGCCACCTTCGGCAGCATCCGGGGGGTGAAGAGGATGTTGTTGGTCATGAAGCACTCGAAGGTGCAGTAGCACTTCGTCTCCCGGATCATGCGGCGGACCTCCTCGGTCCGTTCGGAAAACCAGATCTTCCGGAAGTCGTAATCCGTCTCGCGCAGGTTGCCGAGGGGCTCCTCGAGGATCTCGCACGGGTAGACGTCGCCGCCCGCGTAGATCACGCCGGAGAGGTTCGCCGCGTAGCAGGGGACCTGGTAGCCCTTCTCGCCCTTCACGATCCGCGTGATCATGTCCTGGCGGACGTTCTTCATCGCGTTGATCACGTCGGAGCCCGGGTAGTCGTGATACCCGTCCAGGCCGTCCGTCTCCGTCTCCTCCCGGAGGCGGTTCACCCACTTCTCGTAGGTGCCGGCGTCCACGCCCAAGGCTCTCTCGGCCCGCGCCCCCTTCCGGGCGATCAGGTTGTTCACGTTCCGGACGCCGTGTTTCTCCCGCATCACCGTGGTCACCTCCATCGCTTTGTCCTGGTTGAAGGAGGACATGGTGGTGCAGATGTTGGCGTTGAAGTTCCGGTGCTCCTCTTCGAGCTTCTGCAGCTCTTTCAGCGTCCAGAGGCACTTGTCGAAGAGGCCGGGGATGGCGCGGAGACGGTCGTGCTCCTCGCCGAGGGCGTCGATGGAGACGTCGACGGCGAAGTCCACGCCCGGGTTCTCCCGGAGCATGACGCGGACCTGGTCGATCACCTTGGTCGTGAGCGAGCCGTTCGTCGGGATGCCCACGTTCCGGACGTCGTTGTTCCGGCAGAAGATTCTCACGATCTCCGAGAGGTCGTCGCGGAGGAACGGCTCGCCGCCGGTGGGGAGGAGGAAGAGGATGTCGCCCATGGAACGGGAGGTCTTGTCGTATTCGTCGACGGTCATCTCCCGGGTGGTGGAGATCACCTGTCCGAGGAGGCAGTGGCCGCAGTGGGCGTTGCAGACGTCGGTGACGAACAGAATGATGTAGTGGGGGTCGGCGTTCCGTTTCCGGAAGACGCGTTTTCCGTACTTGGCGTATCCGAGAAAGCTCACCGCCCTACCCCCGCTCTCCGGGATCGCTCCGGCTCCCCCCCTTGCCGCCCTTCTTCTTGACCGACATGGCCTCCACGAAGCTCTTGAAGCCGTACAGTTTTCTCTTCACGTCGCCGACGCCCCGGATCGTGGCGGCCATCTTCGCGATCTGCTTCGGCCGGAGGTAGAACTCCTTGAGGCCCTGGTCGATGAGGGCGTCGATCCTCTCCTTCGGCAACTCGGGATAGTCGACGACGGTCACCTGCTCCTCGTTCTCGCCCAGATACTCGCTCCAGTCTTTCGGGATCAGGTGGCCGTTCTTCTTCGCCCAGTCGTACAGCTCCGTCCCCGGATAGGCGGCGATGCCGGAGATCTGGATCGTGTCGAGGGGGAGGGACTTGGCGAAGTCGATCGTCTTCCGGGCCGACCGCTCCGTCTCTCCCGGCGCGCCGATCATGAAGCACCCGTGCAGGGTGAAGCCGAGGTCCGCCGCGTCGTGGGCGAACTCGACGGTCCGCTCCAGATTGGTCCCCTTCTTCACCGCGTCCAGGGCCTCCTGGGTGCCGAACTCGAAGCCGATCATCAGCATCCGGCATCCGGCCCTCTGCATGAGTTGCAGGAGGTCCCGCTTCACGTCGGTCCTGACGTTGCACGACCAGCGGAGCCTCGTGTCGAGCCGCCGTCCCAGGATCTCCCGGCAGACGCCCTCCACGTGCTCCCGGTTCGCCGTGAACGTGTCGGTCTCGATCATCACCTCCCGGAGGTTCGGGAAGAGGGAGAGATCGTATTCCATCTCGTCCACCACCAGCTTCGGGTCCCGGTAGCGGTTTTCGTGGCCGTACATCAGCTGAGGATCCCGGCAGAAGGTGCACCGGGCGAAGCAGCCCCGGCCCGAGAGGAGGGTGAGGAAGGGATGGAGCTTTCCCCCGTCGTAGTACCAGTCGGGATCGATGTGGTGCCACGCGGGGAAGGGGAGTTCGTTCACGTCGATGAACGGGCGGGGGGGCGTACGGACCATCATCCCGCCCCCGCCGAGGAATGAGAGCCCCCGGGTCGACGCGGGGTCCGATCCGCCGATCAGCTCCCGCAGGGTGTAGTCGTACTCGCCGAGGGCGATGAAGTCGAGGGCCCCCTTCGCCCGCTCGAAGGTCTCTTCCGGGACGGCGGTCACGTGCTGCCCGACGAGGACCGTCTTGGCGCCGGCCGTCTCCTTCGCGAGGGCGCAGTAGGCGAGGTCGTTGTCGATGGAGGGGGTGGCGGCGTGCATGACCACCCACTCGGGGGGCTCCTGCCGGAAGAGCCTCTCGGTCCTCTCCCGGTCCCAGTTCTGGGCGCAGGCGTCAACGAGCTTCGCGTCCAGCCCGGCCTTCTCCAGAACCGCCGTCGCCACGGCGATGTAGTCCGGGTGACGTTGGACCCGGCCCCGGGAGCGGGCGTCCCATCTCGCGGAGCGCACGAAGTCTTTCACGAAGGGGGGGTTCAGCATCAGGACATTCGCCATGATCCGGTCCTTCTCCCGGCGGGATCCGAGGAAGAGCGAGGGGGGAATGGCGGCCGCGCCGGCCCGCTGGTTCTCTGAAACACCCTTATTTTACTGGAGTTACAGGGCTATGTCAAGGTCTCTCCCGCCCGACTCCGGCCGGCGTGTCTCTTGAAGATAGTCACCCCTCCGGATCCCGTCCACAGTCCTGGTGAAGGGGGGAACATCTTGCGGGCCGGGCCGAGACGAGTATACTAAGAGATAGAGACCATCCCTCTTTTCTTCTTGATCACGAGCGAGCGAAGAGGACCGAACCGAAGCCTCACCGAAAACGGGAGCGAATCGATGATCATCTTCACGGACGCGGCGCGGGAGCGAGTTCTCGCGGTGATGGAAGCCCAAGGAAAGACGGACCACGGAATCCGCGTGCGGATCGCGGGCCGCGGGTCGAGCGGATACCGGCACGAGCTCTCCTTCGTCGAGCCGGGGACGGAGCGGGAGGAGGACGGGGTGGTCGAGATCGAGGGCTTCAAGGTCTACGTCGACACCCAATCGGCCGCTCTCGTGAAAGACACGAAGGTCGACTACGTGGAGGACGCCGCGGGGGGCGGCTTCGTCTTCGACAACCCGAACGAGGTGACCTTCTCGGACCCGGACAAGGGGAAGGCGGTCCAGGATCTGGTGGAGAGTTCCATCAACCCGGCCCTCGCCAACCACGGCGGTTTCGTAGAACTCCTCGACGTGAAGGACGGGAACGTCTTCGTCCGTCTCGGCGGCGGTTGCCAGGGGTGCGGGATGGTGGACGTCACTCTGAAACAGGGGATCGAACGAATCATCAAGGAGAAGGTGGAGGGGATCGACGCCGTGATCGACACGACCGATCACGCGGGCGGGAACAACCCCTACTACCAGCCCTCCCATCATCACGGATAGACAGGCTTCGAAAAGACGGCGATCGACGGGCGCGGCCCCCGGCCGCGCCTTTTTTCTGCCCGACTATTCGTACCGGCTTCGGAGCGAGTGGTCTCGTGCCCCTCGGGGGGCGCCGTTCCCTGCGTCTCGAATCATCGGGGGGTGTAAACTTGCTTTACAAAGCCCGGGGGGATGGTGTATGATCCAAACTGTCACCCGGTACCACACCGAGAGAGCAAAGGAGGCCTGGACTTGGAGCGCGGGAACCATGCCCTCCCCTCCCGCGAGACGCCCCTCCTCGACCGCCCCGTGACCCGCCCGGTCTGGGGCGTGAGGCAGCGATCCCGTACGCACCGGCCCCGATGGGTTCCCATCTTCTTCTACGTCGTTCTGTTTCTTCTCAACGTTTCCGTGCTCGCCCTCTTCGCCGGCGGCGATCTCGGGCTCGGAGTCGCGCATCTCTTCCAGAAGGTGTCGCCCGGGGGCGGGACGGACGCCGAGGCGGCGATCCGACTCCAGTACCCGCCCGGGGAAAACTGGGGGAACCGCGAAGGCGTCACCCCCCAGCCCATGCCGAACGGGCGCTGAGATCCCGAGTCCGGGGGACACAATATCGGAACGGAGTTAAGTTTTGTGTCCCCCGGATTCCTACGATTCCGCCTTCGATACACCGGCCAGCTTGGCTGGCCGGCACTCAGGGTGAACGGTGGAGGCAAGCGCGGCACAAACAACCGCCTGCGATCGAGATCACGATTAGGCGGACACGCTTTCTCCCCCCTGAGCGGCAGTCTTCGCTGATTGCCTGCAACCACGGACAGGCCCCGCCCGTACTCGACCTGCCCGCTGCCTTCTACCCCCCCCCGTCGATCTTCACGATCTCGTCGAAGGCATTCGCCGTCCAGGGCATCTTCTCGCGGAAGATCTCCCGGATGACGTTCGCGTAACAGCGGATCTCGTGCTGGGCGTGGAGGTCCGAGCGGAGCTTGATGAAGTTCATCAGGGACCGGGCGTTCACGGACCAGTAGAACTGGGTGTACATGTTGAGGGGGAGGACGATCCGCGCGAGCTCCTTCGCCGCCCCCTCCTCGAGGAGCGCCCGGTAGGCGGCGAGGGCCCGCTTCGTTTCCTCCCGGATCCGGCCGGCGAAGGCCCGGTGCTCCTCCTCGGAAACGTCCGCGAGCACCGAGCCCTGCTTGTTCACCTTCTCCCGGACCCGCTTCTTCTCCGGGACGTAGAACTCCTCGTCGTCGAAGACCGTGTACCGCCCCGAGATCTCGTTGAAGCTCGACCAGCGGTGGCGGAACCACTGGCGGGCGACGAAGAGGGGGCACTTCACGTGAAACTGGAAGACCGACTGTTCGAAGGGGGTCTCATGGCCGTGGGAGAGGAGATACCGGATCAGCTTCCGGTCCTTCTCCTCCCCCTTGCTTTCCTGGCCGAAGGAAACGCGGGCCGACTGGACGACCATGAAGTCACCCCCCATGAAGTCGACCAGCCGGATGAACCCGCGATCCAGGACTTTCCGCATCAGCCGCGGTCTCCGATCCCCTTCATTTGGAGATTGAAGCAGACCATCTTCGGTTCGGTCATCTCCTGGAGGGCGAACTGGATCCCCTCCCGGCCGAGACCGCTCCGCTTGACGCCGCCGAAGGGCATCTGGTCGACCCGGTAGTCGGAGGAATCGTTCACGACGATGCCTCCCACGTCCATCTCCCGGATGGCGTAGAAGGCGTTGTCCAGGTTCGACGTGAAGATGCCGGCGAGGAGGCCGTAGTCCGGCTCGTTCGATTTCCTCACCGCCTCCTCGAGGGAGTCGACCGGGTAGAGAGAGACCACCGGCGCGAAGACCTCCTCGCAGCCGACCCGGGCCGTCTCCGGCACTCGAGTGAGGACCGTCGGTTCGTAGACCGCCCCCTTTCGGCCCCCGCCGGTGAGGAGCTTGGCTCCCGCCTTCACCGCCTCGTTCACCCATCCCTCGATCCGGATCGCCTCTTTCTCCGTGATCATCGGGCCCATGTCGCACTCTTCATCGAGCTTCGGCCCGATCTTGTACTTCTTCGTCCGCTCCACGAAGGCCTTCACGTACCGGTCGTAGATCGGCCGTTCGATGTAGATCCGCTGCACGCCGATGCAGTTCTGCCCCGCCGCCCAGAAGGCGCCGGAGACGTTGCACTCCACGGCGAGATCGAAATCGCAATCCGCCATCACGATGACCGGCGAGTTGGAACCGAGCTCCATGCCGATCTTCTTGAGGCCCGCCTTCTTCGCGATCGCCTCGCCCGCCTCCGGGCCGCCGGTGAAGGAGACCATGCGGACCCGCGGGTCCGTGACGAGGACGTCGCCGATCTTGTCGCCGTACCCGGTGACCACATTCAGTGCCTCCGGGGGCAGCCCGGAGTCGACGAACGCCTCGGCGAGCATAAGCGCCGAGAGAGGTGTCACCGTCGCCGGCTTCAGCACGACCGAGTTCCCGCCGGCGAAGGCGGGCCCGAGCTTGTGGGCCACCAGGTTCAGGGGATCGTTGAAGGGCGTGATCGCCGCGATCACGCCGATGGGAAACCGGTAGTAGTAACCAACCCGGTTTTCCGAGCCGGGCACGGCATCGAAGTTGATCGTCTCGCCCACGATCCTGCGCGCTTCGTCCGCCGAAACCTGCAATGTGTTGCCGCAGCGGAACGCCTCTTTCCGGGCCTCCCGGATCGTCTTCGACGCTTCCCGGGCGATCACCTTCGCGAACTTCTCCTGGTTCTCGGCGATCCGGTTCGCCGTCTTCCGGAGGATGTCGACCCGCCGGTGCGTCGGCAGACGCCGCATGATTTCGAATCCCCGGACGGCGCTTGCCACCGCCGCGAGGACGTCCTTCTCGTTGCCCGAGGGAACCGTGTCGACCAGGGACCCGTCGTACGGATCGAGGACTTCGATCTTGTCGTCCCGGTCGACCCACTTCCCGCCGATCGGCATCTTCATGGCGTTTCTCCTACTCCTCGCGCTATTTGCGGGAACGGTGGATCTCGAGGAGGTCGGCAAGGACCGAGAACCCGGTCTCCACCCGCCCCGCGCCGGCGCCGATCACGGTCACCGGGCCCATGAGGTCCGTCTCGAAGGTGACGGCGTTCGTCGCGCCCCCCACGCCCGCGAGCGGGTCGGAGAGGGGGAGGGCGACCGGCTTCACCGACGCCTTCAGCTTCCCGTTCTTCATCTCGGCGCGGCCGATCAGCTTGTAGCGCCTGCCCTCTTTCGCCGCTTTTTGGATCATCTCCGGGGTGATTTTGGTGATCCCCTGGCAGGGGATGTCGGACGGTTTCACATTCGCGCCGAGGACGTAGTTCGAGAGGATCACGACCTTGGCGAGGGCGTCGAAGCCCTTCACGTCGGCGTCGGGCACCGCCTCGGCGTAGCCGAGCTTCTGGGCCTTGGCGAGCACCGTGTCGTAGGCGACGCCCTTCTCCATCTCCGAGAGCATGTAGTTCGTCGTGCCGTTCAGGATTCCCGCCACGGCGCTCACCCGGCAGCCGGCCAGGTTCCGGCGGAAGAGGGAGAGGGTGGGTGTCCCGCTCATGACGGTTCCCTCGAAAAGGAACTCGACTTTCTTTCGCTTCGCGAGCCTCGAGAGCTCGGGCAGGAAGAGGGCCACGGGGCCCTTGTTCGTGGTCGCGACGTGCATGCCCCTGCTCAGAGCCGCCTTCACGTGGCCCGTCGCCGGCTGGCCGGTCTTGATGTTCGTGTAGGCCAGCTCGATCATGATGTCCGCGTTCGTTTCCTTGATGGTGGCGAGGGCGTCCAGGCCCTTCTTCCCCCCCGGATACGCGCCCAGGGTCTTGCCCGACTTCACCAGGGCGAGGGCCTTCTTCAGATCGATGCCCGACGGGACGAGGACGGAACCGAGCTTGAAGTCGGAAATGGCCGTGACCTTCACGGCGAACCCTTCCTTCTCCTTCAGTTCCTTCTCCTTGGCGAGGAGAATTTCCGCCAATCCCTGCCCGACGGTTCCGAAGCCGATCATCGCGACTTTCCAGGTCTTCATCTCTCCCGTTCCTCCGCGCCGCCGGGGTTCACTTGAGCGCTTGTTTCAGGTCCTTGACGATGTCGTCCACGTTTTCGATGCCGACGGAGATGCGCACGAGCCCGTCGGTGAGGCCCCGGGCGAGCCGCTCCGCCTTCGGCACGTCCGCGTGGGTCATGGTCGCCGGGTGGGTCACCATGGTCTCCACGGCGCCGAGACTCTCGGCGAGGGAGCAGAGCTTCACGCGGTTCATGAGGTTCCGTCCCGCCGGGATGCCCCCCTTCAGCTCGAAGGAGATCATTCCGCTGAAATCGGACATCTGGCGCTTGGCGATCTCGTGGCCGGGGTGGCTCGGCAGTCCGGGGTAGGAGATCCGCTTCACGTTCGGGTGGGCCTCGAGGAACCGGGCCACGGCCATGCCGTTCCTGCTGTGCCGCTCCATCCGGATGGCGAGGGTCTTCACCCCCGTCAGCGTCAGCCAGCAGTCGAAGGGGCTCGGCACGGCCCCCACCGCCTTCTGCACGAACTTCAAGTGCTCGTGAAGGGCGGGGTCGTTCACGATCACCACGCCCCCGATGATCTGGTTGTGGCCGGAGATGTACTTGGTGGTCGAGTGCATGACGATGTCGGCGCCATGCTCGATGGGGCGGAGCAGGGCGGGCGTGGCGAAGGTGGAATCCACGCCGAAGAGGACCTTCTTTCTCCGGCAGATGTCGCCCACCGCTTCTAGGTCGGTCACTTTGAGGAGCGGGTTCGTCGGCGTCTCGACCCACACCATCTTGGTGCTCTTCTTGATCGCTCGGGCCACGTTCGCCTGGTCCGACGTGTCGACGTAACTGAACTTCAGGCCGTACCGGGAGAGGATCCGGTTGAAGAGCCGCGAAACGCCGCCGTACACGTCGTCGGAGGAGACGATGTGGTCGCCCGGATTGAAAAGACGGAAGAGGCCGTCCACCGCCGAGAGGCCGGAGGCGAAGGCGACGGCGTGCCTCCCCCCCTCGAGGGCGGCCAGGTTCGCTTCGAGCATCTGGCGGGTCGGGTTCGAGGCCCTCGTGTAGTCGAACCCCCTGTTCTTGCCCACCTCGGGGAGCACGTAGGTGGCGGTCTGGTAGATGGGGGGGACGATCGCGCCCGTCGTCGGGTCGGGGAGGACGCCCGCCCGCACTGCCTTGGTTTCGAACTTCATCGCTCGAGGATCTCCTTCCGGATGGACGTCTGTTCGGGCAATCCCCGGAAGGATATCAGACCCGCCCGGGGAAGGACAAGGCGGGCGACGGGCCCGGTCAGCGGTTCTCCGGGGGAAGGGCACGGTCGGGCCGGACCCGGGCGAGGAGGAGGGCGCCGGCGACGAAGAAGAGGACCAGGAGGAGAATCGCGTGGCGGCTCGTCCCCGTCCGCTGCGCGACGAGGCCGAAGAGGAGGGGGCCGGCGATTCCGGCGAAGCGGCTGCTCACGCTGAAGAAGCCGAACCACTCGGCGCTCCGTTCCTTGGGGGTCAGGGAGGCGAAGAGGGAGCGGGAGAGGGCTTGGGTTCCTCCCTGCACGGTGCCGACGAGGAGGGCGAGGACCCAGAAGTGCCACGGTTTCGACAGGAAGGCGGCGCCCACGGCGATTCCGGCGTAGACGGCGAGGCCGAGGAAAATGCCCGTCCGGGCGCCGATCCGGCCGGCGAGGCGGCCGAAGAGGAAGGAGAAGGGAACGCCGACGAACTGCACCGCCAGGAGGGCGCCGATCAGGTCGTCCCTGCCGATGCCGATCTCGGCGCCGTAGATCACCGCCATCTTGATGATGGTGCCGATGCCGTCTCCGTAGACCCAGAAGGCGAGGAGGAACTTCCACGCCTCCCGGTAGCGGCGGATCTCGCGGATGGTCCGGGAAAGGCGCTTGACGCTCGCCGCGAGGGCCGCGCCGAGGGTGGGAACGCCGTCCGGCGCGGAGGCTTCCGGTTCGGGAATCCGCCGGGCGAGGGGGATCGTGAAGAGGAGCCACCAGATCGTGACCGTGACGAAGGAGGCCCGGATGCCCGCGGTCGCCGAGGGGAGGAGGAAGGCCGACGGGAAGAGGACCATCGCCGTGTTCAGGAGAAGGAGGAGGCCGCCGCCGAGGTAGCCGACGGCGTAGCCCCGCGTCGAGATCCGGTCCAGGTCGCCGGGGCGGGCGACGAAGGGGAGGAGGGAGTCGTAATGGACGAAGCTGAGGACGAAGGGGACGTGGGCGAGCATGTAGAGGAGCGAGGCACGGCGCCAGCCCCCCGGTCCCACGGTGGCGAGGAGGGAGGTGGCGAGGGCGCCGAAGAGGGCGAAGACGAGAAGAAAGCGTTTGCGGCGGCCGAGGTGGTCGGCGGCGGCGCCGGCGAGGGGGGAGAGGATGGCGGCCACGGCGAGGGAGACGGCGGTGGTGTAGCCCCAGTAGGCGGTGGCCCGCGCTCCGGGGAGGTGGCCCGCGGCGACGCCGGCGTAGAAGATGGGGAGGAAGGCGGCCATGACGGTGGTGGCGAACGCGGAGTTGGCCCAGTCGTAGAGGCACCAGGCGTTGACGCGGCGGCAGTAGAGGTTGTCGGCGGTCCGGTTCATAGGGTCGGTTGTTCCGGCAGGGTCTTACCGGGTGCGAGTTCGGACGGGTCCTGTCGCCGATTGCCCGCTGCAGTGCTCGCCAGTCGCGCCATGTCTTTCTTGATTGCCCGGTGAGAACCGCGCCTTTCGATAGAGGCTCGGTCTTGTTTGTCGGGATCGGGCGCTTGGTGGCTGCGCTCCTCGCGGGCCCCCATCGGCGCCACCCGCCCGTGGTTTCAAATGATCGGCAAGGACTACCGACAGGAGGGGGAGGAGAGGCGTTCGCCTTCCCGGGCCCCCGGTCCCCGACACCACTCGTGCCGCGCTCACCACTCCCCGTTCGTCCCGAGTGTCGCCCTCCCCCCGTCCTCTACCCCTCGGCCTCCCGTTCGATCGTCTCGAGCAGGTCGTAGTACGACTTCTCGAACTTCCGGACGCCGTCGGGCACGAGGGTGTTCATGGTGATGTCGTCGATGTCGATGCCGGCCTCTGCCAGCTCTCCGAGGACGGCCTTCGCGTCGGCGATGGTCGCGTCCGTCAGGGTTCGCTCGGGCGTTCCGTGGTCCCGGTAGGCGTCGATCGTGTCGTCGGGCATGGTGTTCACGCAGTGCGGACCGATCAGGTCCTGCACGTAGAGGATGTCCGAGTAGGAGGGATCCTTGGTGCTCGTGCTCGCCCAGAGGGGGTTTTGGATGCGGGCGCCGGCGGCCTCGAGTTCCTTCCAGTCCCGGCCCGCGAACCTCTCCTCGAAGGCGCGGTAGGCAAGGCGGGAGTTCGCGACGGCGACCCGGCCGCACAGATCGGTCCGGCCCGCCGCCTTCAGACGCTTGTCCGCCTCCGAGTCGACGCGGCTGACGAAGAAGCTCGCCACCGAGGCGATCCGGTCGACCGGCTTCCCCTCGCCGATCTGTCGCCGGAGGCCCCGGAAGAAGGCGCTCATCACTTCTTCGTAGCGGCTGACGGCGAAGAGAAGGGTGACATTCACGTTCATCCCCTCGGCCAGGAGCTCCTCGATGACCGGCAGGCCCTCTTCCGTACCCGGAACCTTCAGCATGAGATTGGGCCGGCCGACCTTCTTCCACAGCTCCCGTCCCTGAACGAGGCTCTCCGCGGTCTTGTGGGCGAAGGTCGGATTCAGCTCGAGGCTGACGTAGCCGTGGGCGCCGTCGCTCTCGTCGTAGAGGGGGCGGAAGATGTCGCACGCACGCCGGACGTCGCCGATCATGATCTCCCAGCAGATCTCTTCGGTCGAACGCCCGTCGGCGGCGAGGCGGCGGATGTCCTCGGCGTACTCGACGCCCTTCGACACGCCCATCTGGAAGATGGTCGGATTCGATGTCTCGCCCCGGATGCCGTCCTCGTCGATCAGCCTCTGCAGCCTCCCCGAGTCCATCAGGTTTCGGTCGAGGTAGTCGAGCCAGACGCTGACGCCTTCGTCTTGCAGCCGCTTCAGGGGGTTCGATGCCATGAGAGATCCTCCGATGTATGAGATTGAGGTCGATTGCCTTGCTGGTCTCGGCACCGATTGTAGGGCAGACGAAGAGGAAGGGCTAGCGGGATCGGATGGAGGGGGAAAGCCCGAAGGGAATGCGGGGGACACGAAACGAGTTCATGTCCCCCGCATTCCGCCGGAGGCCTGTCCTGAGTAGGGCCGGAGGTCCGTATCGAAGGGCTCGGGCGGAACCAGTCCCCCACTGATTTCAAAGTGACTGAGCTCAGATGAGCAACGCTCCGATTCATTCCAAAGTCCCAAGCGCGGTGAGACTAACGAGGGGCCCGCGGGCCCGGGTGGGCGAACGTCTCTCCCCCCCCCTTTTACGTGTGCGCGTGGTCCCTCGCCTTTCCCCGGTTCGTCCCCTTCGAGACAGACCTTCGGTTCTACTCAGGACAGGCTTCGATACACCGCCCGGCCTCCGGCCGCGGCACTCAGGACGAACGGGGGGGGAATCGGTGGGGCGGTGGATCGGAGGAGGGAGGGGATCGGGGCAGACTGGGACGCTCGTCGTGCTGCGGGAGATAACCCTCCCATTCTCCGGCCTCGTACAGTTAGCGTTGCGGAGGCCGCCAACAACTCCCCGGTTGTGCCCCGTCCCCTCCCGGTGCCGGTCCGCCGACCCGCCGCGTGCGGAAGACCGACGGCTGTCCCCACTCAACCTTCTACTCCCCCCGGTTCACAGACAGAAAAGCCCGGCCGGGGATTCCCGGCCGGGCACGATCTCGATCGCGCGCTTCACGCGCGCCCGTTCTTCCCTACCGAATCAGCGTCATCCGCTTCGACTCGGAGAACTCCCCCGCCTGAAGACGGTAGAAGTACACC
>JBDROZ010000096.1:0-39367 GCA_043809585.1 Candidatus Eiseniibacteriota bacterium
AGCACGCCATCTGCGACAGTGCTCGCATTCACCAATGCTCACATATCGTTGGATATGCTCTGCTTGGTGAATGCTGCGCGCTGCCGCATCTGACGCACTCTCACGCGTTTGTTCTCGAGATTTTATGAAAGATCAAGGCTAGGTGACAGTCACCGCTTTCGAAACAGGTGACCGTCCCTGTCTTCCGTATGCTAGGCTCTCGACATTATCGGGGGCTTTTCATGCTTTGCTGCAAGAGGAAATGGAGGAGCGTTCGATCATCCGTCCCGATGCTCTTTTTCATGGCGCTGCTCGTCCCTCGCGTCGCATCGGCGGAGGTCTCCCTTTACGAAGCCATTTTCGCCGGCGACGCCGGGGCGGCCGACTCGATCCTCCGCGCGGGACTCATGCCGGACGCGCTCCTCTGGAACCGAGGAAGGCCCGCCGGCTATCCTCTCCCCTTCGCGATCCAGCTCGGGCGTTATGATGTGGTGCGCCTCCTCCTCGATGCGGGGGCGAACCCGAACCATCCCCCCCATCCGTCCCCCCTCCGAACGGCGATCGAGCGGGGGGATCCGGACATGGTCCGGCTTCTCCTCGTCCGCGGGGCCGATCTCGAGAATCGGGACGGAGCCGGCGAGACGCCCCTCTTTCTCACCGCCCGGCGGGGGAAAGGCGCGGTTGCGTCGGTCCTCCTCGGATTCGGCGCCGACGGGAGGGCGCGGGGAGAGGATGGATCGTCCCTCCTCGAGGTCGCGATCCGCTCGGGGAGTCTTGCCGTAGCGAATCTTCTCGTCCGGAAGGGCGTAACCCTCGACGAGCGGGCCGTTCAAGCCGCCGTCGATAGGGGCCTCAATGAGTGGCCCCCCGTCCGGGTCTGGCTCGAAGAAGGGAGGGAGGCGAGGGTGCGCATGGTGTGCGGGGAGGTGATGGGTTCGCGGAGCTATACCGAGGTCGCCCGTTTCCTCCGGCGGGACCCGGACATCCCCTGCCGGCGCGCCCTCGAGGCCCGGCTCGGTGGTTTCGAGCGGGAATTGGTCGTCGAGACCCGGAGGATCCCGTGGAACGGGGAGGAGAGAGCCCGTCCCGCCGCGCCGGGCCGCGTGTACGCGGAAGTTCCCCTCGACGGAATCGGCGCCCTCGAAGCGGCGGAGAAGGTCACCGCCGGACCGCTCCGGGCTCGGCACGTCCATGGCCGGGTGGCGGTCCCTCTCGGCGATTTCCTCATTATAGAGGCGTCGGCGTCCGTTCCTGAGACCGATGTCCGTGCCGACGCGACGACCCTCCAGGTGACTCCGGCCGGGGAGGGCTTCCTCTCCGTCGAGTCGATGGATCACCAGGGCTTCTGGACCCTGAACGACCTCGCCCTCGTCGTCGTCGGCACCACGATCCGGGTGACCGGGGACGAGCCGGTCCACCTCTTCGGCGTTGACCTCCTGGGTGCCCTCCGGATCACGCCGGACGGTATCGTGATTGAACCGGGGAGCACCCTCTTCGTTTTTCCCTGGTGAGTTCCCGAGGTACCCGATACCTGAATACGCCTCGGGCCTCTCTCCCCTGCGCCTCTATTGGACGGTGATCACCAGGTTCGCCATCTTCTCTTCCTTGGAAAACATGACCATGACGACCGCCTCGCCCTTCTGGCCGTTCACCATGCCCCCCTCCGCGCCCATGTCGACCATCGTCGTCTCCCAGCCCATCTCATCGAGTTCCGCCCGGTATCGGGTCCCGGCGTTGCCGTCTACGTCTTTGAAATGGAGATGATAGCTCCGGACGCCTTCTTCTTCGTTCTCGGTGCGGGTGACCCGTTCGATCTTCCCATAGGAGAAGCGGGGAACATCGCCGGGAATCTCATCCGGCCACGAATCGGTCTCCTCCGATTCCATCGAGAAGCCGTCCCCCTTCATGGAGATCTTGCCCTTCTCGATGTCGACGTCCGCGTCGCCGCCGGCCGCCCGGGCGATCATCTTCTCCGCGACCTTCTCGGCAGCCCTCTCGCCCGCGTCCTTGCCGCCGCACGAGGCCGCGAGCAGGACCGCCAGAGCCAGGGCGCCGATGATCCGAGCGAATCGATCCGTCTTGCTGGACATGGTTTTCATTCCTCCTTAGAACTCATTTCAAAACCCCTTCCTGCTGCGGGCGGCTGCAGGGACGACTGGCTTCGTCCTCGGGCGAGAATGTCCTGGGCGGCCCGTCCAGGGCCGCTTCCGGGCATTCTCGCCCTCGATCCTCGCTTTCCGGCCCTTCGCTCGCCCTCGCGACGAAAGGGGTTTTGAAATGAGTTCTAGAGCGTCACGCCTTCCCGAGCTCCGGGTCTTTCACGTGGGGGTGATTGTAGTCCTGCCGTCTCCCGAGTCCAAGGGGAACCTCGAGAAGGGAAAAGCGGGACCCGGCCAGGTCCTGTCCGGACGCCGCCACGGCGTGGTCACCCGCCCGAACTCACGAATAACCGCCGTCAGGGCAAGAGTCTGTGCCTCGGTCGGTTCCCCTCTCTCTCCCTCCGCGCGGGCCCGGGCACGTCCCTTGCATCCCGGTGAGGGGAGAGGAAGGAGGGCGTCCATGAGGTCGCGACGGGTGCGGTGGTTCGGGCGGATGGGAAAGGTGATCGCCATGGGCGCCCTCGGATTCGGGAGCGGTGAGGGCGCCGACTTTCGATTGGAGTTCGACGGCGGAGCGCCGAGCGGCGCGGCGGGGGAGACGGGGCGGATCGGAGTCCTTCTCCGCTATGAAGGGGAAGATCGCTCTCCGGAGGGGATACTCACGTTCGAGCGGTTGTCCCGCACTCTCCCTCCTTGGCGCGCTTCGTTTCCCGTTCCTTCATTGGAGGCGGGCTCCGGCCTTCGCGCGGGAACCCCCTTCATTTTCCCTTGGGCTTTCGGCGACACGATCGCCGCCTCATTCCGTTCCATAGGAGGGGATGGATCCGACGAAGTCCCGCCGGAGACGCTCTTCGTCGGGTCAACGGGTCCCGTCGAGGAGTTCGAGAGGGAACTCCCCGGCCCGATCCCCGTCGATCTCCGTCTCGCGGGGGGCCGCGCCGCCGTGATCCGGATCGACGGCGCGACGATCCACGATCTGGCCTCCGAACCGGGGGGGGAAGGGCGCGCCCTTCCGGGGAGCGATCTCTCCCTCGGAGAGTCATTCGCCCTCGTCCAGGTCGGCGGCGAAATCGAGCGGTTCGATCTCGAAGGGGGTGGGATGGAGGTCCTCTCCGACCCGGCCTTCCCCTGTTGTCTCCCCGCGGCGGGGGACTCGTTCTCGATCTGGTTCCGGAGCTGCTGCGGGAGTTACGGCGAGTGGATGGTCCGCCGCCACGATGGATTCCGAACGACGATCCCCCTCGGGCCGGCATCGGTGGGCCGCCCCTCGGTGGAAGGCCCGCGGGCCGCCTGGCTCGAGCACGATCTCTCGGGAAACCGGGTGCTCCTCGCCGATTTGGTCACGGGGAAGGCCGACACGCTCTTCGAGGCCCCCCTCCCCATGGATGACCCCCTGCTCGCCGGCGGGCGCGCGACCGGTGTCGTTCACGGGTTTTCGGGGTCCCGCGTCGTCGCGGTCAAGGGGAGCGGCCCCGCCGCCGACACGCTCTTCACCGCGGAAGGAGCCGCGATCCGCTCCCTTTCGCCGGCGGAGAACCTCCTCTTCTGGCTCGAGGAGCGGGAGAAGGGATGGATCGTGCGGGGACTCCGGCCTGACGGAAGAGTGCTCGAAGTCAGGCCGCTCGCCGCCCGGCGATGGTCCCTCCGGGCGGACGAGGACCTGGTCCTCTGGATCGAGCAGGAGGGAGACCGGTTCTTCCTCCGAGGATTCCGTTTCGAGCCCGTTCGCTTCGCGCCGGAAAGAGGGCCCCTCCCCTCACCCCTTCGGGCCCGCATCGAAGCGGTTCGGGTCGGCGAGGATCACGTGACCATCGAGTGGCGCATCGACGGCGCGACCGAGCCGATCGACTTCGCGGTTCTCCGGAGCGGCGACACGGGATCGGCCCTGCGGGAGGAGGAGGAGGTCGGACGGGGGAGCGTCCCGGGGGCCGGCTACTACACTTTCGTCGATCGCATGCTCCCTTCGGGGGAAGGGCGGCAGCGGGTTCGGTACTCCCTCCGTCTCGAGGCCGAGGACGGGCCTCTCCGGATCGGGCCCGTTGCCGTGCTTCTCCCCGAGCGGTTCGCGCGGATCCGGGTGCTCGCCGCCGGTCCCAATCCCGCGAGGGGGACCGTTCGATTCGCCCTCGGCGTTCCGCCCGGGCCGGTCTCGGGCCGCGCCGGATTCCGGGTCTACGACGGGCGGGGGAGGCTCGTCCGCACCGTGGACCTCGGTCCCGTTCGCGCGGGGCTCATGGCGGTCCGGTGGGACGGAGAGGACGGGAGCGGGAGGGGGGCGGTGCCGGGCGTCTACTTCATCCGCATGATCGTCGGCGAGCGCTTCCGGGAGACCAGGAAGGTGGTGCTCCTCAGCCCCTGACGGACCCGGCGCGGACGGTGGGTTTCAGGGAGTGGCGGCGGCGCCCGCGGTCAGCTTCTCGAGCTCGAGCAGTGCGGGGGTGAACGCCGGGTTCACCCGGAGGGCGTTCCGGAATGCCTCGGCGGCCCGACCGGTTTGGCCGAGCCGGGCGTAAAACATCCCCTGGTTCATGTAGACCAGGTGGAGGTTCGCGGAGCCCCGGCCTTCGCCGATCGCCCGTTCGAAAGCGCGCTCCGCCTCTTCGACATCTCCGTCGTCGGCGTAAAACGTGGCGATCTCCGCCTCCTGCTTCGCGAAGCCCTCTTCTTCGAGCAGGGAGATCTTGCCGAGGAGGAAGACCAGGACGAGAAGGATCGCCCCGCTCCCGGCCGCGCCCCACGATCGCCCGCGAAGACGCCCCCCGAACCAGAGGGCGCCATGGGCGGCGAAGGGAACGAGCCCGATTACGACCGGAAGCCGGTAGCGGGAAGTGACGTAGAGGGCGAGGAGAGAGAGGATGTAGGCGATCACGAAGAGATGAAGAAAGCCGGTCCGTCTCCAGTCCCGGAGCGAGACGACCATCCCGAGAACGGCGAAGGGGGAGACCCAGACGAATGAGGGGAGGAACCCCCGGAAGAGGGGGGAGACGCGCGCGAAGTACGCCTGGTCGTAGTTGTCGGGCACCTCCCGGTCGTTCCATGCGAGGAGGAACTTCCGCCCCACGAGCTTCGCCTCCGCCCCCGGGTTCAGGATCGCGAAACGAACCGCCTTGGCGATCCAGAACCGGGAGACCTCGGAGGGCTTCAAGGGGCGGCGGCCGAGCTCCTGCTCCGCGAGCTTCGCGGCGTCCCGCTCTTCGTACTCCGGCACGGTTCGGATCGTGAAGGGGGGCGTATGGATTCCCGTCGCCGCCGGGTTGTTGCCGACGTATACGTTGATCCCCGCGTCCGATTCGGTCATCACCCAGTCGCCGCCGACGATCCGGTTCCGGAGCGTGACCGGCGCGATCGCGAGGGCGCCGCCGAGGAGGAAGACCCCGGCGGTCCGGATCGAGGATCCCCGGAACGGGCGTACGCCGCGGGCGAGGATCCATAACGTGACGAAGGGAACGGCGAAGAGGAGATTCCCCCGGCCCGAGATCGCGACGCCGAAGAGGAATCCGGCGGCGCCGAGGGCGGGCCATCCCCCGGAGTCCGCCCACCGGGCGAGCCGGAGGAGGGAGAGAGAGAGGAAGAAGAAGACGACCACCGATTTCAGGATCATCTGGTCCTGAAAGATGAAGGTCGAGTAGAGGGCGGCGAGAACTCCGGCGAGGAGGCCTGTGCGAAACGTGAAAAGCCGCGCCCCGAGAAGAAAGAGAAGGACGCAGGTGACCGACCCGAGGGCGGCCTGGGCGACCCGCACCACCGTGAGGTCCCGGCCGAAGAGCGCGTAGAGGCCGCCGAGGAAATACGGGTAGAGGGGGGCTTGATAGAAGACGCGGCTCCCCCAGAAGTCGCCGTCCGCGATCCGTCCGGCCCAGCGGTCGTAGGAGGCGGAGTCGATCATCAGATGTTCGAAATAGGGGTGGTCCTTGAGGTCAAGGAGGAACCAGAGCCGAAGGAGGAGGGCGAGGGCGAAAACCGCCAGCGCCGCGACGATGCGTTTTCGGTCCGCCATGGCCCCTCCTTCGCGATGCCAGGAGGAAGATATCCGGTGAAACGGGGCAAGTCAAACGGGACGGGCCGGGACCGGGCCGCCGGGGAGCCCTCCTTCCCCCGCGGGGAACCCGTGCCCCTCCGACTTCCTCCGCCGAGGCCCCCTTCCTGGCGCCTTCTCCGCACCGGGGGCCTTCCGGCGAGGCGGGAACGCCCGCCCGATCCGGGGGAGCGGGGGAGGGGACCGTGCTCGCTCGCGTAGTGTCGAGCGCCCTCCTCGGCGTGGACGCCTACCGGGTGACCGTCGAGGCGGACCTATCGGGCGGACTGCCGGCCTTCTCCCTCGTCGGCCTCCCCGACCCGTCGGTGCGCGAGTCCCGGGAACGGGTCGCCGCCGCGGTCAAGAACTCGGGATTCCACTTCCCGGCCCGGCGGATCACGATCAACCTCGCCCCGGCGGACATTCGGAAGGAGGGGGCCCTCTACGACCTCCCCATCGCCCTCGGGATCCTGGTCTCCTCCGAGCAGGTGCCGCCGTTTCGGTCGTGTGAGACCCTCGTGGTCGGAGAGCTCTCCTTGGATGGCGATCTCCGACCGGTGCGGGGCGTTCTTCCCATGGCGATTCTCGCCCGGCGGCTCGGCCTGAAGAGGATCGTCCTGCCGCCGGAAAACGCGGAGGAGGCGGCGATCGTGGACGGGATCGACACCTTTCCGGTCCGCTCCCTCCGGGACGCCGTCGGCCTGCTTCTCGCCCCCGAGGAGGAGAGGCCCTACGAACGGAGGGGGGGCGAGGGGAACGGCGGCGCATGCGCACTCGACCTGGCCGATGTCCGGGGGCAGGAGCGGGCGCGTCGGGCGGTGGAGGTCGCCGCGGCGGGGGGGCACAACCTGATCTTTCTCGGGCCCCCCGGCTCGGGGAAGACGATGATCGCGAGGCGCCTCCCGTCGATCCTCCCCGAGCTTTCCCGTGAGGAGGCCCTCGACGTGACCCGCGTCTATTCGGTGGCCGGCCTCCTCCCGGCGGGCTCGTCGCTCATCCGGCGGCGCCCCTTCCGCGCGCCCCATCACTCGACGTCCGACGCGGGGCTCGTGGGTGGAGGGGCCTACCCGAAGCCCGGGGAGGTATCCCTCGCCCACCACGGCGTCCTCTTCCTCGACGAACTGCCCGAGTTCAAGAAGAACGTCTTGGAACTCCTCCGCCAACCCCTCGAGGAAGGGACCGTCCGCCTATCCCGGGCCGCCGTCCGGCTCTCCTACCCCGCCGCGTTCATGCTCGCCGCCGCCATGAACCCCTGCCCCTGCGGCTATCACGGCGAGACCAGGTGCACATGCTCCCACACACAGGTCGCCCGCTATGTCGGGCGCGTGTCGGGGCCTCTCATGGACCGGATCGACATCCACGTCGAGGTCCCGCGCGTGCCGTACAAAGATCTTGCCAAGATCGAGCCGGGGGAAGGATCGGAACCGATTCGGGAGAGGGTGATGCGGGCGAGGGAGATCCAAGTCGAGAGGTTCACGAAGTACCCCGGCCTCTTCACGAACGCGCGCATGGACTCGCGGGAGATCCGGAAGTACGCGGCGCCCGACGACGACTGCCGATTGTTACTCCGCGCCGCCATCGAGAAGCTCGGCCTCTCGGCCCGCGCCCACGACCGGATCCTCCGAGTCGCACGGACCATCGCCGACCTCGCGGGATGCGAGCATCTCGAAGCGCCGCATGTGGCCGAAGCAATCCAGTACCGGAGCCTCGACAGGCCGAGGTGGAGGGAGGGCGGGTGAGGGGAGCGGATCTAGGTCAGCTCGTTTTCCGGAGGGTTCTCGTTCTCTGCGCGACAGTCAGGGGCGGCGTGCGGGGGTCGGCCGGATGCCCGATCGACGAGTACCGGGAATGCCGCGAACGTGTGCCCGGGCCGCCGTCATTCTTCCCATCTCAGGCCGACTGCTCTCGCCAGAAGACAATGAACGGGGTAGCTGACAGATGCCAAGACTACAAAGCGTAAGGCCGCGTGGTCCTGCAGAACTTCTACGAATCTCAAGAGGTGTTCTGTGAGGCTCATGAGGACCCCCCTGATCGAACGATCGTCAGAATAGCAGCAGTTTTCGGTTCTGTCGAGGAGCAGTTCTCTCTCCCCTCCAGAATACGTCAAGCACATGCTTGAGCGAGAGAAGGGCTGGTGCGGCCGGGGACGGCTACCCGCGAGGCCCGGCCGTAGGAGGGAGGTGATCCCTCGCTCGGAGGGACGAGGTAGGAACTCATCCAGCGCAGAGGAAAAGTGAGGTGAAAAGGAGGGAGAGCATGCTACACGAGCCGGAGTTGAGGGGTGGTAGAGGGATCCTGCCGGGCCTCCGTCTCCCCGAATAGAATTCCATCGCGCGCCAACCAGCCGAGCACGGCACGGAAGCACGGGCTGCCGCATGTTCTCGGAAAGCGGATCGAATAGAGAGGCCCTCGACTGCCGTTCCATAAGGAATCGTCCTCGCGGAACAGATCATGATATGCATCGATGAAGTGGCCGACGTGGTATTCGAGGACCTCACCGCGGGATCTCAGCCAGGCCTCCACCCATACACGTTGCTCGTCTGTCGTAGAGCCGCGGCTCGGAACGAGAAAAACCTCGAAGTAGTCGGGCGGCCAGAAGCCGATTGAGTATTCGAACCCGTGAGGCTTGCACAACGAACCGATGATAAGGCCCTCGAAGGACTCGCACTCCTCGGCGGTGTCGGTCTCCCCGCAGAACACAAGAGACAACATGAACCCGAATTGGCGGAACTCCCCCATGTGGAGCTTTTTCCGGAGCCTCTTCCTCAAGCGAACGCGCCTCCCGAGTTAGATACAGGAGAATTGTATCATCATCCTGGGAAGATGTGACCATAAAGGGAACTTGCAACGAACCGAGCCAAGAGCTGGATCGCCCTGTCGGTTTTGGAATGACTGCTGATGTCTTAGTCGGCGCGACCCGCCCGGCGCAACCTGGCTTGCTCCCAGCCTGTCGAGAGTCAATTCTTCATGGTTTCTTGGACGACATCGTGGTAATATTCTCGAGAATGGACTTGATGGTTTCTGTTGTCCGCCCCCAGATAAGGAGCTTCCTCATGTGTACAATGCTGAAGGAAGTGCCCGGATCGGCATCTGAGTGTCTTCGCCTTGATCGGACCGATATCGACTTCTTCAACGTCACGCCCGAGACGGTGCGCATCGAAGTTACGCTCCGCAACGCGGGCCCGGTCCGTACGAAACCGGCGGAGCTTCCTCTGGAAGTCGCCCCTTTCGGCGCTTTTCTTCCCTGGAGTCCACTGACTACCCTGCATGTCCCGCCCATCGATCCCGGTGAGGCGCTCCTCGTGGAGGCCGAGGTCCCGGTGGCCCCGGTCCGACCGATCGGCAACCTCTTCACGACGCCGCCGGGTCGCCTGCTCACAGCCCTCGGCCTCTCCGGGGAAGATGAGGGTTCGAAGGATGTCCCCAGGTCCGCGTCTCCTCTTCGGAGCTTTCTCGAGGCGGATAGTCCTGACCGAACTCCACGATCCGGTGAGAATCCCGCACATGGGCTTTTGCCCGCGGATCCCCTCGCCCTTCTCGGTCGGGCTGGTGCCCACTGGGCAGGCAATATCAACGTTTTTGCCGGTTCTCATGCCGTCGAGAGGCACAAGGCTCGGGCTCTCCGGATCTACCCCGGGCGCCCGAATGCGGTGATGTTCATTGTCGGTGGGCCCGAAATGGACGCCTACTCCTTCACCCTTGAAGGCGAGGGCGCTTCGTGGGATTGCTCGCTCTTTCGTGCCCCGCTGGATGGGCCGTTCACCGTGGACTTCTCCGATTGTCGAGTCATCGAGCCCGGACGGTGGTACCCGGCTCGGCTCATGGCGATCTACTACCTCATGATGCGTCCGCAGATGGATGCGGAGAGGGGTTCTGTGGAGGTTCACGTGCAGCAGGCGTCCACCCTCAAGAGCGCGTGTGTCGAGTTCAGCCTCGATGCGGAGGCGCAAGGACCAGGGTGCTTTACAATCTAGCGTGCGGGGGGCGCGGTCATGCGAGAGGGGCCCAGAGCGGAGGGCGGCTTGCAGCTCGGTGTTCCACTACTCGTTCTCTTTTCGATCGTGTTGATGCTGGGCGGGAGAGCTGAGGCTCACGCGGACGACTGGTCGATTCTCAGCATGAACAGTAGCATGGGGCGCGAGCAGGTGGAAGGCGAGATGTGGGGGATGGAGATCCTCCTGGCGGCGACGAAGGACGGCTTCTCTGCCGTCGTCCAGCACGCCGAGATCGTCCCCGATGTGCCGTTCCTCGCCAAGGTTTCTGTGGACAGGGCCTCTCTGGTCTTCACCCCGCTCGAACCAGACCCCGTCTTCCGCATCTTCACCGGCGAGCTCATGGGGGATTCTCTCGTCGTGTGGCATGGGTCATCCGAGCACCACATGGAGTACCACTCCCTCCACCGCGGCCCGAGCTTCTGGCAGTGGTTTCCGGAGTCCGGGGAGAACGCCCACGATGAATCGCCGTGAAGGCTGTTGGAGAGAGATGATTGGGATCAGGGTATCCTTCGATTGTTCCCCGCAGAGACGGGCGTCTCGCAAAGAAATGCGTAGAGGTCCGAGAACAGTGGGGGGGGGATTTCGTGATGGGAGCGTTTCGAGCATTCGCGCGCAGGTGGTTTTCGAGAACTGCCCTCGTCCTGCCTGTCGTCGCTATTCTTAGCCCAGATCCACGGGTAAGGGCGATGTGACGCAGAAGAGAGCCCTCCGAAGGCTGGGCGCGGGTTGATATTCCTCGATTGAGGGGCACGGCGACCGTAACCAATGACCGGGCGAAGCCCGGAAGACCGGGGAGACGGCGATCAGGGCAGACTTCTCCCTCGGTGCGACATGTTTTCGGATGCGAGGTTAGCGCGCGGCGTGAAGGATGGCCTGCGCGCGGGCGAAGCGTGCGGTGACATCCGGAGCCCGGGCGAGCGCCAAAGTCATCCGCCGAGCCGAGCGGATGATCCGAGCGGCAACGCAGAACCAGTGGAATCGGAGGGCTTTGATCTGGGCGGCGCGCTCCTTCCGCGGCAGAACGAGGATCTTGAAGGCTTGCACCAGATTGTAGGCGAGCTGGGCGATCGTGAGCCACGCCCAGTTGGCGAGGAACTTCTGGCTGGGGAGCTGCCGGGCCCCGAAGCCGTTCTTGAATTCCTCGATGTAGTTCTCGATCCCGCCACGGGCGAGGTGGTGCTTGAGGAGACTCGATCCGGCCCCGCAGCGGTTGGTCAGCACACAGGTGTAGAAGAACTCGCCGAGCACGCGCTGCTCTCCCCGGTAGAACGGTTGTCGCTTGACGAGCATCCGGTAGCTCCGCGGCCATCCGTGCGGTTGATACGAGAACTCGGTCCACTCGGTCTCTTCCTGCCAGGGGTAGGGACGCCAGGAATCTTCGGCACAGTCGCCGATCCGCCGCACCAGGGCGCTCGTCTGGTGCGCCGAGATCGAGAACTCGAGATCGTGCTTCTCCGCGTACCGAGCGATTTTCTGGTCGTAGAATCCCGCGTCGAGCCGAAGCCGGACTCGTGCGTCTTTCGGGAGCCGGCCCCGCGCTTCCGAGAGAAAGCTCAGCACCCCGTCGGCGGTGTGCCGGTTGCCCGATCGAAGCCGCGTCCCCACCAAGAGCCGTTCTTCCGCCCAGAAAGCCAACAGCGGATGAAAGCCCTTCTTCCCCTCGTACCCGTAGCGAACCCCTTCCTTCAGATACCCGTGCACCTCGAAGAGGGAACTGTCCACATCGAGCGTGATCGGCCCGGCGAGACCCGCACGTTCCACCAGCCGCTGAAGCCCTCGGGCATTCACCGACTCGGGCTGGCGGATATGCCCCAAGGAAAAGGTCCGGAGTCGCTCGCCCGCCGTCGTCGGCGCCGGTGTCTCCAGGTCGTAGAGCAAGCCCCGGGTCCCCGGCTCCCCGCGAAGGACCGCCAGGTCCGAAAGAGACGATCCTCCCGCGATCAGGGTCTGCGCAATGCTCAAAACGAAATCCGACATCGGGATTCCCCGACGACGCTTCTTCACGCGGACCCGCTCCTCCAGATCGCGCACGATCCCCAATCGGTGGGCCATGTCGGTCAGCAGCTTCAGGCCGGCAAAGGAGGTCAGCTTGTCGTTCGAAGAAATATACTGGACTTTCCGGGGACGGCGTGCGATCTTCACCTGGTAAGTGCTCCTGTCTGGGGGATTCGGTTGCTGTTTCAACTTCCGTTCTACCAGATTCGGAGCACTTCTTCACGTCATATCCGCTTTCTGCCCAACAATTCACGGGCCCTTACCCGTGGATCTGGGCTTAGCACCCTTTGTTGTAGCGAGAAGAATCCGGAGGAGCCCGGGAATGGGGAGGCGCACCAGTGGAATCCTCTCGGGGCGGGAACCAACGGACTTATCAATGCGATCACGATCTTCGAGGGGGGCCTCATCGCAGGGGGGAACTTCACCCAGGCGGGCGGGGTGGCGGCAAACTACATCGCGCGCTGGAACGGAACCTCCTGGAGCCCCCTCGGGTCGGGATTGAACCGTGAAGTCAAGGCCCTCACTGTCTTCGATGGCAGCCTCATCGCAGGAGGGAGTTTCACCCAGGCGGGCGGGATCACGGCAGACCTCATCGCCCGTTGGGACGGAACCTCCTGGAGTCCTCTCGGCACGGGATGGGACAACGGCTATGTCAGCGCGTTGGCTGTGTTCGATGGGAGCCTCTTCGCGGCCGGGCTAATAGATACCTTGGAGGACCCCGAGTATGACTCGTTCGAGTGCATCGCCTGTTGGAACGGAACGTCGTGGAACTCCCTAGGGGAAGGAGTTGATGATGAGGTTCTCGCCCTCACTGTCTTCGATGGCAGTCTCATTGCAGGAGGAGCGTTCACCCGAGCAGGCGGGGTCTGGGCGAATTACGTCGCCCGCTGGGATGGAATGTCCTGGAACCCGCTCGGGGCGGGAATGAGCAATGATGTCTTCGCTCTCACGGTGTTCGAGGGCAGCCTCATCGCAGGAGCGGGGTTCACTTTGCGGGATGGGAACATAACGTCCAACGTCGCCAGCTGGGACGGAACCTCCTGGAACCCCCTTGCGGCAGGAACGAGCGGTCACGTTCACGCCCTCACAATATTTGATGGAAACATCGTCGCCGGAGGAGAGTTCACTCGGGCGAGCGGGGTCTCGGCAAACCACATCGCCCGCTGGGACGGAGCCTCGTGGAGGTTCCTCGAGACAGGTACGAACGGCACCGTCCAGACACTCACGGTCTTCGATAGGAGCCTTGTCGTTGGGGGAAGTTTCACCTTTGCGGGCGGGATGGTGGTGAACAACATAGCCCGGTGGCGATAGGAGCTCTGTTCCTGGGCAAGAACCCTGAGGGGTTCGCAGGGATCGTTCCTACGGGAGAGGCGGAGGAGTGCCTGATGAAATCCCTTCGAACGGTGCTGCTCGTGAGCATCTCAAGAATTCTTATGATGCCGGCCGTCATCGTTGTTTTGGCCACCCTGTCATGCGATGACAAGAGTCCCGAAGAACCTGCGGGTGGTGAACCTCCGCAGGCCTGCTTCACCGTGGCCCCGGGGTCAGGGACGACGGACACAGATTTTCAATTCGATGCCTCCTGCTCCACGGACAAGGAGGATCCCGTCTCCATTATCCAGGTCCGTTGGGACTGGGAGAACGATGGGACGTGGGACACCCAGTGGGTGACGACGAAGAGCGCGTCCCACCGCTACGGCACGACCGGAACCAGGACCGCCCGCCTCGTTGTGAAGGACGCAGGGGACCTCGTAGACGATACTACGGTGACGGTGCAGGTGGAGGAACAGCCTACCCCGCCGCCCGGCGACATGGTCTTGGTTTCTGCCGGTAGCTTCACGATGGGGAGCGACCCGGGGGAGGGAAACCTGGACGAGGAGCCCGAGCACCACCCGTACATCAGCGTCTACTACATTGACCTCTACGAAGTGACGAACACCATGTATGCTGATGCCCTCAACTGGGCAATTGCGCGTGACAAAGCGTTCTGGAACGGATCCGATGCCGTCCGCTCTTCGACCGACGAGACGATCTACTTGGAGGTCTCCTGGCAGAATTGCCGGATCGACATCGACCCCCTCGGATCGGTCTTCGTCGTGCATTCCACTTACGAGAAGCAACCGGTCAAAGTCTCGTGGTATGGGGCGGTGGCGTACTGCAATTGGAGGAGCGAGCGGGAGGGGCGATCGCTCTGCTACAATACGAGCACGTGGGAATGCGATTTCGATGCCAACGGTTATCGCCTCCCGACGGAGGCGGAGTGGTAAAAGGCGGCGAGGGGCTCCTCGGGCGAGAGGACCTACCCGTGGGGGGATGAAGCGCCAGACTGCGAGATCGTGAACGCATACATCGACACGTGGTGTGTTTCGGGAGAGACTCCCGTTGGCTCGTATCCAACAGGGCGGTCTCCATATGGCCTCTACGACATGGCGGGCAATGTCTGGGAGTGGTGCAACGACTGGTACGATTACATGTACTACAGCTCTTCCCCGAGCATAGATCCTCGGGGTCCATCGACTGGGACCGCCCGGGTGTGGCGCGGCGGCTCACATAGGGACGGAGAGAAGCATCTCCGGTGCTCCTATCGATATAGCGTCCTCGACCCGTCCGCCGCCCGTGACGTTGGGTTTAGGTGTGCACGTGACCAGTGATTGCGCATGGCTCAAGCATTCCATGTTATGGTTTCCAAGCCGGGAGAGCCGGGGCGCAGTTCCCCGGTCGGTGCAGTCAGGCATGTTGGATGAGGACGGGGGCAGCAACTCATTCCTCGCTCATGTCTCACGACGACAGGTGCCTGGGCGAAGGGTACTGTCGTACTGGGGCATCGCGTCCCGTAGACACGACAGGGAGGATCTTTCGAGGATTGGTTCGTGTCCCCCCGTTACATTGGAACGGACGAGCAGGGAAACTGCTTATAGACGGACTCGCACGGGGAGTGATACCATGAAAGCGCGCAGAATCGTTCGCTTGCCGTCAGCGACAAGACATAGGGAGGTCTGATCATGTCCCTCTTCAGCATGCCTCTCAAGCACTCTGTGCTGCTCCTTCTCGCTCTAACTCTAATCTCTCTCTTCGCAACTTCTGTCATTGCCGCCGATCCGTGCAAGATCCTTACCGTCTCGGAAAGCTACGCCAAGATAGACTGTGGGCTTCTAGACAGCATTCACGAGGGGGACACGATCTCGGTCAAGAGAATCTCCGACGCGGAACTCGTCCAGATTGCCAGGGCAGTGGTCGTCGGAACCCGCGATGCAACTGCGGCCATCAAGATCCTATCGTTGGAGCCAGGCGCACAGTCGGTTGTCCCGGGAGACTTCGCTTTCCCGGTGGCGAAAAGGGGCGCGGGGGTTGAGAAAGATATCGTTGACTCGCTGCTCGACGACGAGCCGAACTCGAGTCCACCCGAAGTCCCGCTGCCTCCGAGTCCTCCGCCAACAGAGCCTATCCACTCACCTCCTCCACGCCACCCCACTCGTTTTGCCATGGGGGGGCAGGTGGGCCTGATGAAGAGCCCCGGCGAGGATGGGACGCCGTTCGCGATGGAGAGCCTCTTCGGCTTGGTCACTCAAACCGGGTTCCTCGGCTTTGGAGTGGGGTACCAGATCTGGCCCAACGGAAGCATGTCGCCCATCTACCTTCACAACCGGCTGACTTTTGGCGGGAGTGCAAAGGTTCGGCCCTTCATCGGAAGCGACTTGGGGTATTCGTTTGGCACGATAAAGGGCGTCTCCGGAAACAACGGCGGGTACATGTTAGGGGGAAGTCTCGGGTTCTCCGTGCCTTTCACGGGAGGATCCTGGTTTCTTGGCGCCGGGTACCGCCGTCAAAGCGCAAAGGAGATTCACAGCACACAGGAGTACGACTATTGGCTCGGCGGCTACTACCTGACCGAGGAGAAGGTGTCCGTGACATATGATCTAGTATTCGTATACAGCGGGTTCGTGTTCCCATGAGGGGTCTCTTCAAGACCGAGGGTCGTCAATGAAAAGAGAGCCGCTCGTGTACCGAATGATAGACGTTTGTCGAACTTCCTGGAAGAAACAGACGAGCTACACGCTAGGGCTCCTGGTGGCTGTGGGCGTCCTTCTTTCCTTGTCCTGTGGTGATGAGAGTCCGGATGGACCTGCGGACGATCAACCGCCAAGGGCCTGCTTTTCCGTCGCGCCGTTGTCTGGGTCGACAACAACCGACTTTCAGCTCGATGCCTCCTGCTCTTCTGACAACCAGGACCCTGTCACTGCCATCCAGGTTCGCTGGGACTGGGAGAACGACGGAACGTGGGACACCCAGTGGTCCAGCACGAAGACCGCGACCCATCGGTATGGAACTACGGGTACAAAGACGATCCACCTGGTAACGAAGGATACCGCAGGGCTAGTAGACGACACGACCCATACCGTGACTGTCTCAAGCAGCAACACAGTCCCGACGGCGTCGTTAACGGTGGTCCCCTTGTCGGGTACGACGGAGACGGACTTTCAGTTCGATGCGTCGGCCTCATCGGATTCGGAGGATCCGGTGGAAACTCTCCAGGTCCGGTGGGACTGGGAGAACGATGGAACGTGGGACACACCGTATGCGCTCACGAAGACGGCGACGCATCGCTTTTCGACAACCGGAACAAAGGTAATCAATCTGGAGGTGAAGGACACCGGCGGGCTGGTGGATGACACGACTCAGACGGTGACGGTTTCTGCAGTGAACACAGCCCCAGCCGCTTTGTTCACGGTGGACCCGCTGTCGGGGACGACGGAGACAGACTTTCAGTTCGACGCGTCGGGTTCGTCGGACGGGGAGGATCCGGTGGAAGCTCTCCAGGTCCGGTGGGACTGGGAGAATGATGGAACCTGGGACACGCCCTATGCGGTGACGAAGACGGCGATGCATCGCTACTCAACCACGGGCACGAAGGTGATCAAGCAGGAAGTGAAGGATACGGGAGGCTTGGTAGATGACACCACACGAACGGTGACGGTCTCTCCGGGGAACACCTCTCCGACTGCCTCGTTCACGGTTGACCCCCTGTCAGGCACGACGGAGACGGACTTTCAGTTCGACGCGTCGGGTTCGTCGGATGGCGAGGATCCGGTGGAGGCTCTTCAGGTCCGGTGGGATTGGGAGAACGATGGAACGTGGGACACGCCATATGCGATCACGAAGACGGCGACGCATCGCTACGTAACGACCGGCACGAAGGTGATTAAGCTGGAGGTCAAGGACACTGGAGGACTGGTAGGTGACACGACGCGGAGCATCACCGTGCAGCAGCCAGTTCCGATGGTTCTCATTCCCGCGGGCCCCTTCACCATGGGGAGCGATCCGGGGGAGGGTTATTCCGATGAGGAACCGGAGCACACTCCCTACACCAGCGCCTTCTACATCGACGCGTACGAGGTGACGAACGCGGAGTACGCCGAGGCACTCAACTGGGCGATCGCAAACGGCCGGGCGTACTGGAACGGGTCGGAGGTCGTCCGTTCGTCGAATGACGGGACCCTCTATCTGAATGTTTCCAGGTTCTACTCCCGGATCGACCGGTCGGGGTCGGTTTTCGTGGTCGAGTCCAACTACGACGACCACCCGGTGGTCGAGGTCTCCTGGTACGGGTCGGCGGCGTACTGTAACTGGCGGAGCGAGCGGGAGGAGCGGACCCCCTGCTACAATACGAGCACTTGGGAGTGCGACTTCGGCGCGAACGGCTATCGGCTTCCGACGGAGGCGGAGTGGGAGAAGGGGGCTCGCGGGTCCTCGGGCGAGAGAACCTACCCGTGGGGAGAGGAGGCGCCCGACTGCTCCCGGGTGAATGCGTGGCTTATCTCAGGAGCTTGTGTCGACGGGACGAAGCCCGTTGGCTCGTATCCAACAGGGCGGTCTCCATATGGCCTCTACGACATGGCGGGCAATGTCTGGGAGTGGTGCAACGACTGGTACGCCTCAGGCTACTACAGCGATCCCCCCCCGCCCACCGATCCTCGGGGTCCATCGACGGGGAGCGATCGGGTGCTTCGCGGGGGCTCGTGGTCCTACTACATCCTCGCGTACGGCCTGCGCTGCGCCTACCGGGTCTACGGCGAACCGTTGGGCTCGTTCTACGACATCGGGTTCCGGTCGGTCCGTCGTCCTTGAGCTTTGCTGATTCTTCCGAAGGACTACGTTGCTAGCTTGTCATACTCCAGGGCGGAAGCGGAACATCGAAGGCACTTTAGGTCGGCGATTGGAGGCTGATGGATGATGTCGACTGCTTATCCCCGATGGACGTCTCCTGCCCCAGAAACCTGATCTCGATCTTGCCGCTCTAGTTTGGGCGAAACGGTGGGTTCGGTGGTTTGCCGAGTCTCGTTATCTGCGAAGTCGGGATCAACCACCTCAAACAGTGTCTTTCTTGATTCGGAACAGGGAACACGCCCAAACATGCGAATTGCGGACTTGAGCGCCACCTGGGTCGCAACGCGTGATGCCCCGGCAATTCCCAAGGCCGCGACATCGACAAGTCCTTCGAGGATTAGCGGGATGCCCCCGACGTCTCCCAGGTGCACCCTCAGTCGGCATAGCCGAGCCAGGAGAAATCCGAATATCGTACTGGCAAGGATAATCGATTCCACAGGCTGAAACCCGAGGTAGAGAGCCAATCCCAGAATCAGGACACCGAGAGTTCTGGGGTCAAGAAGCATAGAATGGACGAGAAGGAGAGCCAAAGGAATCTGCCAGAAAAGGTCGTATGGATTAGTCCCCCAATTTGTAAACCAGATCGGGTAGTGAACCGCGCCCAGGATCCACATCGCGTTGAGGCCCATCAGGAGAACAACATATGCGGGGAAGAGTGCGACTATGATGGTAAGGAAACCATCTAGTAGAAATAGAAGGCTCATCACAAGAAACCATCTGCTACGTCTTTTCATGAGAAGCGCTTTATCCAGTCGCTCCACTCGGGTGCCAACGCGAAGCACCTGGCCGTCAACGAAGATACACAAGCGACCCATCGTTTTGAGGAATCGCGATCGGTGAGCGCGCGAACCAGGGTGAGAGTACCAAAGAGTCACGCGGATAGGGATCCAAGCGATCAGTTGTATCCACCCGATGAGCCATGTTGAAAGGAAGTAGAGGACGAGGATGGCGGACACGGGAAAGACGGCACCCACCGTGAGGACCATGGCAACGTAGAGGAGGAGTGACATTATGCAGGAAAGCCATAAGAACTTCGGTCGCTTTCGGACGAGGAGAAAGACGACGAGACAGAAAGCAGCGATGAAGACCGTGATGGAAACTGCGAGTATGAGCCTGTGATTGTCCCAATCCATTAGGCAACCAAGATCGAGCTAGGGTTTCCTCCATATTAACAGGAATCAGTGAGATCAGGAGGCCCAATGTAACCGGTCAATAAACGGCGGATTCCCTTCGAACCTCGCATGAGCTACAAGTGGCGGAGGCGCCATGGAGGCGTCGTTCGGACCGTGTAGTCTTTTTGTGGAGGTTGCGATGAAGGTGATGTCGAACGGGAAGGTCCGCCGTAGCGAGGGGGAGTGGCGGGAGGTGTTTGCGCGACAGGAGGAGAGCGGGCTGAGCGTCCGGGAATTCTGTCGGAAAGAAGAGATCGGGTTCGAGAGTTTCCGGCGCTGGCGGGAGAAGCTTGCGGAGTCGGGGTCGGGCAGCGTGTTTGTTCCGGTATCGACGGAGTCGCCCCTTCGCTCCTCCTGGACGTTGGAGATCACCCTTCCGGGCGGCGGTCACCTACGGCTGCAGGGTTGAGCGGTGTTTTTCGCGCGGGAGGTCCGGAGGATCCTGGCGTACCGTCACCCTGTGGATATGCGGAAGCAGTTTGACGGTCTGGTGTCTTTGGTCCGCAACGAGCTGGGGGAGGATCCCCTTTCGGGTAGTCTGTACGTATTCATCAACCGGCGGGGGAACTACGTGAAGCTGGTGTACTGGGACCGGACCGGTTTTTGCTTGTTTGCGAAGCGATTGGAACGCGGCCGGTTTTCGTTGCCCGGTAGTGCCGAGACATTCGAACTGAGTGAACAGGCATTTCGTTTGCTTTTAGACGGGATTTTGCTTGGAGCGAGCCGGCGATTATTGTAAGATTCCGGCATGAAGTTTCAGACGCAGGCCGCATCGATGAATCGGGAAGAAGTCGCCGCGCTGTTGGCCGCCCATCACACCCTGCAAGAGTCTTATGAGGAACTGACCCGTCAGGTGGCGTGGCTGAAGCGCCAGCTGTTCGGGCGGAAGAGCGAGCGGCGGATCTGTGACGCGGAGGGCCGGCAGCTGACTCTCGGAGAGCTTCCGGAGTCGGAGGCGGTGGATGGCGCGGAGATCGAAGTTCCCGCCCATCGGCGCCGCCGCCGGATCCTGGGGGAGGAGGAAGATCCGAAGCTCCGGTTCGATTCTTCGGTTCCCGTGGAAGAGATCGTGCTGCCTCCGGAGGGCTGGGACGAAGCGGAGCGGGAGGATTACGAGAGAATCGGCGAGAAGGTGACCTGTCGCCTGGCGCAGCGTCCGGGTTCGTACGTGGTCCTACGCTACATACGCCCGGTGTACAAGCGGAAGGCGGACGATACGATCCACAGTTCCCCGGCCCCGGCTTCGGTTCTGGAGAAGAGCTGTGCGGACGTGAGCTTTCTGGCGGGGCTTCTGATCGACAAGGTTCTCTATCACCTGCCGCTCTACCGCCAGCATCAGCGCCTGGCCGGCAGCGGGATCCATCTGGCGCGATCAACATTGACCCACCTGGTTCATCGGACGGCGGCGCTTCTGGAGCCGGTCTATACCGCGCAGCTGCAGTCGATTCTTTCGAGTGACGTTTTGGCGATGGACGAGACGCCGATCAAGGCGGGGCGGAAGAGGAGCCCACCGCCGGGACGGATGAAGCGTGGCTATTTCTGGCCGGTCTACGGGGACCGGGACGAGATCGCCTTTCCCTTTTCGCGTTCGCGGGGGAGGGAACTGATCGAGGCATTGCTCCGGGACTACCGGGGGAAGCTTCTGACCGACGGGTACGAGGTGTACGCGCGTTACGCGGAATCGATCAAGCACGTCGTGCACGCCCAGTGCTGGTCGCACACACGGCGGCATTTCGAGAAGGCGGAGTCGGCGGAGCCCGAGCGGGCCGGCAAGGTTCTGGACCTGATCGGCGAGCTCTATAAGCAGGATGCGGAGCAGAAGGCGAAGGCGCTCTCACCGGACAAGGTGCTTGCGGGGCGGAGCCTGCATGCGAAGCCTGTGGTGGATCGCTTCTTCGAACACCTGCGGAGCACGCTCAACAACGACGTTCTCCTTCCGACGAATCCGTTCACCAAGGCGGCCCGATACGCGCTGGCACGGGAGAAATCGCTCCGTGTGTTCCTCGAGTATCCGGACGTGCCGATCGACACCAACCACGTCGAGCGTGCCGTTCGGCCGATCGCCGTGGGCCGCAAGAACTGGCTGTTTTGTTGGACCGAGGTGGGCGCCCGGTATGCCGGCATCGTCCACAGCCTCCTCTTCACCTGCCGGCTGCACGGGGTCGATCCCTACACGTATCTCGTCGACGTGCTGCAACGGCTGGAGGCGCATCCGGCCCGCGCCGTCGGACAGCTTACCCCCCGCATCTGGAAAGAGACATTCGCCGACTGTCCGATGCGCTCCGACATCGATCGAGCCGGACGCAAGCAAAAACACGCCGGCGAGTAACGCCGATTATTGATCGCTTACGGCCCAATCACGGGGAATGACTGATTATCGGGTTGTGGCGTTCCGCCGCTTTCTTGTTTTTCCGTCGGAGAGAAGCCGAGTACCCGGTTAACCGCCCCGGCAAACCTCGCGCGCATCCCTTTGGACGGCCGCCGAATCCCTCGCTCCCAACCCCACAACGTGCTCGGATCGACGCCCAGGACCTTGGCGAATGACCTCTGTGAGAGACCGCTGGTCAGCCTCGCCGCCTTGAGCCTCTCCGGAAGACTGTCCCCAATTGGATACGGGAGGTAGCCCAGGAATCGGATGATGCCTGGGAAATGCCGCACCTTCGCACGGGTTGCGTTGCATTCCCAGAGTCGGTAGGTCGTCATGTGGACTCCAATCTGGGCTGCTACCTCCTTCTGGAGGAACCCCAGATCCAATCGGCGCTTCCGGAGGTGATCACCGAAAGTCTTGATTTCTCTAGGATAAGCCGGATCAAGGGGTTTGGGGGCTCTGAGCCGTAAACCGGTAAAAGGCAACGCAACGGTGCCCCTGCGGCTACCACGGCGAGACTCGCTGCACCTGCTCGCCGACCCAGGTCGCCCGCTACGTCGGCCGCGTGTCGGGGCCGCTCATGGATCGCATCGACATTCACGTCGAGGTGCCGCGGGTGCCGTACAAAGACCTCGCGAAGATCGAGCCGGGGGAAGGATCGGAACCGATTCGGGAGAGAGTGATGAGAGCGAGGGAGATCCAGGTCGAACGCTTCGCGAAGTACACCGGCCTCTTCACGAACGCGCGCATGGATTCCCGGGAAATCCGGAAGTACGCCGCGCCGGACGACGACTGCCGGCTGCTCCTTCGCGCCGCCATCGAGAAGCTCGGCCTCTCCGCGCGCGCCCACGACCGGATCCTCCGGGTCGCCCGCACCATCGCCGACCTCGCGGGGAGCGAGAACCTCGAGGCCCCCCACGTCGCCGAGGCGATCCAGTACCGGAGCCTCGACAGGCCGAGGTGGAGGGAGGGCGGGTAGGTCTCGGCGAAGGATTTCAAACCAGTCAGGACCGGGGACAGTCACGCCCTTGTCGCGTTCTTCTTGCCGGGTGACTGCTGCTAGCGAGCGAGGAGGAGAAGAGCCAAGCGATAAGATGGAGACACAATACCGAAATCGGAGTCCGGTATTGTGTCCCCTCTCTTTCGGGCGCTCTACCGGAACATGGCCTTCACGTCACCCCAGGACGTATGCTCGGTGCCGGTGGGATCGCCGTATTCGATCGTGATATTGTCCGCGCCGACCTCCCAGCCCGTGTCGAAGGTAAAGTAGGCGGGATGGTTCCAATGGAACTCGACAGTCGTCACGTTGCCAATGACTTCCTGAAAGGCCACGTCGGAAGGAAATATGTCGCCACCGGTCAAGTAGGAACCGCCGAGCCAGCCGGCCGGCAGCTGGCCGGGGCCGCCGACGAAGTCGCTCGGGATATCGAAGTCGTAGTGGGTCCAGCCCTCGCCGATCTGGGGGATCAGCCAGTTGAAGGGATCCGGGTAGACATAGACGTCATCCTCGATGTCGGGCGTGCCCATGTCGTTTCGGAGCAGGACGGTGAAGGGCCAGCCGTTGGCTCCCTGGTTCTCGCAGAGAGGCGTGGTGAAGTCGCCGCTGAGGCGGGTCACGCCCATCGCCACGTAGTCGCCCGTGAAGTCGGCGGCACCCGGCTCGCACTGGCAAATGGGCCAGAAAGCCCAGTAGTAGCCGCTCGAGAGCCAGCCACCCGGATTGCCACCATTGGGGTTGATGCTCTCGGACCAACCGTAGAAGGTCCAGTTGCCGTTGTTGACTCCGCCTTCGAAATCGGCGGTGACCGTCACGGCCATGACCGGAAGGGCCAGACAGAGAACGCACGCGGTAACAAGGATCATTCGCATCGCTTTGCTCCTCGCTCAGGGAATGGGTGAACGATTGACTCGACCAATAGGATTGTATAGCGCTGGCACTGGGTTTCCTATTGGACCTTGGTCCAACAGGCGTAGATCCCTGGCTACGACGGGAAGGGGCGGATGAGGGACGCGCCGGCGCTAATCCGTTGAGGCGGAAGAATCTGGGGGCCCCTCGATCCCGATCCGGGCCACCAAGCGTACCAGTTCGGCCAAGGACTCGACCTCCATTTTCTCCATGACTCGTGCCCGGTGTACTTTGATGGTCTTTTCGGACGTGCCGAGCTCAAACGCCACCTGCTTGTTGAGCATACCGGTGATCACGAGCTCCATAACCTGCCGTTCCCGGGGTGTTAGCCGGTCAGCCCGGGCTTGTACATCGGCGATTTCGGCCTCCTCGACGCGCTGAGATCTGTTCCGATCCAGGGCTCGGTTGATCGAATCGATCAGGTCTTGGTCGTTGAAAGGCTTGGGCAGGAAATCGACAGCGCCGCTTTTCATGGCCTTCACCGCCATGCGGATATCCCCGTGCCCCGTGATGAAGACGATGGGAACCTCCAAACCGCGACGGGCCATCTCCTTCTGCAAGTCCAGCCCGCTCATGCGGGGCATGCGCACGTCCAGCACGACACAGGAGGGAACATCCGGTAGTACGTGCTCCAGGAACTGGTGCGCCGAGCTGAATACCTCGACCCGCAAACCGACCGAGGAGAGCAGACGGGAGAGGGCTCGTCGCACCGATGCACTGTCGTCTACGACGAAAACTATGGGCTGAGAGTCGTCCATCCGGCGCTCCTCCAACCTCGGCTGCTCCTCCGGATCTGTTTTTCGCAGTAAGGACCATCGCAGCTTCACCATTATAGAGTAAGCACGATCGTTTTCCGCAAGAGCTTGTTGAACGGCCCGATGGGCCGAGCCGGATGACGGCGGATCGGCTGCAAGCAAAGACCGGGCTTGCCGAAGCTCGCGGCACGTCGCGCCAAGGCATTGCAGGAGATCGTGAAACGAATCGCGCAGATCCCGGAGTTGATCTTCGCTTTGATCGGCACGGGCTCCCTGCTGCTTGTCTTGAATGCGGCTCAGCAAGCTCTACCCCGTCCTTTCCCCTGTCCGAGTCTTGACGAATCCCTTAGTATCATGGGGAAATCGGTGCCGGATCCTGCTGGTATTTTAGGGTGATTCGTGCCTGGCGACAATGGGACTTAGGTCCAATAGCCGACTCGGACGAACCGGATGGGATTCGTGTGGGAGATCTCGGGGAGCAGGCAAAAAAATGAGGTCGTCGGCGTGTCGACGGTAAGATCGGCGTTGTTCTGCTCGCTCCTCGTATTGTGCCTTGCCGGAGTCTCGTTGGCTCTGAATGGCGCAGACACTCTCGCTCCGGACCGGGCCCAGAACCTGCTCGATCGAGCTCGGGCGGTTCGAAGCAATGACCCGCACCTTGCCTTGGAGTTATGTGAGGATGCTCTCGGCCTCGCGAAAACACAGAATCTTCCCGTCCTGCGCGTGAGAGCCCTGATCGGGAAGGGCGTGAGCAAGTACTTCATGGGCGAGTATACGAGCGCGCTCATCCACTATCAGGAGGCTCGGGAGCTGGCGGAGGGGCTCGGCAACCTGGAACTTCAAGCGGATGTGCTCAACAACATCGGCATCCTGCATTTCGTTTGGGGCGAGTATGATCAAGCCCTCGACTACTACATCCAGTCCTTAGCCATACGCCGGGAATTGGGCGATGAGACCGGAATCGGGAGAGCCTATAACAATATCGCGAATATCTACCAGACGATGGGCGACTATGATCAAGCCCTGGACCATTATGGGCGGTCGCTAGAAATCTATGAGTCACAATCAGACACGGCCATAATCGCCAGTTCCCTGAACAACATCGGGTTGCTCTACTACGATCAGGGAGAATACGACCGATCGCTAGGGTCCTATTCCCGCGCGCTGGCCCTGGAATCGATAATCAACGACAAAGCCGGCATGGCATTAACGTTGAACAACATGGGGCAGGTCTTCGAAGCCCTCGGGACCCTAGACGAAGCCATGGAGCATTACGAGCGCTCCTTGTCGTTGCGCCGCGAGATCGATGACCGCCAGGGAATATCGGTCTGCCTTCATAATATCGGTGTCATTCATGTCACGCAAGAATCTTACGATTCGGGCATCGACTACCTCGAAAGAGCCTTGGGTCTTGCCGAGGATCTGCAGATCCGGGAGCTGATCCGGGATGACTTGGAGAGCCTCGCCATTGCCCACGAGGCCGCCGGCGACTACGAACGAGCCCTGGCCTACTACAAGCGCTTCAAAGAGGTCCAAGATGAGCTGTTTGGCGCCGAACGCACGCGGCAAATCGCCCTGGCGCAGACACGCTTCGAAGTCGACTTGAAGGATCGGGAGATCCAGATGCTGAAGAAAGAAACGGAGATCGAGCGCTTCCGACGACAACTGCTCTTGGTTGTCGCGGGATTGGCCTTGATCATCATTCTCCTTTTGTTGAATCGCTACATGTTTCAGCGGCGAGCGCATAGTAGGATCGCTCAGGCGAACGAGGCGCTCCGTATCGCCCACGACGAGTTGGGGCGGGCGACACGCGATGAACTGGCCCACGTGAGCCGGGTCACCACTATGGGCGAGCTGGCGGCGGCCTTCGCCCATGAGTTGAACCAGCCCCTGGCCGCGATTCGGGCGAACGCTCGGGCGGGCCATAACTTCCTCGATCGGGCGGAACCCGATCGAAACGAAGCGTGCGCCGCGCTGATCGACATCGGCGAAGACGCCGAGCGCGCCCAGGACATCATTGTCCGATTGCGCGACATGATGCGAAAGGGGGAACAGAAGCAGCAGCAGGTCGATTTGCGTCGAGTGCTCCACGATGCGGTAGCCATGATCCACGCCGAAGCGGAACGTCTCGGTGTCGGTTTGGACCTGAGGATCGAGGATGCCCTGCCCTCTGTCGTGGGTGACCGCATCCAGCTGCAGCAGGTGGTCTTGAATCTGATTCAGAACGGTTTGGCCGTGATGGCCGGCCGGGACGGCGTGTTGACCCTAACGGGGAAGCGTTTGCCCGACGATTCGGTGTGCGTGGGTGTGACCGATTCAGGGCCGCCCGTGGACGATCATATCCTGACGGACATGTTCGAGCCGTTCTTCACGACGAAGCGGAACGGCTTGGGCATGGGATTAGCGATCTGTCGGACCATTATCGAGAGCCACGGCGGAAGTATCGAGGCCGAGCGGCGTGAAACCGGCGGCGTGACAGTGAGCTTCCGGTTGCCGAAGCCACCACATGGTTCCGGTGACACATCTAAGCGCGTACCGCAATGAGGACGGTCGGTACTCGAGGTACCGGATCATCTTCTCCCGCCACGTGCGCAACGGTGGGTCGTGCCGCATTCCCAGAACCGGTAAGTGTCCTTCGATACCCCGAGCGATACCTGCTCGGCGACGCAGGTCGCCAGCTACGTCGGGCGCGTGTCGGGACCTTTGATGGACCGGATCGACATCCACGTCGAGGTGCCGCGCGTTCCCTACAAAGATCTCGCCAGGATCGAGCCGGGGGAAGGGTCGGAGCCGGTGAGGGAGAGAGTGATGCGGGCGAGGGAGATCCAGGTCGAGCGGTTCACGAAGTACCCCGGCCTCTTCACCAACGCCCGGATGGACTCCCGGGAGATCCGGAAGTACGCCGCGCCGGACGACGACTGCCGGCTTCTTCTCCGTGCCGCCATCGAGAAGCTCGGCCTCTCCGCCCGCGCCCATGACCGGATCCTTCGCGTGGCGCGCACCATCGCCGACCTCGCGGGACGCGAGAACCTCGAGGCCCCTCACGTCGCCGAGGCAATCCAGTACCGGAGTTTGGATCGTCCGCGGTGGAGGGAGGGGGGATGAGGTGTCGCACCCTCAAACCAGGGACAGTCACCTAATAAGAGACTCCTGATCGAGGTGGAGGGATGCCGAGAATCCCGAGAATCGTCCTCGTCGGCTATCCGCATCATGTGACCCAGCGGGGAAACGACCGGTGCGATGTCTTCTTCTCGGATGAAGACCACCGTACCTATCTTGGCCTATTGAAGAAGCAGACGAACCGGTACGAATTAGAGGTCGTCGGCTACTGTCTGTTGTCCAACCATGTCCATCTGATCGTGATTCCTCGAGCGCTCGATGCCAGGGCCAAGGCGATCGGAAGGACTCACTTCCAGTACACGCAGCACGTGAATCGGGATCACGGCCGGAGCGGACATCTGTGGCAAAACCGATTCTATTCGTGTCCTCTGGAGTGAGAGCATTTCTGGGCCGCCCTTGCTTACATCGAGAGAAACCCGGTCCGCGTCGGCATCGTTTCGAGGGCGGAGGACTATCCCTGGTCGAGCGCGCGATGGCACCTCGGATTGGAGGCCGAAAACGACTTGCTCGACGCAGCGGTCTGGAGGGACCTCGCCCCCGGGGTGAACTGGAGGGCAGTGATCGATCGGAAAGGAGGAGAGGAGCAGGGGGAGGGAATCCGCTCATACACTCGCACCGGCCGACCTCTGATGCCCGAACAAGTGCTCGATCACTTGGAGAGAGAGCGAGGATGCCGACTTCGAGCCCTCCCCGTAGGCCGACCCTGGTGGAAGCGGCATCTGGAACAACAGGTGACTGTCCCTATATATCAGTGTAGGCGCTATTCGTTCCCCCGACCTCGCCGATCCTCCGGAAATGCTCCTCGGGCCGAAAGTGCTCGGATCCGCGAAACATCATGTGCTCGAAGAGAGGGGAGAGGCCGCGGGTGCCAGGCCGCTCGTTCAGCCCGCCCGTGCGGTACCAGACCTGAACCGACGCGAGAGGAACCGAATGCTTCTCGATGACACAGATTCGGAGGCCGTTCGGGAGCGTGTACTGAGTGATGTCGCCGTCCGCGGCGCGAAGGGACGTGGAAGCAAGAAAGACGAGGATCGCCCCGAGAGCTCGGCCCGGAATGAATGATGACGAGACCGACATGACCGGACCTCCTTCTCAGGCCGTCGCCGATGGTTTGAGCCTGCGAATGATGAGGAGAGAGATATCATCGGCCTGTTCGCATCCCGAAGAGAATCGGTCCACGGATTCGAGAACCGAGGCGAGAATTCCGGAGGCGGAGACACGGCGGTTCTCCTCGAGAACCCGGATGAGGCGAGCCTCCTCGAACATTCCGCCCGCGGCATCGACTGCCTCGGTGATGCCGTCGCTGTAAACCGTAAGCAGACTTTCCGTCGTCATGGGGAGAGTTCCCTCTTCGAAGGAAACTTCGGGCACGATGCCAACCATGATGCCGCCCGCGGAGAGCCGGGCAGGCGGCGTTTCGGAGCCCGCGAACACGAGGGGGGGATTGTGCCCTGCGTTGACGTAGCGAAGCTCGGCGGTCCGAAGGTCGAGGATCCCGACGAAGAGAGTGATGAACATCTCCGGGGAAGTGGATGCATACAGATGTTCGTTCAGCTCGCGCACGAGGTCGGCGAGGCCGGTACCCCTCTGGCGCAATCGGCTCCGGATCAATGTGTGCGCGCTCGACATGAGCATGGATGGGCCGATGCCTTTGCCGGAGACGTCGCCGAGCGCGAGAGCGATGTGTTCGGCATCGATCGCGAAGAGATCGTAGTAGTCTCCCCCGACCGCCTTCGCCGGGCGGCAGATCGCCGCGAACTCCCACCCTTTGGCCCGGGGCAGCTCCTTGGGAAAGAGGTTCTGCTGCACTTGGCGCGCGATCGTGAGGTCCCGGGCTTGCTCTGCTTCCCGCTTCGCGACTTCGATAAGCTCCGCGTTCTCGATCGCGAGCCCCATTTGGGCCGCGACCGTGACGAGAAGCTCCTTGTCCTCGCGGCTAAATGGTTCTTCGGAGAGCTTCGCGGCGAGGGCCATGCAGCCGAGGAGCCCGCTATGGCTCCGAAGCGCGATGAGGAGCTCGCAAGGGGTGTCGCCGCCCGCTTCTCTCGCGGCGGTTTCGGCACGGCCGGCGGGGGGGAGGTCGATCCAGGGCTTTCCCTCTTCGAGCGCGCGCAGTCCCGCGACCGCGGTTTCTTCCAAGCGGTCCCCTCGACCGCTCCCGTCCGTGCCAGTGCTGCCCGCCGGGCCCGAGTTCCCTCCGGCCGTCCGGGTCCACACGCATTGGACCTCTTCGGGCTTCGATCCCCGCAGATAGAACGCAATCCGGCCCGGATGGAGCGCATCGTAAACCGCGTTCCCCGCGTCTTGGAAGATCTCCTCTCGCTCCCTGAGCAGGGAGATCCCCTCGCCGAGCGAGAGCAAGATCCGGCGCGCATCGTAGGTCTCGCGAAAGAAGCGTCGGTCGATGCGGCGCATGAGCGGACGGTTCACGCGGGCTATGGCGCCCATCACCAAGAGGGTCGTCCCCGCCGCGATCCCGGCGACGGCCGGCACCGATGTCCCGATTCGTGACCGCCCCTGCCGGATCGACTCCATGACGAGGAGAAAGAGGAGGAGCCCCTCGATCAGGCGCACCCCCCGCGAGAGAAAAAGGTGCTGGAGACCTCGGCGCACGATGAACCGGATGCCGAAGGCGCGGCGCGCGAGCACGGCATAGGCGAACGCTACCGGCAGGCACGCGATGAGCAGCGCAGGGAGAACCACATGGAGGCCGAAGAGAAACAGGCGAAGGGCCTGTGTCTCCGGCCGGATCAGCTGCCAGAGCAGAACCGTCGGAGGGAAGAGAATCCAGAGCAAGATCATGGCCCAGGCGAGGAAGCCGGTCTCGACGACCCGGAGGCGCGCCTCGGGGCTGCCCCGGGTCTCCCTCCGCTGAGCGAGGAGAAGGAGCGCAACCATCCCCAAGGACCAAACGAGAAGGACAAGCGTGATCCACGTCTGAGACTGGATCCACTCTACCAGCGCGAGAAGCGTCTTCCAGAATCCGCTCGGCCAGGCTTGGATTTCTTGAATCGCGGCGAGGCAGCTGATCACGCCGAGCGAGGCGAGCGGGAGGTAGAAGACCCATCGCCACCTGAAGAACCAGCCGCCCAAGCGCGTGCGATTCGGGAAGTCGGCGAGAACGCGCGGGCCGAGGGCGAGAAGGAGCGGCTCTCCCGCGGAGGCCGCTAAGTTGTAAACGGTTATGAGCCAGATCGGCCAGAGGATCACCATCTCCCCGGACATGCAAAACACCATGCCAATGGAGAGAAGCAGGAGAGAGACGTGGAAGGCGGCGCTGTCGTGAAGGCGGAGCCATCCGATGGGGCTTCCGACGAGGAGGAGAAGAAGCGCGAGCGCGACCCACGGGCCGAAGGGGAAGAACGCCTGCGCGAAGCCCGTGATCTGCGCTTCCGGCCATTCCCCTTTGAGGAGAGAGATTCCGGACCAGCTGAAGCCCGCGCGACCGCCTCCCCCGCTCGGCGCGAGCGGCATGATCCCCGTCTGCTCGACCCCGTCCCGTAGCCATGTGAACTCCACGGGGTCTCCGGCGGATCCGTGAATGAACACGCGGTAGTAGGCCGCGGGGTCGTCCGTGAGCCGCACGCCGTTCACCGCGACGACGAGATCCCCTTGGCGAAGACCGATGAGGCCGATCAGGTGCTCGGGCCCTACCTCTCCCCACTGCTTCATCCCACCGTCGCGGATGATCCGACCGCGCTCGTCGAAGCTCCCGTAGGTGCTGCTAAGCCATGTATCCAACGGGATGAAGCGGGACTTGTTGACGAGCGACCAGAAGGACGCGCCGATCTGGAGCGCCAGGAGCCCGGTGAGAATGCCGACCGCGGCGAGCCTCAGTGCAAGGATGGGCTTCGGGATCGCGCCCTGATCGGACACGAGATTACCTCCGCGCGGGGAGCCCAAGAGTGCGCCAGAGATCTGTGGCGAATCCTGTACCGAATAGTATCCCGGCTCTTCGTCTATGTCTACCGCAGGTTCGGCGGACCTCGAATCCTCCGTGCCCAGCCCCACAGCGGTCTCGGCTCGAGCCCAAGAAACTTGGTGAACCTTCTGCGAAAGCCCTCGGCTCTTCCTTGCCGCCCAGAACCTATCAGGTAGAGTGTCCCCAATCGGGTCCGTATGGCCCCCCCAGAAACCGAACGATCCCCGGCCATTGCCGGTGCAACGGATGGGTTGCGTTGCACTCCCAGAATCGATAGGTGTCTTTCGATACCCCGAGTTGCTCCCCAACCTCTCTCTGGAGCAGTCCGAGGTCCGATCTCCGCTTTCGGAGATGGTCCCCCAAGGTCTTGAGATCCCTAGGATAAGCCGGATCAAGGGGTTTGGCGGCCTTGAGCCGCAAACCGGCAGAAGGCAACGCAACGGTGTCCCTGCGGCTACCATGGTGAAGAACGATGTACTTGCTCCACGACCCAGGTCGCCCGCTACGTCGGTCGCGTCTCGGGACCCTTGATGGACCGGATCGACATCCACGTCGAGGTGCCGCGCGTTCCTTATAAGGACCTCGCGAAGATCGAGCCGGGGGAAGGGTCGGAGCCGGTGAAGGAGCGGGTGATGCAGGCGAGGGATATTCAAGTGGATCGCTTCGCGAAGTACCCGGAGATCTTCACGAACGCGAGGATGGACTCGCGGGAGATCAGGAGGTTCGCGGCGCCCGACGACGACTGCCGTTTGCTTCTTCGCGCCGCCATCGAGAAGCTTGGCCTCTCGGCCCGCGCCCACGACCGGATCCTAACCTTGATTTTTCAAAGAACTCACACGTCTTGGGCCAGGTCGGGAGCCAGGGGGTAAGGCTTAAGCGGCGAGTTCCGCAGCCCGCCGGCCTCACCCCATGTGGCGGGACGCCTGGATCCCTGGGCCGGCGCGCGAGGACTGTTTGAGCAAGCCAGCCCTGGCCCCCTGGCTCCCGCCCGACAAATGAAAGGCACCGTTTCTGAAAGATCAAGGCTGGTTATCCTCAAGTTATCAGTTATCCAACTGCCACGGGTGTGATTATAGCCCGTAGATGAGCGGCAGCATCCAGGAGAGCGTCAGCCACATGATCAAGACCAGCGGCACCCCGATTCGCAGGAAATCGTTGAAGGTGTAATTCCCCGCGTTCATGATGAGTAGGTTGGTCTTGTAGGCCATGGGGGTGGCATAGCTCATGTTGGCGCCGAAGAGTACTGCCAGAACAAAGGGCTCCGGCGATTGCCCCATTTGCGCGGCGATGGAAATGGCGATGGGGGTGCCGATCACCGCGGCCGCGTTGTTGGAGACGATATTGGTGAGGATCGCCATCAAGAGCATCAACCCGCTGATCATGAAGGCGGGCGACGCATCTCCCGAGACGGCCAGAAACAGCTGCGCCAGGTAATCGGCGCCGCCCGTCTTCAGCAAGGCCACCCCGAGGGCCAGGCTCGCCGCCACGATCAGGATGATCTGGGCACTGAGCGCGCCTGTCGCATCCCGCCATCCCAGGCAGCCGGTGAAGATCATCAGGAGCGCCCCGCAGGGGGCGCTGATCGCAATCGGCAGGATCCCGAAACCGGCCGTCACGATGATACCCAGCATGATGAACAGGGCCAAAGGCGCCCTGCGGGTGGCGGGCAGATCCGTCGTGGCATCGAGAATGAGGAAATCTTTCTCTTTCTTGAGACCGGCAATCTGTTCGGCCGGTCCCTGGACCAGAAGGATATCTCCCGCCCCCAGACGGATATCGCCAACGTGCTCGTGCAGCTTCGTCAAATGCTTTCCCGCCTGGTGGAGGGCCATGATAATCAGCCCGTACCGCTCGGAAAACCTCACGCCCCTGAGCGTCCTTCCCTGCAGAAGAGACCCCTCCACGACGACTACCTCTGCGATTTGCTGGTTATCTGCCTTCAAGGGATGGTCATCATCAACGGGCATGTTCTCGGAATCGGCGGTATAGAGCTTTCCCGCGAGGACCTTCTCATACTCCTTGAGGCGCTCGGGTGTATCCCGAATGACGAGATGATCTCCGGCTTTCAGCACTACCGTGGGAAGGGGCATCATGAAGTTCTCTGGCCCGCGCTCGATGCTCATGACCTTCATGGCGCCATCGGTCTGTTTCAGCGCTTCCGCGAGCGTCTTGCCTTCCACGGGGCACCCTTCAGGGATGGCCAGGTGGGCGGCGAATATTCTCGGTGAGGTGTCGGCCAGCGGTTGTTCCCTTTCTTTGGTCATCCGCGGCGCCAGGAGCCACAGATAGACAATGCCCACACCGCCCGCGATCACGGCCGGCAACACGAAATCGAACATCTCCATTCGTCGCATCCCCATGGCCGCTGCCACGGAAACGACCAGCAGATTGGTGGAGGTGCCGATGGTCGTACCCGCCCCCCCCAGGAGGGTGGCGAATCCCATGGGCATCAGGACGGCAGAGGCACGGGTCCCGGTTCGGAGGGAGACACTGATCAAGATCGGAAGAAACAAGACGACCACGGGAACGTTGTTGATGAAGGCGCTGATCATGGCACTGACGAGCAGTGTCACGAGGAGCGAAAAGGCGGGCGTGACCCTCCACAGTCGGGCCATTACCCTCCCCACCGGTTCGAGGGCCCCCGTGCGCACGATGCCCTGCCCGGCGATCATCAGGGCACAGACGGCGACCAGCGCCTCGTGTCCGAAGCCGAGGAAAAAGTCCACAGCGTGAAAGACACCACCTTCCTCCCGGAAGGGGAAGAGCTCGAAACCCACCGCCAGGCTGAGGAGCACGAGGAAACTCGTGGATTCGAGGGGAATTCTTTCCCGGGTGAACAAGATCAGGGCCAGCACCGTGAGGAGCATGACGGCCAGGGCATGAACATTGGGAATCGGCGGCAGGATCATTTCGGCTGACTCCGTTTGTCGTCGTGAAGATGTCTTTCCCTGCGGTGAGAATACAGAAAGCAAACAGGAGCGGGCCAAAGGGAAGATGAAGGCGCCCTTCCGATGATCCCACCTTCCTTCGCCGGGCGAATCATATCATGAAGATCGTCTTTTCGCGTAAACTGAAATCATCGCCAAACGCTGCCCGATGATCAGGACATCGGTCCGATCTCTTCGTGGGGGCGGAGGAAGGGAGGGTCGGGGGGCGCCGCCCCGCGATCTGATGTGCCGGCTTCCTCCCCGTCTTCAGGGGAAGGAGCCGTGGCGCCGCTCGTCGGGTACGAGGCCGGGGCATCTCTGCGGGAGTTTCCGGTCATGGTCGATCGGGATTGCTGCGAGAACCCGTGGAGGACGTTGGCTGGACGGGAACGAACAGCCGATGTTCCGGGTCTCCGGTCGGCCCGGTTCAGATACCGGCGGATCGGCACCATCTTCCCGGTGGCCGAGAACTCATCCGCCTCTAGGGGGGCGAAATGAATTCCGGCCGCGACCTCCCGCCCGTTCTCGATCCGGACGGGGATTCCTGCGGGAAGAGACCGCCGGAATCCGGAGTTTGCAGGTCCGGCACGGACCTACGTCCCCGATCCCGTACAATGCTATATTCAGGGAAATGGTGCCGCGCCCCGTCACTGTATGGTGCCCGGAGGACCCGATATGAGGCTGGGAAGAATGGCGCGCTGGATCCTGCTCGCCTCGGTCATGGCGGCCCTTTCCGCCGTCGTCCTCGGCGACCTCGAACACCAGGACTGGGCCTACGACGACGAGGACTACATCAGGAGCGCGCGGCACGCAGGCGCCGACTTCCTCTACCTCTTGAACCCCCACAAGGAGGGGCTGGAGTTCGATTACAACGCGGCACGACCGACGGTTCATCTCTATTTCTGGTTGCTCTATCCCCTCCTGGGCGAGAACCCGGGAGCGTATCATCTCGCCAACGTCGTGGTTCACACCCTGAATGCTCTGCTCCTCTCGATCCTCGTGTTCGCCTGGTGCGATCGCTTCCGACTCGCCGGAATGACCGGTCTCCTCTTCCTCATGAATCTCAGCTATTTCCGGGCGGTATACTGGATCGCCGGCATCGGGATTCTGCTCGGGACTCTTCTCGGCTTCGGCTCGGTCCTTGCCATGATGGCTTACCTCAGGACCCGGCGGCCCGTCTACTGGACCCTCTCGTTCTTCCTCTTTCTGTTCGCGCCGTTCGCCCATGAGTCGGCGATCGTCTTCATCGGTCTGCTGGCCATCCTGTGCGCGAGGAGCGAGGGAACACGGAGAGGACTGAGACTGATCGCTCCTCACGCCGCGATCATCCTGGTGACGTGGGCGGTCAGCGAGTTTGTCTACAATACGCCGCTCTCGAGGGAGAGCGACTACCGGATCGGTCTCCACATGGCACGCAACCTTCCAGGCATGGTCTTCAATCTCTTCTTTCATTTCTTCGCGGGAGAGTACTACGACGCAGAGTGGTATCCCGTCCCGGTGGCGGGAAGAATCGTCGCAGGCATGGCCCTCCTTACCGGCCTTCTCCTCATCGTCCGACGGGTCCGCCCCCTCGCGCCCGTCGTCGTCTGGCTCACTTTCGTCCTTCTTCCCTTTCTTCCTTTCGTGGATGCGACATTCGCCTGGAGATACCACTATCTCCCGGCCGCCGCGGCATCCCTTCTCACGGCCGCGGGCGTCCTATGGGTCGGTGGCAGGGCCGCGCGAAAACTTCGATTTCACGCCGGACGATCGGTTCTTCCCCTCGTTCTCACGGCCGGCCTGGTCGGGGTCGCATGGCCCCAGGTAGGGCTCCTCATGGCGATCCAGCACTCCTTCTCCGGGCTCTACCTGTCGAGGAACGGCAGTCACGAGCGGGCCCTCGCCCAGTACGAGTGGGCCGACGCCAAGGGGGGGGGGCATCCCGCCGCCTATCACTGGCAGTACAACAAGGCCCTCACTCTGCTCACCCTCGATCGGGTCGAGGATGGTTACCGGATTCTCCTTAGGATCGTGGCGCGCTATCCCTTGTACGAGAGGGGAAGGACCGTCCTGCTACAGGCTTTCGCAAGACGCGAGGGGCTCGAGGCGCCCCGCACAGCCTCGGACGGCTCGCTCCTCCTTCCGAAGTGGATCGTGGACCGCATGAAGGAAGAGGCCCTCGCGGCAGCCCGGGCCGGGCGGCGGGAGGAGGCAGAGGCTCTTACCACGGTCTACCTCCACTTTTTCGTTCCGGACCGTGAGAGGGAAGAGATCCTCCGGGAGTCGCGTGGAGGCACTATCTGACCGGATACCCGAATCCCCATGGCGTGCATCTGCGCCGCAACTTCGCATGTCGAGTTCCGGTAGTTCGGAACGTCCCCTACCCCGCGCACTCTCACGCGTCGGCTCTCGAGATTCTGTGAAAGATCAAAATCAAAAATACATCGACGACTGGGCCTTGATGGAGTACTCCGTGTCCTCCCCCACCGCCTCGGGCAGAAAGATGTCCACGTTCAGGGCGATCTTGTTTCGGCCGCTGAAGAAAACCTGAAGCCCCGGCGTGATCTGGTAGCCGCCGTCGTCGGCCACGTCGTCGTTCGGGTCGGCGTAGCCTACGCGCACGAGCGGCTCCACGGCTTCGACGTACAAGTTTGGACGGGCACGAAACTTGTAGGCGCCGATGACTTGAGCCGCCGCGAAGCTCGGCGCCGACGATGCGTCCGCGACACGGGCATCCCAGTTCTCGCCGAGAACGACGCCTACCTGCGCGTGCGGACCGGCCTCGAAGTTCCCGATCTCGAGGTCGGCCTGCACCGCAGGGGCGTGCTCGACGGCGGGGTTGTCGTCGCCGGCGATCGTCGCTGCCCGGACCTCGTAGGGACGGAGGGAACCGGCGACGGCGAGCGTGATGTCACGCTCATCGATAGGCGAGACCGTCAGCCGAGCCGTGTACTGTTTCTCGCCGATCGCGCCGTCCGTCCTACCGGGCACTTTGCCCGCGCCTGTCCCGTTCGTGACGGCGCCGGTGAGCGAGAACCTTCCGTCCTCGTCCGCCACCGCGATCTCGACGCCGATGTCACGGTCGGAGAAGCCGAGCTTCTCCGTGAGCGACGAGTGCGATCGGAGCCTGGAGACGCCGCGAATCTTGAGCGCCCGCTCCACGACCAGCATCTCCGTCGACGAAGTCAGCTCGAAGACATCGAAGGGCCGCTTGAACTGCCCGATCCGGAACGCGAGGTTCGGGCCGTAGGTGAGCTTCATGTACGCGTCCTTCAAGGAGAGTTCCCCCTCGCCGTAGTCGGGCTGCACCTTGCCGCTCACGAAGTCGTTGATCTTCACCTCGGCCGTGAGGCGGGCGCGCCGAATCAGGAACTCGGAGCCGAGCTCGCCGTCGACGGAGGACGTGTTGAACTGCGTGTGCACGCTCCCGGTGATCTTGATCTTGGCCGCTTTCGACGCGATCTCGACAGCCGACGCCCCGGACGATCCGAAACACCAAGCGGCCAGCATGAAACAAACAGCGGATCTTCCCGACTCTTGGCCCACCGTCGCTCCCTTCTTTGTCGTGGGAACCTGCGTCTTTTCGTTCTTCCAGTCATCGCCCATAGGGCGAAGGACGGTTTCATTCACCATGAGAATCAAGTCCTCTCCTCGTGTGTCTCCCGAGATAGAGGATTGTATCCCGGCTCTTCGTGCAGGTCCATAAGGACAGGGCGGTGTGGCCCGCTCCGGGGAGGATCGGGGGCATGGACACAGCCAAACGGCGCTGGGGGACAGGGCCGGAAGCGTTCAAGGGGGGTTTTCATGGGGTGACGCGCCCATCCCGCCCCGAGAATACGCGCTCGCCAAGGCGGTGCCGTGTTATTGTTTTCCGCGAGGCTCCTTAGCCGGGACGGGTCGGGACCGTGGCCGGATACGAACCGTGTGGAGGTAGCGTTCGGGGGCGGCCGAAGCGGCGAGAGGCTCGCGAACGTCGTACGGAGCGTTGGAACGATCTGCCCCGCTTTCTCATGAGGAGGGGAAGAACTGTGAAGAGAGAGAATGGCCCGCGGCGAATTCCGCGGCCTTTGTGGGTCGCCTTCTGGGTGCTCATCGCCGTGCTCATCGGTTGCGCGACGGTCCCGGTCACGGGCCGCCAGAGCTTCAATCTGATTCCGGAGAGCCAGGAGGTTGCCCTCGGACTGGACAGCTACCGGCAGGTTCTTTCCGAATCGGAGGTCGTGGAGTCGGGACCGGAGCTAGCGCTTGTCCGGAGTGTCGGCGCGAGAATCGCCGCCGCCTCCGACCGCCCCGATTACGATTGGGAGTTCAACCTGATCAAGGAAGACAAGACGGTCAACGCGTTCTGCCTTCCGGGCGGAAAGGTCGCCGTCTACACCGGGATCCTGCCCGTGGCGCTGAACGAAGCGGGACTGGCGACCGTCGTGGCCCACGAAATCGCCCACGCGATCGCCCGGCACGGCGGCGAGCGAATGACCGACGAGCTCGCCTTCCAGGTCGGTGGGATGGGGCTCGAAGCGCTCCTGGGCCAGAAGAGCCAGGCGACGCGCAACGTGGTCATGGCGGCCTACGGGATCGGCGGGCAGATCGGCGTCCTCCTCCCCTTCAGCCGTTCGGCGGAGAGCGAAGCGGATCACATCGGACTCGTCTACATGGCCAAGGCGGGCTATGACCCGAGAGAGGCGGTTCACTTCTGGGAGCGGATGCAGGAGCAAGCGGGCGGGGCTCCTCCCGAATGGCTCAGCACCCATCCGAGCCAGGGATCCCGGGCCAAGCAGCTCCAAGAGTGGATGCCGGAGGCGCTCGGCTACTACAAGCCGACTCGTTAGCCTTGATCCGGCAAAAAATCGCGAGTGAAAACGCGCGAGAGTGCGTCAGATGCTGCAGCGCGGAGCATTCACCAAGCGGAGCATATCCAACGATATGTGAGCATTGGTGAATGCGAGCACTGCGGCAGATGGCGTGCTATC
>JBDROZ010000097.1:0-56270 GCA_043809585.1 Candidatus Eiseniibacteriota bacterium
GGGAGACGAAACCCGTCGGCATCTGGATCCGTGTCTCGACGGAGGACCAGGCTAGGGGCGAGAGCCCCGAGCACCACGAGCATCGGGCTCGCTCGTATGCCGAGGCGAAGGGGTGGCACGTCCGCGAGGTGTACCACCTGGAGGCGGTCTCCGGAAAGAGCGTCATGGGGCACCCAGAGACCGAGCGGATGCTCGAGCACGTCCGCGCGGGCCACATCTCCGGTCTCATCTTCTCGAAGCTCGCAAGGCTCGCCAGGAACACCCGGGAACTGCTCGAGTTCTCCGACATTTTCCGCGAGCACGACGCCGACCTCATTTCGCTCCACGAGTCGATCGACACGACGACTCCCGCGGGACGCCTCCTCTACCGCATGATAGCCTCGCTCGCCGAGTGGGAGCGGGAGGAGATCTCCGAGCGGGTGGCCGCGTCGGTGCCGATCCGCGCACAGCTCGGGAAGCCGATCGGAGGCGCCGCCCCCTACGGCTACCAGTGGAAAGATCGGGAGCTCCTCCCGGATCCGAAGGAAGCACCCATCCGGAAGCTCATGTACGAGCTCTTCCTCGAACACAAGCGGAAGCGGACCGTTGCCCGGCTTCTCAACGAGCGGGGACATCGCACGCGGAGAGGAGCGAAGTTCTCCGGAACGACGGTCGATCGCCTCCTCCAGGATCCGACCGCGAAGGGGATCCGGCGAGCGAACTACACACGGTCCCTCGGAGATGGGAAGCAGTGGGTCCTGAAGCCCAAGGAGGACTGGGTCCTGATCCCCGTGGAGCCGATCGTCTCGACGGAGCTCTGGGACCAGGTCAACGCGATCATCGAGGAGCAGCGCCGGAACGGCCGGCGCCCCGCGAAGAAGAGCCGTGATCTCTTCACCGGCTACGTCTACTGCTCCTGCCGGCCGGGCCAGAAGATGTACGTCCCCTCGAACACCCCGAAATACGTCTGCTACGAGTGCCGAAATAAGATCCCGCGCGAGGACCTGGAAGCGGTCTTCGCCGAGCAGCTCAAGAGCTTCTTCCAGAGCCCGAAGGAGATCGCCAGCTACCTGGAGCAGGCCGACGAGGCGATCAAGGAGAAGGAGGCCCTCCTCGCCGGCTTGGAGAAGGAGCACGATCGCGTCCAGAAGGAGATGAAGAAGGTCTACCGCGCCTATATGGCAGACGAGATCTCCATGCAGAGCTTCGGGCGGGAGTACCGGCCTCTCGAAGCCCGTCTCGCCCAGATCGACGAGGAGCTCCCGCGCTTGCAGGGGGAGGTCGATTTCCTCAAGATCCAGTATCTCTCCCGCGATGAGGTCCTCACCGAGGCGAAGGACCTCTATGCCCGCTGGGCTGCCCTCGGCGAAGAGGAGAAGCGCCAAGTCATTGAGAATGTTGTCGAAAGGATCGTCGTCGGCAAGCGAGAGGTCGAGATCGACCTCTGCTACCTCCCCTCCCCCTCCCAAATGGTGACAGAAAGGCCACACAACCTCAGGGGTTCATGGCGGCGGAGGGAGTGAACGGAGAGGAAACGCGGAGGGACCTTTCGATCCCCGCCCTACGAAAGCCCCCGCCTCTTCCGGAGCCACCACTCGGTGGAGAGGAGGGCGAGGACGAGGAGGAAGAGGACCCAGTGGTTCCAGATCTCCCGCTCGTCCAGGATGCGGCGGGAGCGGGAGGGGAGGGAGAGGTCGCCGTCCCATTCTCCCACGGAGTCGGCGGCGATGACGGCCCCGCCGGTGGCTCGGGCGAGGGAGCGGAGGAGGGGAAGATCGGTTTCGGTCTCGAGGAATTCGGCGCTGAAGTCGCCGACCGAGAACTCCCCCCGGTCCTCGCCGATCGGCGCGCTCCCCCGGACCACGGACGCTTCGTAGGCGTAATCTCCGGGCGGGAAGGGGCCGACGGTCCGGCGGTAGGCCCCCGGCTCGGCGGGATTGGGCTCGAGGATGAACTTCTCCTCTTCCCCTTCGGGGCGCCGGAGGGTCACCTCGACCCGGGCGTCCGGGACCGGTGCGAGAGAGCCGTCCATGGCGAGCCCCCGGAAGGTGACCGTCTCCCCCCGGTTATACGTCATGTTCTCGGGCCGCACCGTCACGTTCTGGTAGCCGCCCCGCGAGACGAGCCACCGCACCGCGTTCGACCAGAACCGCTCGTAGGTTTCGTTCGACTTGCCGACGCCCCACATGCGGAAGTCCCACCGCCACATTCCGGCGCCGTTCCCGAAAAGGACCCGGCCCTTCCCCGCCGCGGCGAGGGCGAGGATCGGGACATCTTCCCCGTCCGCGCGAAGTCTCGGGTGGACGGCGAGGACCTCGGCGGACGGTTTCGCCGGCCCGAGCCGGTGGGCCCCCGCGAGCGGGGGGAGCTCGGCCCACTCCCGTTCGCTCTCCTCCGGGTCCTGGTGGAGGCGGAGCATCGGGTGGCGGCGCCCCCGGTCGGTCAGCTTGATAGGGAAGGGGGCGGAGTCGAAGTCGGGACGGCGGCGCTCCATCCGGACCGGCGCGATCTCCGCGATCGATTCCGGATAGGGGGAGGCCATGGGGTCCGTGGCGAGGAGAAAGAGCGCCCCCCCCCGGACGCGGACAAACTCGGCGAGGGTCGCGCCGAAGTCCCGCGAGAGCGCCGCCGGCTGCCCCATCACGATGACGAGGTCGTAGCGGAAGAGATCCTCCCGGTCGAAGGGGAACCCGCTCCCCCCCCCGGGGTCGCCCACATCTTCCGGCGATCCGTCCCTCCCCTGCACGAAGAAGCGGGCCTCCACGTTCGGGTCTCTCTCGAGGACGCGGCGGAGAAAGGCGAAGTCCCAGCCGGGGCGATCGGCGTAGACGAGAAGGCCGAGCTTCTCCTTCACCGCCTCTACGGTGAAGAGGATCCGGTTGTTCTCCTCCACGAGCTCCCCCTCGGCCACGGGCACCTCCACCCGGTACCGCTTCACCCCCTCTTCATGGACGGGAAAGCCGAGCGTGAGGGTCCGCGTCTCCCGGCGCTCCTCGAAACGCACCCTCTCCTCGGCGACCACCGCCTCGCCGTCGAGGACCCGGACCGTCGCCTCTTCGCCGGCGAAGCCCTTCGCCCGGACCGTCGCCTCCACGGCGACCCGGCTGTTCACATAGACCAGGCGGTTCGAGAGGACCTGCTCGAGGGCGATGTCCCGGGGGGGCGTCGGGTCCCCGACGGGCACCGCGTAGACCGCCGCGCCCAGCTCCCCCGCGGCCCGCACCGGGTCCCGGCCGGCGGTGACGATGCCGTCCGAGAGGAGCACGAAGGCGTCGACCCCCCGCTCCCATTCCGCTTCCATCGTCTCCTCGAGGGCCCGGGCGATGTCGGTGGCGTCCCCCCCTTCCGCCCCCGCGGCGTCGACGAGGCCGCCCGCGAAGGAGTGGAGCGAGACGTCGTACCGCCGCTCGAGCGTCTCCAGAAGCCCCTCGTCCTCGCCCCCCAGGATCCGCTCCGCCGCCTCGATCCGCCGGACCGTCTTCCCCCCCGCCGCCGGGTTCCCGTCCTCGATGCCCATGCTCGACGAGCGGTCGACGAGGACCGCCACGCTCGGCCGGATGGTGAGGACCGACTCGAAAGTGACGAGAGGATCGAAGAGGACGAGAAGGATCACGCCGTACGCGCCGAAACGGAGGAGGCCGAGAAGGCGCCGGGCCCCAACCGGGACCGGGGGCATGGTCCGCCGGTACGCCCATGCCGCGGCGGCGGCCGCCAGGAGGAGAGCGACGGCGAAGAGGAGAAAGCTCCCCCGCTGCAGGGTGAAGGAGATCCCGCCCACGGCGTTACGAGTCCTCGACCGGACGGGAAAAGGCCCGGTCCACGAGAAGGGGAAGGATCTCCGCCGCCTTCCCCCGGAAGGAGAGGTCCGCGAGGGGCGTCAGGGGCGTCTCCTCCGGGTTCACCTCCACGAGGCGCGCCCCCCGGTCTTTCGCGATCAGGGGGAACGATGCGGCGGGGTAGACGATCGCCGACGTGCCGATCACGAGGAAGAGGTCCGCCGACGCCGATGCCCGGTGGGCCTTCGCGATCGCATTCTCCGGGAGCGTCTCGCCGAACCAGACGATGTCGGGGCGCATCGTGTGGCCTCCCGGGCAGGCGGGGATCGTCTCCTCCTCCGCGCCGGTCAGTTCCCGATTCGCCCCGCACACCGTGCAGCGGGCGCGGAAGATGTCGCCGTGCACCTCGACGAGGTTTCGCGACCCGGCCCGCCGGTGCAGGCCGTCCACGTTCTGCGTGATCAGGGTGAACCCCGGCGCCCGCTCTTCGATGCGGGCGAGGGCGGCGTGGGCGGCGTTCGGCGCCGCGGCGGCGCAGATCCCCTGGCGGTAGCGGTACCACTCCCAGACGAGGATCGGGTCCCTCGCGAACGCCGACGGCGTCGCGAGGTCCTCGGCCCGGTACGTCCGCCAGAGCCCCCCCTCCCCGCGGAAGGTGGGGATGCCGCTCTCGGCGGAGACGCCCGCCCCGGTTAGGGCGACAATGGACCCGGCGCCGGCGAGCCACCGCGCGGCGAGGTTTGCGTGGTCTTCCAAGGGAACGGACTCCTCCCCGGGGCACGGGGCGGGGAAAAGAGGGCCGGAAAAGGCCGCGATCAGCTCTTCACCCGTGAGGCGGTGCAGGCCACCATCTTCACGGCCTTCGTGTAGTCGAAATCGGGGCTCCACTCCTCGGTGTGGCACCCGAGACAGATCTTCTCGTCCACCTTCGGGCGGGCGTCTCCTCGGACGTGCTCGGTGCCCATGCCGTGGCACGACTCGCACTGCACGTTCCAGAGGGCCGGCTCGAGGGAGGTCCTCGGGTGGCCGGTGCTCTTGCCGTATCCGACGGTGTGGCAGTTCCAGCACTCCGGGTTTTCCCACTCCTCGCTCTGGGCGACCGATTGAAACGCCTGCGCGTGTGGTGTGGTGGCCCAAAACGATTGAACGTCCGCGTGGCAGAGGGCGCACTTAACGCCCCCCATGTACTCCGCGGCGATCTCCTTCTGCTTCACCTCCCCGGCTTCGGCCTTGTCCGGGCTCCTTTCGTTCTTCTTCGGAATCCGGTTCCCGTTTTCGTCCAGATCGAGATAGGTCCAGGTGATCGCCTTGATGTGCTCGTCGAAAGGACCGCCGTCGAGCTTCAGTTCATAGGTATGGCCACTGAAGGTCTGGACCTGCTTCTTCTCGACCGTGAGCGTCAGTTCGCCGAGCCAATCGCTACGGGCGCCCGAGGCGGCGAGGATGACGCCGTTCTCCTTGACCGGTTCGTCGAGCTTCTTGCCGCCGTAACCGACCAGGACCACGTCGTAGCCGGCGAGGTCGGCGGTCCACTCCTTGGCCTTGTCGAGACCGGCGTGGGCGATGATCACCGTCACGTCGACCTTCTTGCCGCGAAGGGCCTGCAGTATCTCGTGGGAGGACTCCAGGGGGTCGGCGAGATCGATACCCTCCCGCTCCTTCAAGGTCCGGGGAACCACGGCGGCGCCGCCTATGGTCGCGGTGACGCCCACCTTGAGACGGCCGACCTGGACGATGCGGTACGGCTCGAACCGGTAGTCGCCCGTTTCGGTGTCCATGATATTGTTGGAGACGATGTGGAGGCCGCGCACCGAGATTTCCTGCTCCAGCTCGTCCAGACCCCAGCTGATCTCCTTCTCGCCGACGGTGAGCACGTCGTACTTCATGTACTGCAGCGCGTCGAGAGAGATCGGCGTGTCGTAACCGTACGGGGGGTTCTTCCGCGCCACGAAGTTGCCCGTGTCGATGAGGAGCACGGGGTTCTCGGCGCGCTTCGCGGTGACATCGGCGGCCCGCCGGGCCAGCCCTCCTTTATTCTTGGAGTGTCACCCGCACGGCTTCAATTCGCCGACGGTCTCGTTCGAGAAGACGATCGAAAACGTCTCGGGCCCCTTCGGGCCGAAGAGCCCGAAGAACGTGCACCCGCTCCCCATGAGAAGCAGGGCGCCGAGCCCCGCCAGGATCCGCTTTTTCATGGCCGCTTCCTACCTCCTTAACTTCCGCAGGACGGCTCTTGGGGGCAAATGTTACAGATTCATGAAGTTAGCACAGCCGGGCCGGGCTGTCAAGGAGCACGCCGATCCGCCGACCCCGGTCACACCCCGCCCCGGGAAGGGATGTTCCCGTGCAAGATGAGTGGGGAATGCGTGCAAGAGGGTTGCATGGGAGCCCGAAGTGCTATCTTCCTCGGACCCCTCCTCTGCACCTTGGAGCAGTGGTGCTCGTGTGCAGTACCCGTCCGGAGGGGGACAGGGTCCGCTGAGGTCAAACTTGTGTCTTCCGAGCCGGAGGCTCGGGCGGAACCAGTCCCCCACTCATTCCAGAATGGCTGAGCTCAGATGAGCAATGCACCGGCTCATTCCAAAGTTCTATTCTCCCCGGACTCCTCCTCTGCACCTTGGAATGGTGGGTGGGGTTGGGGAAGTTAATACCGCTCCGGCGGCGCGAGGGGACCGGCTTCGGGAGGGAGGGGGGCATCACCGGGGAGTTGTTGCCGTCTTCCTCAACGCCACCTCTACGAGCCCGGAGAATGGGAGGGTTCTCTCCCGCCGTGCGACGAGCGTCCCAGTCTGCCCCCACATCCCTCCCGGAGCCGATCCCCCGCCCCGCCTACGAGCGATGACACGGCGTCGAGGGAGTTGCCCCATCTCTCGAGCGCGGCACGAATCGAACGCGCGACCGGGCTTGTCCGCCGAAGCCGCAGGCGAAGGCGGATGGGCGAACGCCATCCATTCCCCTTCCGGCGGCCCTTCGATACGGCTCTCGCTACGCTCGAGCCTACTCAGGACGAACGGAATCATCAGATCCGGCTTCGGCAGTCCTTGCTGATCATTCCCTGCCACGGGCGGGTAGCCGGGGCGGGGAATCGGAGGAGGGATGGGGATGGGGCAGGCTAGGACGCTCGTCGTGCTGCGGGAGAATACCCTCCCATTCTCCGGGCGCGTAGAGGAGGCGTTGCGGAGGACAAGCACAGCTCCCCGGTCATGCCCCGCCCCTCCCGACTCCGATCCCCCGCCCCGGCGGCTTCCCCCAGGAGCGCGTGCGCGCCGCGCGTGCTCCCCCTTACAATCCGAGCCGCCGCTCCCCCTTCTCATAGTAGATCTCCGGGTGCGCCTTGATCCGGATGTTGAAGTAGTACTCCCACTCGTCCCCCGAAAACCGGGCACGGAAGCTCGCCTCCCAGCAGTGCAGGTCCCGCTTGAGCCGGAGCCCCTGGCTCACCGTCTTCCGCTCCTCGAGGTCGTACCGGTTCTCGTAGTCCAGGTCCCATCCCTTCGTTAGATTGATGCCGAGGCTCGAGTTCAGCCACTGCGTGAAGTTGTCCCGCGTCGTCCCCCGGGAGAACCGGTGGGAGAAGCTCGCGTTCCAGGGGATCACCGACGAGTCCCGAGGGCCCTGCCGCCGTCCCCCTCCCCCGAGCTCGTCGCCGAAACCGGTCTCCGCCGTCACCGAGCGGTCCTCCTCGAAGGGGGAACGCTCCGTCGGCGACGAGAGCGTCTCGGTCGGGTCCTGCTCCTCCCCCTCCCCCTCCCCTCCGCTTCCCCCCTTCTTCGATTCGCCGAGACTGCCCGAAAACCGGACGCTCGACTGAAACGAAAGGGACGTGAAGCGCCTCGACCTCACGTCGTGGGTGAGGGAGAGCTCGGAGCTGAAGGGGCGGACCGGCTCGAATCGGAGCGACGACGAGAGTGGGGACCACGGGTATTCTCCCGGATCCCTCTGCTCCAGATCGTAGGAGATCGAGTTCGAGAGGGCGAGGAGCTGGTCGTTCCGCTTCTCCTCCCCCTTCCACATGTACTTCGTCTGCAGTTTGTTCCCCAGGCTGAAGGAGACTCTCCTGCTCCGCCGCCGGGAACCGCCGAAGCCCCCGACACTATAGAAGCGGTCCTGCTCGTTCCCGTTCTCGTCCCGGTAGAAGTGGTCTTCGTTCTTCGGCTGGTAGGTGAAGGAGACGGAGGGTGTGATGATGTGGCGGACCCCCACGAGGGGCCCGACGCGGGGGAAGAACGTGCCGTAAATATTCGTGTTCACCGACGACGAGGCGTTCCACATCCCCCGGCGCACGTACCGCTGCCCGACCTTGTCCCGGTCGTACCAGGTCTCGCTCCATCCGAATCGGGTGCTGTAGCCGAGCCACCCCCGGAACTTGCGGGAGAAGTTGGCCGAGAGATCGTGGTCCCATCCGGCGCGGTCCTCCCGCTTGTCGCCGCTTTTCTCTCTCGAGTTTAGCAGCTTCGACGAGTACTGATAGTAGACGTCGTTGAACCACTTCCTCTCGATACTCTTCCCCCGCTTCGAATCGGCCGGCGGGATCAGCTCCCGGCGGCTCTGGGTGAACTGGAGCGAGGGGAGAGTCTCGTCGATGCGGTCCTGGTCGAGCCGCTCCGTCCGCGTCAGCTGCATCGAGAATGAGCGGTCGCTCCACCGCTTCTTCAGGACCAGGTCCGACTTCAACGTCCGGTCGAGCTCCTCGAGGGTCGTCGACTGCTCCACCCGGTACGTCTTGTCGCTCACGAAGTTCGCCCGCATGGTGAGGTCCGTGCTCTCGCCGATCTCCTGGTTGTGGCCGGCCTGCACGCTCCACCGCCGCCGCCCCCCCTGGGAGCTCTGGTAGGACGAGCGGACGGTCCCGTTCAGGAGATACCGGAGCCGGTATCGCCCGTCCAGATAGCTGACCCAATGGGAGTCCTCGAAGAAATCCCCCCGGAAAGTCAGGTCCGCGTAGTCGTTGATCGCCCAAAAATAACCGCCGTTCCGGACGAATCGCCCCTTGCTCTCGGAGAAGCCGAACTCGATCGTGGGGAGGATGAACCCGCTCGAGCGCCCCCCCTTCAGCGGGAAGAGGTAGTACGGGAGGGCGAGGACGGGGATGTCGGCAATGTGCATCACGATCGGCCGCACCACGATCTTGTCGTCGAGATAGATCTTCATCCGGTTCGCGAGAAAGTAGTAGTGCGGGTCCGGATCGTCGCAGCTCGTGTACTTCCCCCCTTCGAGGAGGAGCGTCTTGTTCGACGCGCGGTGGATCCTGTCGCCGTAGCAGATGCCCGCCTCGTAGTGCGTCACGCCGTCGTAAATCGTCCCCTGCCCGACGTCCACGTTGTAGACCATGCGCCGGCCGTCCACCTCCTGGTCACCGTCCTTCAGGATCGGGTTCCCCTGGGCGGTCACGAGGTCCCGGTCGATGTCGAATCGGATCCGCTCCGCGTCGAGCTGCATCTGCCCCTGGTCGACGTGGGCGTTCCCCTGGAGGTAGACCCGGTTCCGCCTCACGTCGAAGCGGACCCGGTCCCCCCGGTAGCGGACCGTCTCGCTCTTTTCCGTCGCCGAGTCGGCATCCATTTCCACCGAGAGCTGGTCCCCCGTGGCCTTTCCCGACACTTCGATCGTCTCGAGCTCCTCTTCGCCCAAATGGAAGCGGATCGTATCCCCCTCGGCGTGATTCCTCTCCCGGCGGGCTTTCATCCCGTCCCGCACCGACCGGTCGCTCTTGGCCCTCCCCGTCACCGCCACCTTCCGGAGATCGCCGGCGTCGAAGAAGAGCGTCATCCGGTCCCCCGCCGTTCTCCCCTCCTCGGAGGTCAGCGAATCCGCACCCTCGCTCTCCATGGTCGCGCCCCCCCGGACCACAACCCGCTCGATCTCCTCCTCTTCGGCGGAGAACCGGACGTCGATCGAGTCCCCCCACAGGCTCTCCCCCTCCCGCACGAGCCGGGGATCGCCGGTCAGGAAGACGAAGTTCGAATCGCTTTCCATGACGGTGACTCCGGCGAAGGTCTCCACCTTCCGGTAGTCGCCGTGCGTGGAACCCCGGGCGATCACGCGCCCCGCCTCCGGCTCGATCGTGATCGTGTCCCCCGTGAGCGTTCCGGAGACCTCGCCGAGGCTGTCGAGTTCCTCCATGACCGGGTCCCCGGTCACGACGATCCGCACGTTGTCGAAGTCGGCCCGGCGCCCCCGGACCCGGTACGACTCCCGGTAGAGTTCGAGGCTCACACCGCCGAGGGCGGTTCCCCCCTCCGCGCCGGGATCGACCTCGAGCGTGTCGGCGAGGACTTGCCTCGCCGAGTCGAGAACGGCCACGGACCCCGTGAAGAGCACCCGCTCCGTCTCCTCGTCCTCTTCGCTCAGATAGAAGATCGCCCGGTCGGCGACGATGGTCCTTCCCGCCTCCACGACCATCACACCCTTGGGGTATTCGAGGGTCGAGCGCTCCTCGTCGATCACCGCCACCCGGCCGTAGGCCCAGCTCTCATCCCGGTAGACCCGCGCGTCGCCGGAGAGCTGAAGGCGCCCCGTGCTCTCCCGCCAGATCCCCCGGCGCCCGAGGGCGGCGATCCGCCGGTCCGGCGCGAGGAAGCGCACGTTTCCCGCGAGGTCGAGGACCGGCTCCTCCCCCCGGAGGCCGCTCCCCCGGAGACGGTCGCCCGTGATGTAGACGGGAACGTCGGCCTTCTTCCCGGGAGGATCCGCGGAGAGGACGGGGGAGAGAGAAATGAGGACGAAGAGGAACGGAAGGGGCGTGAAACGGGGGGAACGCCGGCCGGTCACCGCCTCTCCGGATCCTCCCCGGACCCCGGGGCCGCCGAGGGCGGGGCGGGCGTGGGGAAATAGCGCAGCACCTTCGCGAGGGTGCTCTTCAGCTCCTTGCGGGGCACCACCATGTCCACCATGCCGTGTTCGAGGAGGAACTCGGAGCGCTGAAATCCCTCCGGGAGATCCTGGCCGATCGTCTGCTGGATCACCCGGGGGCCGGCGAAACCGACGAGCGCCTTCGGCTCGGCGATGATCACGTCCCCCTGCATGGCGAAGCTCGCCGACACGCCCCCCGTGGTCGGGTGGGTCACGATGGAAATGAAGGGGATCGAATTCTCGGCGAGCCTGGCGATGGCGACGCTCGTCTTGGCGAGCTGCATGAGCGAGAGGATCCCCTCCTGCATCCGGGCGCCGCCGGAAGAGGAGAGAATGACCAGGGGATGGCCGGTCTTGTAGGAGAGGTCGGCGGCGCGGACGATCTTCTCGCCCATCACCGAGCCGAGGCTCCCGCCGCCGAAGGCGAACTCGAGCACCCCGAAGACCGAGCGGATCCCCTCGACGGCGCCGGTGCCCGTGCGGATCGCCTCCTTCATCCCCGTCTTCGCCTGGTACGCTTTGAGACGGTCGGGGTACTTCTTCGAGTCCCGGAAATGGAGTGGATCGGTCGGCTCGAGATCCATGTCCATCTCGCGCCACGTCCCCTCGTCGATCAGGATGCGGATGTAGTCGGCGGACCGGATGCGGAAGTGGAAGCCGCAGCCGTGGCAGGTCCAGAGGTTCCGCTCGAGCTCCTTCCGGTAGAGGATGTCCTCGCAATACTCGCATCGGACCCAGAGGCCGTCCGGGACGTTCTTCTTCTCGCCCCCCTTCAGGCCGCGGTCACTCTTTCGAAACCAGGCCACCCGAATCCTCCCCCGAAGGCGAGAGATCGCTCAGCATGATCAACGCGTCCTCGCCGTTGTCCACGTAATACGCGGTGCGGACGGCCACCTCCCGGAAGGCCCGGCTCCGGTAGAGCCGGATCGCCGGTTCGTTGGACATCCGGACCTCGAGGGTCGCGAACAGGCAGCCCCGGCGCCGCGCGTCCACCAGCATTTCGTCGAGCAGCACGCCTCCAAGCCCGCGGCCTTGCCGGGACGGCCGCACCGCCATGTTGGCGATGTGGAACTCGTCCCCCACGTACCAGCCGATCCCGTAACAGACGACCGTCTTCCCGTCCGATCCGACCACCGCGCAGGCGGCTTCTTCCTCCTCGATATCCGCCAGGAACATCGCCTCCGGCCAGGGGTCGGAGAAGAGTTCCCTTTCGAGGGCGACGATCTCCGGGAGGTCGTCGGCGGTCATCCGCCGCCACGCCACCGGTGGTTCGATCAACGGCGGCGCCCCTTCGCCGGCTTCGCCGCGTCCGCGCCGCGCAGATAGAGGGGCTCGAGGTCGTCCACGCCATCCCCCTCTCCCCCTCCGGCCAGCCGCGCGTACCCCCGGAGGGCGATGCGCGCCGCGTCGGGGTAGTTCCTCCGCCCGCCGAGAAAGAGCGCCCGGGGTCCGAGCCCCTCCTCGATCTTCTCCCGGTAGCGGATCGCGCCGTTGCCGACGAAGAGGACTTCGTCCGCGCCGGTCCGGCGGAGAAGCTCCTCCGGCCGGGCCGTCCGACCCGGAGCGGTCTCCCCCCCCGCCCGGAAGAGCGTCCCGTGCGCCTCCCCCCGGCCGGCGTCGATCCAGACCTCCGTCTCCCCCTTCCAGGGAAGGGCCGCCTCGGCAAGGACCGGCGGCAGGGGGATCCCGACCACGGGGCACCCCCGCGCGAGGGCCAATCCCTTCGCCGCGGCGAGCCCGATCCGGAGCCCCGTAAACGATCCGGGCCCCAAGGAGACCGCGACGCCGCCGATCGACCCGGGAGCGAGGCCGGCCGCTTCGAAGAGCCGCACCGTCAGAAGGTGGAGGTGTTCGGTCCGCCCCCCCTCCTGAAGATGAAACTCCCCGAGCAATCCCTCGGGCCCTGCGAGGGCCACGCCGGACCAGCGGGACGAGGTCTCGATGCCGAGGACGATCATCGCACCGCCTCCCGAAGCCCTTCGAGCCGCGGGTCGTCCCAGCGGACTCGGATCTCGCGGCTCCCCTCGTCCTTCCCGGCGTCGATCTCGACCACGATTGCGCCCCCGCCGAAGAGGGCTTCGATCGACTCCCCCCATTCGACGAGGGCAACTCCCTCTGCCATACGATCTTCGACGCCGAGGTTAGGCCAATCCCCCAGGCCTGTCAACCGGTACAGATCGACGTGAAAGACGGGGAAGGGACCCTCGTATTCCCGGACCAGGACGAAGGTCGGGCTCCGGACCTCCCCGGCGCAGCCGAAGGCGCGGCAGATTCCCCGGACGAGCACCGTCTTGCCGCTGCCGAGATCCCCGACGAGAAGGGCCACGTCCCCCGGGCGGAGGAGGGCGCCGAGCCGCCCGCCGAACCTCTCGGTCTCCTCTGGGGAACCGCTGTGAAAGAGGACCGGTCCGCCCATGGCCGACTCCGGGTGGCGCTATCGCCGGGGGGTCAACGTGACGCACGGGAGCACCATCTCCTCGAGGGAGATGCCGCCGTGCTGGAAGGTGTTCCGGTACTGTCGTTCGAACTCGTGATACCGGGTGGGATAGACGAAGTAGTAGCTCTCCTTGGCGAAGATGTAGTTCTTCGAGAGTACGCCCCCCGGCAGGCGGTAGTCTCGGGGGTCTTTCACCTTCACGGCGTGGCGCTCGTCACAGCCGAGGTTTTTGCCGAACTTGTAGCGGAGGTTGGTGGACGTCTCCCGGTTGCCGTAGACGGTGGTCGCCTTCCTCCCGAGAATCGCGCCGTGGTCGGAGGTGAGCACGACGCGCACGTCCGGCTGTGTGGCGACCGCCCGGAGCATCTCGAAGAGGGCCGAGTGCTGGAACCACGACTCCATGACCGACCGGAACGCCGCCTCGTCCGGCGCGAGCTCCTGTAGGATTTCCGACTCGGAGCGCCCGTGGGCGAGGATGTCGACGAAGTTGATCACCATGGCGGTGAACTGGATCGAGAAGAAGGAGGAGATCTGGCGGCGAATGTTGTTCCCCTCCTCCACGTTGAAGATCTTGACGTACTTCGGCGGCTGCCGGAGGACCAGCTTCCTCTTCTTGAGGTGGGCTTCGACCAGGTGCCGCTCGTACCGGTTCTTTCCCCCCTCGTCGTCACCCGCCTCCTGCCACCACTTCGGATACTGCTCCGCCAGGTCGAGGGGGAAGAGCCCTGAAAAGATCCCGTTTCTCGCGTAAGGGGTCGCCGATGGGAGGATCGACAGGTAGTAGTCGGTCTCGATCTGAAAGTACGGGTCGAGGAGGCGCTCGATCGCGAACCAAAGGTCGAGGCGCATGCAGTCGATGACGACCAGGAAGATCCGGTGCCCCTCCCGGAGGGGGGGGACCACGTGCAGGTCGAGGAAGTCCGGCGAGAGAGGGGGCCGGTCCTCGGAGTTGACCCAGTGGCCGTAGTTCGTCTCCACGAAGCGGCCGAACCCCGCGTTCATCTCCCTCCGGATGTCCGCGTGGGTCTGCTTGAAGCCGATCTCCCGGAACCGCTCGAGTTCGATGTCCCACCGGGAGAGCCGGCGGTGAATATCGATCCACTCCTGCCACGTCGCGGCGTGGGAAATGGCCCGGATCCGGTTGAACTCGGCGAGGTAGTCCTTGGTGACCTGGGTCGACTCGAGGCGCCCTTTCTCGAGCACCCGGCGGAGGGCCGAGAGGATTTGCACCGGGTTGACCGGTTTCAGGAGGTAGTCGTTGATCCGCTTCCGGATCGCCGTGTCGACGAGTTCCTCTTCCTCGCTCTTGGTGATCATGATGACCGGGAGGTCCTCCCGGAGCTCCTTGATCCCCTCGAGGGTGGAGAGGCCGTCCCGGCCCGGCATCATCTCGTCGAGAAGAACGGCATCGAAGTTCGATTCCGCCACGCGCCGGATCGCCTCGTCCCCGGACGAGACGGTCACGACCTCGTAACCACGCTCCCTGAGAAAGATGACGTGGGGCTTCAGGAGGTCGATCTCGTCGTCGGCCCAAAGAATGCGGCTCATGATCGGTGTCTGCTTTCTCTCGGGGGGATCCCGGTCAGGAGACGGGAAGGGAGATGGCGATGACCGTGCCTTTCTCCCGGTGGCTCTTCACGATGGTCATGCGGCCGCCGTGGTACTCCTCGACGATCCGCCGGGAGAGGGGAAGGCCGAGCCCCCAACCCCGCCGTTTCGTGCTGAAGCCGGGGTAGAAGGCCTTCTTCTGCTCCGCGGGGGTCATCCCCCGCCCGTCGTCGGTGAAAGTGATCTTCACGCCGTTCCCCAGCCGGTTATACCCGGTCTCGATGGCGATGGTTCCCCCCTTCTCGCTGAGGGCGTCAATCGAGTTCCGGAAGAGGTTCTCGATCACCCACTGGATCAGCTCCTTGTTGATGCGGACCGCGGGCAGGTCGCCGAAATCGGTCCGCACCACCACGTCCTTCCCCACCCGGTCGAAGCGTTTGCGGAGATAGAGCAGCGCGTCATCGAGAACCGGGTTGAGCTCCTGGGACAGCAGGCTCGGTAGGGAACCGATGTTGGAGAAGCGGTAGGCGATCTTGTTCAGCCGGTCGACGTCTTCCTCCATCTCCCGGGTCAGCTCGTCGAGGTCCGCCTTGCGGAGGGAGACCCGGTCGCCGACGGCTTCGGCGCTCCGCTCCCGGAGGAGGTGGAGCCAGCCAAGAAGGGACGAGATCGGCGTGCCGAGCTGGTGGGCGGTCTCCTTCGCCATACCGATCCAGATCGAGCGCTGCTCCCCTTCCTTCAGCCCCCGGTATCCGATGTAGGCGAGGAGGACGAAGATCGCCACGAGGGCGAGCTGGATGAAGGGAATCACCCGGAGCTGCTTGATCGTGTCCGGGTCGTCGTAGTGCACGTGGCCGACCAGGCTCCCCCCCCGGATATCGTAGAAGGGGATCGGCGGGTTGCTCCGGTCCATGTGGCGCGCGAGGGCGAGCATCTCCGCCATGGGGCCCGGGAGCGGGCTCTCGGGATCGGCGCGGACGAAGTCCCGGTATGAGACGTCCTCGATGCGCACCGAGTGGCCGTTCAGTTCGTCCGGGATCCCGTGCCAGGTCCACGGCACGCCCCGGCGGTCGGTGACGATCACGGGGAACGGGATGCTCTCCACCACGTCGCTGAAGATGCCCGAGATCTCCTCGTCCTGGGCGGCGGGCATGATCGTGCCGGCGCAGAACTGGGCGAAGATGCGCGAGAGGAGCTCCGTCTCCCCTTCGAGCCGTTTGATCAGGTGGTTGGTGTAGAAGAAGAGGGCGAGCACCAAGAACCCGCTGCCGAGGAAGATGTAGGCCCGGAGCATTCCGGAAGTGATCCGTCCGGGCGTTGATGATCCCCGCGGCTTCGTCGCCATGGTCGTGCCTCCTGGCTAAGCGATGACGTCCAATCCGTCCATGTAGGGCCGAAGGGCCTCGGGCACCGCCACGGTGCCGTCCTCCCGCTGATAGGTCTCGAGAAGGGCGATGGTCGTGCGGGGGAGGGCGAGACCGGATCCGTTCAACGTGTGCACGGGCCGGTTCCCTTTCCCGTCGGCCGGTTTGTACCGGATCTTCATCCGCCGGGCCTGAAAGTCCTCGAAGTTGGAACAGGAGGAGACCTCGAGCCACCGCTCTTGGCCCGGCGCCCAGACCTCGAGGTCGTAGGTCAGGGCGGAGGCGAAGGAGAGGTCCCCCGACGCGAGGATCACGGTTCGGTACGGGAGGCCGAGGCGGCGGAGCACTTCCTCGGCGTTCGCCCGGAGCTCCTCGAGGTGGTCGTACGAATCCTCGGCGCGCGTGAACCGGACGAGTTCCACCTTGTCGAATTGGTGCATCCGATTGAGCCCCCGGGTCTCCTTCCCCGCCGAGCCCGCCTCGCGGCGAAAGCAGGCGGTGTATCCGACGTACTTCTTCGGCAGCTCTTCGTCGGCGAAGATCTCGTCCCGGTGGAGGTTCGTGATCGGCACCTCGGCGGTCGGGATCAGGAACAGGTCGTCCTTGTCCGCGTAGTACATGTCCGCCTCGAGTTTCGGCAACTGGCCGGTGCCGAACATGGAGTCCCGGTTGACGAGATAGGGGGTGTACACCTCCCGGTAGCCGTGCTCCCGCACATGGAGGTCGATCATGAAACGGATGAGGGCCCTCTGGAGAAGGGCGCCGGGGCCGAGATAGACGGCGAAGCCGGAGCCGGAGACCTTGGCGGCCCGGGCAAAATCGAGAATGCCGAGGGCTTCGCCGATCTCCCAATGGGTCTTGCCCGGGAAGGGAAGCTCTTTCGGCTCCCCCCACTCGGCGACGATTCTGTTGGCCGACTCGTCCCCTTCGGGGACCGAGGGATGGGGGACGTTGGGGATCCAGCGGTGAATCTCGGCGAGGGTCTCTTCGGTCTTCCGGATCTCTTCGTCCAGGGCCTTGATCCGGTCCCCCACGTCCCGCATCTCGGCGATGGCCACGGAGGCGTCTTCTTTCGCCTTCTTCTTCCGGCCGATCTCCTCGCTCACCCGGTTCCGGAGGGCCCGGAGTTCGTCGTTTTGGACGAGGAGTTCGCGGCGCCGGGCGTCGGAGCGGATCCAGGCGTCGACGTCGGCTTTTTCGTTCTTCATCCGGACGGCGCTGCGGACGCGGTCGGGGTTGTCGCGGATGAACGCGGGGTCGAGCAAGGGGGAACCTCCTGATGGGCGCTCGGGGGCGGCCGGACCGCCCGCCTCGAAAATCTAACGCTAGCACGGGGATGGGCGGGCGTCAACGGGGATGGAGGGCCGCGCGGGCGGGGGGCGGACGCGGGGACCCAAACCCCATTGGAGGACCCTGATTCGGGGCCCTCCAGAGCCATCGGACGGGCGGGGCTGAACCAAGCCGTCGGACGGGCGGGGCCTGCCAGAGTCCTCGAACGGGCACGGCCTGCTGAAGTCCTCGAACGGGCGGGGCCTGCCCGCTCCTGTCCGCTGCGATGCTCGCCAGTCGCACACCCGTTCTTGGTCGCCTGTTAATGTGTGAACCGCACGTTCCGCTCTCGGTGAAACGAAGCGCATCGGGATCTGGTGCTTGGTGGCTGCGCGTCTCGCGGACTCCTGTCGCGGCCACCCACCCGTGGCCGGGAATGATCAGCAAGGACTACCGAAAGACTCCCCCCGTTCGTCCTGAGTGCCGCGGCCCTGAGGCCGCGGTGTATCGAAGGGGGAACCGGGGGAAGGGGAAAACCCCACATCCTCCATCGGCTTTGGATTGAGACGCTTCCGCGTCCGCGCCTTCACCGGAAGAGCTTCTTCACCCGCCCCCAGGTCGTTCCTTCGGTGCCGGTGGGGATGCCGGTGCAGACCGTCGGCTCTACTGAGGGCACGGCCCACTCGCAGTCCCAGATGTCACATAACGCACAGCCGGAACCCCAATCCTGGACGATCAAAGTGCCGCAATCTTGATCAGTCATGCTCTGAAAGGTGAGGACGGCGATCTTCCACGGCGAGTAGAGGCACGAGTATGGGGGACGCCACTCGACCCCGAATACGACGGTCACGCTGTCCACATGGTAGAGAACCGACTCCCATCCCTCGGGAGGATAGAACTGTATATCTTGGAAATGGAACGCCCCCTCGGCGTCCTCCAGGCGAATCGCCGCGGCGAGCAGGCCGTTGTTGTCCGGATGAATCCATGCCCCCACCTCGAACGTCTCCCCCAACCCCACCTGGATCGTGTCCGGGCCGTTGCCGGGGATTCCGTCGACGTCCAGCTCGATGAGGGGATTGGCGCTGCCGGAAGAGGGAATGAGAAAGCAGGCGGAGACAAATAACGGGATGAGACGGAAGCGCGGGAACATGGCGACCCCCTCTCTCGAAGAGAGCCGAACAGCTATTCTTGTCTAAATTATACCATGGTCGGCGGGGCGGACGCTCCGCCCAATCCTCTTTTCCGCTTCTTCCCCTTCCGGCGGCAGTCCTTGCTGATCATTCGTAGCCACGGGCGGGTGGCCGGGGCAGGGGTCCGTGAGAAGCGCAGCCACCAAGCACCAGATCCCGACCACCGGGACATTACCGAGGATGAAACGTGCGGTTCACGCAGTGCCCGTTGTGGGGACACAATACCGAATCATGAATTCAGTATTGTGTCCCCAGTCGTTTAGGACTACCGAAAGACTCCCCCCGTTCGTCCTGAGTGCCGCGGCCCTGAGGCCGCGGTGTATCGAAGGGGGAACCGGGGGAAGGGGAAAACCCCACATCCTCCATCTGCTTTGGACTGAGCCGCTTCCCCGTCCCCGCCTTCACCGGAAGAGCTTCTTCACCCGCCCCCAGGTCGAGCCCGCGGTGCTCGTGGGGGCACCGACGCAGATCGTGGGTTCGATGGACGGCACGACCCACTCGCAATCAAAGATGTTGCACCAAATACAGCTGGACACGCCTTCCTGGACGATCAGAGTGCCGCAAGCCTCATCGACCATGGACCGAAAGGTGAGGACGGCGATCCTCCAAGGGGAGAAGATGCACGAGAGGGGTGGCATTGTCCCGACGGCGAATAGGACTGTCACGCTGTCGGTGTAGACAAGATACGACACCCACCCCTCCGGGGGAAAGAACTGAATATCCTCGAACAGGAATGTCCCCTCGGCGTCCTCCAGGTAGACGGCCGCACTGGCAAGGCCGTTGTTGTCCGGATAGACCCACGCCCCCACATCGAACGTCTCCCCCACACCGACATGAATCGTGTCCGGGCCGTTGCCGGGTATGCCGTCGACGTCCAGCTCGATGAGGGGATTGGCGCTGCCGGAAGAGGGCAGAAAGAGACATGCGGAGAAGACGATCAGGAAAAGATGGAAACGAGAGATCATGGCTCCCCTCCTCGGCATCGGAGAACCGCTCGGTTCTTTTCGCTTCAATTGTACCATGATCGGCGGGCCGGAGGGCAGCCTACTCCGCTGTTTCCGTCTCTTCTCCTCCCGGCGGCAGTCCTTGCTGATCATTCGTAGCCACGGGTGGGTGGCCGCGACAGGAGTCCGCGAGACGCGCAGCCACCAAGCACCAGATCCCGACCACCGGGGCATTACCGAGGATGAAACGCGCGATTTTCATGTCGCAGCCGGAGAGCGCCTTCGTGCGACTGGCGAGCATCGCAGCGGACAGGAGCGGACAGGCTCCGCCCGCGCTCCGACTCTCCCCCCTTCATCCTTCGATACACCGCCTCCCTTCGGTCGGCGGCACTCAGGACGAACGGGGGGATTGGCGGGCCCGCCAAGGACGCCGCCGGGCATCTTTGTGGAGCGCGTGTGCATACACGCGCTCCCATTTCATCCGAAAGGGATTACAAGGCACCACTTGCATCGACTACCGGATTACTTGATCGGCACCCGCGACAGCCTCGCCCCGCTGACGAGGGAGAGCGTCGCCACGAGGAAGAGCACGGTGAAGATCACCGCGCTGTCGCCGACGAGGGAGAGGAGGACGCCGATGCCGCCGAGGAGGAAGCAGATCCCGTAGACCGCGATCGCCGTCCCCCGGACGTTCGCCATGAGCGTGCCGAGCCGGTGGGAGGAGTGGTCCTTCCCGGGTACGGTGATCCTCGTCCCCCGGGCGATCCGCGTGAACACGACGAAACCGATGTCGAAGATCGGGTAGCCGAGGATCAGGACCGGTACGACCAGGAAGAGATACGACGTCTGGTGCCAGGTCGACATGATGCCGAGCGAGGCGAGCACGTAGCCGAAGAAGAGGGACCCCGCGTCGCCGAGGAAGATCGACGCCGGGTGCCAGTTGAAGCGGAGGAACGCCAGGGCCGATCCGGCGAGGGCGATGGCGATCACCGCCGGCATCACCTGGCCGTGGGCGAGGGCGATCGCGAAGAAGCCCATGGAGGCGAGGAAGGTGATCCCCGCCGCGATACCGTCCATGTTGTCCAGAAAGTTGATCGCGTTCATGAGCCCCACGACCCAGAGGAAGGAGAAGAAGAGGTCGAGGGGCGCGCTCGTGATCAGGCCGTTCGTGTTGCCCGAGAAGAAGAGGAAGGCGCAGGCGACGATCTGTCCGATCAGCTTCGCGAGGGGACCGATACCGTACTTGTCGTCCACGAGCCCGACGAGGAAGACGAAGATCCCGCCGGTGAGGAATCCGAGGATGGGGAAGGAGAATTGGGCTTCGTTCAGCCGGATACCGATCAAGAACGCCGCCATGAACCCGACGACCGTCGCCACGCCGCCGAGAAGGGGCGTGGGCGTCCGGTGCACCTTCCGCTGGTTCGGCTGGTCGAGAAAGCCGGAACGGAACGCGAGCCGGCGAATGGCGGGTGTGACGAGCACCACCGCCCCGAGGGCGACGAGGAATGGAAAAAGGTAACTCATCCAAAATCCCCAGGTTTCCCGGATGCGAACGACCTACTCTAGGTTCGGGTCCGAAAGAGTGTCAAGGTAATTCCCGGGGAGTGCCGGCCGCGAGGCGAAGGAGGGACAGGCTCCGACTCAAGGGGATTGTCGAAGATAATTCCTTATAATAGATCGAGTTGCGCAACTCGGAAATCTCGGTGTGAATGACGAGGACCGGGTTCCGGAGTTTCCCTCCGAGACCCGGCCCCGACGGCGTTCCCTCTGTCGCTTCGCCCTATCTGAGGAGGACCACCTTCGCCCGGAGCTCCGAGGCCCCCGACCGGACGCGGACGAAGTAGACGCCCGAAGCCACCGCCTCGCCGCCGTCGCTCTCCCCCCGCCAGACGGTCTGGAACGAGCCGTCATGTCGAAGGCCCCTCTCCAAGGTCCGGACGATCCTCCCCGAGAGATCGTGAACCGTCAGGGTCGCCTCCCCCGCCTCGGGCAGATCCGCCCGGATCGTGACGGCCGGGTTGAAGGGCGTCGGCCATGCGGCGAGACGGGCCCGGATCGCTCCGGGGGCCCGGCCGGCGACGTCCGTATTGATGTCCGACGAGACCCGCCAAGTCAGGGTGTCGGCGAGGGACCCGTCGGTGGCGATCACGGTCACCGTGTCGACCCCGCCGGCCACGTGGAGGTAGGTCGAATCCGCCGAACTCTGGACCGACGAACCGTTCACGATCCACTCGTAGGTCGTGGCGTCCCCGTCCTCGTCGACCACGGCCGCCGAGAAGAGGAGCGCGCCGGCGGCGACCGTCGTGTCGAGCGACACCGGGCGATGGTCGACGATGGCCGGCCAGGCGTTGCCGAAGCCGAGATCGAAGGTCATCACCGAATCGGAGAGGCTGATGTTGGTGATCCAGACGCCGCTCGCCCCGGTGTACCAGTCGGTGTTCGGGAAGGTGGCCGGCGTGAACTTGTTCTGGCCCGGATCCTCGGCGGCGTAGGCGGCGCCGATCCGGAACTCGTAGGGGTACCACTCCTCCGAGTACTCGTCATAACCGTCCCATGGCGTCGCCGGATCGTAACCCGCGTCCTCGACGATCACTTTGTAATGGGGCGAACCGTTGTTGTTCGACGCCAACTCGTAGACGTGGTAGACGAGGAGCCCCGCGTCCTTCGGGTTCCTCCCGGGGGTGAACCAGGGACAGTAGGCGGAGAAGTCCGAATCGAGATGATCGAAGCGGAACGATCCCTGGGTGTTCCGGTTCTCGATCAGGAAGTACTCGTTCCCGTTGCTCCCGGGGCGCCGGATCTGGTACGCGAGGGGGTTCGTCTGTACCTCGGGCACCTCGATGTCGTGCCGGTCGGCGGAGAGAATCGTCGGCGTGAGCCACCCGAGTTCCTTCTTCGACCAGGCGCAGTGGTGCTGGGGGCAGGGCTGGTTCGTCCCGTAGCTCATGATGTTGTAGCCGCCGTAGCCCATGAGGCACCAGTCCACGAGGGGATGGTCGTTGGCGTCGTTCGGCGTGTAGTACGTCGTCGTGTCGAGCTTCGCGTCGTAGTCGTACAGGTCGGGCAGGCCGAGAACGTGGGAGGCCTCGTGGGCGGGCACCCGGATGCTGACGATCTCACCCCCCGCGTGCTCCTCCGGGTTGCACGAGTACCGATCGACGATGACGCCGTCGTCGCTCATCCAGTCCAGCCCGTAGACGGCGTACGACCAGATGTGGTCCGGGTCGTGGGTTTCCTCCTGGCCCGGCCCGGCGTGAAAGATCCAGACCGCGTCGGTGTACCCGTCGCCGTCCCGATCGTAGTCGGAGAAGTCGACGAGGGCGTCCGCCTGCTCGAGGAAGTCGGTGAACCAGGCGCCCGGATCATAGGTCGGTTCCTGGAGCCACCCGACCACGTTCCCTTCGATCCAGTAGTCCCCGTAGGAAACTTCGAGGAAGAACTCGCGCATGCTCCCCGGGTCGAGCACCCCCTGGCTGAAGAGGAGTTCCTCGTAGGCCGACGGCGGGTGGTTCGTCTGGTCCGCCGGGTCGTCCGCCCACTCGCAGAGAAGGACCAGGACGACGCCGGTGTCGGAGGGCGCCCTGGTTTCCACGGCCCCCCGCCTCGCCGCCATATCCTCGTAGGGAATGGCGAGGCGACTCTCGATCTCCGCCGGCGGCAGATCGAAGACGACGAAGTTCGGGTTCCGCTCCGGCGGCGTCCAGTCGGCCGCCCCCGCGGCCGGCCAAGAAAGAGCGAGGAGGAGAAGGGCGCCAATCGAGACGGAGGGGGCACGATGCATGATGACCTCTCTTTCTATTCGCAGACAAACGGGGGAGCGGCGAGGATCGCCCGCGGAGCGGAGAAACCCCGGAGCGACTGAGTCGGCAAACAATGATTATTGTACCATTGGGCGGCACTTACATCAAGAGGCGGGGCCCGGCGCCGCCGAGGGCTACGGGAGAAGGCCCCGGGCATGGTATCATGAGGGACGAAACCCCGCCGGATTCCCCGGCCCTGTCGGGAGTGGCCCCATGATCTACCTGCTCTTCTTCTTTTCCGGAGCCGCGGGGCTCGTCTACGAGCTGATCTGGGTCCGGGAAATCACCCGCATCCTCGGCGGAACCACGCACGCCATCACCACGGTGCTCGCCGCGTTCATGGGGGGCCTCGCCCTCGGAAGCATGATCTCCGGCCGCCGGGCGGGGGGCATCCGGTCCCCCCTCCGGACATACGGCCTCCTCGAGATCGGCATCGGGCTCGCGGCGGTGGCGGTTCAGATCGGCTTCGCCGCGGCGGTCCCCCTCTACCGGGCCCTCTACCGGGGGGCGGGCCCCGAGGGAATGCTCCTCCTCGCGGCGGCTCGCTTCTTCGTCTCCGCCCTCCTCCTCGTCATTCCGACCACACTGATGGGCGCCACCCTCCCGGTCCTCGTGGAGCATGGTGTCCGGCGGCATTCGCGGTTCGGCAATGTCACCGGTCTCTTTTACGGGCTGAACACGGTAGGGGCGGCGGTGGGCGCGGGGCTCGGCGGCTTCCTCCTCCTCCCCCGGCTCGGCCAGCGGGGGGCCCTCTCCGCGGCGGTGGGGACGAATCTCCTTCTCGGCGCCGCGGCCCTTCTCCTCCGGCGGCGGTTCGAGGGGGAGGCCGGGGCGGGGCGGGAGGCGGATCGGACAGTTCTCGAAAGAGAATCCGCGCCGGGGGCGGCTCTGGGCGCCCCCATCCGTGCCCTGGTCCTCCTCTCGGCCGCCCTCTCGGGCTTCGCGGCCATGACCTACCAGATCGGCTGGACCCGGCTCCTCATGGTGATCCTCGGCTCTTCGACCTATGCGTTCACGTCGGTCCTGGTCGTCTTCATCCTCGCCCTCGGCGCGGGGGCCCTGATCGTCGGCGCCACGGCCCACCGGATCCGGCGCCCTGTCTTCGCCCTCGGCGTCGCCCAGGGGGTCGTCGCCCTCGGGGCCCTCGGGATCCTCCCCTTCTTCGGCGGTCTTCCCGAAAAGGTGGCGGAAGAGCTCCGCCTGGCCGGGGGCGTCGACTTCACCCTCCTCGCCCGCCAGTTCCTGCTCGTGCTCCGGCTGCTCGCCCTCCCCACCCTCGCCCTCGGCACCACCCTCCCCCTCGTGGTGCTCACCATCACGAGGCGGTCGGAGGAGGCCTCCCGGCGGGTCGGAGCGGCGTACGCGGTCAACACGGCGGGCACCATAGCCGGGTCCGTCGTGGCCGGATTCTGGCTCCTCGCGGGACCGCCGGGCATCGCCGGGACCCTCGGGATCGCGATTACCCTCTCCGCGCTCCTCGGGGCCGTACTGATCGCCGGGGACGGAACCGCGGAGCGCTCCCGGCGGGCGGCCGCGCTCGCCATCCTCCTGATCCTTCTCGGGGCCGGAACCTACCAGGCCCGGCGAAACCCCCTCGACCGGGCGACACTCACGGCGGGGGCCTTCCTCGGGAGGATCGCCGAGCCGGGGCGTATCGTCTATTACCGGGACGGCGCGGACGCGACCGTGTCGGTCCACGTGGTCGATCGGGACGTCCGCATCCTCCGCATCAACGGGAAGCCGGACGCGAGCACCGATTTCGGGGACATGCCGACCCAGGTGGCGTGTGCCCAGGTCCCCATTCTTCTCTCGCCCCGGCCGGAGCGGGTGATGATCGTCGGTCTCGGAGGCGGGATCACCCTCGCCTCCGCCGTCTCCCACCCCGGAGCGAAGTCGATCGACTTGCTCGAGATCTCGGACGCCGTCATCGAAGGGGCGACGCTCCACTTCGCCCCCCTCCTCGGCGGCGCCTTCGAGGACCCGCGGGTTCGCATTCTCCGGAACGACGGGCGGAACCACCTTCTCCTCACACCCCACCGCTACGACGTGATCATCTCCGAGCCCTCCAATCCGTGGCTCACCGGAATCGCGTCCCTCTTCACGGAAGAGTATTTCCGGCTCGCCCGGGACCGTCTCGCCGAGGGGGGCGTCTACGGCCAGTGGCTCCAGTCGTACGGGATGTCGCCCCGGGACTTCCGGATGGTGGTGCGGACCATGGCGTCCGTATTCCCGGAAGTCAGCCTCTGGCAACCCCAGTACGCGGATTTCCTTCTCATCGGCCGGACCGATCCGTCGCCAGTCCCCCTCGACTCGATCGCCGCCCGGATGAGGGAGCCGTCGGTCTATCGGGATCTCGAGTCGGTCGGACTCGAGCACCCTTCCCGGCTCCTCGGCGCCTGTCTCCTGGACGACAAGGTTCTCCGGGCCTGGCTCGGACCGGGCCCCCTGAACACGGACGACAACGGTCTCCTCGAGTTTTCCGCCCCCCTCCAACGCCTCCGGGACTGGTCCCGCACCCTCGCCGGCTCCCTCGCCCGGTCGCCCGGAAGCGCTTTCAACGGCATCGTCGCCGCCGATTCCGGGAATCCCTCCCACCGATCGGTGATCGACGGCGCCGCGCGGAACCGGCAGGCCCTCTTCGCCATCTACGAGATCACGGGGCGCGCCCCCGACCGCCTCACGCTCGTCCGCTCCGTGGAACGGCTTCTCTCTCTCGACGGGGCGGACTGGCGTGTCTTCCGGCAGATCCGGAGCGCCGCCGTCCAACTCAGGAACTCGCTCGCCACCGATCCCGGGCCCGGGCTCGCCGAGACTCGGCGCCTCGTCGGCCGGCTCGACCGGGAGCTCCACCCCCCACCCACCGGTCCCCTCACCCCCCCCGGCGTGAAGGAAGCCCTCGCCCCCACCTGGCTCGAGGAGGCGAAAACCGCCGGGGCGGAAGGCCGGGAGATCGACGCGGCCGAGCTCCGGGCGCGGGCGGGGCTCCGCGGCGGGGCGCCGGGTCCTCTTGACGCTGGCTATCCGGCGCAAGATCATGTAAAATAAGCGGGTATGGGACACCATCCTCGCCCGGGCCGTCCGGGATTACTCAAGTAGCGCTCCCGCGAAAGGAATCGTCCATGAAACGCCTGGCGCTCACCATCACCGCCTTCACCGCCGCCCTGATCGGGGCGGCCCTGCTCTTCGCCCCGGGAGATTCACGCCGCTCTCTCACGACGGACGAAGTCGCCCGAGAAATCCGGGCGATGAAGAGCGAAAGCCGAGCGGCGCGCGAGGAGGCGGGTCTTCCCGTCGGACCGGGCGCGGAGCCGAACGACTGGGCGTACCGGCAGAGGGCCTATCCCTTCGGCCGGCTGAACTTCGAGGAGCTGACCGTAGCGGGGGCGGAGGCGCGGGCGATGCGGGGGGCGGCGAAGGCATCTTCCCTCTCCTGGACCGAGCGGGGCCCGAGCAACATCGGCGGCCGGGTGACGGACCTCGAAGTGCACCCGGCGAACCCGAGCATTCTCTACGCCGCCATGGCGAGCGGCGGCGTCTTCCGGTCGGCCGACGCCGGCGTGAGCTGGACCCCGATCTTCGACGAGCAGGCGGCGCTCACCATCGGCGACATCGCCATCGACCCGGAGAACCCGGACGTGGTTTGGGTCGGCACGGGGGAGGCGAACTCGTCGAGCTTCAGCTGGTTCGGCATCGGGGTCTACCGCTCCGACGACGCCGGGGCGACCTGGAGCTACGCCGGCCTCGAGGAGACCCGGTACATCGGCCGGGTGGTGGTGGACCCGGGGAACCCGGACCGGGTGTGGGTCGCGGGGGCGGGCGTCCTCTTCGGCACGAACCCCGAGCGGGGCGTCTACCGGACCTTGAACGGCGGGTCGACCTGGGACCGGGTCCTCTTCGTAAACGACTCGACCTCCGCCGTCGACATCGCCATCGACCCGGCGAAACCGGACACGGTCTTCGCGGCCATGTGGGAGCGGGTCCGGGGCCTCACCTACCGGCGAAGCCGGGGTCCGGGGAGCGGCCTCTATCGCTCCCACGACGGCGGCGACACATGGATGAAACTGACGGGCGGCCTCCCGACGGGCGACAAGGTCGGCCGGATCGGCGTGTCGGTCTGCGCGGGATCGCCAAACGTGGTCTACGCGATCTACGACATGGAGAACACCTCCGGCAGTCTCGAGTGCCGGGTCTACAAGTCGACGAACGGCGGCAACACGTGGGCGCGAACGAGCGACGGCGCCCTCTCCGGCATCTACAGCACGTTCGGCTGGTATTTCGGCCAGGTCCGCGTCGACCCGACGAATTCGAACCGGGTCTTCGCCCTCGGCGTCCCCTTCTACCGGACCGAGAACGGGGGATCGAGCTGGAGCCAGGTCGGGTCCTCGAACCACGTGGACCACCACGCCCTCGTCTTCGACCCGGTCACGCCTACCCGGATCTGGGAGGGGAACGACGGGGGAATCTACGTCAGCGAGAACCAAGGCGACTCGTGGACGAAGCTCTACGACCAGCCGACGAACCAGTTCTACAAGATCGAGATCGACAACCTCCAGCCCCAGCGGATCTATGGGGGGACCCAGGACAACGGCACGCTCCGGACGCTGACGGGGGCGACCGACGACTGGACCAACATCTTCGGCGGCGACGGGTTCACCACCCTCGTCCATCCGGCGAACTCGAACATGATCTGGGCGGGCTACCAGTACGGGAACTACTACGAGTCGACCGACCTCGGATCCTCGTGGGACTGGGCCCTCAGCGGGGTCAGCAGCGCCGACCGGCGGAACTGGTCGTCCCCCCTCGTGTTCGATCCCTCGGACCCGGAGACCATGTACTACGGAACCTACCGGGTGTGGCGGTCCGTGAACGGGAGCGCGTCGTGGACGTCGATCAGCCCGGACCTGACGGGGGGCGATCACGGCTCCGGATTCGGAACGGTGACCACCATCGCCGTCTCGCCGGCGGATCCGGACGTGATCTGGGCCGGGACGGACGACTCGAACGTGTGGGTCACGCAGAACGGCGGGTCGACATGGAGCAACGTCTCCGCCTCCTTGCCGAACCGGTGGGTCACGTGCGTGGAGCCGGACCCCGCCAACCCGTCCGTGGCCTACGTCACCTTCTCCGGGCTCCGCTGGGACCAGGAGATCTCCCACGTCTACCGGACCGGGAATCTCGGTTCCACGTGGTCCGACATCAGCGCCAACCTGCCCGAGTCGCCGACCAACGTGATCCTCGTCGATCCGGGCGCGCCGTCGACCCTCTACCTCGGTTCCGACGTCGGCTGCTTCTACTCGACGGACACGGGGGCATCCTGGTCGGTCCTCGGTGCGGGCCTCCCCGCGGTGCCGGTCTGGGATCTCGATTTCCACGAGCCGACCCGCACGCTCGTGGCGGGGACCCACGGGCGGAGCGCCCACTCGATCGACCTCTCCGTCTCCACGGCGGTGGAGGAGGGGATCCCCTCGGCCCGGACCGGGGCGCGGCTCGAGAACGCGCCGAACCCGTTCAACCCGTCGACGACGGTCACCTATCGCCTCGGAGAGGCGTCGGACGTGACCCTTTCGGTATACGATCTCGCGGGGCGCCGGGTCCGCGCCTTGGACGAGGGGATGCGGAGCGCCGGCGAACATCGCGCCGTCTGGAACGGCGAGGACGAAGGGGGCCGGGCCGCGGCGAGCGGCACGTACTTCCTCCGCCTCGAAACGGAAGGCGGGACGTTGACCCACAAAATGAGCTTGGTCCGGTAGCTCGAGAAGAAGGGGAGAGAGTTGTTCGATCGAACGGGAATGAAGGGGATTTCGTTCGTACCGCTCCTGGCGGCGCTCTTCGCCTCCCCCGCCTTCGGGGACGGGCAGTACGAGAATACCTACGCCAAGGACTTCATCGCCGACGCGCCGTGGCGGGTCACGGACGAGGCGACTCCGATCCCGGTCACGGTGGTCTTGAAAGACTGCGACGTCGACGACATCCGGGAGTTGCACTGGATCCGGTGCACCGACGCGACGGGCGGCGGCGGGCCGGTCGTTCTCTTCCATCACGACTTCGGTGACGAGCGGCTCGGCGACGATCCGCCGGAGCACAACTTCTGGACCTACGTCACGAACGTGACCGAAGGGCACCCCTCCCTGCCGGACGGCACGCCTCTCGCGCCCGCGAATCTCGGATACGGGCCCGGCGACGCCATCCAATTGAAAGTGGAGATCTACTACCGGGACGACATTTTCAACTACACCGACGGCCGCACGCTCCGGGTCCATGTCGGGCACGGCCCTTTCCCCTGGCCCGAGGGGTGGTACGGCGGCGACACCCACTACCACACCATGTACACGAACGACCTGTACGAGTTCGGGGCGCCTCTCCCGGCCGTGCGCTTCTCCGCGGCCGCCCTTGGGCTCCACTGGCTCACCGTCACCGACCACTCGTGCGACCTCGACGAGCGGGGGGACGGCGCCTACTCGTACGGCACCGACCAGTGGGAGGCGACGATCCGGACGAGCGGCGGCGCGTATACGATCGTCCGCGACGTGAACGACCACGGCGGATCGTGGGGGGCCATCGGCGCGGACGCCGCCGAGTGGAGCGGCCCCGACCTCCGGATCTACCGTGGCGTCGAGATCAACCTCGCCTCGGTGGACGGCGACTCGTACGACAAGACCCTGCACGGGCTCTTCTACAACCCGTCCGAGATCCCCTCCCCCCTCTCCGGAGCGCCGGGCGAGCGGCCGGTGACCCCCTCCCTGACCGCGGGGCTCGACGCCTTGAGCGGGGGGGGCTTCGCCTACGCCGCCCACCCTCTCTCCGACCTCTCCGCCGACTTCGGCGGGATCGACTTCGGGGTGAACGGCGCCCGGTGGGGGGACGAAGATTTCGCGGCCGCCCTTCTTCGGGAGGGTTTCCGCGGGCTCGAAGCATTCAACACGCGGATCACCAGGGAGTCGAACGACGAGAACGACCCGTGGGGGGACTTCGACGCCGGCTCGGCGCCGGGCGATCCCTATCCGAACGAGCTTCTCGCCGGGATCTCGCTCTGGGACCAGATGCTCGCGAACGACCTCGCGGCCCACCCCGGCGCGCCCCGGAAGGTCTTCCTCTCCGGCGGGAGCGACGCCCACGGCGACTTCAACTACGCCTCCCACCTCGGACTCAACGATTACGCGGACGACAACGCCATGGGAAAGGTGCAGACCGTCGTGCGGGTCCCCGGATACGGAACGGACAGCCTCCCGCCGGTGGAGGAGATCCTCTCCGCCTTCCGGGCGGGACGTTCGACGGTGACCGACGGCCCCTTCCTGGAGATCGCCGTCGACCGGAACGATGACGGCGACTGGAACGGAGCGGGCGATCTCGGCCATGGCGACCACGGCTACGCGGCGCCCGGGGTGTACCTCCCCCTCCGCGTTCGATGGGCGTCCCTTCCCGAGTTCGGCCCCGTGACGGACGTTCGTCTGGTCCGGGGAGACCCCCTCGGCGGCGCGGCGACGCTCCACCAGTTCGACCCCGCCGCCGGCGGCGAGGGGTACGGGGGAGAGGCGACGATCGATCTCGGCGCCTTCGGGTTCGAGGGGGACCGCTTCTTCCGGGCCGAACTCGTGACGGACGACGGCGGCGCGGGCCACCGGGCGTACACCAACCCGGTCTGGATCACCTTCGACGCGTCCACCGAAACCGTGTCCGCTTCCTCCCCGCCTCCCACACCCCCTCTCCGTCTCGCCGCCGCGCCGAACCCGTTCAACCCGGCGTTGACGATCGCCTTCTCCCTCCCCACCCCCGGGGGGGTGCGGCTCGAGGCGTTCTCGGTGGGCGGGCGAAAGGTCCGCACTCTGATCGACGGGGAATTCCGGGACGGCGGGCGGGGGGAGATCGTCTGGCAAGGCACGGGGGACGACGGCCGTCCCCTCCCGAGCGGCGTCTACTACCTTCGCATGGAAGGGGCGGGGAGGACCGCGACGGAGAAGGTCCTGTTGCTGCGGTAGGCGTCAGTCCGTGCGCCGCACGACGACGAGGGTCATGTCGTCGGGGGACACAATACCGAATAGGTAGTTCGAGGGACACAATACTGAATGCCCTATTCGGTATTGTGTCCCCCGAATGCCGTTCCTACCTTCGCATGGAAGGGGCGGGGAGGACCGCGACGGAGAAGGTCCTGTTGCTGCGATAGGCGTCAGTCCGTGCGCCGCACGACGACGAGGGTCATGTCGTCGGATTGGGCCCGGCCGGCGGTGTGGGCGCGCACGGCCTTCACCACGGCGTCGACGATCTCGGCGGAGCTCTTTCCGAAGTTCTCCCGGAGGAGCGGCTCGAGGCGCTCCTCACCGAACTCCTCGCCCAGCTCCCCCCCCCCCGCGGCCATCGCCTCCGTGATCCCGTCCGAGTAGACGACGAGGGTGTCCCCCGGCGCGAAGAACAGGCAGTCGTGCTCGTACGGGACGCCTTCCATGGCGCCCAGCATCATTCCCCCCGGCTCGAGGCGCACGGGATCCTTCCCCTCGGAGAGGAGATACGGGCGGTCGTGACCGGCGCTGCAGTAGCAGACCTCGTCCTTCTCCCGGCAGAGGACGCCGTAGAAGAGGGTGGCGAACTTCACGGGGTCCGTGCTCCGGTAGAGGAGTTCGTTGGAACGGCTCATGCACTCGCATGGAGTGCAGTCGGCGAGGGTCTGGCCCCGGATCGTGGCCTGCAGGTTCGACATGAGCATCGCCGCGGGGAGACCCTTGCCCGTCACGTCGCCGAGACAGAAGGCGAGACGCCCGTCCCGCACCGCGATGAAGTCGAAATAGTCCCCCCCCACGTCCTGGGCGGGGATCGTCTTTCCGGCGATGTCGTACCGCTCCACGGTGGGCGCCGCTTTCGGGAGCAGCCCCTGCTGGATGTCCGAGGCGAACCGGAGTTCCTCCCGCACCCGGGAGAGGGCCTTCTCCTCCTCGTAAAGGCGGGCGCTCTCCACCACCTGGGCGGACTGGCCGGCAATGATCGCGAGGATCCGTTGGTCGTCGGCGGTGAATCCGCCCTCCCCTTTCTTGTTGTACACGGAGAGAACGCCGGTCAGCTCCGACTTCACCATGAGGGGGACGGAGAGCAGATTCCGGATCGACTCCTCCCATTTCACACCCCGGAAGCGGTCGTCCTCCCGGGGCCCGTTCGTGAGGAGCGGCTTCTTGTGAATCTGCATCCAGCCGAGAAGGGAACGGTCGAAGTGGTACGCCGTCCCCGCCGTCGACGTGGTGAGGTTCGTCCGCACCAGGGTCTTCATGAGGTCGTCCTCATCCACGGTCTTCTTCTCGACCAGCGTGACGACCCCCTGCTCCGCCTCCACCACCTGGAGGGATCGGCGGACGATGCTGTTGATCACCCGCTCCCTGTCGAGGGTGCCGGCGATGTCCCGGGCGAGATCGTTCAAGATCGCGAGCTCCTCGAGGGCCCGCTTCAGACGGACGTTCTCCTCGGCGAGTCCGGCGACCTGGTCCTTGGAATCCTTGCTTCGACCGAGCACGGTGCGCCTCCGGCGGGTGATGGGGGGTGTTTCCGGACTTGGGTCATCTTACCCCCGCGGGGCATCGCCGCACAAGGAGGAAGGGGCGGATCGTGGTATGCTCGGCGGGCCGCGTCATCGGCATGCCGGGAGGTTGCGAGTGTCCCCAACAAGGAGAAGACCGTCCATGCTGGCGCCCACCCTGGTTCTCGCCGTTCTCGCCCTGGTTCTGCTCGGCCTCGGATACTCCCGGGGGGGCGGGGAACACCTCCAGGGCCTCCACATCGCGTACCGGATGATCCTCCAGGTGCTCCCCCTCCTTCTCTTCGCGTTCGTCACGGCGGGGATGATCCAGGTGCTCCTCCCCCAGGAGACGGTCTCCCGTTGGGTGGGGGCGGAATCGGGCTGGCGGGGGCTCCTGCTCGGAAGCCTCGCGGGGGGACTCGCGCCCGGCGGACCTTACGTCAGCCTTCCGATCGCGGCGGGACTCGTCCGGTCGGGGGCCGGGGCGGGCACCATGGTCGCCTTCCTGACCGGGTGGTCCCTCTGGGCGGTCGGGCGGATACCGATGGAAGTGGGGATCCTCGGCTGGCGGCTGACGATGATCCGGCTCGCGAGCGTCCTCGTCTTCCCCCCCCTCGCCGGCTGGATCGCCCACCTGCTCTTCCGGCATGTCCCGCTATGACCGCCGCACCCCCGATCCCTCCCGAAGCCGGACCACCGACCCGCCGCCAAATCGGGAAAGCACGGCGAGCACAACTGCTCCAGGGCGCGGAGGAGGAGTCCGAGGAGGATAGCCACTACGGGTGAGCGCTCTTGTCACCGTTCAAAATAAGTGATCACGCTCTTGATCAGGTCGTCGAGGGCGACGACGGGCTCGAAACCGACCGTCTCCCGGACCCGGGAGAGGTCCGGCACGCGCCGGCGCATATCCTCGAAACCCTGTTCGTAGGCCTTTTCGTAGGGGACGTGCTCGATCTTCGACGTGGAGCCGGTGAGGGCGATCACCCTCTCCGCGAGCTCTTCGATGGAGATTTCCGTGTCGGCGCCGATGTTGAAGATCTTCCCGACGGCGGCGTCGGACCGGGCGAGACGCATGACTCCTTCCACCACGTCGTAGACCGAGGAGAAGCAGCGGCTCTGTTTGCCGTCGCCGTACACCGTGATCGGCTGGCCGAGGAGCGCCTGTTTGACGAACCGGGGGAGCACCATGCCGTACTGCCCGGTCTGCCGGGGGCCGCAGGTGTTGAAGCAGCGGACGATCACCACGGGCACCTTCTTCTCCCGGTGGTAGGCGAGGGCGAGGATCTCGTCCACCGCCTTGGTCGCCGCGTAGCTCCACCGGTTGATCGTGGTCGAGCCCATGACCCGGTCCTGCTCTTCCGAGAAGGGGAGGGAGTTCGATTTTCCGTACACCTCCGACGTCGAGAAGAAGACCACCTTCTTCTTGAACCGATTCGCCTGCTCGAACACGATCTCGGTTCCGCGAATGTTGATCTGGATCGACTTGAGTATGTTCTCGATGACATAGGCGACGCCGACGGCCGCGGCGAGGTGGTAGACCACGTCGACCTCCTCGATCAGGTCGGCCATGGCCTCCTCGTTCAGGATCGTGTCGATCACGTACCGGAAGTTCGGATGCCCTTCAAGATGGGCGATGTTCTCGAACGACCCCGTCGAGAGATCGTCGATGATCGTGACCTCTTCGCCGTCGCTTAGGAGGCGCTCCGCCAGATGGGAGCCGATGAATCCCGCCCCGCCGGTGATGAGGGCCCGTGTCTTCGCCATCGGAATGTCCTATCCTTTCGAACCGCCGCGGCCCGCCGCCTTGCCCAGCCCCTCCCCGACCTCGAAGGCGACACGCCGGGCGTCGTCGTCCGTCAGCTCCGGATGGATCGGGAGACAAAGAACCTCCCGCGCCGCTCTCTCCGCCTCGGGAAAGGCCCCGAACCGCCCCGCAAAGACGGGCTGCTGGTGGATCCCCGCCGGGTAGTGGATCGACGTCGCGATTCTCCTTTCCCCGAGGCGCCCCTGCAACTCATTTCTCCCGGCGACGCGGATCGCGAACTGATGGTAGACGTGCTTCGAGCCGGCCGGCTCGAAAGGAAGCCGGGCCGTTGAATCGGCGAGGGCCTCTCGATAGAGATTCGCGAGAGCGCGGCGCCGGTCGTTCCACCCGTCCAGGAGCGGGAGCTTGATGGAGAGGATCGCCGCCTGCATCGCGTCGAGCCGGCTGTTCCACCCGAAGGAGGAGTGCTCGTACCTTCCCGTCTGTCCGTGGTCCCGGAGCCGCCGCACGAGCCGGGCCACGTCATCCCGGGAAGTCGTCACGAGGCCGCCGTCACCGCAGGCGCCGAGGTTCTTCGTCGGATAGAACGAGAAGGCGGCCCCGTCACCGAGGGCGCCCGCCTTCACCCCGTCCGCCTCGGCGCCGAACGCCTGGGCGGCGTCCTCCACGATGGCGATCTCCCGGCCCCGGGTGGCCTCACGGATCGCGGCGACCGGGGCGGGCAGCCCGTACAGATGGACCGGGACCACGGCGCGGGTCTTCTCCGTGATCGCCGCCGCCACACCCTCGGCGGAGACATTGAACGTCACTCCGTCGATGTCGACCAGGACGGGAACGGCCCCCACCCGGTCGATCGCCTCGGCGATGGCGAAGAAGCTGTACGCGGGGGTGATCACCTCGTCCCCCGGCCGGACGCCGGCCGCCCGGAGCGTGAGATCGAGGGCGTCCGTCCCGGAGGCGACGCCGATCGCGTGTTTCACTCCCAGATAGGCGGCCGCCTCCTCTTCGAAGCGCTCCACCGCGGCGCCGAGCACGAAAGCGCCCGAATCGAGGAGTTCCCCCAATGCCCGGAGGATCGGCTCCTTCAGGTCACGATGCTGGGCGGGAAGATCGAGAATCGGTACGGGATGCCCCGCGGCCTGGTTCTTTTCCATAAGAGCGGGAGTTTACCACAGGCGGGGGCCCGGGGATACCATCCCGTTCCGCGACGATTCGGAGTTTACGCCCCCGCTTCCACCAGCCTCCGGAAGTAGTCGATCGCCTTCGAAAGTCCTTCCCGCAGAGCGACTTCCGGCTCCCAGCCGAGGACCTTACGGGCCCGGCTGATGTCCGGCTGGCGCACCTTCGGGTCGTCCTGGGGGAGGCCGCGGAACTCGATCGAGGACGTGCTCCCCGTGATGTCCAGGATCTCCTTGGCGAACTCGCCGATGGTCATCTCCGCCGGGTTCCCCAGGTTGACCGGGTGATTCTGGTCCGACATGAGGAGCTTGTAGATCCCCCGGACCAGATCGGAGACGAAGCAGAAGGAGCGGGTCTGGGTGCCGTCGCCGAAGACGGTGAGGGGTTCGTTCTTGAGGGCCTGCACGATGAAGGTGGGGACCACGCGGCCGTCGTGGGCCCGCATTCGAGGACCGTAGGTATTGAAGATCCGCGCGATCTTGGTGTCCACGCCGTGGGTCCGGTGGTACGCCATGGCGAGGGCCTCGCCGAACCGCTTCGCCTCGTCGTAGACCCCCCGGGGGCCGATGGGGTTCACGTTGCCCCAGTACGACTCCTCCTGGGGATGGACGAGGGGGTCGCCGTACACTTCGGACGACGAGGCGAGGATGAACCGGGCCCCCTTCGCTTTCGCCACGCCCAGCGCCTTGTGGGTGCCGAGGGCGCCGACCTTGAGCGTCTGGATCGGGAGCTCGAGGTAGTCGATCGGGCTCGCGGGAGAGGCGAAATGGACCACCGCGTCCAGCTCCCCCGCCACGTAGATGAACTCCGTCACGTCGTGCTGGACGAACTGGAAGTTCTTGTTTCCGATCAGATGCTGGATGTTGTCCGGGTTGCCCGTGATCAGGTTGTCCATGGCGATCACCCGGTGTCCTTCGGCGAGGAGCAGGTCGCAGAGATGGGAGCCGAGGAATCCGGCCCCTCCGGTCACCAATGCCCGCATATCGAAACCTCCCCCGGGGGCGGGGCGCCGCTCCCGATCGGTTCAGGGTCTTTCGTCGTTCGCGCCGGCGGGACGCCTACGGCCTCCCCACCGAGTAATAAGTGAACCCCGACTCGCGCACCTTGCGCGGCTCGTACACGTTCCGGCAATCGACGAGGACCGGTGCCGCCATGATGTTCTTCAGCTCCCCGAGGTCGAGCTCCCGGAATTCGTTCCATTCGGTCATGAGCACGAGGACGTCGGCGCCCGTCGCGGCGTCTTGGATCGATTCGGCGAGAGGGAGGTCCGGCATCTCCCGGAGGCCGTTCGGCCCCGCCACGGGGTCGAAGGCCCGCACGTCCGCCCCCCACTCCCGGAGAAGGCCGATGACGGCGAGGGCGGGCGACTCCCGCACGTCGTCCGTGTTCGGCTTGAAGGCGATCCCGAGGACGCCCACCTTCTTCCCCCTCACGTCGCCGCCGACGGCGGCCTTCACCTTCTCCGCCATGACGCCCCGGAGCCGGTTGTTGAGCTCCACGACCGCCCGGGTGATGGTCGGATCGACGCCCGCCTTCTCGCCGATCTGAATCAGAGCGCGGGTGTCCTTCGGGAAACAGGAGCCGCCGAATCCGGCGCCGGCGTGAAGGAACTTGGAACCGATCCGCTTGTCGAGCCCCATCCCCTTCGCGACGATGGAGACGTCCGCCCCGACCCGGTCGCAGATGCCGGCGATCTCGTTGATGAAGGAGATCTTGGTGGCGAGAAAGGCGTTGGACGCGTACTTGATCATCTCCGACGTGGCCACGTCGGTCTTCACGATCGGTGTCTCGAGGAGATAGAGGGGCTCGTAGATTTCGGAAATCATCCGCATCGCCTTCGGGCTCTCGGTGCCGACGATGATCCGGTCCGGGCGCATGAAGTCCTGGATCGCGCTCCCCTCCCGGAGGAACTCGGGATTGGAGACGACGTCGAACTCGTGCTCCCCGGTCAGGTTCTCCCGAATGATCCCCGCCACCATCCCGCCCGTCCCGATCGGCACGGTGCTCTTGGTGACGATCACCTTGTACCCGTTGAGGGCGCGGCCGATGTCCCGGGCCACGTCCTTCACGAAAGTGAGGTCCGCGTTTCCGGCCCCGTCGCTCGGCGTTCCGACGGCGATGAAGATCACCTCCGCCCCCTGCACCCCCGACTCGACGGAAGTGGAGAAGAGGAGCCGCCTCCCGGCGGTGTTCCGTCTCACCATTTCCTCGAGTCCCGGCTCGTAGAAGGGTATCTTTCCGGACTGGAGCCCCCGGATCTTCTCTTCGTCCACATCCACGCAGGTGACTCGGTTGCCGAAGTCGGCGAGGCAGGTCCCGGTGACGAGTCCGACGTAACCGGTGCCGACCACACAGATCTTTTTCATGGGTCCTCCCTCGAAGCGCTCCGGGCGCGCGCGGCCGATCCCTGGAGTTCAGGTTCGCCATTGTCTCAGGGCGCTCACGGTAAAGTCAATGACGAATGAGGCTTTGCCGTGCTAGGCTCGGGGCCGCCATGGGTGTTTTCTACCGCAATCTACTCCGTCCCCTCCTCTTCCGCGCCGACCCGGAGCGGGTGCACCGCGCCGCCTTGGCCGCTCTCCCCCTCCTGCCCGGCCGACGCCCCCCCGAGGGGGCCCGGCTCGGGATCCGAGTGGCGGGAGTCCCCTTCGTCCACCCCGTCGGCCTCGCCGCCGGCTACGACAAGGAGGGGACCGGCGCCGGGCTCTTCGGCCGCCTCGGTTTCGGACACGTCGAAGTGGGCACCGTCACCCCCCGGCCCCAAACGGGGAACCCCGCGCCCCGGCTCTTCCGGGTCCCCGAGAAAGGGGCGGTGGTGAACCGGATGGGATTCAACAACCCGGGGGCCGAAGCGGTGGCCCGGAACCTGGCGGCCCGGTTCGCGGCGGACGGGCGGACGATCCGGATCGGCGTGAACGCGGGAAAGCAGAAGGAGACGCCCCTCGAGGAGGCGGCGGCGGATTACCGGGCGGTGATCGGCCGGCTCCTCCCCTTCGCCGATTACCTGGTGATCAACATCAGCTCGCCGAACACGCCGGGTCTCCGATCCCTGGAGGAAGCCGAGTTCCTCCGGCCCCTCCTCGAGTCGGCCCGGGAGGAAGCGGAACGCGCGGCCGGGGCGGCCGGAACGAATCGCCCTCCCCTCTTCGCCAAACTCTCCCCCGATCTCCCGGCGGACCGTCTCGAAGCGGCGGCGGACGCCGCGCGGGCGGCCCGGTTCGACGGCGTGGTCGTGACGAACACGACCGTGGACCACTCGGCGGTGGCGGGGATTCTGGACGAGGAGGGGGGCCTTTCGGGGCGGCCTCTCGCGGCGCGGGCCCTCGAGGCGGTCCGGGTCGTGCGGAAGGGGGTCGCCGGAGAGCTCGCGATCATCGGCGTGGGGGGCGTGTTCTCGGGGGCCGACGCCTACGAGAGGATCCGGGCCGGCGCCTCCCTCGTTCAGATCTACACGGCTCTGGTCTACGAAGGCCCCGGGCTCGTCCGGCGCATGGTGCGCGACCTGGACCGGCTCCTCGCGCGGGACGGCTTCCGGAATGTGGAGGAGGCGGTGGGGACGGAGTAGGGCCGCGATCCGCGGCCACTGTCAGTCGCCTTCCCGATCCTCGCCAGTGCCTCCCCCTTCCCCTCCCTTCGTCCACTCCCTGAGAAGCGACAGGTCCCCGGGGGAGAGCCGGGCGTCGGGGTGGAGACGGAGGTATTTCCCGAGGGGCATCCCCCCTTCCGACACTTCCGTCCAGATCTCCTCGAGGTCGTGATTCCTCTTTCCCGGGGAGAGGCCGTCCCAGACGGAAAAGTTCAGCCGGCCCCGCGCCTCGTGGACATCGTGGGCGACGAGCCACGACACGGGGGCGACCTTGGAGTACCAGGGCCACCGGGTCTCGTGGGAGTGGCAGTCGAAGCAGGATCGCCGGAGAAGGGAGAGCACGTCGTCCGGGGCGGCGATCTCCGATCTCCCCGGAGGGTTGGTCCGGTCGACCGGCACGAACTGGATGCCCGCGATTCCCGCCGCCGCCAGCACGGCCGCCCGCTTCAACGACTTCTTCATGAGATGGGCCTCGTTCTTCCCTTTCGGTTCAGAGATCCCGGGCCGAGGGGTCGGGCGTGAAGCTGTCTGCGACGAGCCACCAGCGGCCGCTCCGGCGGATCAGCACCATCAGGTCCCGGCCCCGGGGATTCACGCGTTCCCCCTCCCGCTCCCCCGCGAGGGAGTACCGGTAGGCGACCACGGCGGTCCGATCGTACACGCGGACGGCCCGGTCCCGGGTTTCCCAGGAGAGGATCTTCGTGCCCTTCGCGTAGGCGGTCCACGCCGCGACACACTCCTTCCCCCCGATCAGGGGCTCCTGGTCTCCCGGTGTGACGGCGATCATGGACTCGTGAAAGAAACCGGCGAGATCCGCCGGGTCCCCGGCGGTCCAGCACGCGTTCAGGGCCTCCACAGTTTCCCATACTTCGCGTTCCGTCTCGTCCATACTCCTTTTCTCTGTCCCCCGGCGGCGAACCCCGCCCCCCGGTCACGCCTGCCTGATCTTGGAGCCCCTATTGTACCCCGCCTCGTCGAAGGGCCGGAGCTTCTCGATCCAGATCTCCTCGAGAAGGGACAGCTCGTCTTCCACGCGAAAGCCGGGGTCGTCCCGGACCTCCACGCTCTCCAAGATCTCGAAGACGAATCGGTCGGCGCCGAATTCGTTCCAGTCCTCCTGCAGGGCCCGGTTGCGGTGGGCGCCGGTGCTGAGCATGAAGCGGTGGGCGTTCAGCGGGCCGTCGATGTTCAGGCTGCTCCCGAGGAGCACCTTCCCGTTCGCCTTGTTCTTGATCTGAAAAACCCCGGCGACGCGCTCCCGCTCCTTGTATTCCCTCTTGATGTCTCTTCTCGCCTGCATCCGTTCCTCTCTCCTGGCCGGCACGGCGCCCAAGGCACTCTCGCCCGCGGGCCGCATGCAGTCGTACACGAGACGGGAAAGGCGAATTTCGCTCTTCCCGATGACGATCGATTCCATGCGCCTCCCGTCCCGTCCCCTTCTACGTGATGGCGCCCGGCGACGGTTTGTCCTTCTTCTCCTTCTTCAGCTTCCGTTTCTCCTTGAGCGTGTGTTGGGCCTTCTTCTGTTCTTCCCTCTTCCCCTTGTCTTTCTTCCCTTTGTCCGCCATGTTCGGTTCTCCTTGCCCGAAACCCCTCGGTTGGTCAGAACTCGTTTCAAAACCCCGAGAACAGAATAGCAAAAAAGGGGCGCGCCGTCAGGGGCCCCGGCGGGCGAAGGTCATCCTTCGGTGGAACGCTTCCGAAGCGAGCCTACCCGTTCCGCGGCCTCCTGTGCAGGGGAATCCCGGCTTCCGCGGTTTCGTTCCGTCGATGAATGTTCGAAAGGCGACGGGAGAACCGTCGAGGGGGAGAGGGGAATCGAAGGTGTTGTGGCGTCTCAGGAGGAGAGGGCTTCGCCGGCGACCGGAGAGGCCTCGGCCGTGGCCTCGCTCGTCGCTCCCCGCCACATCCCGATCTTCTCCAGGAGGACCTTGCGCTGAACCGGTTTGGACAGATAGTCGTCCATGCCGGCCTTCAGGCACTTCTCCCGGTCCCCGGTCAGGGCGTGGGCCGTCATGGCCACGACCGGCAGCGACCGGACCTGCGGGCGCGACCGGATCTCCCGGGTCGCCTGGTAACCGTCCATCCCGGGCATCTGCACATCCATGAGAACCAGGTCGAAGGCGCGGTCCTGCTCGAGGAGATCCAAGGCCTCTCCTCCCTCGCACGCGCATTCGACCAGGTGTCCCGCCTGCTCGAGGATCTTGACCACCACCATCTGGTTGACCGCGTTGTCCTCCACGAGAAGGACCCTCGCCGGGCTGACCGCCGCATCCCCTTCGGCCGGGCCGGCAACGGGAGGGGCCGGCCGGATCTCGGCGACTTTCCTCCGGTCCAGCAGGCCGAGAAGTGAATCGAGAAGACGGAGCCGCCGGACCGGTTTCGTCATGAAGGCGTCGCACCCCGCCTCCTCCGCCAGTTTCCTCGAATCATCCCCCGCGCAGGAGGAGAGCTGGATGATCCGCGGTTCGCCGCCCCCGGGGGCCGATCGGATGCCCCTGACGGTCTCGTCTCCGTCCATGGCCGGCATCTGCTTGTCTACGATCACGAGGCCGAATGGCGTTCCCCGATCGGCGGCCTGCTTGAACGCCACCAGACCCTCCGGGCCCGATTCGGCGTCGACGATGTCGAATCCCCAGGTCGTCATCATCTCGGAGAGGATCCACAGGTTGGTCTGGTTGTCGTCGATGAGCAGAGCCCGACATCCCTTGAAGGTCCTAGCCCCGGCCGCCTGCGACAGATCATGGCCTTCGGCGCCGCGGTTCAGGAGGACCGTGAACTCGAAAGTGCTCCCTTCTCCGGGACGGCTCGCGACCGTCAATTCGCCCCCCATCAGACCCACGAGATGCCGGGAGATCGTCAGCCCCAACCCGGTGCCTCCGAACCTCCGGGAGGTCGACGATTCGGCCTGCGTGAAGGGGTCGAAGATCTTGGCGACTTGGTCCGCGGCGATGCCGATGCCGCTGTCCTTCACCGCGAATCGGATCGAGACGGCGTCCTCCAGATGCTCCAAGAGGGAGATGTCGAGCAGGACATCCCCCCTTTCCGTGAATTTGATCGCGTTCCCGATGAGGTTCGTCAGAATCTGGCGGAGTCTCGTCGGGTCTCCGCGGAGGCGCGCCGGGACGTTCGGATCGATTCGCGAAACGAGCTCGACGTTCTTGTTCACGGCCTTCGGCGAGATCAGACAGGTCAGGCTTTCCACCAGGTCCGTGAGGTTGAAGTCGACGGACTCGAGTTCCAGCCGGCCCGAATCGATCTTGGAGACATCGAGGATGTCGTCCAGGAGGGTGAGAAGCGTCTCCCCGCTGACACGGATGACGTCGAGATACTCTCTCTGCTGATCGGTGAGGCAGGTTTGGGCGAGGACGTCGGCCATGCCGATCACGCCGTTCATGGGCGTGCGGATCTCGTGGCTCATGTTCGCGAGGAACTGACTCTTGGCGCTCTCCGAACTCTCGGCGGCCGTCTTGGCTTCCTCGAGGTCCGTCTGCTTCTGCGATATCATCGCGAGCATGTTATGGAAGGTCTCGGCAAGCCGGAACGCGAACGTCCCCGTCGAAAGCGAGTAGACTTCGCAGGTCTCGCATTTGCCAATCTTCTGCGCGAAGGCGCCCTGGATCTCTCCCCGGCAGTGGGTTCCGACGACCTGCCAGCAACGCGCCCCGGGCTTCCCGTAGCAGGGACAGCCCGCCCGCCCGCATTTCTTGACTTCCCAGCAGTTCGGGACGGACCGATTGGGGAGGCGAACCGAATAGTCATGGTCGTACCGGACCGTCTCCATCAAGGCGTGGAGCCCTATGACCGTCCGGCGGAGCTCCTCGTCGTTCCCGCCGTCCGCGATTCCCTTCTCGTCAAGGGAGGCAGTACCGGAAACACCCCCCCGCGGGGCATCGACGCCCGCGCAGCCGCCTTCTTCCCCGCCGGCACCGTACATCTCGGTCCCTCCCTTGAACGATTCGCCGTCGATCGAGCCGGGCACACACCCGGCTCACCCGGGAGAACGGCACGCACCTTCTCCTTTCCGAGATTTCGGCATTTTGGAAGATGGACTTGAGCCGGCCGAGCCGAGCCTTCGGCGTCAGGGAGCCGCCGGGCCAGGTGCTGCGAGACGCGGGACTTCAGGACAGGATCTAACCTTGATTCTCCATAAAATCTCGGCTCAAAACGCTGACGCTCGCATGATAGCACGCCATCTGCGACAGTGCTCGCATTCACCAATGCTCACATATCTTTGGATATGCTCTGCTTGGTGAATGCTGCGCGCTGCCGCATCTGGCGCACTCTCACGCGTTTGCTCTCGAGATTTTATGGAGAATCAAGGCTAACTTTCAATAGTCAGAGAAGTCACCGGAACTCGAGGACCTCCGTCTCCCGGTGCTGCTCGGCCAGGATGATCTTGGTCCTGTTGCCGTTCTCCCGGAGGGCCTCCCGGGCGGTATCCATGGCGAGGCCGGGCCGATTGTTCTCCGCCGAGAGGTGGGCGAGGACCACCGCCTCGAGACCGTCATGGCGGGCGGAGGCGAGGGCCGACCGGGAGTCCCCGTTCGACAGGTGCCCGTGCCGGCTCCGGATCCTCTCCTTCAGATACCATGGGTACGGCCCGTTTATGAGGAGCTCCTCGTCGTGGTTCGACTCCAGGACGAGGACCCGCACCCCGCCGATCGCCTCCCGCACGCCGTCGTCGACCGTTCCGAGATCGGTGGCGAAGGCGGCGTCCCCTTCTTCCGCCCCGATCCGGAATCCGACCGGATCGGCGGCGTCGTGACAGACCCGGAAGGGGGTGATCCTGAAAGGGCCGACGGCGAAGGGGCGGCCCGGCTCGACGGGACGGACGTGATCCCGCCCGGCTCGGAAGGGGAGGGTCTCCCCGGTCGCGGCGGTCCCGTAGATCGGGACCGGGCATCCCTTCCGGAAGACCTCGAGACCGGCCGTGTGGTCCCGGTGCTCGTGGGTGAGGAGAATCCCCTCGATCGCTCCGGGGGAGACCCCGACCCGCCCGAGGGCCCTCCGGATCCGGAGGGAGGAGATCCCGCAGTCGATCAGCACGTAGGATCCGCCCGACCCGATCAGATGGGCGTTCCCGCTCGACCCGCTCGCGAAGGAACAGAGGGTAAGGCTCATCCGACCTGCGTGCCCCGGCTGCCCGGCTTCCGCAAGGGCTCTCCCTTCGCGCAGACCGGGCAGCGGTCCGGAGGATAAACGTCCAGGGAGAGGGTGGCCACCGAGCGGAAGGGGACCGGGAACCGCGCCCTCCCTTCGGAGCGGTCGACCAGGGCCGCCGCCGATACGACCCGCGCCCCGAGGGCCACGGCCATCGAGATCACCTGCCGGAGGGAACCGCCCGTGGTGACCACGTCTTCCACGATGGAAACGTACTCACCGGGCCCCAAACGGAATCCCCGCCGGAGGAGGAACTCGTCCCCCTTCCGCTCGGCAAACAGAAAACGGAGGCCGAGGGCCCGGGCGGTCTCGTGACCGATGATCATGCCCCCGAGCGCCGGGGCGAGGATCGTCTCCGGCGCGTCCCCCCGGAGGAGGTCCGCCACCGCCGCGCCGGCCCGCGCCGCGAGATCCGGCCTCGCGAGCATGAGCGCTGACTGAAGATATCGATTGCTATGCATGCCGGACCGAAGCTGGAAATGCCCCTGGAGAAGCGCCCCCGCCTCTTCGTAAAGTCCGAGAAGCTCCTTGCCGGTCATGACGGCCTCCCGCCGGAACTGATTTCCACCAGAATCCCCTCGAGAGCGGCAAGGGGATCGTGCGCCTTCGTGACCGGCCGACCGACGACGAGAAAATCGGCCCCCGAGGCGATGGCCTCCGCAGGCGTCGCCACCCGGGCCTGGTCATGCCGGTCCGCGCCGGCGGGACGGATTCCGGGCGTCACGACCAGGAACTCCCGGCCGAGGGTTTCCTTGATCGCCCGGGCTTCGAGGGCCGAAGCGACGACGCCATCGGCCCCCGAATCCTGAGACCTCCGGGCGAGGTCGAGCACCCGGGAGGGCACCTCGTCTCCCTCCGAACTCGTAAGCACCGTAACGGCAAGGATTTTCACCTGGCGATCCCCGCGGGCCGCCACCGCCGCCTCGATCATGGCCGGTCCGCCGGCGGCATGGAGGGTAAGCATCGACGGTTTCGCCTCGCAGGCGGCCCGGACGGCGCCCGCCACGGTGGCCGGGATATCATGGAATTTGAGATCGAGGAAGACTTCTTTCCCCTTCGATCGGACCTGATCGACCAGTTTTGGACCATGACGAGTGAACAGTTCCAAGCCGATCTTATAATGTCTCACGCCCCCCGCGAGGCGATCCACGAGCGCCAGAGCTCCTTGATCGTCAATTCCGTCCAAGGCCACGATAATTCGATTATATTCCATGGAGTGAACAGGTAGCACAATCCCGGCCCCGGGGCCATCGGAAACCTCCCCTATCGGTTGACGAATCTAAGAATCGATGCTAATGTGTGGACTCGTTTTGGACGATCGTGTTAATATTGGTATTGACTTCGAGCATGAGATTCCATAAATAGATGGTACATGCTCAAAGGGTCCTCGTCTCGGTGCCCCCATGGGGGGGGTAAAGAGGGCGATGGACATAAGGTAAAGGAGAGAACCATGGCAGCTAAGAAGGTGTCTTCAGGGACATGGGAGACACTCTCCCAGTGCTACCAGATGACCCAGAAGCGATGCCGGGACGCCCTGCGGGGGACCGGCCTGACTCAGCCCCAGTTCCTCGTGCTGACGCAGATCGCCGAGGAGGAGGGGATTCCCCTCACCCGCATCGGCGAGAACATGCTCGTCACGGGGGGGAATATCACCGGGATCATCGACCGCCTCGAGCGGGAGGGCCTGGTGAAGAGGAAGCGCGACCGGGAAGACCGCCGGATCATCCGCGCCTATTTCACGGCGAAGGGGAAGAAGACGTATCAGCAGGCCCTTCCGTCGTACGACCGTTTTCTCCGCGCCACTTTCGGCGACCTGAGCACGGCGGACCTCGCCAAGCTCCACCGCTCTCTTGAATCGCTGCACCTGAACCTCTCGGGGAACGGCTCGAACGGGAACGGCTCCTAGAGACGGGGCGACCGCGGAAACGAATCAGGGACTCGGACGGATCTCGAACTCGAGAATCGCCGTCCGGGTCCCTTTCACGTTCTCCGAATAATACCGGTGCTGGTAGGCGGCGGCGAGGGCGGGCCCTTCGAAGGCCCGCGCCGAGCTCCTGATGATCCGCGCGTCTTCCACGCGCCCTTCCCGGTTCACTTCGACTTCCACCTTGACCTTCCCCTTCGGCCGGTCTTCCCCCTCCAGAATGGGGTAGGCCGGGTCCGCGGTTCTCCAGGCTTCGAGGGGCCCCGGCGGTCCCATGAGCGTGAAGACTCCTTCCTCCCCCTCGCCCGAGAGGCTCCCCTCGGAACCGGCCGGAAGGAGCCCGCCCTCGTCTCCGGGCTCACCGGCGGCTTCGGCGATCACGGCCACGGAATCGGTCGTCTCCGGATGGGCCTCCTCCCAGAGGACGACCCACGCCTCCAGCGACTCGGGCGGGGCCGTGACATCTCCCCGGTCGAGAACTTCCGTGGCGGCCGGGCTCTTCGGGTACTTCCGGACCATCAGCCGGAGAAGCGAGTCCTTCTCGGCTTCCCGGCCTTCCATCCGCTCCAGGATGTACGCCCGGGCGGCGAGGGCCCGCGGGGCGAAGCGGGAACCGGGGAAGCCGTCCGAGACGTGCCGGTACCGGAGGAGCGCCGAATCGGGCTGTTCGAAGAAGAAGAGATCGTTTTCGGCAAGGAGGAAATGGACCCGGGCCGTGTCGGCTCCCCCCGCGGCGTAATCGACCTTCAGTTGCAGATAGTCGCCGAGGAACTTCGATTTCCGGCCGGCCTCCTCCTTCAGGTCTTCCTCCCCGGGATAGGAGACCGCCTTCCGGTACGCCGCCGCCGCCGAATCCTTGTTGTCGTACTCTTCCAGGTAGATCTCGCCGAGCAGGTAGGCGATCTTGCCCGCCGCGTCGTTCGACGGGGCTCCCTCGAGGGCGCTCCGGAGAAACTCGACGCCCTCCTCCAGCCGTCCCTCGGCGATCATCGCCTTCCCCTCGTAGTACTCGATCCGGATCGAGTCGTTGACGCTCCCGGTTTCACTCCGGATCTCGTCAAGTACCCGGAAAGCCTCGTCGAAACGGCCCTGATCGACGAGGGCGTCCGACAGGTCGAGCACGGCCTGCAGCCGCTCCTGGCCGGCGAGGAGGGGGTTTTCCAGACGGTCCCGGAGGACCCGCTCCGCCTTGGCGCTCTCGTTCAGGTTCCGGTACGACTCCCCGAGCTGAGCGAGCACTTCGTCCCGGCTTCGGGTCCCCTTCCCCTGGGCGAGATACAGTTCGAACCCTTCCGCCGCGCCCGCGTAGTTCTCCCGCTCGAACTCGACGAGGGCGAGGAGGTAGAGCGCCTCGGCGCGGAGATCGTCCTTCTTCCCCTCCCGGAACTCCTGGAGGACCGGGACCGCATCGTCGAACTGCTCGAGGGCGACCAGGGTCCGGGCCTTGCCGAACCGGGCCTGCCGCCGGAGGTTCGACTTTTCGTAATAGAGGAGGATCTCGTCGAACTTGCGGAGCGCGGCCAGATAATCCCCTTTCGCGTAGAAGCGCTTCCCCATGAGGAGGATCGCGTCGTCCACCCACCGGGAATCGGGGTACTCGAGGATCACTTTGGCGCACTTCTGCATCGACTTCTCGTACATGTCGAGACCGACCGTCGAGCGCCGATCCTCCGCCGCCGCGGTGCGGGACTTCTCCGCCTGCGCATAATACTGGCGCGCGTGATAGAAGGTGTTGTAGTACGCGCACGAACCCGCGCCCGTGAGGAGGAGGAAGGCCAGGATGGCGGCGGTAAGGCGGACGTCTCGGGTCATCACGCTTCTTCGTCGGGGAAGGCTCCGGCCCCCCCCCGCTCGGGGCCGTCCAACCGGCGGTCGCCGATGAGAACGCATATCACGACGCCGAAGAGACGCTCTCCGGCGAAGGGCGTGTTCCGGGAAATCGACTGGAGCCGGTACGGGTCGACCACCCACGACGCGTCGGGATCGAAGAGCGTGAGCGACGCCTCCGCCCCCTCGACGAGACCGGGATGATCGAGGCCGATGATCCGGGCGGGGCCGGAGGTGAGGCGCTCGATCAACGCCGGGAGGCCGAGGTGCCCCGTTCGCACGAGATAGGTGATCGCCACGGGAAGGGCCGTTTCGAGGCCGAGCACGCCGAAGGGGGCCTCGTCGAACTCGACATCCTTCTCGTGGGCCGGGTGGGGGGCGTGGTCGGTGGCGATCGCGTCGAGTACCCCTTCGGCCAGCCCTTTACGGAGGGCGTCCCGGTCCGCCGCCGACCGGATCGGCGGATTCATCTTGCGGTTCGTGTCGTATCCGGCGAGGGACTGGTCGGTGAGGGCGAGATAGTGGGGGGCGGTCTCGCCGGTCACGAAGAGCCCCTTCTCCTTCGCCCGCCGGATGATCTCGACGCCTCCCGCCGTCGAGACGTGGCAGACGTGCAGTCGCCCCCCCGTCATCTCCGCGAGCCGCACGTCCCGGTCGATGGCGGCGGTTTCGCTTTCCGACGGGATCCCCCGGAGGCCGAGCCGGAGGCTCATCTCCCCCTCGTGCATGACGCCCCCCCGGGAGAGTTCCGGGATCTCGGCGTGGGTCATGACGGGGATGTCGAACATGCGGGTGTACTCGAGGGCCCGCCGCATGAGCCGGGGGTTCTCGACGGCGTCCCCGTCGTCGGTGACCGCCACGGCGCCCGCCCGGACCAGTTCGCCGATCTCCGAGAGCCGCCCCCCCTTGCGGCCGGACGTGACCGCCGCCACGGGGAGCACCTTCACCGGTCCCGCCTCCGCCGCCCGCTCGAGGATGAAGCGGACCGTGCCGGCGTTGTCCATGGGCGGGTCCGTGTTCGGCATGCACGCCACGGCGCCGAAGCCGCCCGCCGAGGCCGCCCGGGTCCCGGACTCGATCGTCTCGGCGTCCTCCCGGCCGGGCTCGCGAAGATGCACGTGGAGGTCGACGAAAGAGGGAGAGAGCACCATTCCCTTCCCCTCGATCGTCTCCGTATCCCCTTCGGGACGGAGGTCGCCGCCGATCTTCGCGATCCTCCCCTTCTCGATGAGGACGTCTCCGGTCCGGTCGATCCCGTTCGCCGGATCGAGGAGACGGGCCCCCTTAACCAACCTTGCCATGTTCCACCTCGCCGCCGGTAAGAAGGTAGATCACCGCCATGCGGACCGCGACGCCGTTCGTCACTTGATCGAGGATCACCGACCGAGGGCCGTCCGCCACGTCCGGGTCGAGTTCGACGCCCCGGTTGATCGGTCCCGGATGCATGATGAGGCAGCTCGGTTTCATCTTCTCCGCCCGGGCCCGGTTGATCCCGAAAAACCGGGCGTACTCGCGCAGGGAAGGGAGGAAGAACCCGTCCTGCCTCTCCTGTTGGATCCGGAGCACCATGACCACGTCCGCCCCGTCGATCGCCCGGTCCACGTCGGTGTCGATCGAGACGCCGAGGCTCTCGAACTCCGCGGGCAGGAGCGTGCGGGGGCCGCAGAGGGTCACCTTCGCGCCGAGCGTGTTCAGGCCGAAGATGTTCGACCGGGCCACGCGGCTGTGGAGCACGTCGCCGACGATCACCACCCGGAGCCCTTCGAGTCCGCCGAACCGCTCGCGCATGGTGAAGAGGTCGAGAAGCCCCTGGGTCGGGTGTTCGTGGGCGCCGTCGCCGGCGTTCACGACCGACGCTTCGAGCCGGGATGCGAGAAAGTGAGGCGCGCCGGCGGCGGAGTGGCGCACGATCAGGAAGTCCATCTTCATGGCCTGGAGGTTGCGCACGGTGTCGAGGAGGGTTTCCCCCTTGCTCGCGCTCGAACCGGTTTTCGAAATGGAAACCGAATCGGCGGAGAGTCTCTTCTCCGCCAGCTCGAAGGAGATGCGGGTGCGCGTGCTCGGCTCGTAGAAGAAATTGACCGCCGTCTTTCCCCGGAGGGTCGGCACCTTCGGGATCTTCCGCTCGAGAACCTCCTTGAAGGACTCCGCCGTGTTCAGGATCAGCTCGATCTCGTCCCGGGACATTCCCTCGAGACCGAGCAGGTCTTTCCGCGCGAGTTTCACATCGATGCCTCCCGCAGGAATACGCCGTCTTCTCCGTCTTTCTCCCGGACCATTACGTCCACCACCTGTGTTTCCGAGGTGGGGACCACTTCTCCCGTGAAGTCGGCCGCGATCGGCAGCTCCCGGTGTCCCCGATCGACGAGAACCGCGAGCCAGATACGCTTCGGCCGGCCGAAGTCGATGATCTCGTCGAGGGCCGCGCGAACGGTCCGCCCCGTGTAGAGCACATCGTCGACGAGCACGAGGATCTTCTCTTCCACGTCGAAGGGGATCTCGGTTCCCCGGATCACGGGCTGGGGACCGATCGCTTGCAGATCATCACGATACAACGTGATGTCCATAATGCCAAGGGGAACCGCCTGCCCCACGATCCCCTTCATCTCGTCGACGAGTCTCTTCGCGAGGTGGGCGCCCCGGGTCCGGATGCCCACCACCACGAGGTCGTCGATGCCCCGGTTCTTCTCCAGAATTTCGTGGGCGAGACGCGTGATCGCCCACTGCATCTCCCGTTCGCCCAGAATCGTCGTTCTTGGCGTCACTCCTTCTCCTCTCCGTCTCGGAGCGCATCTTCCCACACCCGCAGGAAGGGGACGCTCCGCCGCCGCGCGACGGCGGCGCAGTCCTCGTATTCGGGGGCGAGACGCACACGCCCCCCCGGAAGCACGGCCCGTTTGAAGCGGATCGGCCCGAAACGCGTCTCCCTCTCCACCACCTCCCGGTCCGCGACGATCCGCTCCGTCTCCCGGATCCGGATCCCGAGCGTGCCGGTCTCGTCCATGAGCAGGCGGGCGAGCCGGTCCCGGTCCTCCGGCCGGACGATCAGGGTGAGCCTGTGGCCCGGCCGGTTCTTCTTCATGATCACGGGCGCCGCCGTCACATCGAGGGCGCCCTCCTCGAAGGCCCTCTCGAAGAGGTGCCCGATCACCTCGGCCGGGACGTCGTCCACGTCCGTCTCGAGGAGGAGGACCAGGTCCGTCCCGGGCGCCCGGACCGTCTCCCCGAGGGTAAGGCGGAGCACGTTGGGCGCCTCCCGGCGCTCGGCTTCCCCCACGCCGTAGCCGACCCGATCCACCCGGAACGGGGGAGGCGGCCCGAATCGTTCGGTGAGACCGACGAGGAGGGCGGCCCCCGTCGGGGTCAGCAGCTCCCCCTCCACCTCGCTCGGACGGCATTCGCGGCCGCGGAGAACCTCCACCGTCGCGGGCGCGGGCACGGGGAGTACGCCGTGGGCGGCCCGGACCGTCCCCCGGCCGGTCACCGGGGGGGCGGCGTAGACGCGCTCCACGCCGAGGCGGTGAAGGCCGGCCACGGCCCCCACGATGTCCACGATCGAGTCGACGGCCCCCACCTCGTGGAAGTGGACCTTCTCGAGCGCGATCCGGTGGACGGCCGCTTCCGCCTCTCCGAGAAGACGGAAAACGGCCACCGCCCGCTCCTTCACGGCCCCCGGAAGGGCCGACCCCTCGATGGCCGCGGCGATCTCCGGGAAGCCCCGGTGTTTGCCCCTCGCTTCGGGGATCACCCGAACCCCGGTGCCGCCGATGCCGTGCCGGGAGCGGGGCTCCGGCTCGATCCGGAACGGCTCGAGAGCGAGCGAGGAGAGGTCCGACCGGAGGTCGTCCAGGGGAAGTCCCCCGTCGAGGAGCGAGCCGAGGATCATGTCGCCGCTCGCTCCGGAGGGGCCGTCGAAGAAGGCGATCTTCATTCGCGCCTCGGGCCGGATTGGAGGATGCGATGGGCGGCGCAGGCGGCGCCGAAGCCGTTGTCGATGTTAACGACAACGGCCCCGGAGGCGCAAGAGTTGAGCATCCCGAAGAGGGCGGTGATGCCGCCGAGGGCGGTCCCGTACCCGACGGAGGTGGGGACGCCGATCACGGGGACCCGGACGAGACCGGCCACGACGGAGACCAGGGCCCCCTCCATGCCGGCGACCACGATGAGCGCCGGGGCCCCGTCGATCGCCCCCCGGGCGTCCCGGAGGCGGTGGATGCCGGCGACCCCCACATCGTAGACCGGGCGGGGCTCGTGGCCGAAGAGCCGAAGGGTCTCGGCCGCCTCCTCGGCGACGGGCATGTCCGACGTGCCGGCCGTCAGGATCGGAACCACGCTCCCCTTCGCCGGCTCCTTCACGATCTTCGTCGCCGTCCGGGCGAGCCGGTTGTAGCGCACCCCCTCGACCGCCTTATCGAGGAAGGCGAAAGACTCGGGCGAGAGCCGCGTGGCGAGAAGGTTCGAACCGTGATCGACGATGGACCGGGCGATTCCCGCCACCTGCTCCGGGGTCTTCCCTTCGCAGAAAATCGCCTCCGGCCAGCCTTGACGAAGGGATCGATGGTGGTCGACGCGGGCGAACTCGAGGTCCTCGAAGGGGAGGTGGCGGAGACGGTCGAGGGCGGAGGCGACGTCCATGTGGCCCGCCCTCACCTCCTCGAGCATCTCCCGGAGAAGGTCATGATCCATGTGCCGCTCCCGCGGCGAGACGGCCGAAGAAGCCGGAAACGCTTTCCTCGAGTTCCTCCCGCGATTCGATCCTGTTCGCTCGGTTCCGGAAGGCGGCGCTCCCCGGGAATCCCCTGACGTAGCACGAGAGGTGGCGGCGAAACTCGCGGATTCCCACGACCGGCCCCCGGTCCTCGATCTGGAGGGCGAGGTGGTCGAGGATCGTGCGGAGCCGCCCGGCGGCGTCCGGCTCCCCGGCGTCCTCTCCGTCGGCGATGGACCGGAAGATCCAGGGATTGCCGATCGAGGCCCGGCCGACCATCACCGCGGCGCATCCGGTCTCCTTCATCCGCCGCTTCGCGATCGCCGCGCTCGTCACGTCCCCGTTCCCGATCACCGGGATGGAGACCGCCTTCACCGCTTCTTCGATCCACCCCCAGTTCGCCTCCCCTCCGTAGCCCTGAGTGCGGGTCCGGCCGTGCACGGTGAGGGCCGCACCCCCCTCCCCCTCCACGATCCGGGCGATCTCGGAAACCACGATGGACTTCTCGCTCCAACCGGCCCGGATCTTCGCCGTCACGGGGGTCGCCACCGCCGCCGTCACCGCCTTCACGATCGCCCGAACCTTCGCGGGGCTTTTCAGGAGGGCCGCCCCCTTGTCGTTCTTCGTGAATTTGGGGACCGGGCAGCCGAAGTTCAGGTCGATCACGTCGGGGGCGACCAGATCCTCGACGATCCGGGCGGCCACGGCGACGCGCTCCGGATCGCACCCGAAGATCTGCACGCCCATCGGCCGCTCCTCCGGGTCGAAACGGGACATCTCGAGGGTGCGCGCGTTCATCTGGAAGAGTCCGTCGGAAGAGATGGTTTCGGAGAATACGATGGACGCGCCGAACCGCCGGCAGATCTTCCGGAACGGCCGGGTCGTGACGCCACAAAGGGGCGCGAGAAACGCCCCCTCGTCGATTTGGAGGTTTCCCAGATTCATGGCTCGCCGAAAGACCCCGCGATCACTCCCGCGCGGCTCCGCTCTCGCCGGCCCGGACGGTGACGTCCAGGCTGTCCCCCGCCGTTTCGCCCGCCGCGACCGCCGCGTCCTCTTCCTTCTCCCGCTGGAGCCGCCACTCCTCGGAGAGGGCGAAAAGGGCGTCCAGGTCACCGGCCCGGCGGAACAGATCGAAAGTCCCCTGGAGCTGGGTGTCGTAGGCGGTCATGACCCGGTAGGCCGCCTGATCGCCGAACTCCTTGCGATACAACTCCCGTTTGATCCCGTTCCGGATGTACGGCTCCGACTCGGTCCACTCCTCGGCGGTGTACTCCACTTCCTTGTCTTTGAGGAAGCCTTCGAACTGGGCGACCGACTCCTCGTCCGGCTCCCAACCCTCCGTGATGTTGTGGTAAGGATAGTACTCGACGCCGAAGGTAAAGAAGAGTCCCCGGCGCTCGATACGCGCCTCGAGGGCCTCCATCTTTCGCTGTTCGATCTCGATGTCCGGCGATATGCCGCCCCCGCCGTACACGGACCGCCCCGCGTTCGTGTGGAAGATCTCCCGCTCGGCCCCTTCCTTCTCGGCAGCGCCGGCGACGGCGTCCGGGTCCTCCCGGTCGAACTCGTCCCGGTGGATGCACCGGCCGCTCGGCGTGTAGTACTTGGCCGTGGTCAGCTTCAGGCCCGTCGACTCGTCGAGGGGGATCACGGACTGAACCGATCCTTTGCCGAAGGTGGTCCGCCCCACCACGAGGCCCCTGTCCCAGTCCTGCACCGCACCGGAGACGATCTCCGAGGCGCTCGCCGAGTGCTCGTCCACGAGCACCACGAGAGGGTAGCGCCGGTGCCGGCTGTCGCTCTGATCATAAAAGCGGTTGTTCGCGTTCCGCTTCCGCCCCTGGGTGTAGGTGATCATCTGGCCGCTGTCGAGGAAGAGGTCCGAGACCATCACCGCCTGGTCGAGGAGACCGCCCGGATTGGAGCGGAGATCGACGACGAGGCCGCTCATGCCGAGGGCCTCGAGGCTGTCGATGGCTTCGTCGAGCTCCCGGGTCGTGGTCTTCGAGAACTGGGAGACGCGCACGTAGCCGACGCCGTCGTCGGTCACGTACTTGTATGGAACCGACTTCAGCTTGATGATGTCCCGGGTGATGGTGTACTCGAGGAGTTCCGCCTCCCCTTCCCGGCGGATCTTGATCGTCACCTCGGTCCCCTCGGGACCCCGGAGGAGGTTCACCGCGTCGTCGGCCGTGAATCCCTTGGTCGACCCCCCTTCGATGTAGAGGATCTGGTCCCCCCCCTGGATGCCCATCCGGTGGGCCGGCGTCCCCTCGATCGGTGCGATCACGGTAAGGATCTTGTCGCGAATGGAGATGACGATGCCCAGGCCGCCGAAGCTCCCCTGGGTGCCGGTCATGAGGTCGGAGTACTGTTTCTTGCCGAGGTACTGGGTGTGGGCGTCGAGGCTGCCGAGCATCCCCCGGATCGCCTCGTCCACCAGGTCCTCGATGTCCGTTTCCTCCACGTACTCGGTCTGCACGCGGCCGAGCACTTCGCTGAACCGCTGAAGCTGCCGGTACGCGTTGGTCCGCTCGTCCTTGGCCTCGCTCCGCGACCAGGCCGCCGCGAGCAGAATCAGCAGAACCAGGATGCCGGGCTTCCACCAGCGGCGGCGGATTTCGGTCATGGCCGTCTCCTTCTCTTCCCGAACGATGACGGGACGGACAGTACTTGCGCCGTCCGGATCGTTTTCACACCCCACGGGGCCGCCCCGTTCCGTGGGGGGCGGCGCTTAATCTACAAATATCACAATCTCCCTCCCCCGGCTACCCGTTTCCCCATGGAACGGAACGATTTCGAGGCCGGGGGCCAATAATTCAGACGAGACTCGGGGCCAATTCGCCAAAGAAATGGTCGAGTGGATGGGGAGGATGGGGAGTGCGTGCGATGACACGCACTCCCGAGTAGAGGCCAGCGGCGTCCTCATACTTGAGAACGGGCAGGTCCTGTCCGCTCCTGTCCGCTGCGATGCTCGCCAGTCGCACGCCGTTCTCCTCCTCCGTGCAACGTGAACCGCGCCTAATGCCTTCGCTGACATGACGGTGTGCGGGATCGGGTGCTTGATGGCTGCGCGTCTCGCCTGACGCTCCTGTCGCGGCCACCCCCCCGTGGTTTCGAATGACCAGCAAGGACTGCCGCCGGAAGGAGAGGAAACGGAAACTGCGGAGCAGGCGGCCCTCCGGCCCGCCGAATTATTCGGGCTCCTCATCAGTCTCACCGCTCTTAGTGCTTCGGAGTGAGGGGGAGACTGACACCGTCCGAGCCCTTCGAAACGGACATTCGGTCCTACTCAGGACATGCCTCCGGCCCGGCTTCGATCATCGGCGAGGCGGGGGGGCCGGCTGAGGGAGGGATAGAGGGGCGGACTTGAACGCTCGTCGTGCTGCGGGAGAGAACCCTCCCATTCTCCGGGCTCGTAGAGGAGGCGCCCAGGAAGACGGCAACAACTCCCCGGTTA
>JBDROZ010000098.1:0-5562 GCA_043809585.1 Candidatus Eiseniibacteriota bacterium
CCGCCTGCGAAGCCTCCTTTCCGTCGCCGCCTCCTCGACGTAGTGCATGACTACGCCTCCGGTGGCGGCTCGTCCAAGTCGGCTTCTCGTCAGGCGATCCGAGCCCTCGTGACGGAGATTCATGCATAATCCAGGCTAGCCTGTGGCGAAGGCGAGGTACCGGGCGACCCACGCCTCTCCGTAGAGCAGGGCGAGGAAGCCGATGGGGGCGAGGAAGACGCCGAAGGGGATCGGCGCCGACCCCTTCCCTCCCCGGAAGAGAATGAGCCCCGTTCCGAAGAGCCCGCCCGCGAGGGACGAGAGGAAGAGTACGCCGAGCACCGGCTGCCATCCGAGATAAGCGCCCATCATGGCGGCGAGCTTCACGTCGCCCCCCCCCATCCCCTCCCGCTTCCGGATCCGGAAATAGAGCTCGGCGATCAGCCAGAGACTCCCCCCGCCGACGGCCATTCCGATCAGCGCGTCGGGCCAGTCTCCGCCGATCCACCCGCGCCAGAGGAGACCGAGGGGGATGCCGGGGAGGCTGAGCGCGTCCGGGATGATCTGCAGGTCGTAGTCGGTCAGGGTGATCGCGAGGAGCGCCGCCCCGTAGTAGAGGGGGAAGACGATGGTCCAGTCGTGGGGGAACCGGCTCCAGAGGAAGAGGAAGAGGAGTCCCGTGAGCAGCTCGACGGCCGGGTACCGGATCGAGATCCGGGCGCCGCAGTCGCGGCACTTGCCGCGCAGGAAAACCCAGGAGAGGACCGGGATGTTGTCCCGCCATCGGATGGCGTGCTTGCAGGCCGGGCAGGCGGACTCGGGGGAGACCACCGACCGGTTTCGCGGGAGCCGCCAGACACAGACGTTCAGAAAACTGCCCGCCGCGAGGCCGACGAGAAAGATGTAGGGGGTCCAGAACGAATCCATGTCAAGAGAGAGGGGGCGGGCCTTTCCCCCCCGCGATCTTCCCGCTCCGGCGGGCGTAGCCGGCGATGCCGCGGAAGTCCTCGACAAGCTCCGGTTCGAGCCTGCGATTGTAGAGGATCGCCGCGGGGTGATAGATGGGGATCACGAATCGCCCCCGATAGGCGAACCGCCGACCGTGGGCCGCGCCGATGGTCGTCTTCTCCGGCGCGAACAGGCTGAGCGCGAAATTCCCCATGGGGACGAGGACCGCCGGGTCGATGATCTCGATCTGCCCGTCCAGCCAGGACCGGCAGTGCTCGATCTCCTCCGGGCGGGGGTTCCGGTTCCCCGGCGGGCGGCATTTCAGCACATTGGCGATGTAGATCTCCTCCCGCGCGAGACCGGCGGCGGCGAGAGTCTTGTCGAGGAGCTTTCCCGCCTGCCCGACGAAGGGGACGCCCGTCTCGTCCTCCCGTTTGCCCGGCGCCTCGCCGATCAGCATGACGCCGGCGCTCCCGTCTCCCGACCCGAAGACCACCGAGCGGCGGCTCCCGGCGAGAGCGCACTTTCCGCACGCCTTGACGGTCCTTTCCAGTCCGGCGAGCCGCGTCAACTCGTTCTCCCTCCGGGGGCGGCTTCCGCGGTGAGCATAGGGAGGGCCCCCTCCGCCGTCCAGGGAAAATCCCGGTAAGAAAAAACGGCGACGGAATCGAAACTCCGTCACCGCGGGCGGGGTGATCGGGACGGACGGATCAACCGATCACTTTGTCCAGTCTCTCCACGATGTCCCGTTTCGGAACGGCGCCGATCAGGGTGTCCGCCACCTCGCCGTCCTTGAAGAAGAGCAGCGTCGGAATGCTCCGGATCCCGAACCGACCGGCCACTTCCGCGTTGCTGTCCACGTTCACCTTGGCGATCTTCACCTTGCCCGCGTACTCCTCCGCCACTTCCTCCAAGACAGGACCGATCTTCTTGCACGGGCCGCACCACTCGGCCCAGAAATCGACGATCACCGGAGTCGAGGCGGAGACCACTTTCTCCTGAAACTCGCTGTCCGACACTTCCATGACGTGTTCCGAAGCCATCCTGCCCTTGCTCCTTTCGTCGCGTGGATCGGTAATCCATGGGAAATCGTCTTCTCGCTCTAAGGAATCTATGCCTTCCGGCCCTCCCTGTCAACGGGCCCGGCACCCGCCCGGAACCGGGTCCAGCGGGCGTCGAGGCGGGGGGTCGCCCAGATCACCCACGGGAGCAGGGCGGCCCCGGCGATCAGATCGACCACGTAATGGTGGCGCAGGTAAACGGTGGACGCGAGAAGACCGGCCACGAAAAAGAGAAGGACCGGAAAGAACCGGCGGCAATGGCGCCAGGCGTAATGGAGACTGACCACGCTGACCCCCGTGTGGAGACTGGGGAAGGCCGCCCTCGACGCGTTTTGGGGCATCATCTCGATCAGCGAGTTTTGGAAGTTCGTGATGACCCCCCCCTTGAGGTCGACCGTGAACATCCCGAGGGATTCGAGGTAGAGCCGGGGGGGAGCGGCGGGGAAAATCACGTAAAGGACGTAGCCCGTGTAGAAACAGACGATGACGCCGAGGAGCGTCTCCCGTGCCGCGGCGCGGCGTCCCGTGAACCAGAGGAGGATCGCCACCGAGGGGGCGACGAGAAAGAAGTTCGCGTAGAAGAAGCTGAAGAAGTCGGTGCGGGCAGGCGTGATGAACCGCTCCGCCCAGACCACCGGCTGGAGACCGAACATCCATCCCTCGACCTTGACGAGCGCTCCGTGGATGTCATGGGGATTGATGAAGCGGACCGTGTCGTGGAGGTTCGTGTAGACCGCCGAGCAGAGAACGAAGGGGAGAATGGCCCGGAAGAACTCGACGGCCCCGGCCAGGATCCGATGACGCGGGCCCCGGCGTCGGTACCGCTCGAGGAGGACGAGCCCTCCGGCGACCAGGACGACCGCGAGGAGTCGAAGGAGGCCCCCTTCGATCTTCCGGGAGGAGACGCCATGGCGGGCCAGGGACCAGTTCGCGTAGATCGTCACGGCCGTGGAGGGGATGAAGAAGAGGAGGAAGAGAAATTCCTCGAGCCGGAACCTCCGGAGCCGGCGGACCGCCCATCTTCTCATCGCCCATCATCCTCCGGCGCCTTCTCTCCTCCTTCCGGCGCCCCGCCCCGCCCCGGTACGGCCCCCGGACGGGGGCGGACCAGGAAGATCCGGTACCGTCCCATCCGCCCGATCGAGTCGGCCCGGGCGGCGGTCCCGGCGGGGAGGCGGTCCAGGCGGTCCTCCCTTACGAGGAGAGGGACTCCGCCGGCGCATGCCCCGTCGATCCCGTTTCCGTTCCCCTTCAGGTCCGTCACCCGGCCCCGGAAGTAGAACTCCGCCGACGGGGGGACGCCCTCGAAGAACACCGCGCCCTCTCTCCCCGAAACGGCCGTCGCCGCCCGGGCGAGGGCCCGGGTCGAGTTCCTCTCGGCGAGAGGACGGGGCGTGTCGACCGCCACGGCGAGCACCGCGACGGGGAAGACGAGGACCGCCGCCACGAATCGGAACGTCCTCCCCCCCCGGGCCGCGGCGACGGCGGCCAGGGCGAGGAGCAGGGCCGGCAGGGCGACGAGGCGCGCCGTCTCCTCCGTCCCGAGTCCGAATTCCCGGCGGGCGATGAAGACCCCGGCGACGAGAAGGGCCGCCGCGAAAGGGGGGGACCACCGGGGAGTCCTCTCCCCTCCCTCCGGTCCGGCGTACTCCCGGGCGAGCAGAACCGTGAGCGGGGGAAGGGCCGGATACACGTAGGGCAACGAGAGAGAGCGGGAGAAGGTGAAGAAGAGGAGCGGCGAAAGGGCCCAGAGCCAGAGGAACCGGCCCCCCTCCCCCCCTTCCGGATCGACCCGGCGCCGCCACGAACGGCGGGCGAGCCCGAGAAGCGCGGGCGTCCACGGGAGGAAGGCGGCGAACCCGAGAAGCCAGACCATGCCGTAGGGGGAGACGTGGCCGTGGCCGTACAGGTCGCCGTACTCCTTTCGCAGAAAACGAAGCAGGTGCTCGTGAAAGAAGAAGTAGTCCAGGAAGCCGGGCGTCTTCCGTTCGGCCAGGACGAACCAGGGGGCGGCGACGGCGACGAAGACGAGCGCCCCCGGAAACCAGGGAAGGCCCCGGACCCGGCGGACGCTCTTGGTGAGCGCCCCTTCGAGAACCACCGGCGCGCCGATCAGAACGAGCGCCACGGGACCTTTCGCGAGAAGTCCGAGGGCGGCGAAGAGGAAGAACCCGTACCCCCACCACGCCGAGGGTCGCCGGCCGCCGGGCGCGACGTAGAGCGAGACGAGGGCGCCGGTGACGGCGAAGGTGAACGTGGCGTCCAGAAGGACCGCCCCCGCGAGGAGAACGAAGAGGGCGGACGATCCGAGGAGGGCGGCGGCGAGAAGGGCGGCATCCCTCCCCCCCGCGGCGCCGCCCGCCCGCGCGGTGAGGAGAAGAAGGCCCAGGGAGGCGAGATAGCCGGGCAGCCGGGCGGCCCACTCGTTCGCTCCGAAGAGACGGATCGACGCGGCGGTCATCCAGAAATGAAGGGGGGGCTTTCCCCAGAACGGCTCGCCGCCGTGAAGGGTCGGCGTGATCCAATCGCCGCCCGCCGCCATCTCCCGGCCGATCTCGCCGTACCGGCCTTCGGTCTGGTCGAAGAGAGGGGCCGCGCCGAGCGTGACGAGCCGGAGGAGGAGCAGCCCGAGGACGAGGCCGAGAAGAGCGCCCGACCGGAACCCGCCGCTCACGGAGCCTCCGGAACGAAGCGCCGGAGACGCTCGGCGAGGAAAGAGTAGCGCTGGCGGATCCGGTTGTTCCGGACCGCCGCGCCGACGGTCCGATTGGATCCGAGGAGCACGACCAGTTCCCGACCCCGGGTGATCGCCGTGTAGAGGAGGTTGCGCTGGAGCATCGGGTAGTGTTCGCCGAGGAGGGGTACGATGACGCCCCGGTACTCGCTCCCCTGGGACTTGTGCACCGACACGGCGTAGGCGAGGGTCACCTCGTCGAGTTGGCTGAAACCGTAGAGGACGCGGCGGGGCCCGTAGATCACCTCGACCCGGTCCTCCTCCGGGTCGAGGTCGGTGATTCGCCCGACGTCCCCGTTGAAGACGTCGAGTTCGTAGTTGTTCCGGAGCTGGATCACCTTGTCCCCCCGGCGGAGCACCTTCCCCTCCCGCCGCACTTCGGTCCCCCGGGGGTTGAGGAGCGCCTGCAGCTCCCGGTTCAGGTTCGCGACGCCGGCGAGCCCCTTGTGCATGGGCGCCATCACCTGCACGTCCCGGAGAGGATCCATGCCGTACCGCTCCCGGACCTCGCCGGTGAGGAAGCCCTTGATCCAGTCGAGGGCCTGCTCCCCCCCCTCGACCTCGATGAACCGGAAGTCGGCCGCGTCCTCCCCCTCGAGGGGCATCTGCCCTCGGTTGACCCGGTGGGCGTTCACGACGATGCGGCTCTCTCTCGCCTGCCGGTAGATCTGGGTGAGACGGACCGTGCGCACCCGCTCCGATTCGATCAGGTCCCGGAGGACGTTGCCCGGCCCCACCGAGGGGAGCTGGTCCACGTCGCCGACGAGCACGAGGCGGCATCCCGGCGGGAGCGCCTCGAGGAGGCTCGCCATGAGGAGGATGTCCACCATGGAGACCTCG
>JBDROZ010000099.1:0-41182 GCA_043809585.1 Candidatus Eiseniibacteriota bacterium
GGTGCTCGTGCCCGCGACGATCCTCGGCACGATCTGGACCTTCAACAACCTGAACGTGATCTGGCTCGTGACGAACCAGGGTGAGCCGGCCGACAAGACCCACATCCTCGTCACCTATGTCTACAAGGCGGCCTTCCACTACTACCGCTACGGCTACGCCGCCGCGTTTTCGCTGGTGATCTTCTTCGTCCTGCTCGCTTTCGTGGTCTGGTTCCTCCGGGTGTCGAGGGAGAAGGAGGGGGCGGTATGAGCAGAAAACAGTTCCGTTCCCTCGTCCTCCACCTGGTGCTGATCCTCGTGACCGTCGCCACGGTCTATCCGATCCTGCAGGTGATCGGGATCTCGCTGCGTCCCGGCAACCGGCTCTATTCGACGTCCCTCGCCCTCATTCCGGAAGGGGCGACGCTCGACGCGTACCGGATCATCCTCTTCGAGAAACCTTTCCTCCTCTGGATGCGGAACTCCCTTCTCGTCACGGTGACGGTCACGATCCTCGGAGTGGTGCTCGCGTCGACGGCGGGGTACGCCTTTTCCCGGTTCCGTTTCCCCGGGCGCGGGGTGGGCATGCTCTCCTTTCTCGTCACCCAGATGTTCCCCGCCACCATGCTCCTCCTCCCGCTCTACATCCTGCTCGGGAAGGTGGGGCTCGTCGACTCCCTCGCCGGGCTCTCGGTCGCTTACGTGGCGACTGCGCTCCCCTTCTGCGTCTGGACCATGAAGGGGTATTACGATTCGATCCCGGTGGAGCTCGAGGAGGCGGCCATGGTGGACGGCACGACCCGGGCGGGCGCCTTCGTGCGCGTCACCCTCCCCCTCTCGGCGCCGGCCCTCATGATCACGGCCCTTTTCAGTTTCATCTCGGCCTGGTCCGAGTTCATGGTGGCCCGGGTGATCATCCAGTCCCAGAACCTGAGCACGCTCCCTCTCGGCCTCGAGTCCCTGGCCGGCACGTTCCAGACCGAATGGGCGAATTACTCGGCGGGGGCGATCCTGGTCTGCATCCCCGTGGTCTCCCTCTTCCTCGCCCTGAACCGGTACCTCGTCGCGGGCCTGACCCTAGGAGGCGTCAAGGGGTAACCCGCGATTCCCGACATGTTCCTGCACGGAGGAGTGTCTTGAAGAGATTCGTCCGAATCGGTTCGGCCGCGGCGCTCGTCGCCCTGGCCGGGTGCGGGGGGGATTCGAACCGGGGGCTCCCGGTCGACCGGGAAGCCATGGAAGCGCGCTTCACCGAACAGGAGGGGGCGCGCATCGAAAACCTCTTCTCCCTCGACCAGATTCAGGGCGCCGTGAGAGGGGGGGAGGGGGATCTCCGGGCGGACTTCTCGGAGGTTCGGGTCCTTCTCTCCGGTGAGGAGATCGATCCCGCGAAGATCCACGGCACCGTCCGCGTCGGTCCCTATCCCTTCGAAGCGGAGGAGGCGGACTTTGCCTACAAACGCTTCCGGGTCCGCCACCGCCTGGAGGGGGGGAAGGCCGATCTCGGCGCGCACTTCCTGATGGAAGAAGGGCTGAACAGCGAAGGGTGGACCGACGGGGGGCGCCTCTCCGTCCGATTCGATCTCCGCTACGAGCGGCCCGGCGCGGACCGGGACCTCGGCCTCTACGACATCTTCGTGGACTTTCGCCGGAGCGGCGAGACCTATGAGGTCCTCCCCTCGATCGTCGAGGGCCCGTTCGTCGCGCTCGCCCGGAGCGACGATCCCGGCCGGGTCGTGGTCGCCCTCCGGACGAGCGTTCCGGCGCCCGTGCGGGTGCTCCTCGGCGACGGCCGGACCTACGTTTCCCGGGGGGGCGGCCTCTCCCACGAGATTCCCGTCACCGGTCTGGACGCGGCGAGGGAGTACTCGTACCGGGTCGAGGTGGGCGGCGCGCGGTCCCGATCCTTCCCCTTCCGGACGGCGCCGAAGAAGGGGAAGGGGGAGGTCGTCTTCGCCTACACCGGCGACAGCCGGGAGGGCCGCGGGGGGGGCGACGAGGAGTTCATGGGCGTCAACCACCGGACCCTCGTGAACCTCACGGCGGTGGCCTACCGGGAGGGGGCGATGTTCTTCCTCATGGGGGGAGATCTGGTCAACGGGTACACCACGTCTCCCGGAGATTTCGCCGCCCAGCTCCGGGCGTGGAAGCAGGCGGTCGCCGGCTTCGGCAACTCCCGGCCCATCTATCCCTGCATGGGGAATCACGAGGCCCTTCTCCGGATCTTCGATCTCGGCGAGGGGAAGAGCGCTTATCTCGATCGCTGGCCTTACGACACGGAGAGCGCCGAGGCCGTCTTCGCCCGGGAATTCGTGAACCCCGAGAACGGCCCGAGCCGTCCGACCGCCGCCGGCCCCCCTACCGGGAAAACGTCTACTCCTTCCAGTACGGGCCCGTCCTCTGCATCGCCTTCAACAACAACTACTGGTTGAACGACGGCTACCCGGACGCGGGCGGTTCTCCCGAGGGATACTTGCTGGAAGACCAGATGGGCTGGATCGAGAGTGAGCTGGAACGGGCGGAGAAGGAGAGGTCGATCCGCTTCGTGGTCCTCTACGGCCAGGAGCCGGTCTTCCCGAACGGGGGGCACGTGGATGACGCGATGTGGCACGGCGGCGACAACCGGGTCCGGGCGTCGACCGTCGAGCACGGGGTGCGGACGGAGGAGGAGGCGGGGCTGATCGAAGTCAGGAACCGCCTTGTCCGGGCGGCGGCCCGCTGCTCGAAGACGGCCGCCGTCCTCGGCGCCGACGAGCACGGATATCACCGGACCTTGATCGGGAAGGAGGTCCCCATCGGCGACCCCGGGAAGGACGATCGGAACGGGGACGGCGTGATCGACTGGCCCGAAGAGCCCTGCTCCCCCCTCGGCGATCTCGAACGGGACGTCTGGTACATCGTCGGCGCGGGGGCGGGCGCTCCCTACTACTCGGAAGAGCCTTCCCCCTGGAACGCCTACTGGAAGGGGAGGGACGACACGTCCGCCGGATACCGCCTCTCGTCCCAGGAGAGCGTCCTGATCTTCCGGACCGAGGGGAAGAGGCTCTCTCTCCGGGTGATCAATCCGTACGGCGAGGTGATCGACGAGGTGGCGGATGTGATGAAGAGAAAGTAGGTCCGCCGCGGGGCGGACGCTCGATTCGAAGCGGCCCGGGATCGCCTACTTCCGCTCCTCTTCCTCTTTCGACTCTTCTCCGGTCCCGCCGGTCGCCTCGTCCGGCAGCAGATCGAGAGAGACCGAGTTGATGCAGTAACGGAGTCCCGTCGGCCGGGGGCCGTCATCGAAGACGTGGCCGAGATGGCCGCCGCACTTGGCGCAAAGCACCTCGGTCCTCTTCATCCAGAGGCTGCTGTCCTCCTCCGTTCGAATCACGCTGTCGCCGGCGGGCGCGTAGAAGCTCGGCCACCCGCAGCCGGCGTCGAACTTCGTGTCGGACCGGAAGAGGGGGGCGCCGCACCCGGCGCAGGCGTAGACGCCCGGCGTCGTGGTCTCCCAGAACTTCCCGGTGAACGCCTGCTCCGTCCCCTTCTCCCGGAGGACGTGGAACTGCTCGGGGGTGAGCGTCTCCCTCCACTCCCGTTCGTTCTTCTTCACTTCATTCATGTTCTTCTCCGGAGCTTTGTCCTTGCCCGAATCGCCCTCGACCGCGCATGCGGCGGTGACCGCCGCCAGACCGGCCAGGAGAAGGGCCCGTGGGATCCATCGCTTCGATCTCATCTTCCCGTCCCCGCTCTCTCGCGGGGGTGAGCCCCCGCAGGCTAAAAATACTTCGTTCGGGCGGCCTCCGCAACTCCCTGGAAAAAGGATAGATAAGGCGCGGTCGCCCATTCGCCCCTCCGCCCCCTTCCGTCAAGCCGCGCGGGGTCGGGCCGATCCTCGGAGGAAGGACCCCTTTCGGGAAAGGACCCCGTGAAGAAATACGCCCTCGTCGTCACCCTCGCCGCCGCCTCGGGACTCTTCGCCTCCCCGGCCGCCGGGGAGAGCCCTTTCGGACGATTCGCCGTCTTCAGCCTCGGCGACATCGGTAATACGGAGCAGCCCTACCACAGTGACTTCCAGGGGGTCGGGGCCGCCGCCGGATCGGCGGTCTTCTTCGGCATGTCCCTGAACGACCTCGGCCTCCCCGCCGGAGAGGTGTCGTTTTTCGCGGGGGGCGATTTCACCTTCACTGGGTCGATCCGTCACGGCGGCGTCGAGGCGGGGGGGGAGGTGACCATGATGGGAGTGAGCATCGAGGGGGACCTGAAGGCCGGCGGTGACGTGGCGGGAAACGGCGGGAGCATCGACGGAGACGTCGAGGCCGCCGGATCGATCTCGCTCACCTCCCTCACCGTGGGCGGCGAAACGAAGCAGGGGGAGCCCTTCTCGCCGACCGAGGACCTCGGGGCGGCTTCCGAGTTCTTCCTCGAGCGGTCCGATCACTACGCCTCGCTGGCGCCGACCGGGACACCCGACATCGGCGGGCAGGTCGTCTTCGACGCGGGGCCGGGCCGGAACGTCTTCGAGATCGCCGCCTCGGACATGGACGCCGCCTGGGGCGCAGCGATCCGGGGGCCCGCGGGGGCGACGATCATCGTGAACGTTCTCGGGGTCTCGGGCGCCCTCACGAACATGGACTGGCAGGTGACGGGGGGGGCCGGGCTGACGGGGGTTCTCGTCCATTTCCCCGAGGCGACCTCCCTCGAGATTCAGGGGGTCGCCCTCTTCGGCAACATCCTCGCCCCCCGGGCGGCGACGTATTTTCCCGCGGGCCTCGTCGTCGGCGGCCTCTGGGTCGGCGATCTGCAAGGGGGCGGCCAGGTGAACTACGGCACCTTCGTGGAGCCGGACGAAACCCCCACCTCGACTCATTCCACCTCCTGGGGCGCCATCAAGAAGACCTTCCGGTAATGGCCCGAGGAAAGATCGACCGTCGAGCCCGGGTGGGGAGGTCTCGTCCGGGCCCTCTTTCTGTCCGGAGTCGAGCGTTTTGCCAGGTATCCCGGCTTCTTCACCGACGCACGAATGGAGGCGAAGGATATCCGGCACATCTGCAAATCGGATGCCGAAGGTGCGGCGCTCCTCAAAGCGGCCATCGAGAAGCTTGGCCTCTCGGCGCGCGCCCACGACCGGATCCTCCGCGTGGCGCGCACAATCGCCGACCTCGCGGAGCGCGACGATCTCGAACCGGTGCATGAGGCCGAAGCGATCCAGTACCGGAGCTTGGATCGGCCGAGGTGGAGGGAGGGGGGATAAGGCCCGCTCTTCTACAAACGGCGGCAGTCACCGGTTTCTTTGCGCGTTGCAGCAGGGGGAAAAATGTCCAACCGCCCGAACTGGACGGAGGACGAGTTCCACAGAATCGGGACTTGCCAGACGATGTCCCCGGTCCTCGGCTGCACTCCCTATCCTCTGCTGCGCTTCGACTCTTCGTGATCGTCCACGAGGTAAGGGCCCCGCATGGGCGCACCGAGATTTCCGTCTTCGGACGACGGCGTTTCTCAGCATCGACGTCTTCCTTGAGCCTCCACCATTTGGCAACCAACACCGGCGAAGAAGCACCAGAGGAGCGGTTCGATGAGGAACTTGAACCGGTAGTTTTCACCGAACTCGGCGCCGCAGGAGACTAGCGTCACGTAGACGATCAGAATCGCAAGGAACCACATGAGCGGGTTTCGCCTAACACACCGACCGAACGATTCCAGTGAAGAAAAGCACGGCCGATGCGTGGTCGCGAGGAAGAGCAGCAGTGAGACCGGAATCAGAAAGAAGTAGAAGGAGCCGATGCAAGGAGCGCCTGTCCGCTCAGAGATCCACTCTGCGAATCGGAGACCCTGGACGTACTCCGACACGATCCTTTCGTGGAATCCGATGATCTCGGAGTTAACGGCCATTCGCCGGTAGGATGCAGAAGGATGACGGCAGGACGGGCGGCAGAAGATGAGATAGCCGCTGCCCATGTTGCGGAGGTGGTGTTCCGGACTGTTCCTGATAATTCGCAAGGCGGTGCTCGAATAGAGTCTTGATATGGCCACGATGTTCAGGTTGTTGTAGTCGTCCCGTGAAAGCGCTTCGATGTCGGAGGTTCGAGCGAAGCCGAAGCGGCGGAAGACGGAGGGCCTGTGGAAGGAGCGCTTGCGCTCGGTAATGACCTGGAAGAGGATCGGGTCGATGATCCCCTCCGCGGTCAGCTTCTCGAGCTCCTCTCTGGAGTAATTCGCAGTGGATGCTTTCCACAGGTTTATCCCGTACCAGCTGCTCCCTCCGAAGAAGCCGAACTTCACATAGTTCTTCGTGTACCAACCGAGAGAAAGCAGACAGAGGAGAACGGACAAGAGGAGGCATAGACGCAACCGTCGCGAGACGAGGCAGGCTACGGGAACGGCGGCAAGGAGAAGTATGGGATGGTAAACGCTGCGTGTCAGGATGAGGAGGTTAAGGAAGAGGAGAAAAGCGGCGAGATGGGCCGGTCTCCGGGAGGAGGCTCCGAGAGCCAGAAAGAAGACGGCCGTGACTGCGAGAAAGCAAGAAAGGAAGGTGTAGTTGACGTACGCCTCGTAGAGGATGAGGGACGGGTTGAGGAGGTCGGGGATCGCGAGGAGGAGGGCGAGTCGTTTCCTTCTCGTAACGGACAGGAGGATCACGTAGGTCATCCCCGACAAGAGCGAACCGAGGAGAATATTGGAGTAGTGCATGGCCTGGAGATAATTCGTAGGGAACGTGCGGATGAAAAAGGCGCCGTAGAGGTTGTATAAAGGCGGCTGAGAGTGAAGATTCCAAATGCTCTCGAGAAGATTCGTACGAAGCAAGTCGGCTGGGAGGTGCTGCCAGAAGAAATCCCAGGAACGCCCGGAAGCCGTGATGTCCAAGCCGCGGACCGTCTTATAGAAGAGGGCAAGAGACAAATGAAGGAGAGACACGAGGAGAAACCCCTTCTGCCAACCCACAAGCTTCTGCTCACTCGGTCGTGGCACGTTCGTGCTCATTGGTTACGGCAGCTCCCCGGGAGGGATCGGGTCAATTGCGGTGGATGGTCGGCCCAGGGGGGCGCAGAGAAGTCAGAGGCCCCGAGCCGTCCCCGATCAGGCGATCGGGGGGGCGGTGCCGAGGCGGAGAGATCCTCCGAATCCCGGTCGGGATACTCTGCGTCTGCGGAGAAATCGACGGGTGCCGCAGCCCTTTGCTTTGAGATTCTCCTTTTCTGCGGCCCTTCTTTCGCTACGAGGATGAGGGCAGGAGTCGCTTCGGACGGCACTGAGCGATCGAAGGCGACGGTAGGCTCGAGAGAGAGATCCGGGATGGGCGGTGTCCTGGCGGTCAGGGGCGGATAAGAATCGGTGCTGCGGTGCTCCCTTGCCTTCGGGTCGGTGCGTTCATCTTCGACGGCGCGGTGGTACCACTCGGCCGTGACGCGCAGGCGGCGGTCTCTGCCGTACCTCCCAGGACGCGCACCCGCCCGAGAGTAAGTAAATACACATGAAGTTCTGAGCACAGACTGGATCTTATCTTGGAACTCCGTACTGGTCAAGTCCGGACTCGCCTGCTCGGTGTCGCCTGAGCCGTTCCCGGGAGGCCTGTGGCCAAGAGAGACGCAGGTCGGTCTTGGAGTGGAATGCGCGAATGAGAAGGCTCATTTCCGGGGGGCGCGTGGCGGAGGAAGCGTTCGATCCTCGCGAGGGTTCCTCTCGGGTGAGCAATCATCTGATCGATGGCATTCCGCTCTGGGACGGCCGAAGCGAGCAGTAGCGCAACACCGCGACGAAGACAGAGGAGAGGATCCGCCGACAAATTCCGCCCGGGACTTCGTTCCGTGCGGATCAACGCCTCAACCGATAGGCGGCGGAGGGCGAGCGGGTGGGTCGAACAGTGTACGAGGGAAGCGATCGGGGGATCGTGTGCCAGCGAACCCAGAGGTTCAGCGACCAGAGCCCCCATAGAAGGGCGAGTCCTACCCAGCCCGAAACGTTGCGGCGGAAACCCGCCCAACCGAAATCGCGGTGCCGGATCACAGAGAAGCCGAGGAGGAACATCGCCGGCAAGAGCGGGAATCGATAGCGGGCGTTGTCGCGGACGAGCGTATGGATCAGGACGTACGCCACTGCGTAGGCAAAGAAAACTTCCTTCCCGCTGCCCTTCTTGCTGCCTTCGGCTGAGGCTGAAGACTGTCCCCAGGTGAGGACGGTCGATACCCCAGGAACCGGAGTATCCCTGACCACTGCCGGGGCAACGGATGGGCCCTGTTGCACTCCCAGAACCGGTAAGTGTCCTTCGACACCCCGATCCGCTCCGCGACCTCCCTCTGAATGAGCCCGAGGTCCATCCGCCGCTTCCGGAGAGGGTCTCCTAAGGTCTTGGGATTCAACGGATAGCCGCAGGCAGGGGGCCGGGGACCTTTGAGGCGTAAGTGACAGGTTGGCCATGAACCCCTGTCCCTGCGGCTACCACGGGGAAGACCGCTGCACCCAGGCGCCGTCGCAGGTGGCGCGCTACGTCGGGCGGGTGTCGGGGCCGCTTCTCGATCGCATCGACATCCACGTCGAGGTCGGGCGCGTTCCTTAACAGAGACTTGTCGGGGATTGCGCTGAGCGAGTCGTCGGAGAAGGTGCGGGGGAGGGTGGAGCGCGCGCGCGACGCAGCGGGGACGTTTCGCTTCGATTCTCGGCCTCTTCACGAAACCGCGCATGGAATCGCGCGACATCCGGGGTTTCGCGGTTCCCGACGAGGCGGGCCGCGCGCCCACGACCGGATTTTCCGCGCGGTGCGCACGATCGCCGAGCTCGACGAGAGCGATAGACTCCTCGCGACGCACCTCGCCGAAGCGATCAAGTGCCGATCATTAGACAAGCCGCGGTGGAGGGAGGGGTAGGGTCTCGATTCAGTCTATCAGTTATATTGTCAATGTGTTGCGAGATGACCGATCGGGGTTGTTGACGCAAATGCACAATATATGCATGATCGTGCCGAATACTGGCATGGAGGCGCGATCATGGTCGATTGGCTTTTCCCCAAGACCCGATGGCTGATCCTGAGAGAGTTCTTCTCCCGTCCGGGGCGGGAGCTCCATGTCAGCGAGTTGATCCGGACGGCGGGAGGGGGTAGTGCCTCGGTGCAACGGGAGCTTCGTCATTTCGCGGAGTCGGGGCTCTTGATCCGAACGCGGGTCGGGAATCAAGTTCGATACCGGGTAAACTCGAGCCACGCCCTACTGCACGCCTGGCTTTACGAAAACCACCCGGATCTCGTCTCCTAACCCGAATCCACGCCACAGAGAACATGGTATACTTATGAGGCATCACAGAATCGACGATGCGAGTCGGTAGATCCGGAGGCTCCGATGCGTTTCATGCTCATCATTCCCATGCTCTTCGTCGCCTCCCCCTATTCCGGATTGTACGCCCAGTGCACGCTCCCGGCGACCGGCGCTACCCAGTGCTCGGACGAGAACGGATGGGCCCCCTGCCCGGTACTCGGCTTTCCGGGGCAGGATGCGGAGACGGCGTACAACCAGTTGTCATACACGCTCGTCTCGGCCGTCCCCGGTCAAGAGACGGTGATCGACAACAACACGGGATTGGAATGGACTCAAATCTCGTTCCCGGACATGAGCTGGCAGGAAGCCCTCCAGTTCTGTGATACCTTGAACTGGGGAGGAAAAGACGATTGGCGACTCCCCAACGTCAAAGAGCTTCAGTCGATTGTTGACTATGGGCGTTTCAACCCCCCAATAGACCCAATATTCATTTGTCCTGCGGATCTGTTTTGGACGAGCACAACCGCGTCGTTGTGGGTACTCGACGGGCGAACGGCGTACGCGGCAGATGCTGTCGGGTTTGGGGCCGGACACCTCGGCCAGCGGAGCAAGTGGGAGGAGAATTGCGTCCGGCCCGTTCGCGGCTGTCCCGGAGGGTTTGGTTGTTCGCTGCCTGCCACGGGCCAGCACGACTGTTTCGATAACGATTCGTCCGAACCATGCCCGGTAGAGGGCTTCCCGAATCAGGACGCAGAGAACATCTACAACGACATGACGTACTCGCTCGACTCCTCCGTCCCCGGCGAGGAGACGATCCTCGATGGAATCACAGGTCTCGAGTGGTCGCAGCACGTCTGGGAGGAGGTCACCTGGCAGGAGGCCCTCCGGCTCTGCGACACTCTGCACTGGGGCGGGCATGACGACTGGCGGATGCCGAACCTGAAAGAACTGCAGAGCATCGCGCTCTATCAGGGTTGGGAGATCCCCGACATCTTCGGCGATGCTTGGTGGTGGGAGTTCTGGTCGAGCACCACTTATGCCCCCGTTCCGGACTATGCTTGGGTACATGGCTACACGGAGTGGGGTCAATACGAAGGCGGGAGCAAGACCAATGGAAACCACGACGTCCGCCCCGTCCGCTGGTGTGGCGAATCCCCGACGTCAACAGAGCGTTCAAGCTGGGGGTCGCTGAAGAAGATGTTCCGGTGAGTGCCTCCCTGAACTCCCACAGGAGAGCCGTGTGAGGGAAAACCTCACGCACGGTTCGATGAGGGGACGCTGGAAACGGGATCACGGACCTCCCTACACGGGCACGAAGGGGGAAACCCCGGATACGGACAAGGGAGGCGCCTGACGGATCACCGCGCCTGTATCCTACTCTACAGCATTCCTCCTCTCCCCCCCGGTCGAAAGGCGTTCTTCCCCCTTTCATCCTCCCTGTGTGATCATGGTCCCGAAATCCGCACCCGGAAGGAGGATGACCCGTGTTCCGGAGAATGGATGATTTTCTGAACGCCTACGATTCCCTCCGCGAGGGGACGGGCAAGATGATGGACATCATGACCGACGAGATGCTCGTCCGGCGGGTCGCCGAAGGGCACCGGACCTTGGGCGGCATGGCGTGGCACATCACGACCACGATCCCCGAGATGATGAAGCAGGTCGGGCTCGGCCTCTCGTCGGTGGATGCCGAGGCGCCGCCGCCGGGATCGGCGAAGGAGATCGCGGACGCCTACCGGAAGGTGTCGGCCGAACTCGCCGCGGCCCTCCGGGAGAAATGGTCGGACGACACCCTCGAGATCGAGGACGACCTGTACGGCCAGAAGTTCGCCCGGGGGAAGACCCTCGCCGCCGTTCTCAGCCACGAAACCCACCACCGGGGCCAGATGACCGTGCTCCTCCGCCAGGCGGGGGCCGTCGTGCCCGGCCTCTTCGGACCGGCGAAGGAGGAGTGGGAAGGGTACGGCAAGGAGCCGCCCCCTTATTGAGACGACGGGGGACGATTTCTCTTCTTCTTCCCTCTTCCTCCTCTTCCGTGCCATCATGGGCGGCGTGTTTGAATCGCGATTCCACTCGGGGGAGCGGAGATGAACCGATGGAAACGGGCGCCGTTCGCCCCATGGATCCCCCTTCTGCTTCTCGCCGGCTGCGGGGGCGGGGGGAAGTCCGATGCCCCTCCCGCCGTGACATGGGAGATGGTGTCGAACTCGTGGGAAGACGAAACGTGTGCCGAGGGAGGGCCGTGCACCCGGGTTTCCCTCTCCTATCCGGTCTTCGCGCCGGGCGACGTAGGGGTCGCCGAGGAGATCAACGGCTATGTCCGGGGGGAGCTGCTTCGCTCGGTTTCTCGGCACGGCAGCGCACCGAGCCCCGCCGACCTCGCCGCCGCGTTCATCGCGGACTACAGGGAGTTCAAAGCCCGGTTTCCGGAGTCGGCCCAGGTGTGGACCATGAGCCGCTCCGTCGAACTTCTCCCCGCGCCGGAAGGGGTGATCAGCCTACGGTCGGTGACGGAGGTGTACAGCGGAGGGGCTCACGGAAACGAGACGGCGAACCTCGCCTCCTTCGACGGGAAGGAGGGCCGGCGTCTCTCGCTCGCCGACCTCTTGGAACAGGGAAAGTCCGAAGAACTCGACGCTCTCGCGGAAAGGCGTTTCCGCGAAGCCCGCGGCATCGGGCGGGGGGAAGATCTCTCCGCCGCCGGGTTCGCGTTCGAGGGGGGAAGGTTCCGGCCGGGAACGAACTTCGCCGCCGTAGAAGAGGGGCTCCTCTTCCATTTCGATCCGTACGAGGTGGGTTCCTACGCCGCCGGGCCGACCGATTTTCTCCTCTCCTGGGACGATCTCGGGAAGATCTTGAAGAGGGAGTGGGCCCCGCGGGTTCGGTGACTCGCGGGCGCAAAGGCCCCGCGCCCTCTTGCGGCGGGCCCCGGGGAAAGGCTAAGGTGCCTCCTCACGAGTGATCTTCGAAACCCGCGGCGATGCCGAAGGTGAATTCATGGAAGAAACGCTAAGCGAACAGGAAATCCGGGTGCTCGGCTCCCTGATCGAGAAGGAAAGGACCACGCCCGAGTACTACCCGCTCACGTTGAACGCCCTCGTGAACGCCTGCAACCAGAAGTCGAACCGGAGCCCGGTAGTGCTCTACGACCACGCCGCGGTCGCCAAGACCGTGGACGGACTCCGCTGGAAGGGGTGGGTCGTCGTCGTGGACGAGGCGGGAAGCAGGACGGAGAAGTACCGTCACGCCTTTCTCGAGAAGTCGGGCCTCGCCGAGGGGGAGATGGCGGTGCTCGCGGAGTTGATGCTCCGGGGGCCCCAGACGGCGGGCGAAGTCCGGGGGCGGGCGAACCGCATGCACCGGATCGAGAGTCTCGACGAGGCGGCGGGTATTCTCCGGTCTTTGGCCGAACGGAACCCGGCGTGGTCGGTCCGCTTTCCCCGCCGGCCGGGGCGGAAGGAGCACCGCTACGCCCACCTCCTCGGGGGGCCGGTGGAGATGAAAGAGGAAGTGCCCGTCCGGGCCCGTTCCTCGGCCCCCCCCGCGGCGGACCGGGTAGGGGAACTGGAAGAGGCGCTGACCGCCCTCCGGGAGAGGGTCGAGGATCTGGAGAGAAAGCTCGGCGAGTTCCGGGCCCAGTTCGAATGAGCGGTCCCCGAGCGGGGGAACGGGAAAGGAGCCGATCATGAACCGCCGACTCTTCACGGGAATCGTCGCCGCCCTCTTCCTTGTCGCCGGGTGCACGGGGAGCGATCTCAACATCGGCGACATGCTCGGGGGATCGGGGGGACCGCTGGACGAGCCGACCGTCGCCGCCGGACTCAAGGAAGCCCTTCGGGTCGGCACGGAGAGGACCGTCTCCTCCACGTCCGTGGTCGACGGATACCTCGGGAATGCGCTGATCCGGATCGCCCTGCCCGAGCAGTTCGAGACGGCGGCCGGGGCGCTCCGCACCATCGGCCTCGGGGGAAAGGTGGACGAACTGGAGATCGCCATGAACCGGGCCGCCGAGAAGGCGGCGGGGGAGGCGAAGGGGGTCTTCTGGGACGCCATCGTCCAGATGACCCTGACCGACGCCTTCGGCATCTTGAACGGCGGGGATGCGGCGGCAACCGAGTACTTCCGGGGGCGCACATCGGAAGAGCTCCGCGCCCGTTTCCGACCGATCGTCGAAACCAAGATGAACGAGGTCGGTCTCTACCGCGCCTACGAGAGCGCCCTTTCCGCCTACACGGCCATCCCCTTCACGTCGAAGCCGGAAGTCGACCTCGAGGAGCACGTGACGAACAAGGCCCTGGACGGTCTCTTTCACGTCTTGGCCGACGAAGAGAAGCGGATCCGGCAGGACCCGGCGGCCCGCACCACCGACCTCCTCCGGAAGGTCTTCGGAAAATGAACCCGGCCGTCCGCGGGAACCGGCGCGTCCCATGGCGGGCCCTGTGATATAATGAAAGCCGTAACACCATCTCCTCCCCCGGGCCGCACACCAGTCTTCCGCGAGGAGCCGGCATCATGGGCCACGGCCAAAGTCACGGCCTGTTTCCGCACGTTCTTTCGCTGTTGGTCGCGGCGGCTTTTCTCCCTTCGTCCGCGCCGGCCCTCCTTTCGATCGGGGACACGCTCACGGTCATCCAGCGACCTCTCCTGAATATCCCCGCGATCATGACGCCGGGGGACACGCTTCCCATTTCGTGCGAGGCCGATCCGGGCACGACCGGTTGGGCCGCCGAGCTGGTCTACGGATCCCTCACCGTCCCCCTGGCGGTGGTCTCTTCGAGCTACGACGCCTCGACGCTCTGGTGGACGGTGAAAGCCGTGGTCCCGCCGGTCGATCTCTACGAGCTGTACGACCTCCGGGTGACCGCGGCGGTGGGGATCGACGACGTCTCGTGGAACGCGGTGAACGTGATCCCGGCGTTCGAGGACGACTGGTACTTCATTCACCTGACCGACACCCACATGCCGACCCACCTCTATTACTACGAGAACGGAGCGGAGACGGACACGTCGGAGCTTGTCGACTTCCGGGAGGTCATGAATGACGCGGCGATCATCCATCCCGAGTTCGTGCTGATCACGGGTGATTTCATCAACGAGGGCGAACTCGAGGAGTACCTCTCGAAGCGCTACTACACGCGGACCCAGAAGGCCCTCGCCGAGTCGGAGGTGCCTACCTACCTGACCTCGGGGAACCACGATCTCGGAGGTTGGGACGAGACGCCCCCGCCGGACGGGACGGCCCGCCGCGACTGGTGGCGGTTCTTCGGCTGGAAGCGGCTCGACAGCCCGCCCGCCGGGGCGCCCTGGTACACTCAGAACTACAGCTTCGATTACGGCCCGGTGCACTTCGTCGGGCTCGAGGCGTACATCAACTACGACGACTGGCGCCCGGGCATCTACGGCGCCGACAGTTTCACGCCGGGCCAGATGCAGTGGCTCGCGGACGACCTCGCCGCCGCGCCGGGAGGCTCCGCGAAGGTCCTCTTCTACCACCGGGATTTCTCGGGCCAGATCGACTTGAACTCCCTCGGCGCCATCCTCGCCCTCTCGGGGCACACGCACAGTGACAACGGGAGCGTCGGCGGAAGCGGGCCGTGGGATCTCACGACGGACAATGTCTGCGACGGCGCCCGGTCGTACCGCCTGATCCGCGTGTCGGGCGGAGCGATCCAGCCCACGGCGACGATGAGCGCGGGGGGGAGCGGTCAGAATCTCCGGGTCGCCTACAGCCCGTCCAACGACGGCACCGCGGAGAGCGTGACCGCGCTGATCACGAACAATCAAAGCCAGCGATTCCAAAACGGACGGATCCGCTTTTTCATGCCCGCCGGCGCGGCTTCCTATGATGTGACCGGGGGGACCCTCGCCCAGGTGGACGATTCGGAGGGGATCGCCGTCTGTTACGTGGATGTCGACATCGACCCGTCGTCGAGCCAATCGGTCACGGTGACGGCGGACATGACGTCCGCGAACGTCGCGTCCGGGGCGCCCGTGGCCGGAAAGATCGCGCTCTCGGCGGCCCGTCCCAACCCGTTCAATCCTTCCACGATCCTCGGCTTCGAGCTCGCCGAGATGTCGGACGTTCGTCTCTCGGTCTACGACGTGAGGGGGCGGGAGATCGCCCTTCTCGCCGCGGGAATATTCGAGGCGGGCGGACACTCCGCGCGGTGGGGCGGGACGGACGCCTCCGGCGATTCGATGCCGTCCGGCGTCTACTTCGTGCGGCTCCGCGCGGGCGGCGAGTCGCTCGCGCGAAAGGTGCTGCTCGCGCGTTGATCTTCTTGTTTTACCCCACATATGTGTAGTATGATTGTCGCCCCGAGAGGAGCGATCGATTGTCGACGGATCTGAGACATCTGCGGGTCCTGCTCATCGACTGCCAGACCACCGGGTCGAATCCGGATCGCCATCATCTGCTCGAGGTGGGGTGGAGGATGTACCGGGCCGTCGAGGAGCCGCCCGCGCCGGCGGAAGTGGAATCCTGTCTCGTCCGGCTCCCGGAGGGGGAGGAGATCCCCCGGGCGATCGTCCGGCTCACGGGGATTCGGGGGGACGAAATGGCGGGGGCTATGCCCCGACGGGAGCTCGCGGCGCGCATTAGCTCTTCGGCGGAGTGGGAGGGCGGGACGGGGGAAGCGCTCGGGACGGCGATACCCGCCGTCGCCCACTACGCGCGGTTCGAGCAGGTCTTTCTCGCTCCCCTCTGGGGAGAGCGCCCCCCCCACCCCTTCTACTGCACCCACGAAATCGCGCGGCGTCTCTTCCCGGATCTCCCCCGCCGGGGCCTTCGGGCGCTGGCCGGCTTCTTCGGCGATCCCCTTCCGGAGATGAAGCGGTCCGCCGTTCATGTCGCCGCCACCGCCCGGGTGTGGAGCGGACTGGTCGAGCGGCTGCGGACGGAGGCCGGGGTACGGACCGCCGGCGACCTCGACGATTTCCTCCGCTCCCGGCCGCTCCCCCGGGGGGATCGGTTTGCCTATCCCCTCGATCGGGCGAAGCGGCTCGCCCTTCCCGATCTTCCCGGTGTCTACCGGTTTCTCGGCGGAAACGGCGGAGTGCTCTACGTGGGGAAGGCGGCGTCGCTGAAGTCGCGGGTGAACAGCTACTATCGGAAACGGCGCGCCGGAGAGCGTCATCTCGAGATGGTCACCCAGGCACGGGACGTGGAAGTCACCGTTACCGCTTCCCCCCTCGAGGCCGCCCTCCTCGAAGCGGAGGAGATCGGGCGGCGCCGCCCTCCCTACAACCGGGCCATGAAGAACGAGGGCGTGGAGGTCTGGTTCTTCTCGGGCCCCCTCGATTCGGCGCGGCCCGGCCCGGACCCCGGACACGCGACCGGTCCTTTTCCGGATAGGGCGACCCCTCTGGCCTGCGGAACCCTTCGCCGTCTCTTGAGTGAGAAGCCGCTGATCCGGGACGAGGCGGCCGCGGCGGCGGATCTCGGCATTCGTGCGATTCGGATCGCGCCGGGCGCGATCCGGACGGGGCTCCGGCTCTTCGGAGAGGAGACTCTCACCGGTCCCTCGCCTGGGACACTCCTCGCGGCGGGGACGAAGCTCTGGCGGGAGAAGATGGGGGAGACAGTCGAGGAGGAGCCCGGCCGTGAGGAGGAGGAGCGGTCTCGAATCCTGGAAGGGGAAGACGTGGCGGCCCTTCTCGGTGGTCTCGTCGTCCGGACCGCCCACCTCGTCCGGCGGGCCCGGTGGTTCGCCCTCCTCGGGGGAGCGGTGGTTCGTTGGGAGCCGGACCTGCCCGGCCCGGCGGAGCGTCGGGAGCTCGCACTCTCCCCCGACCCCGTCTCGAACCGGGGTGCCTACGACCGGCTTCGGGTCCTGACCACCGAGATCCGCCGCCTCGTCGGGAAGAACCGGCCCGTGGAAGTCACTCTCTCCTCGGGCGTCCGGCTCGGTCCCGAGCGGCTTCGCCGGCTTCTCCGGATGGTCTGATGGGAGGGGGAGAGGTGGTGGGGGAGGTGCGCGTTCTCTTCTTGTCCGACACCCATCTCGGTTTCGATCTTCCCCGGGCCGCCGCTCTCCCGGCCACCCGACGGGGGGAAGACTTCTTCGGAGCTTTCGAACAGGCCGTCGCCCCCGCGCTCCGGGGGGAAGCGGATCTCCTCCTTCACGGGGGGGACGTCTTTTTCCGCTCCCGGGTGAGGGAGGGAGTCGTTCTGCGGGCTCTGGAGATCTTCCGGGCCGTCACGGCCGCCGGTGTGCCCGTCGTGATCCTCCCCGGCAATCATGAACGGTCCGCCCTCCCCTTCCCCCTCTACTGGAGTTTTCCCGATCTTCACGTCATCGATCGACCCCGCACGGTCCGGTTCGATGTGCGGGGAACGAAGATCGCCGTCTCGGGCTTCCCCTTCGAAAGGGTGGATCTCCGCCGGAAGTTCCCCGGGCTCCTCTCCGCGACATCGTGGGACCGGCGGCCCGCGGACGTCCGACTGCTCCTGATGCATCAGACCGTGGAGGGGGCGACCGTGGGGCCGGCCGATTTCACGTTCCGGGGGGGGGCGGACGTGCTGCCCGGTCGGCTCGTGCCGGACCGGTTCGCGGCGGTCCTCTCCGGACACATCCACCGCGCTCAGGTGCTCCGGCGGGATCTCGCGGGGCGGGCTCTCGGGACTCGAGTCCTCTACGCCGGCTCGACGGAGAGGACGTCCTTCGCCGAAAGGAACGAGCCGAAGGGGGTCCTTCGGCTCCGAGTCCGGTCGACCGGGGACGGCCGGGGGCGAATCGCCGACGCCCTCTTCGAGGAACTCCCCGCCCGGCCGATGGCGGCCCACGATCTCGATTTCCGGGGCGTGGCGCGGCCGGAGGCGGAGGCCGAGCTCCGGCGTGCCATCGCCCGGTGTGACAGAACCGCGGACGTCCGTCTTCGCGTCCGGGGGCCGGTGGGGGAGGAGACCGCGCCCCTCCTCCGGCCTGCGTCGCTCCGCCGGCTCGCCCCACCGACGATGCGCATCGAGGTCCGCTTTCCCTACTCCACCGCCCGGACCCGCCACGCCTTCCGGCAGGCGGAGCCGAAGACGCCGATCCCGCCCTCGACGCCGCCGTTCAGTTCGGGATGGTCACGGTAGAGGTAGTTGTAGTAGTTCTCGTCGACCGACAGCACCTGGATGTCGTAGTCGCCGTAGAAGACGAAGAGGTCTCCGTACCAGCCGAGCCGGTAATGGCCGTTCTCCCGCTCCAGACCCTTGACGCGGAAGTAGGGGGCGATATGCCGGGGCTGCCCGTTGTCGCCGCCGTACTCGTCGTAGTCCACGGGCCCTTCCTCGGGCCCGATCGCCTCGACGTACTTCGCGTCCTCCCAATCCTCGAGGCAGTACGCGTCGACGAGGAAGACCTGGTCGTCGAATTCGCAGTCGAGGTAGATCGGGAAGGAATCGGCGATGGCGGAGTGGGCCATCGAGTCGGGGAGGACCCGGGGCTCGGAGAAGACCTCGAAGGGCCACGGAGTGGTCGTGGTGGCGTTGATCGGGTCCTCGCCGCCCGCCTCGACCCTCAGGTGATAGGTCGTCACCGGCTCGATCGCGACGGCCGGGTTCGCGTAGTAGCCGGGGCGGACCATCGCGAGGGTGTCGGGGGACTCGGCCCCCTCCTTCCACAGAGTGACGAGGGCGTCCGTGACGACCGCGTCGTCCAGGGAGTAGTACTCGTCCACGGGCATGGTGCGGGAGAGGAAGATCGCGAGATCGTCGCTTACCGTTTCGTTCACGTAGAGATAGCCGAAGACGACGATCTCCCTTTCCAATCCCGGTCCCGTCGTGTCGCCGCTGCCGCAGCCGGCAAGGAACGGCAGGAGGAGGGCCGCGAGGAGGGCCGCGGGCCAGAGCCCGCCGCCGATGCTCTCCATGATCGCTGATTTCCCGTTCATGACCGTCGTCTCCTTAGAATGAAACCCGGACGCCGAGCGTCGGGAGCAAGGGGAGCATGGTGACGTCTTCGAACTCGACCGGGTTCTTCGTGGTGTCGTAGGCCCGGAGATAGACGTTCTCGTGATTGTAGAGGTTGATGATCTGCAGGTTCGGCTCGATGATCATCCCCTTCCACTGGCCGAGATAGGAGATTCCGACGTCGAGCCGTTGGTAGTCGGGGAGCCGGTAGGCGTTCATCTCGCCGTCGAGGGTCGTGTCGTACGAGCGCCCGGTGATGTCGTACACCGTGTACCGCCCCGTGGCGAGGGTCGTGGGCTGGCCCGAGCCGTACTTGAAGGCGACGTTCATCCTCCACCGTCTCCCGAATGTGCGCTCCTGCATCATGACGATCTGGTGGCGCCGGTCGTACTGGGGATAATACTCGTCGCCGAAGTTGAAGCCGTCGATCTCCCTCTTGGTCCAGCCGAGGGAGTAGCCGAGCCACCCTTCCCATCCCGCCCAGTGGTTCCGGAGGTAGAGGTCGGCGCCGTACGCCTTCCCCTCTCCCGAGTTGAATAGCTCGCCGAGCTCGGCGTCCGATGCGACGAGGGAGCGGGTGAACTCCTCGCTGAACTCGACCACGTTCCGGTAAGGCTTGTAGTACCCCTCGAGGGTCACGTCGAACGACTCGTACGGACCGAACTCGAGACCGAGGATGTAGTGGTCCGCCGTTCCGGGGGAGATGGTCTCGTCGACGGGGAACCACAGGTCGGCGTTGCTCGCTCCCTCTTGGTGGACCAGGTTCAGGTACTGATGGTAGCGTCCGTAGGTGGCGTGGGCGGCGAGGGTCTCCCCGAGCCGGCGCCGGACCGAGAGCCTCGGTCCGAGGTCGAGATAATCTCCTTCCGAGTAGTACTCGAGCCGGAGCCCCGCCTGCACCTCGGCGAGGGTGCCGAGACGCCACGTCTCCTGGGCGTACGCGGCGCCGTAGTTGCCGCTGTAGGTGAAGTCGATGTCGTCCTCGTCCTCGTAACCTTGATTGAAATGGAAGTCGAGGGACTTCGACTCGACACCGAAGTCGAGGGTGTGGTCGGCGCTCGGCGTCCAGGTGGTGTTGACTTTCCCCCCGACGTCGTCGATTTCGTTCCGCGCCTCGAACTCGAGGTCCTGGAATGCTAAGGAGGCCCTCGAGTCGAAACGGCTGTAGGTGAGGGCGAAGTCGGTGAAGAGCTTCGTGCCGAAGAGGTGGGTCCACCGGAGGGACGAGGTCCGGTTCCCCCAGTCGAGCAGGAAGTCGAGGCCTGTCCGGTCCCAGTCGAGACGGTCAAGGCCCTCGTAGTAGCTGATCGACGCCCGGTCGTTCGGCCCGACGTCCCAGTTCAGCTTGCCGTGGACGTCGTAGAACTTGTAAGGAAGGTCGATGTCCATGGCCGCGGCGAGAGGCTCGATGTACGTGTGCCGGCCGGAGACCATCCAGGACCCCCGCTGCCACGGGCCCTCGAGGGTCGCGCTCGAGGCGATGATGCTCGCCCGGACGGTCCCCTCGAACTCCTTCCGGTTGCCGTCCCGGTTGTGCACGTCCAGGAGGGACGAGAGACGGCCGCCGTACTTGGCGGGGTAGCCCGACTTTTGGAGGTCCACCGTCTTCACCGCGTCGGTGTTGAAGGTGCTGAAGAAGCCGAACAGGTGGTTCGGGTTGTAGACGTCGGCGTCGTCGAGGAGGATCAGGTTCTGGTCGGCGCTCCCCCCCCGGACGTAGAGCCCGCTCGAGAAGTCGGAGATACTGCTGACGCCGGGGAGCATTTGCACGCTCCTCATGAGATCGGACTCGACGATCGCGGGCACCCGGTTCATCTCCCTCGTGTTCAGGGAGAGCCCCTTCCGGCGGAGCCCGATCCCGTCCCGGTCCGCGTCCACCTCGATCGCCTCGGCCCGGGCCGAGGCCGGGGTGATTTCCACGTTCAGCCGGATCTCTTGGTCCGGGCCGACCTCGATCGGCCGCTCCTCCAGACGATAGCCGACGTGGCTGAAGACGATCGTGTACGGACCGGGGGCCAGCCCGGTGATGACGTAATAGCCTTTCTCGTTGGCGATCTTCCCGAGGCCCGAACCCCGGAGGAAGACGTCGGCGTACGAGATCCCCTCACCGTCGTCGGCGCCCCGGACGAAACCGCTCACGGTGCCGGTGGCGGACGCGAGGGAGGGGAGGAGAGCGATGAGGAGGACTCCGGCGAGGAGCCCCTGGCGAGAGAACATGGCAAGACCTCCTGGTTCTGTCCCCGCCGGTGTGAGGCGGCGAGGGGGCGTTGAACGTTCGATGCTCGTTTTCGATGGGCGGCATCTTATCCCGGCTGCGCGGGTGAGGCAAGGACCGGGGCCGCCCCCCTGACCTCTCGCCTACCCTGGTCCGGCGATTCTCACCGGCCCAAAGCAGGGATCGTGCCATAGGCCCGATCGGCGAATACGGCCTTCTCGGCCCTCCGCCGCCCCTTTCCCTCGGGCGCCGGAGCGGAGTGTGAGAACCGGCGACACCGGCGGGTGTGCCGAGTCGCCACGGGTCCGGGGGGACGGGGGTGGTTGCGGGATGGTCCGGGCCGGTGTACGGTAGGCGTCACGGAACGGCACCGACGATCGTCTTCGGAGGATCATCTCATGCGCGGAAATCTCCTCGACCCGGCCGCCCGGATCGTCCCCCTTCTTCTCTTCTCTCTCTTCGCCGCCTGCGGCGAGGACGATCCCGCGGGGATCGGCGACAAGGACGTCACGCCCCCCGCCGTCGTCGGCGACCTCCGGGTCACGGGGCGGGCCGCCGCCTCCCTCGATCTCGCGTGGACCGCGCCGGGGGACGACGGGAACTCGGGGACCCCGTTCCAGTACGGCATCCGGTATTCCTTCTCCGACAACGTGACCGACGCCAACTGGGCGGCCCTCGCCCAGGCGGTGGACGAGCCGATCCCCTCCGCCGCCGGCAGCGCGGAGACCTACACGCTCACCGGCCTGATTCCCGGGGTCGTCTACTTCATCGGTCTGAAGAGCCGGGACGAGGTGGAGACCAACTGGTCCCCCATTTCGAACGTGGTCGTCGACTCGACGCTCGCCGAGGGCGACTCGATCCCCCCGGCGGCGATCACGGACCTCTCCCTTCTCAGGGCGACGTCCTCGTCGATCACCCTCGCCTGGACCGCGACGGGGGATGACGCCGACTCGGGGAACGCCGCCTCCTACGATCTCCGGTTCGCCCCGGACAGCGCGGCCGTCGCCTCGTGGGACCCGGCGAGCCGCGTCATCGGCGAGCCGAACCCCGGGGGCGCGGGAGAGACCGATTCGATGGAGGTCGCGGGGTTGCTCGCGGGGAGGACCTACTTCTTCGGCCTTCGGGCCTTCGACTGGGCCGGCAACGGTTCGGCGACTTCGAACATCCTCCGGGCCGCCACGGCCCCGGCCGGCGACGTCACCCCCCCGGGCTACGTGGCCGATCTCGTGGTGGCCGCCCTCACCTGCTCCTCGGTGACGCTTTCGTGGACGGCCCCGGGAGACGACGGGGACCAAGGGACGGCGACGTCCTATGACGTCCGATACGCTCTCTTCGAGCCGAACGTGTCGAACTGGAAGGATGCCGAAGCGGCGGAAGGCGAACCGGTTCCGTCCCACGCCGGGTCGGACGAGTCGTTCACCGTCGTCGGGCTCGGCGAGGGGGCACGTTACTATTTCGCCCTCAAGGCGTTCGACGAGGGGGCGAATGAGTCCCCCCTCTCGGCCGTGGCCGACACGACCACGCCCCCCTGTCCGGACCCCGCCCCCTGATCTTCTCCCCCGGCTTCGGGCAGGGGATAGGGAAGGCGTGCGGGCGGTGAGAGGGATCCGTTGACGGACGGAGTCGAAGGCCCGGCCCGCGCACGGACACCGGTCCTTTAGGGGCTTGACAAGCGGGGGGGACGTGCTACTTTCCTACACGCACAGATCGGTTCGTTCCTGCCGGCTCCACTCGCCGATGAGCCCCCATTGGATCGAGCATGGCCCAGGATCGAGTTCCCTCGTGCCGAAGGGCCGCCGCCGGCGGTCCCGGACAGGTCGAGATCCGGCGCCGCCGCGGAGCCTCCGGGCGGACCGGAAGACTCGAAAAGATTTCCCGGGGGCGACGGAGCGCGAGATCGGCATGAAGATCTATGTCGGCAACCTTCCCTTCAGTGCGACGGAGTCCGAACTCCGCGAGTTGTTCGAGGCCCACGGGACGGTCAACGAGGTGAGCGTCATCACCGACCGGGACACGGGCCGGCCCCGCGGCTTCGCCTTCGTCGAGATGCCGGACGACCAGGGGAACGCCGCGATCCAGGCCATCGACGGTTTCGAAATGGGCGGCCGCAACCTCAAGGTGGCCGAGGCCAAGCCCAAGGAGGACCGGGGCGGCCGCGGCGGCGGCGGAGGCCGGCGCGACCGCTGGTAACCGTCCGACAATTCTCCTTCGATCCAACGGCGGCTTCGGGGCTCGGGCTCCGAAGCCGCTCTTCTTTCGCCGCATGGTCGTATTCACCCGGAAGACGAGGATCGAACTCGGATCCGGAGACGGATCGACCGGAGCATGCGGGGAACGGGGGAATCGGAAACATCGACGTTTTCCGAGCCGCCCGGTCACTGCTTCGCTCGGTATCGGTCCCTCTCATTGAAGACGATCATCGCCTTGTACCCGGCGTGCACCGTGGCCCCGTGGGGTTTCCCGGCGGGGATGAAGAAGTTGTCCCCCGGCCCGTAGACCCGGGTTTCGCCGTCGATCCTCAGTTCCACCTTGCCGGCGAGGGCGAACTCCCACTGTTCCGCGTGGGCGTGCTCCGGCACATCCAGCCTCTCGCCGAATTCGACGAAGACGACCTGCTGCTTGTCTCCCCGCACCATCCATCCGGCGGTGCCGCCGAAGGGAAGGTCCATCTCGGTCCATTGGCGGACAAAGTCGGGAATGTTCTCGTATCGGGGCATGGGAACTCCTCCTCGGTTTCGACGGTGGGGCCGGCGCCATCGTACATCATGAGACGGAAGGCCGCCCGTACGATTCCGGAGGGACGCCGGGGACCGGCTACCGGAAGAGCACGTAGACGATCGGGATGACGTGAAGGAGGGCGTAAATGACGAAGACGTACACGAGGTTCCTCCGGGATCGTGCGGCGATCGCCCCCAGGCCGGTCGAGAGACGGATCGGCAGGATCCGGAGGGGATAGAAGACGGCCGTGCCGAACATGTTGAACACCAGGTGGGAGAGGGCGACGGTCACCGCCGCGGGGTTCGCCGTGGCGAGGGAGGCGAGAAGAGCGGTGATCGTCGTTCCCAGATTCGCGCCGAGCGTATAGGGGTAGATCTCCCTCACCGAGAGCGCCCCCGTTCCTGCGAGGGGCACCACGAGGGACGTGGTCACCGAGCTGCTCTGCACGAGGGACGTGAGGATCCAGCCGACCAGATAGGCGATGGCGTCGTTCCGGAAGAGACCGCGGCTGAAGAACCCCTCCGCCCGTCCCATCACGTGACGCCTCATGAGCCGCACCATCCGGGAGAGCGAGAGGAAGAGGACGAGGAAGGCCAGGACGAGGAGCGGGACAGGATGGGGAAGAAGGTCTTTCAGATGGTGGACGGGAGGGCCGAGGATCAGTTTGAGGGGGCTGACCATGGCGACGCCCCCGGCCCCTTCGAAGGCCCGCTCGAGCGCCGTCGCCGTCTTCTCGATCAGATGGAACCGGAGCTCCATCGGAAAGAGCACGAGTACGGACATGATGTTGAAGAAGTCGTGGACCGTGGCGGCGGCGAATGCCCTTTCCATCTCCTTCGGGTTTCTGACGTGCCCGAGCGACACGATCGTATTGGTCACCGTGGTTCCGATGTTCGCCCCCATGATCACGGGAATGGCGAGGCGGAGGTCGAGGCTCCCCGCCGCGACGAGACCGACCACGATGGACGTCGTCGTGGAGGAGCTCTGGATGATGCTGGTCACGACGATGCCGATGATGAGCCCCGCGACCGGGTCGGAGGTCATCGTGAGCAGATGCTCCGCGAAACCCTTGCCGGCGAGCTTGAAGGCGGCGCTCATCAGTTCGATGCTGAAGAGAAACAGATAGAGAAAGACGAGGAACAGGAACAGATCAAGGAGGGGGTGACGCCCCCCTGACGGAAGGGGGACCCCCGGCGGGGGAAAGTGCTTGGAGGTGGCGGCGGATCGGCCGGGCAAGAAGAGATCCTCCCGAACCGGCGCCCGCGTCTCCGGGAGCCGGATTAGGAAGGAGAGTACCCTCTCCCGGGGCAAGGCGCAATGGAAGTGAGGGGGGGCGCCGAGAATCGGTCCAGGCCCCGGGCTTGCGCCCGGGGCCTGGATAGAGGGCTTGACAGGACGTTCCCTATCACCGGATCAGGGTGATCTTTCTCGTCGCCGTCTCTCCTCCCGCGCGGAGCCGGACGAAGTAGATTCCCGAGGCGACCGCGGCCCCCCGGGCGTCGGTGCCGTTCCAGAAGGCGGTCCGGTATCCGGCCGGCACCGGTTCGTCGACGAGGGTCTTCACGCGGCGGCCCGTGAGGTCGAAAACGTCGACCGCGGCGTGCGCCGCCGTTCCCGCCCGGCCCGGCACGGTGAATCGGATCGTCGTGGCGGCGTTGAACGGGTTCGGCGCGTTGCCGAGAAGGGCGAGGGGCGCGGCCATAGGGCCGCCGTCGCCGCGGGCCACGCCCACCGGCTCGTTCGTTGCATCCGGCAGGCCGTCGCCGTTCCCGTCCACCGTCAAGGTCACGTAGTTGTCGAGATCCGGCGCCGTCGCCGAGATGTTGTCGGGCGCCTGATCGCCGCCGAGTTCGCCGTCCGGCTCCGGGTCCCAGGTGATCGACGCGACGAGGCTGATCGAGGCGCCGGGGGGCACGTTGCCCGCACCGAGGCCGTAGATGACGTCCCAGGGGATCGCCATCTCGCTTCCCCCCTCCGTCCCGTAGAAATGCGGGGAGTCGAATGCGGAAACGATGGACCCGCTGAAGTCCTGGGTGGTCGTGTCGCTCGTGATCTTCCAGAAGCTGTCCGAATCGAACGGGCCCTGGTGCTGGTAGCAGCCGTACTGGAAGTCGGCGGGGAAGGGGAGGTGGGCGCCCCGCTCCCAATGGTCGATCGAGTCGAGGTCCGACTCGCCGGCCGATCCGCCGGGGTTCGTGTCCAGGTAGAGAAGCCACGAGTTGCCGTGGACCATCCCCTCGATGCCGAGGTAGAGGAAGGTGCCGTCCCAGGTCATCCAGAGACCGTTGATGTCGTTCGTGTCCCCCGGGGCGGGGGTCGTCCACTGGCTGTCCCAGTCGTCGTTCACGACCCGCATGGCGGAGGTCCACTCGCCCGGATCGAAGTAGCCGTCGATGGTGATCATCGTCGCCGGCGCCACGGTGATCTGGATGTCGTCCGTGTGATCCTGGGCGTCGTTGCCGTTCCCCGCCTCGTCCCGCACCGTGTTCGCGGCCAGCATCAGCTCGAGGGTGTTCGGGCTGAGCGCGTCGATCGCCGCCGCCGTCGAGGCGTCGAGGTCGATGTCGATCCGGACGCTGTTGTTCACGGTCCTGACCGAGCAGCCCGCCGAGAAGGTCACGTCCGCCGCGCCGTCGTCGTCGTCGTCCACCGAGAAGCCGGTCACCGTCACCTGATCGTATTTCACGACTTCGTTGAACCGGATCGAGATCCGGTCGGGAGTCGGGAAGTAGGTCGCGGAGATCGCACCCGGCGCGAGCGTGTCGGTGAGGGCGGTCGCGAGGGCTTGGAGCTCGGCGACGTTGCCGTTCCCGTCGGGCGGCGCCGTCTCGCCGGCGAAGAGGTACACCTCGAACTGCCCGCTTCCGAAGATCTCGTCCACGCCGAGCAGGGTCGAGTTGTACTGCAGGTTGAAGCGGGCCCCGCCCCCCCCCACGACCATCGCCGCCGTGGCCCCTGAGTTCGGGTTCCGCTGGCCGAAGTAGGCCCCCGCGGCGGGCGTCGCCGCCCAGATCCGGTCGCTTTCGGCGTTCCAGATCAGGTCGAGGAGGTCGGGGGAGAAGCCGCTCTTCATGTAGACATCCTGGCCCCCGGCGTCGTAGATCACGCCGATATGCTTGGCGCCGGACGTCAGGTTCAGCCGCTTCTTCACGTTCGGGTGGACCAGGTCGAGGGTGACCGTGCCCCCCGAGCCGGCAACGACGTCGATCGAGTACGTGTCGTGCTCCCGGTCGAGGCCGGCCACGGAGACGTCCGAGAGACCGCCCGTGTGGTTCCCCTCGTTGTAGTCCCCTTCCGTGTCCGCCCAGTAGACGTTGCAGTTCCCGATCACCGAGTACTCGTCCCCCGCCTCTTGCGCGAAGAGATAGACGATCCGCCCGCCGATCGGCTCGATCACGGCGAAGAGGTTCTCATTGTAAATGACGCCTTCGTCCTCGCCGTCCTCGTCGATGTCGGAAAGGTAGGCGCCCGTGGCCGCGGGGTAGTCGCCGTTCGCCCACCGCGACGCCTCCGCGTAGACGTTCGCGTTCTTGATGTGGTTCGAGTAGCGGTAGATCCACCCGCTGATCTCTCCGTTGTCGTGCCAGCCGGTCTCGTGGAGGTTCGTCATCATCACGTACCACGCCGTTTCGGAGAGGTCGTTCGCGGGGGAGCCCATGATCTTGTTGTACGTGTTGTTCCAGATCGTCCCGTAGTCCCAGGTCGGCACGTGGAAGTCCCAGACGTGCTGGGGATCGTCGTAGGCCGCCCAGTCGATGTACCACGAGTTGTTCCCCCCGCCGTAACCCCACTTGCCGCCCAGAAGCCCGTAGGTCCCGTTCTGGATCGTCGGGTTGTTGGAGCGGAGGAACGCCCCGTGATGGATCGCGTCGGAGAGCTTCCAGACCGCCACGGTGCCGCTGTTGATCGAACACTGCTGCAAGACGTTGATCCAGTTGTTGAGGGCCCACGCGTTCGAAGCTCCTTGGCTCACTTCGGAGGGGATCTCCCAGTCGTTTCCGTAGACCAGGATCTCGTCTGACGAGAGGCCGATGATCATGTTCCACGCCGAGCCCCAGTCGTTGTCCATGTTCCCCACGAAGTCGCCGTCCATGGGGATGAATTTGAGGCCGCTCGAGTGGATGTAGATATGACGGTCGTCGAAGACGTTGTTGTAGTAGTCGAGGTGAATGTAGTCGTCGAGCATCACCGCCCGGACGCCGTGGGGAAGCCAGTCGTCGAGCAGGGTGTTGTCGACGACGCCCCCGTCGGCGGCGATCCCGTTCCCGTCGTTGTCCGGGTTCTCGAGCCAGACCCGCTCCGGCACCCACGCCACCGTCGCCGTGTCGCCGTAACGCCAGTCGGACATCACTTTCTCGATGTTCACCGCCCAGTCGTTCATGTCGTCTTGGACGAAGGGCATCATGTGCTGGGCGTAGGCGGACGTGATGATGTCCCCCCATCCGTTCGAGACGGCGGCGGCCATGGAATCGTTGAACTCGGGGTTGTGCCACTCCGCCGCGGTCTGGAGCTGCCCGGCGAGGTGCATGTTCAGCGGGATCTGGTAGTACCGGTGGGCGTCCAGAATCTCGTCGAAGCCGTCGTCGGGGTTGGCGGGGTCACCCGGCCCGGCGGCGTTCTCGCCCCGCTCGCCGTAGAAGACCGTGGTCCACGTGAGCCCCTGGTTGCCGTGCACCATGAACGCCACGTTGTGATCGCCCGCGAGGGCCCCGTTGTCCGTGACGATGTCGTCGATCATCTCTTCGCCCCGGGCCGTGAAGACGTAGAAACGGACCGGTGTCGCGTCCCGTGCGGCCAGGGAGGGCGCGATCGTCTCGTAGGAGACGCCCGACTTCCCCGCCGCGGCGAGGGCGGCCTCCTCGAAGCCGCCGGGGAGCCAGATCTCCCCCTCCACCATATGGTGCCGGGAGGTGACGAGGGCGCTCTTGATCCGCTCCGTCTCGGACGGGTTCATCGAATCGTCGAGAAGGGCCGCCCGGAGATCACCGCCTTCGTAGCCCAGCCGGAGGACCCGGTCCCAGGCAATCGGCGATTCGCCGGCGATCCCGTCGGGGAGCGCGGTGGTCCCTCCTTCGAGATAGTCGAGGGCGACGTACAGCCGGACGCCGGAGTCCCGCATCCGGTTCGTTTTGCCGTCGTACGATCCGAGGTCCTTCACCTGGGCCCGGAAGACGAGACGGTCCGTGTTCTGGTCGTAGTAAAACGCCATCAGATCGCCGCCCCCGGCGTCCGAGCGGACGTCGTAGACCGGATCGAGCGCCCTCCCATGCTCCGCTCCGTAGAGGGACGGATCCCCGAGCGCCTCGATTCCGGGGGCGGGGACGGCCGGAGGCGACCAGGCGGGGGCGGCGGTCGGAACGAGAATCGAAAGGGCGGCGAGGGTTCCGCGAAGGCGGGCGCGGGTCGTCGACATGGAAATACTCCTCACGATGGCGGACAGGGGAGCGGGGTGTAGGGCACACACGAGAAACGGTCCGCCGGCCCCCGCCCGGAGCGTGGGAGGGGGCTCCGACGGTCGGCGCGGACCGCGCCCGCATCTTCTAAATAGCGAATTAATTATACCATCGCCTCGCCGCCCGATCAATCGCTTCCGGCCGACTCGGGGAATGCGAGGACCGCCCCCGCGAAGGGCTCGAGCCGGATCGTGAGCGCGTCCTCTTCGAAGGCGAGGTCCTGTCCGGCGAAGAGATCCCGGGCCCTCTCCGCGGGGAAGGGGAGGGCCGCCGCCTCGAGGACGATCTCCGCCGGGGCGTTGCCGGCGTTCAGGATCACCGCGAGCCGGTCGCCTCCCTTCCAGCGGGCGAAGGCGAAGAGATTCCGGTCGGCGAGGAGGGTCCGGAAATCGCCCCGCCGGAGCGCCGGGTGCTCCCGCCGCATCCCGAGATAATGCCGGATCCGCTCCCGGATCGCCCGGGCCGAGGGCTCCTCGAGTCGCTTCCACCCGAAGGGCCGGCGGCAGTCCGGGTCGGGCCCGCCCGCCATGCCGATCTCGTCCCCGTAGTAGATGTGGGGCGCGCCGATGTAGGTGACCGAGAAGAGGGTGGCGAGAAGGAGGCGGCGCGTGTCACCGCCGGCGGACGTGAGGAACCGCTCCGTGTCGTGGGAGCCGAGGAGGTTCATCGCGCCGAGGACCGACGGGAGGGGGTACGAGTACCGCCCGCCCGCGATTTGGAGGTCGAATGTCCTCGCGTCGATCCGGCTCTGGGCGAAAAAGGCGAGGGCCGGCTCCCGGAAGTACCTGTAGTTCATGGTCGCGTCGAACTGGAGCGGCGAGAGCTCGCTCGCGGCGTCCCCCCAAAGCTCGGCGATCACGTAGCCGTCGGGCTTCACCTTCCGCACTTCCTCGCGGAAGAGCTTCCAGAACCAGGCCGGGACCTCGTTCGCCACGTCGAGCCGGAAGCCGTCCGCCCCCAGGTCGCCGAGCCAGAATCGGACCGTCTCCCGGATCTCTTCGATGACGGGCCAGTTCGGTTTCGCGTCGGAGACGCGCCGCGCCTCCTGCTCCACCGGGCCGAGGCGGGCGAGGTCGAAGTTCAGGTTCGGAAGGTCGCCGAAGCCCCACCAGCAGTCGTAGTAGTCGATCGCCTTCTCCGAGGGGCCCCACGATTCGGGGATGGGCCACTTCTTCCACTCGTACCACGTCCAATAGGGGGACTCCTTCCCCTTCTCCACGCACTCCCGGAAGGCGTAGTGACAATTCCCCGTGTGGTTGAAAACGCCGTCCACGACGATCCTCATGCCCGCCTCGTGGACCGTCTCCGCGAGTGCCCGGAACGCCTCGTTGCCGCCGAAATGCGGGTCCACCTCCCGGTAATCGCAGGCGTCGTACTTGTGATTCGACTTGGCCGTGTGGAGGGGATTGAAGTAGAGAATCGTGACCCCGAGGTCCTTCAGGTAGGGGATCATCTCCTGCACGCCTTCGAGATCGCCGCCGTAGAAGGAGAAGTAGTCGGGCCGGCCATCGGTCCGGTAGGGGCTCTTCTTCAAGCCCTCCACGTCGTACCAATCGTGCACGAGATGGTAGTATTCCCCGTTCGTCGTTCCCGACTCGGGAAGCTCCGTCTTCCCCGCGTACCAGGGCTCGGAGAAATCGGGGTCGTTCTTCTTGCTTCCGTTCCGGAACCGCTCCGGGAAGATCTGGTAGAAGACTCCGTCCACCACCCAGTCGGGCATGGAAAAGAGGGGGTTCTGCATCGGCCCGACCGGAATCAGATCCGCGTCCGACGCTTTCTCGGTGAGGCCCGTCCGGGTCATGATCCGCTCCGCGGAGCCGTCCCGGAAAAGAACCCCGAGCCGCCCTTCCGTTTCGACCGGCATCTCCAGCTCCCCCCGGAAGTAAGTGTAGCGGCCGTCTTCGCCGATCCCGCGCATGGGAAGACGGGTCTCCTCTCCCCGGCGCCGGAAGAGGAGGGAGGCGCCGGTCACGTCCCCCTGGAAGGCCCGGGCGGTGACCACGAGGCGCTCCGGTTCGGTCCGCACGATATGGGCGTCGGTCTCCAGATTCAGGGTTCCCTCCCGGATGCTCCCGTCTCCCGCCACGATCGCGACCTTGGGGAAGCGGTCGTCGACGAGGAGGACCGAATTCAACCCCCCGAACCCGTCGTCGACGGTCCGGTCGTTCTCCGCATCGTGGCGCCAGACGCCGTCGGCGACGAATTTGTAGAGGACCTCTCCCGGACCGAGGAGAAGGGTGGTGGCGAAGGCCCCCTCCGAGTCGGGGCCGGACATGGGGAGGGCGTCCGGTTTCCACTCGTTGAAAGTCCCCGCCAGGAAAACCCGGCTCGGGACCGGGTCGCCCCGGAAGAAGAACTTCACTTCCCGCATTTCGGTCCCCGCCGACTTCTTGATCGGGCCGATTCGGTAGGTCTCCGGCTTCGGTCGCGCGCCGCCGGCGTAGATCACCGAGTTGGCCGATCCGTACGGGTTCGGCGCCGACTCGGAAGCTCCCGGGTCTTCCACCCAATCGCCGTCGACGACGAACTTGTACTCGTGACGGCCGGGGGCGAGGTCGAGGGTCGCTTCGAAAATGCCGTTGCCGTCCTCGTCGGTCAGGGCGTCGGCGGCCGGGTCCCACTGGTTCCAGTCGCCCGCCACGAAGATCTGCTCCGCGTCTTTCCCGGGGGCGTAGCGGAAGGTGACCGGATCCGCAGCGGCGGGCCCGGAGGCGGCGGCGAGGAGCAGGACGGGAAACAGGGAAAAGAAGAAGGGGCGGACGCGCATGGCTCACTCCTTAGTATGGGGTCGGTCACGGGACCGGGCCGATCGTGCGCCCGTATCGTACCCCCCCCGGACGCCCCGCTCAAGAGGGCGGTAGCCCTTGACGGACCGAAGGGGGCGCTGATATCCTCTCGCACCGAAAGACGGAATCGACCCACCGGTGGAGATTCGATGACTGCGAAGACCCTCTGCCTTGTCCCGGCGGTCCCCGCGTTCTCCCTGCTCGCGGCCCTCTTGTGGCCCGCTTTGACGGCCGCCGAAACCGCCCCGGATCTCTCGGACCGCATCGTGATCGACGGATACTCCTCGGATTTCGCCGAGGACGAGGCGGTGTTCGTGGACACCCTGATCGACGTGAACGGCGACGGGGTGCCCGAAGCGGTCTCCCAGGAGAGGGACAACGACTCGAAGTGGGGGTTCAACAACGACATCAACCAGATCAAGATCACCTGGGACGCGGAGAACCTGTACGTCGCCGTCGACGGGATCTCGTGGGACAACAACATCATCCTCCTGTTCGACTATCTCCCCGGCGGCCTCGACCGGATGACGGAGCTGAACTCGTGGCGGCGGAACTTCGTCTTCGCCGGCAACTTCTTTCCCGATCTCTTCCTCGCCACATGGGACGGCAACACGACCCCCCAGATCTGGCGCTACGCGAACGAGAATCAGGTGACCCAGGTCGACATCTCCCTCTTCGAGACGGTGGCCACCTTCGCCCAGGGGAACCCGGGGCGGTCCATGGAGGCCCGGATTCCGTGGACCGTGTTCTACGGCCGGAAGCTCGACCGGCGTTACAGCGCGGAGATCCGCGACTCGGTCTACGTGCTGCCCGCCGGCCTCGATCCATCCCGCTCGATCCGCGTCTGTGCGATTCTGACGGCGGGGGGGGACGGCACGGGGGGGCCCGATTCCGCGCCCGACAATCTGGGGGGGCACAACATCGAATCCTCGTTCCAGGTGGTGATCGACAACTTCGCGATCGTGCCCCTCGACACCACCTACTACATGACCTCCACCGGGCGGCGCGTCTATGACTGGGAAGAGGGGGTCGCGGATACGGTTTCCGCCGACGGTTCGCCCGATCTCGGGGTGGGCATCTCCGAGAGGCGTGCGTTCTTCATCGTCCCGCCGGTGATCCCGAAGAACTTCACCTTCAGTGATCTCCGTTTCGAGCGACCCGTCATCTCCCCCGAGCGGGGGGAGTTCCTTCGATTCGACTTCCGGTTTTCCCCCGAGCCGGATACGCTCGACTTCTTCCGGTTCGTCCGGGTGAGCGCCGAGATCTATGATCTCCGCGGGGAGCGGGTCCGGGTGCTCTACCGGGACGACGCGAGGAGCGCCATCTCTCCCGTCGATCCGGGACGGGACTTCTGGGACGGCCGGGACGAGAGCGGACGGTTCGTGCCCGGGGGGATCTACCTGCTTCGCTTCGTGGTGGAGCCCGGGGTCTTCCGCACGACGAAAGGGTTCTCGGTGGTCCGATGAAGAGAACCGTCTGCGTAGCGATTCTCGCCCTGGCCTTCGCAGGTCCGGCGTGGTCCTACTTCGACCGGCTCGAAGTGGGGAGCCGCGCCCTCGCCATGGGCAAGGCGTTCCACGCCATCGCCGACGATCCGTCGGCGGTCTACTGGAACCCGGCCGGTTTCGGCTGGCAGCGGCGGAACCAGGCCCTCTTCGCCCACTACCGCCCCTATGTGGTGGAGGACCTTTCCGTCAACTTCGCGGCCCTCACCCTCCCGGTGCCGAAGAGGATCGGCACACTGGGGCTCGGCTGGCACCACACGGGCCTCGCGGACGTGGTCTCCGAGGACCTCTTCTTCTTCTCCCTCGGGCGCCGGTCCTCCCTCCCCGCCGTGGGGGACGTCGGCGTCGGCGTCACGGGAAAGATTTTCCGCGTCGGCTACCAGAACTTCACCGACCTCGAGACCCTGGAAGAAGTCGACTACGGATCTCAGACGAAGTTCGCCGTCGACGTCGGCGCCATCGTCCAGCCGACCGACCTCATCCGGGTCGGCCTGATCGTCCGAAATATCGGCGAGCCGGAGTTCGACTTCGTGAGCGGGAACGGAGGCACCCGCATGGAGGCGGAGGCGGAAGGGTCCGTGAGCTACCGCTGGAACGAGGCGTCCCTCGTCTCCGCCGGGTTCGCCCGGGACCGGCGGGGGGACTACCGGCCGATGGCGGGGGGGGAGGTGACGTTCTTCGACGTCTTCGCCCTCCGGAGCGGCGTTTTCGATTACGAGTTCTGGGGGGGATTCGGCATCCTCACGGGTTCCTGGTTCTTCGACGCCGGATTCAACACGCACAAGGACCTCGGCGTCTCCTACATGGCGTCCGTCACGGTCCCCTTCGGGAGGGAGCGATGAGACGGTTCGCGGCCCCCGTCGTCCTCCTGACCTTGCTCGTTCCCTGTCTCGCCGGGGCGGTCACCCGGATCGAGGGGGAGTACCAGCTCCAGCTCGACATCCGGAAACAGGATCGCAATTTCCCGTGGGACTTCGAGTCGAACAACAACGATACTTACGCGGCGAGCCAGTTCCGCATCTTCACCGCCCCCCGGTCGGGGGTGGAGGCGTTCGTCAAGGTCGAAGCGGACTGGTACACCGGGGGGAACGAGAACGACCGGCCCCAGTACCATTACCGGGAATCGCACATGCGCTTCTTCAAAGAGTTCGGCGCCGGAAAGCCGATCGCCGAGGCGTACCTCTTCTCCCGGCAGGACCGTTTTTGGGTCGAGAACCACCTGATCGGCGTGGTTCAGACCGATCCGGCGAAGGACGGGGACAACGCCCAGGGTGTGCGGTTCAATCTGAAGAACGGCCGGTGGGAGGATGTCCTCTCCTACATCTACAGCGATTTTTCGAGCCAGTCCCGGGTCGGCGGGGAAACGCCGCCCCCCCGCTCGGACGACGCCCACATCTTCCGTTTCCGCCCGGTTCTCACCGAGAGGACGCGTCTCGGGACCACCTACAACCGGAAGGTGGAAGCCCAGGACGGAGAGATGGGCTACAACGAAGTGTACGCCTTCGACGGGCGCTACACGTTCGGAAACAACATCGACTTCTACCTCGAGTACGCGAGCAGCAAGCGGCGGGGCCCGGCGGCCCAAGACGAGGACGGCTTCCACCTGGGCGACTGGGAGGTCGACCGGTTCGCGGCCGCCCTCCCGCGAAACGCCGCATTGAAGGCCGAACTTCGATCGATCAGTGTCGGCACGCCGACCCTCGGCTACTACAACATCGCGCCTCTCTACTACTACTTCGGTCCCGACTTCTCCGACTACCTCGGGGAGAGCACCAATGACCTGGTCGGCTGGAAGCTGAACACCTGGTACCTGCTGCCGAAGCGGGCGATCACCGTCTCCCTCGACTACGAGGAGTGGGAGAGATACGTGTTCGAGCAGAAGACCTTCACCAAGTGGCGCGCCGAGATCTACACGGAGTACGTGAACGGGTTCACGAGCAAGATCTGGTACGACCGGAACCGCACCGTGGACACGAGCAACCCGTTCTTCGACGAGATCACGAAGAACTACGACCTCTTCGCCGAGGTCCAGGTGGAGAGCCGTCTCGCCTGGATGCGGGTGCAGGGGAAGCTGAAGGATCTCGAAACGGACCTCAAGAAGGAGCTCGTCTCCCTCGAGACGGCGGTGAACATCACCGACAGGCTCAAGATCTACAGCCGGTACGCCTTCGGCAACGACCCGGCGAGGCTCAGGAAGGGGCTCTTCTCGGAGCTCCAGTACCGGCCCCAGCAGAACATGGAACTTTTCCTTTCCTACGGCCCGTTCTGGATCGGCGACGACGCCGTCCCGGTGAACGACGGCGACCTCGCCGGCGGGGCCGACAACAAGGACATGATCCGGTTGATCGTGAAAGGCAATTTCTAGGAGTGGATCCCATGAGATCGACGTTGGCACGAACGGCAGTGACGCTCCTCGCCCTCATCACGGCGATCTCCGCGGCCGAAGCCGGTGTGGAGGCCGTGGAGGGGGGGATCCGCTTCACGTACGAGGACGCCTATGCGACCCGGGTCTCCCTCGCGGGGGTCTTCAACAACTGGAGCGCCACCGCGAACCCCATGACGAAAGAGGACGGGGTCTGGACGATCACGGTCGCACTCGGTCCGGGGAAGCACGAGTACAAGTTCGTGGTGGACAACCAGTGGATCGCCGACCCCGACAACCCGGTCACGGCCGGCGAGTACGGCAACTCGGTGGTGAACGTCGGCCCGGACGGCGACATCGTCGCCATGGCCGCCACGTCGAACACGGCGTATTCGGCGAAGATCCTCCTCGGCGGGAGGATGATCAGCCGCTTCATCAGCCGTCAGAACTCAGGCCGGGGGGACCGGTACGAGCTCGAGCGCCCGACGATGGACCTCGATCTCGACTGGAAGATCCGGGCGAACGACTACCTCGACCTCCACATGATCACGACGATCAACAACGAGAACGAGGAGGCGGTGACCGACTTCTGGAAGACGAGCCTCCACTTCGACCGCGGATCGGTCCTCTTCCACAAGAACGAGTTCCGTCTTCTCATGTTCGACAACGAGTCGGCGGGCGTCTTCGACGACCCCCTCCGTCTCGTCGGCGACATCGGGATCTATCATCACGACTTCGGATTCCGGCAGCAGGGCGCCCGGGCCGACTACTCCTGGAAGGGCGTCGACATGGCGCTGCTCTACTCCGACGACTTCCAGAACGGAGGGACCTTCGGGAGCACGGTGGATTCCCTGGGTGTGGTGAGCATTGGAGCCGTGTTCGACAGCGCCAAGTCCACGTACCGGATCTGGAGAAGTGAAGTCGCGAACTACCAAGTGTCCGACACGGACAACGACAAGGACGTGCTCGCCTTCCGGGCGAAGTTACCGGCGATCAGGGACATCCGGGTCGGCACGTCCTGGCGGTTCGACCGGGGCTACAACCCCGGGTTTCTCTCGACGATCGAGGCGGACGGAGAAGACTCGACCATGACCCGAGGGGTCTACCGTCTCTTCGGTGAGACATGGGAACGATGGTGGGGGGGAGGCGCGGACCTCGCCGCCGGCGGCCTCGAGAAGCCGTGGAGCTTGAGGGCCGAGGTCCTCGTGGGGCGGGCCGAGATCGATGCCATGGCCGGCGGCGAGATGGACGTGCTGGTCGAGACGGCGGTGACGTACGACACGCTGGAGGTCACGGCCCGGGACACCCTCGTGGACACCCTGTACATGCCGGTCCTGACAGGTGTCTCGGACCCGAGGCAGATCGACGACAGGAGTTTCGATGTCGACCGGTCGGAGCGCTATCTCCTCGGAGGCGACATCCGCCTGGACGGCCTCGGCATGAAGCTCTCCGCCGATTGGGAGAGGGAGACCCACGAGCAGGGCTTCTACGCCACGGGCCTCTGGGACACCCTGGAGAACTCGCTGGACATCTACCGGCTCGGCGTGAGCAAGAGAGTGGAGAGCTTCCTCGGCCGCCCGTGGGGTCTCGCACTGGAGACGGAGGTCTACGACTTCGATTACGACCCCGAGACCCCGTGGCGGAACCAGTTCTGGTTCGACACCCGAAACTTCTGGCTCGAGCAGAGCGAGCACGAGGTTTCCGTGGATCGCATGGTCCTCTTGGGCGGGCGGAACGCCTCCTTCGTGAAGCCCGTCCTGACGACCACGCTCTGGGCTGCCCACGACCTCGAGTTCACCTGGCGGGGGAATTTCGCCGGGGTCGACCTGGACAAGGACCCGAAATACACGGAGAATCTCTTCCAGTTGGAGGCCCGGCCGTGGAAAAAGGTCCGCCTCTACTCGGACACCAGGCTCGTCAAGTACAACGACCCCGTCCTCGCCATCTTCGGATCGTGGTGGTCCACCTTCGCCGAGGCGGCGTACGAGGTGGCCGAAGGGATCGAGGTCTCTCTCTCCTACGGGGTCGACCCCTTCATCGTCGACGAGACCACCAACGAGTTCGACGCCATCGGCCGGGATCTCTTCCTCTTCGAGCGGGGCGCCAACGGAGACGTGGCCCGGCGGAGCTTCTCCGGTCTGGGCACGGCCATTCCGGAGGCGGAGCAGGCCCTCGAGGACGAGAGGCGGATCCAGATCGAAGGGATCGTAAGGTTCTAGGAGGCGAGTGGTGAGCTCGGGGATTTTGAGATCGAGATGGATCCGCGGCGCGGCGATCGCGTGGGCCGTGATCGGGCTCTCCGGGTGCGGGGGGCTCTCCTTCGTCAAACGGCGCCTTCCTCCCCCCTACGCCGTGGAGGAGGGGGTCCTCTTCCAGTTCGAGGCCCCCTCGGCCCAGCGGGTGCAGCTCGCCGGCAACTGGCCGGACAACAATTGGCTCCGGGGCCGGGCGGAAACGGGGAGCTATCTGATCGGCCTGATGGAGGATCCGGACAAGGACGGCATTTGGACCCTCGTGGTCGAGCTCCCGCCGGGCAGGTACCAGTACAAGTTCGTGGTCGACGAACACACCTGGAAAGAAGATCCGAACAACCCTCAGCGGGTGAATGACGGTTATGGAGGAAACAACTCCCTCCTCGTCGTGGACCGGTAGGAGAGTGATCTGATGAGACGAAGAGCCACGGGATGGGCGGTCTTCGGCGTCGTCGCCCTCGTGATCCTGGCGGCGGCCGTTCGATGCGGCGACAACCTGAACTATCCTCTCCTCGATCCTTCGACGGGGACGCCGAACGCCATCGTCGCGGAAGGCGTACTGTCGGGGGTCCTCTTCTGGGGCGACGGGGCGCCCGCCCCCCCCTATCCGACAACCGTGGTCTACGCCCTCCGGAGCTACGATGACTCCTGCACGGGCGGTCCGACCTCGATCCACGTGACCGGCGTGTACAATGGCTGGGACACGAGCACGTGGGAATCGGAGCCGGGCATGACCGAGATCTTCCCCTGCTATTGGGTGGAGGCGATCGACCTGGCCCCCGAAGAGCAGTTCGCGTGGAAGTTCGTCACTAGCAAGTCGTGGGACGGCAGTTACGCGAGCGGCGGAGGCTCGGTGGACGCGACCGCCCGCCGGGGAACCACGACGCCGGACAACGGCGGAGATCTTCAGGTGTCCATCCCGTCGGCGGGCGAATACTGGTTCCTGCTCAACGCTTCGGGCAGTCCGGGGCTTTTCCAGATCGCGACCGGAGAGGAGGTCCCCTGGGACACGACGGGGGGAAGCCGGGATTCGTTCTCCATCGACAACCTCGAATCGGGTCTCTACACGCTGGTCATCCACGTGCCCGACGGGGAGGAGGACTTTCCCGTCAGCTATCGGAGGATCCGCATCTCCGGCGACCAGGGGGTCGATCTGGGCGTCGTCCGAGTCATCCTGACCGGCGAGATCCGGGGGACGCTCGCCTTCGCCGACTCTCCGCCCGCGACGCCGCCGGCCGAGATCTACGTCTCCGTCTCCTCCACGGGAGTCCCGGTCGACACCGTCTCGCTCGACGCCGGGGAGACGGAGTTCTCCCTCACGTCCCTTCTCGAAGACGAGTACGACCTCTGGATTCACACGGCGAGCTACGTGGACACGGTTCTCACCGATGTCGAGTTCGTTCTGGGCCGGGAGATCGACCTCGGCACGATCACCCTCGCCCGGGGGGGCGCCGTGAGCGGCACCGTCGCTCTGTCGGACGATCCGGGCAGCCGGCCGGCAATCTCCGTCTTCTACGAGAACCCGGCCACGGGGGACCGTCTCGCGCGGACCGTCGCCGACGGGTCGGACGGATCGTTCCTCCTGGACGGCGTGCCGCCCGGGCTCCGGGAGATCGGTTTCGAGGCCCGGAGATACCGGGACACGACTCTCGTCGACGTCGTGATCGCGGCCGCGGAGACCACCGATGTCGGCACGGTCACCCTCGACCCCGGCTGCGTGAGCGTGGCGACGACGATTCACCTGCTCGGCGAGTTCAACGGCTGGAACGAGGGGCTCTTCAACTCCGATCCGGGGATGATCCAGTCGGAGAGCTGCCTCTGGCGGGACACGGTGGACCTGTTCCCATCCATCCTCCCCGATCCGGAGTTCAAGTTCGTGACCGACAAGGCGTACGCCAGTCCGCCGGACTACGGTCTCTGTGACGGCGCGGCGTACGGTTCCCTCACGGGGCCGATCTGCCTCATCGGGCCGGGGCCCCCCCTGAACCTCGTCCTCACGGATGCCGGCACACCGGGGAGGTACGCCTTCAAGCTCGACGAGGACTCGCTGATCTATCGCGCGACGCTTCTCGAGGAGTTCACCGGGAGCGTCACCGGGACGATCGCCTATGACACCGGCCTCCTGCCCCCCTTCCCGGCGGCATCGGTCACGGCGAAGCGGGCGAGTGATTCCCTCGTCCTCGCGACCGTCTCGATCGACCCGGGCACGGGCGCCTTCGCCGTGACCGGGCTTCCCGGCGGAACGTTCATCGTCGAGATCTCGGGGTCGAATTTCCGGGACACGCTGTTCACCGGCATCGTCGTGCCCGACGGCGGGGCCGTCGACCTCGGCACGATCACGGTGACCGAGGTGGTCTTCCAATCGGAATTCACCGTCATCCGCGTGGTCGGGGACTTCAACAACTGGGACGTCGGCCGGCCGAGCATGAAACAGATCGAACCGGGCGTTTGGGTCGACACGATCACGGTCGCGGCGAGGCCGCCGGACAACTGCCACTTCATGAAATTCCGCACCGCGAACGACTGGGGGGCGAACGACTACCACAACTGCGGAGACCAAGACAACACCTGCTCCGCGCCCCTCACGGGACCGGTCTGCACGAACACCGGCAACAGCGATCCGCCGGCGCTCGGCAAGATGCGCCTCGATCCGGGCACCTACGAGTTCCGACTGGACGAGGTGAACCGCACCTACGCGGTCACTCTGATCCCGTAGGGGAGGTGGGGTCGTCGAAGGCACCGTCCGGGCGCCGGCCGCTCCGCCCGCGCCCGTCTCTTTCGAGGAGG
>JBDROZ010000100.1:0-7128 GCA_043809585.1 Candidatus Eiseniibacteriota bacterium
TCGCGGGCCGGATCCCTCGAATCGACCCTGCCCCGGCTGCTCGACCGGGCGCTCAACCTCTGCGGCTTCGAAGCGGGGGCGATCTTCCTGCTCGACCCGGAAGGGAGGACCCTCCGCCTCGAGGCGATCCAGGGGACGTCGGACCGGGTGGCGGAGGCGTACCGGTCGGTGGCGGTCGGCGAGGGGATCATCGGGGAGGTGGCGAGGGACGGCGCGCGGATCGTCGTTCGCGACACGGCCACGGACGGGCGGGTGATGCACCCGGTCGTCGTCGCCGAGGGGATCCGCGCCTTCATCACCGTGCCGATCCTTTCCCGGGGAAAGGTGCTCGGCGTGCTCGACGTCGGCACGACGCGGGAGATGGAACTGACCGAGGAGCACCTCTCGGCCGCCAGCGCCGTGGCCCACCATACCGGCGTGATGCTCGACAACGCCCGGCTTCTGATTCGTTCCCGCCAGGGGGAGCGGCTCTATCGCCATATCCTCGACAGCGCCCTGGACCTGACCTTCCTCTCTGGGTCCGACTTTCGCGTGATCCGGGTGAACAGGAGGGGCCTCGAGTTCCTCGGTCTCTCGCGGGAGGAGGCGAAGGGGCGCGACCTCGAGCGCCTCGTCGGCGAGGATGCGTTTCCCCTCTTCACGAAGGCCCGGGAGCATCTGGTGCGGGGGTCCCGCAAGGGCTCGCTCTTCGAGGCGACGATCCGGACCGGCGAGGGGAACCGGTGCATCTACGAGTTCCAGTCGGAGTTGATCCGGGAGGAAGGGGAACGCTACTTCCTCTACTTCGTCGGACGAAACCTGAACCGGCGGAAAGAGCTCGAGTCCCGTCTCCTCGCCTTCACGGACCGCCTGACCGAAATGGTGGAGAGCCGGACCGCCGAACTCCGGGAGGCGAAGAACCGTTTCGCCTATCTCTTCGACGTCGCCAGCCGCATCCCCCGGCTCGGGACCATGGACGAGAAGCTCCGCCTGATCACGAAGTCCGTCGCGGGGGCCGGGCTCTATCGGCACGTGTGGATCCAGGTGCGGGGGGACGACGGGCGGCCCCTTTCCTCCGCCTCCTTCGGTTTCCCGGAGGAGCGGGTGCGGCGGATCGAGGAGTTCGCCTCCGCAGGTCTTTGCGGGGAGACGGCGGGCGCCCTCCGAATCGGCGGTTCCTTCTTCCTCCCCGCGGGCGGCGGGGCGGAAGGGGATGAGGAACAGTGGCGCGAGGGGGACCTCCTGGTCGTCCCCTTGGTCGGAAGCGACGAGCCGTTCGGGTGCCTCGTCGCCGAGCGCCCGGTCGACGGGAGGCGGCCCACCGGCGAGACGGCGCAGGTCCTCGAGCTCTTCGTTGCCCAGGCGGCCCACGCCTTCGAGGAGGCCCGGCTCGGGAGGCGTCTCGCCGAGGCCGAACGGCTCCGCTCCGAGTACGCCGCGAGGTTCGACTTCTCCCACATCGTCGGGTCGACGCCCGCGATGGAGCGCGTGATCGAAACGATTCGGCGACTCGCCCCGGTGAGAACGTCGGTCCTGATCACGGGCGAGAGCGGTACGGGGAAGGAGATGGTGGCCCATGCGATCCACTACAACGGGCCCCGCCGGGAGGAGCCTTTCGTGCAGGTGAATTGCGCCGCCATCCCCGAGCCCCTCCTCGAGAGCGAGCTCTTCGGCATCGAGCGGGGGGTGGCCACCGACGTGGCCCCCCGGATCGGGAAGTTCGAGCAGGCGGACGGGGGGACCCTCTTCCTCGACGAGGTGGGGGACATGAGCCTGGCCACCCAGTCGAAGGTGCTCCGGGCGCTTCAGGAGCGGGCCTTCGAGCGGGTGGGGGGGAAGGAGACGATCCGCGTCAACGTCCGGATCGTGGCCGCCACCAACCGCGACCTGCATCGGGAGATCGAGGCCGGCCGCTTCCGCCGGGACCTCTTGTACCGGCTGAACGTGGTGACCATCCCTCTGCCCCCCCTCCGGGAGCGCCGGGAGGATATCCCCGAGTTGGTCGATTACTTCATGGGCCGGTGCGCCGAGGAGCTCGGCAAACCGCGGAAGCGTGTTCCCCCGGACGTCCTCCGCCATTTCCAGGAGAGCCCCTGGCCGGGGAACATCCGGCAGCTGCGGAACTGCATCGAGCGGACCCTCGTCTTCGGGCGGGAGCATGACGAGGTCGTCCGCTGGGAGGACCTTCCGTCGGGGGTGCGGGATTGGGCGGAGCCGGTGCGTCCGGAGGAGAGTGCGGGGAGCCTTTTCCTGGCCGAGCAACTCGAGGCGCGGGAGAGGGAGTTGATCGAGGAGGCGCTCCGCCGGGGGGGAGGCGTGCAGCGGGAGGCGGCCCGGCTGCTGGGTATTTCGGAACGGGCCATGTGGTATCGCGTAAAAAAACTGGGCATCGACGTGGCGGCGAACGGAAAGGGACCGGCCGGACTACATTCGATGTAGGAAGGCATCGAGAATCGTAGACACCGTTCATTTCGATTGGGAAATTCATGCAAATCAAGGTGAAAAGGGCGCTCCTCTGAGAAGATTGTCGAGACTATTCTCTTCATGAATTGTAGGGTGTTTTGAGCGTTTGGACCTGTGAAGGAAGTTCATAGAGATGACCGAGTTTAACCGATTGTGGGGTAGTAAGTTAGCGGCGCGTCTCCGGTGTCTTCTCTGGCACGACACTTGTTAGTAAACACCCTTCGCAGGTAATGTATGCGTGAGACGATCCCCTGCTTTCCATTGTGTCATGCTTCGTCCTGTGAACCAAATCGTACGGAAGGGAAACTGCATAGACTACCCTGGGTTTCCAATGTAGCGTGCACGGGCAGAGCGGGGGATTTTTTACGGAGGGGCCGTCCATCGGGCGGCCCTTCTCTTTGGGTGCCCTCTTCGGGTATCTTCTGCGTGCCATGAAGGTGCTCGTTCTCGTCAATCCAAGAGCCGGCCTCCACCGGGACCGGGCCGTCCATTCCCGGAAGGTGCGGGACCTGTTCCCGCCCGGGGATGTGGAGGTGGAGACGCCCGAGTCGGCGGAGGAGATGGGGGAAAGGGCGCGGGCCGCGGCCCGGGCCGGGACCCCTATGGTCGTCGCGGCCGGCGGGGACGGGACCATCAACGACGTGGCCCGGCAGCTCATCGGCAGCGAGACCATCCTCGGTATCCTCCCTCTCGGCTCGGGGAACGGTTTTTCCCGGGGGCTCGGGATCGGAGCTACCGTGGCCCGGGCGATCAAGATCCTCCATGAGGGTGTCGACCGCTCCATCGACGTGGGGGAAGTGAACGGGGCGCCATTCTTCTGCGTCTCCGGGATCGGCTTCGACGCGGTGGTGGGGGAGGAGTTCCAGCGGAGCCCCGTCCGGGGCGTCCTTCCCTACTTCGGTATCGCGGCAAGAGAATCCCTCCAGTACCGCCCCGTGGAGGTGACGCTCCGTTTCGAGGACCATGAACTGGTGACCCGGGCCTTCCTCGTGGCCGTGGCGAACATGAACCAGTTCGGCGGCGGGGCGAAGATCGCGCCGAATGCGGACCCTCGGGACGGCCTCCTGGACGTGGTCGTCATCCGCAAGCTGAACGTCTTCGAGATGCTCTTCTACACGCCGAAGCTCTTCGACGGATCCATCGACAAGGTGACTCCTCTCGAGACCTACCGGAGCCGGGAGTTCCGCATCCTCCGTTCCCAGCGGGGGCCGATGCACCTCGACGGAAACCCCGTCGAGGAGGGGCACGTGCTCGACTACCGTGTCCGGCCGGGGGCGCTCCGCGTCCGGGTGCCGGCGGGTAATGCCGGGGATTGATGGACGGCGGGGTCCGCCTCTTCTTATATTGAAGAAGGATCGAAGTTCGGGAGGAAGGCAGGCTCTATCCCGGGAGGTCTCATGAACAGACTGCTCGTTTTGCCGCTGCTGGTCCTGATCGGCTGCGGGGGCGGGGAGAACCGCGTCGCCACGGAACCGGAGCCGGTGGGCGAAGAGGACTACATTCACGACCCGCGGGCGCCCCGGCTCCGGCTCGAGGAGGCGGACCGGGCGTCGATCCGGGTCCCCGACCTGCCGGCGGACGCCCGGCTCTGGACCACGGCGATTCCGGTCGGCACCGACGAGGCCCGGCGCCCCGCGATCCTGGTCGCCACGAATGAGAGGGGGAAGCTGATCGGGAGGAAGGTATGGGTCGACCCGTCGGGGAGCGGCGATTTCACGGCCGCGGAGCCTTGGACGCTCGCCCCCTATCACGATTACGAAGGTTGGTTCGAGACCGACCCGATCGTCACCCTGCGATATCCGGTCGGGACGGAGACCGGGCAGGCGGTGTTCCGGGCGCTGGTCAACGTCTATCCGGGGGGGGCGGGGGCGCGGCTCCAACCGGCGGGCGGACGGGCGGGGACCTTCCCGGGGACGGAGACGAGATTTCTGCTGTACGACGGGGACCGGAGCGGGACGTACGACCCGGCGGACCCCCTCGTGATCGACGCGAACGGGGACGGGACCTTCGACGGGAACCGGAACAGCGTCGAACTCTACACGATGGAGGAGCCGTTCCTCCTGGACGGGCTGGGGTACCGCATCGGTACGGTGGCGTGGGACGGGTCGTCGGTGACGGTGATCCGGACGAACGAGCCGATCGAGGAGCGGGTGCCCCTCGTGGCCGGCGCCCCGGCGCCGGACTTCACACTCCACGATCTGGACGGGAACGAGGTCTGTTTCTCGGAGGTGAGCTCGGGGAGGCCGGTGCTGCTGGCCTACTGGGCGACTTGGTGAGGGGGGTGTGTTGAGGAGTCTCCTCAACTCGCGGCCCTTTCGAAGAAGTACGAAGACGACGGACTGCTTCTTTTCGCGGTGAGCTACGACGATTCGGCTTCCTACGTGGAGCGTTTCTTCGAGGAGAAGGGGTACGAGTACCTGACGGTGCTGGATGACCGGTCGGAAGGGGCTACGGGAAAGCCGTACCAGGTGGGCGCGATCCCCTGCCTGTTCTTGATCGACCGGGAGGGGAAGGTGGTGGAGAAGCGGGTCGGGTACGAAACGGAGCATGCGGAGGATCTGGCGGCGGCGGTGGAGCGGCTCATGCGGAGCTGACGCGAACGGCATGACGAAACGATCGGGGCCCGGTTCGATGGAGCCGGGCCTTCTTAATGGAGGGGGGCGAGGGCGGGGCGGTGGTTCGGCTTCGGGAGGGATGGGGGCATCACCGGGGAGCTGTTGCCGGCTTCCGCGACGCCTCTTCTACGTGGCCGGAGAATGGGAGGACTTCCTCCCGCAGTGCGACGAGCGTTCAAGTCTGCCCCCGAATCCCTCCCTCAGCCGAATCCCCTGCCCCGCCGACGGATTCTCGGAAGCGCCGCCCGATCTCGGGCCGCCGAGTCCATCCCCCTTCCCCGCTTGGGGGGAGATGGCGTCCGCCTACTCGGGCCCGTGGGCTCCTCATCAGTCAAACCGCGCTTATGGCCTTGGAATCAGTGGGGGACCGGTTCCGCCCGAGCCCTTCGATACGGACCTTCGGTCCTACTCAGGACAGGCCTCCGGCGGAACGAGGGGGGGACATGAACTCGTTTCGTGTCCCCTGCATTTCTCGGCGGACCCTGTCCCCCTCCGGACGGGTATCGCCCACGAGCACAACCATTCCGGAGTGCAGAGGAGGAGTCCGAGGTAGCTAGCCTGGACTATGCACAAATCTCCTACTGCGATCTCGGATCGCCGCCTACGAAGCCTCCTTTCCTTCGCCGCCTCCTCGATGGGGCCCGTCGGGCGCTTGCACTTATCGCGACGGCTAGGAGCGATAAGTGGTAGCGCCCGGGGGGAGGCTCTTATGACTACACCTCCGGTGGCGGAAGTCCGACCGCGCCGGGGTACCCGTCGGAGCGAAGCGACGGCGGGTCGGCGCCGGGAGTACCCGGAGCGCGGCAGCGCGAAGGGTGCAAGTCAGCTTCTCGTCAGGCGATCCGAGCCCTCATGACGGAGATTCACGCATAATCCAGGCTAGTCAGTTTGAAATGAGTATTATTTTCTCCCCGTTCTCACTTTTTCTTGGTACGGCTGTAAACGTCCGGAGCCTCATCGGCGACTCCATGGGCGAACGAGGCGACGAAAGATGCGAAAGGGCCGTGCCATGAGACCTCACCCCGACATCGAGCTCGCGAAGAGAGCGGAGGCGGGGGAGAACGCGGCCTGGCGGGAGATCTACGACGCCACGAAGGAACGCCTGTTCGCCCTCATCGCGTATCACACGGGCGACCGGGAGGAGGCTCGGGACGTGCTGCAGGAGACCTATACGAGCGCCGTTCGGGGGATCGGGAGATACCGGGGGGAGGGGAGCCTGGAGAGCTGGCTCTGTGGAATCGCCCTCCGCCGGGCCCGGGACTGGAAGCGGCGCTTCCTGAAAGTGATCAAGAGCGCGGACCCGATCGAATCCCACCCCCGTCTCGAGGCGGCGGCCGCCGGCGACCCGGAGGAGGCGCGCATCCTCCGGCGGGAGCTGGCGAAGCTGACCAAGAGACAGCGTGCGGCGTTTCTTCTCCATGAGTGGATGGGCTACTCCTTCGCCGAGGCGGGAAAGGCGATGGGCGTGAACGAGTCGACCGCCCGGGTCCACGCCCACCGGGCGAAGGAAGCGCTCCGGAAGGCGCTCGAGTTCTCTCCCGTTTCCCCCCCTCACGGACAACCCCATCGGGAGATTCAGGAGCAGCGGCCATGAAAGAACGGCTGGACAGAAACAAGGCCCGCCTGACCGAGGCGGATGAACGGAAGATCTGGCAGGCGATCACGGACGAACGGACGAAGAAGGCGCGGCCCTGGTGGGGCGGCTTCCGGATTCCCGCCTTCGCGGGGGCGGCGGCGGTGGCGGCGCTCCTGGTCGTCACCTATCTCGGGCAGTCACCCGGGGACCGGTCGGCGCTCACGGAGATGGCGGCGCCCCGGGCGCAGAGGATGAACGATCTGCTGGAGTACGCGGCGCCGGCGCCGGAGACGACGAAGACCCGGGCGGTCCTCCCTGATGAAGAGACGGGGGATATCGATGGCGCCGGCCTTTCCCCGCGGCCGACGGAGAAAGAAGACAAACCGGCGACCAAGCCCGAAACGGAGGGGAAAGCCGGGAGCAAGAAGGCGGAACCGAAGCGGGAGGCTTTCGACCCGAAGAGGGAGGCGGAGGGCGAAGAGGCCTCTCCCGGGC
>JBDROZ010000101.1:0-17946 GCA_043809585.1 Candidatus Eiseniibacteriota bacterium
GCTGTCGCCGTCGTTCTGGTAGTTCTTCGCCGCGTTGATGCCGCCCTGGGCCGCGATGCTGTGGGCCCGCCTCGGACTGTCGTGATAGGTGAACGCCTTCACGTTGTAGCCGAGTTCCCCGAAGCTCGCGGCCGCCGACGCGCCGGCGAGCCCCGTCCCCACGACGATGATGTCGTACTTGCGCTTGTTGGCCGGGTTCACCCGCTTGAGCTCGAAGCGATAGCGATCCCACTTCGACTCGAGCGGCCCGCCCGGTACTCTGGAATCCAGCTTCATCCTAAGCTCCCTGGAAGAAGAAGACGTAGAGGGGGATCGACGCGAATCCGAACCCGACGATGACGCCGGCCGCCCGTGAGACCCACTCGATGACGGGGGTGTAGACCCGGTGATTCAGCCCGATCGAGCGGAACGCGCTCTGAAAACCGTGGCTGATGTGAAAGGCGAGCACGGCGACGCCGAAGACGTACCAGAGGCAGTAGATTCCGTTCGAGAACACCTCCAGATTCTTCGCGTAATAGTCGGCGTGCCCGTTGCTCTCCGGGATGCCTCCGAAGACGAAGGCCCGGACATGGAGCACGATGTAGATCAGCACGACGAGGCCGGAGAAGATCATCGTCTTCGACACCGTGGTGCTCACCCCCCCCTTCTTCGTCCCGTACTCGACATATCGATCCCCCCGGGCCCCCCGGTTGTCGAAGTAGAGGACGATCCCGAGAAGGATGTGGAGCGCGAAGAGCGCGGCCAGCTTCAGCTCGAGGATCAGGAGGATCGGGATCTTCTCGAGGGCCGCCGAGAGCCCGTTGAAGGGGTCGGGCCCGAGGAAGAAGAGGAGATTCGCCGTCAGGTGAAAAGCGATGAACAGGCAGAGCAGGACCCCCGTGATGCCCATCCAGAACTTCTTCCCGACCGACGACAGGAACACCCTATGGAACCAACTCATAGACCACTCCATTCCAGTCGGCCAAGGGGTACGATTCCCGCCCGGGCGTGGCTCGCGCCCCCGGCGGAACGATGCGGAACAGGTCTGCAACGGTAAGTGTCACGCCTCCCGGGGGCCCAAGTCAAGCACCGTCCCCCAGATAAGTGATTGTGATACTATGATATAGAGAATCTTATCTTCCTACGGGCCGTCTCCCCTCCGGGGGGACGGGATCGGACGGGTCGTTCACTCCGCCCCCCCTCCCGGCGAACCTCTTCCCGCTTCTCCGATTCGCCCTTTCTGCCGACAAGTGGAGACAGGAGGACCGGGTCTCTATCAAACCCAGAGGCGGAGCCGGGGTGCTCCTGAAGCGCCCCGCATTGCGGGAGTCCGGGGTCGATCATCGAAGAAGAATCGGAGCGGAACATGTCCCTGGACCGCACCTTTCCAACCGGGGCCGCGCACCGGTGCACATTCGGTCCCCTGCGGGCCGTTGCCATTCTCCTTTTCCTATTCTCCCTCCCCACCTCCGGCGCCGGCATCGACCTCACCGGGCTGAGCCTCGAGGAACTGATGTCCATCGAGGTGACGTCGGTCTCGAAAAAGCCGGAACGTATCTCGGAAACGGCGGCGGCGGTGTACGTGATCACCCGGGACGACATCCGGCGCTCCGGGGCGCTCACCATTCCCGACGCCCTCCGCCTCGCGCCGGGGCTCTTCGTCGCCCAGATCGACGCCAACAAGTGGGGCGTCACGAGCCGCGGCTTCAGCGGCGACTTCCCGAACAAGATGCTGGTCATGATCGACGGCCGGACCGTCTACACCACCCTTTTCTCCGGGGTCTACTGGGACATCCAGGACGTCGTTCTCGAAGACGTGGACCGGATCGAGGTCGTCTGCGGTCCGGGGGGCACCCTGTGGGGATCGAACGCCGTCAACGGCGTGATCAACATCATCACCCGACACGCGCGGAAGACGGAGGGAACCTATCTGGAGGCCGGAGCGGGGGTCGAGGAACAGGGCTTCCTCTCCGCGCGGCACGGCCGGGCCCTCGGAGAGAACGGCGCCTGGAGGGTCTGGGCCAAGTACTTCGATCGGGACGGTTCGATCGGCCCCGAGGGCGAGGATCTTCCTGACGGTTGGAACGCGGCCCGGGGCAGCTTCCGCTTCGACTGGGAAGGGGAAGGGGGAAGTGCGTTCAGCGCCCAGGGCGCGGCTTACAAAGGCGAATCCGGCGTGCGGTACGACTTCCCGACGCTTCGGAGGCCCTATATGTACCGGGTGGAGGAGATGACCGACCTGAGCGGCGGGCACCTGCTCGCCCGTTGGTCCCTCCCTTCCGGGGAGTCCTCGGAGACGGCGGTCCAGGTCTACGCCGATCACACCGAGAGAACCGACAGCTTCCAGCGCCGGCGGCGGAACATCTACGACGCCGACGCCCAGCACCGGAGTCACCCGACGGACCGGATCGAGGTCGTCCTGGGCTTCGGGTACCGGCTCACCGAGTCGACCCAGGACAGCACGGCGCAGGCGTGGGTGGATAGAGAACTTTACGACGATTTCGTCCACCTGCCGAGTGCGTTCGTTCATTCGGACATCGATCTGGTTCCCGGCAAGCTACGGTTCTCGGCGGGCTCCAAATACGAGCACCACGAACTCGTGGGGCACGAGTTCCAACCGAACGGAAGGATCCTCTGGAAGGTCCGCCGGGACCAGGCCCTCTGGGCGGCCGTTACCCGGGCGGTCAGGACCCCCTCCCAGGTGGAACTGCACGGGAACATCCACTACGCGACCCTCCCTCCGGGCGACGAGTCCGGAGGTTCCCCCTACCCGGTGATGGTCCTGTTCAAGGGCGACGAAGAGATGAAGAGCGAGGATCTCCTCGCCTACGAGATCGGATACCGGGTGCGGCCTACGGGGCGGCTCTCCCTCCAGGCGGCGGCCTTTTACAACGTCTACGATCATGTTCGCACCGTGAGCCCGGGAAGCGCCCGTTTCAAGGGGGACCCTGTCTGGTACGCCGTCCAGCCCCTCGTGGCCGGGAACCTCCAGAGCGGGGTCACCTACGGTCTGGAGCTCTCCCTCGAATGGAGGCTCCACGACCGGGTCCGTCTTCGCACCGATTACAGCAATCTCGAAGCGGACATGGACCTCATGAACAGCGACGATGTCATGACCGTCGGCGAGGCGGAAGGTTCGAGTCCGCGCCACCAGGCGTCCTTCCGGGTCTCCTCCGACCTTCCCGGCGGCCTGGCGGCGGACCTGCACATCCGTTACGTGGGCGAGCTGACCGAACCGGTCGTGGACGCCTACACGGAGCTCGATGCGCACCTGGCGTGGCGGCCCGATCCGACCTGGGAGCTCTCCGTCACCGGACGAAACCTGATTCATGACGACCACCTCGAGTACGTGTCCGACCTCTTCGTTCAGGAGGGGCGGATCGAGCGCTCGATCTACGGTGCCGTCACCGTGAGGTTCTGATGACGAGGAACCGCCCCGTCCTCTTCGGTCTCCTCGGCGCTCTCGCCCTCCTGGCGGGGGCTGCCGGAGAGGCCCGCCCGTCGGACCTGACCGAAGACGAAGTGAAGGCGGCCTTCCTCTTCAGCTTCTCGAAGTTCGTCACCTGGCCCGCCGAAGCCTTCCCGGAGAAGGACTCGTCCCTCGAGATCGGCGTCGTGGGACACGACGAGTTCGCGGAAATCCTCGAGGCGACGGTGAAGGGAAAGTCGGTGGGGGGGCGGGCTGTTCGGGTCGTTCGGTTCGCAGACGCCCGAAGGGCCCGCGCCTGCCCCATCCTCTACTTTTCGGGTGACTTGAAAGTCTCCGGTTCGGCCCGGGAGTGGACCGGCCAGCGAGGGATCCTGACGATCGGTGAGCAGGAGGGGTTCGCCTCGCGGGAGGGGATCATCGGGTTCTTCCTGGAAAAAAGCCGGGTCCGGTTCGAGGTGAACACCGCCGCCGCCGAACGGGCCGGACTCAAGATCAGCTCCCAGGTGCTCGGTCTTGCGCGGCTCGTGGGTGACGCCCCCACCGAAGGGGGCGACCGATGAGACTCCTCCGAGATCTCACGATCAATCGGAAGCTGACGTTCGTCATCATGGTGACGTCCGGCACCGTGCTTCTCCTCTCCTTCGGGGCTCTCGTCTCGTACGAGGTGGTCACTTTCCGGGGCCGGCTCGCCTCCGAACTCCAGACACTCGCCGACGTGATCGGCGCCAACAGCGAAGGAGCGATCGCCTTCGAGGACGGCGACGCGGCCAACAAGGCCCTCGCCGCCCTGGCGGCGCAGTCCCATATCGTTTCGGCCGCCACATTCATGGAGAGCGGTCTGCCCCTCGGCGTCTACTTCCGTGATGGGAAGCCGGAAGGGTTCGTTCTCCCGGAGGTGAGGGAAGGGGGTTACTGGATCGAACGAAACTCCCTCCAGCTCTTCCGCCCCGTGTTCTTCGAAGGGGAGAGATTCGGCAGTATCTACATCCGCTCCGATCTGGATGCCTTCCGGAGCCGGATGGTTCAGTACACGCTCATCGTCGGCTTCTTCATGGTCGCCGCCTTCCTCATCACCCTCTTGTTCTCCACTTGGCTCCAGCGGATGATCGCCCGGCCCATCGAGGCCCTCTCGAAAACCGCGCGCGCGGTCTCGGAGGAGAAGGACTACTCGGTCCGGGCGCCCCGACACGCGAACGACGAGATCGGCGTCCTCGTGGGGGCGTTCAACGAGATGCTCTCCCAGATCGAGAATCGGGAGCGGGAACTGGAGAGCCACCGGGGACGCCTGCAGGAGGAAGTCGCCATTCGAACCGTCGAGTTGGTGGCGGCGAAGGATAAGGCCGAGGCGGCGGCGCAGGCCAAGAGCGAGTTCCTGGCCAACATGAGCCACGAAATCCGCACGCCCATGAACGGCGTTCTCGGCATGATCGGGCTCCTCCTCGACACAAACCTGACGCCGGACCAGCGGGAACAGGCGGATACGGCGAAGAACAGTGCCGATGCGCTCCTCACCGTGATCAACGACATCCTCGACTTCTCCAAAGTCGAGGCGGGCAAACTCTCCCTCGAAATGCTGGAGTTCGATCTCCGATCGGTCGTGGAGGAGACTCTCGAGGTCCTCGCCCTCAAGGCGCACGCGAAGGGGCTCGACCTCGTCGGGCGGATCCATCCGGAGGCGCCGACCAGCCTGATCGGGGACCCGGGCCGCATGCGGCAGATCATCATCAACCTCGCGGGCAACGCCGTCAAGTTCACGAACCGGGGGGAAGTCCGGGTCGAGGTCGATCTCCTCGGCGAGACCGAGGATCGCGCGACCCTCCGCTTCCGGGTCACCGACACGGGCATCGGCATCCCGGAGAATCGCCGGGAAATGGTGTTCGAATCGTTCTCCCAGGTCGATTCGTCGACCGGCCGCCGCTTCGGCGGGACCGGTCTCGGGCTCGCCATCTCGAAACAACTGGTGGAACTGATGGGAGGCACGATCGGTTTGGAGAGCGTGGCCGGCAGGGGGTCGACCTTTTGGTTCACCGTCGATCTCGAAAAGGCGGGCAGCGGCCGCCCCGCGGAGGAACATCCCGACGGCGCGAACCGGTTGGTTCTGATCGCGGAACCGCACGACCTGACCCGGAGGACGATCCGGGACCACTTGGAATCCTGGGGATGCAGGGTCGTCGAAGCGGTGAACCTCTCCGCGGCGATCGAATCGATCCACCGGGCGGCGGCCGGAAGCGAGCCGATCCACACGGCCATCGTGGGGGCCGATCTGCCCGGAACCCCCATCGAGGACCCCTGCGCGCCCGTGCGGGAAGCGATCGGGTCGGGAGAGACGCGGATCATCGTCGTCACCTCCCGTGGCCGGCGTCTGAACCTGACCAGGAGCCTTCGGAGCGGGAAGGACTGGATGATCCCGAAGCCGATCCGCCGCTATCAGCTTCTCGGGTGTCTGTTTTCGCCGGGCGATTCCGGGCATGGGGAAAGCGGCGGCGACGCGAACGGAGCGGCATCGGTACCGCACGTCGTCGGGGGACGGCGGCTCCGAATCCTCGTCGCCGAGGACAACGCGGTCAACCAGAAGGTCGCCTTGAAACTGCTCGAGAAGATGGGCCACAGCGCGGTCGCGGTCGCCGACGGCCACGAAGCGGTGCGCGCCCTCGAGATGATCCCGTACGACCTGGTGCTGATGGACTGCCAGATGCCGGGCATGGACGGATTCGAGGCGACCGCCATCATCCGCGACCCCGACTCCCGGGTGCTCGACCATCACATCCCCGTGATCGCTCTGACCGCCCACGCCATGAAGGGGGACCGGGACCGCTGCATCCGGGCGGGCATGGACGACTACGTCTCCAAGCCGGTCAATCCCAAGGAACTCCGGGAAGTGATCGAACGGCAGATCGCCCCCATCGCGAGCGATTCCGAAACTTCCGACTGAGCCCCCCCCCCCTTTCTCCCCCCGTCATTTCACCGGAATTGACGGCACTCCGACGGTGTGATATACTGCCACACAGATAGGAGTTGCGGGCAATGAAACTCTCGAGCAAGAGCCTCTACGCGCTACGGGTCCTCCCCCATCTGGCGGAGGCTTATGGCAAGAAACCCCTCTCCGTGGCCCATCTCGCCCGCACCGAAGACCTGCCCGCCAAATACCTGGAGCAGATCCTCTCTACCCTGAAGAAACAAGGGCTCCTCGTCTCGGAGCGGGGGAAGGACGGCGGCTACTCCCTCCGAAAGGCCCCTTCGGAGATCACCCTCGGAGACGTGATCCGGGTCCTCGACGGTCCCCTGGCGCCGATCCCCTGCGCAAGCCGGACGGCCCCCCACGACGATCCGGACTGCCCCTATCCTTTTGATTCTTGCTGGCTTCGCCTTCTGATGCTCCGGGTGCGCGACAACATCTCCGCCGTCCTGGACCAGGAGAATCTCGCGGACATGACCGAGCACGCAGGGCGTCTCATCAAAAAGACGAGGGGATCGGCCGAGTGAACCGGAACCGGCATATTTTTTTCTATATATCCTAATAATACGATCGGTGAACATATATATACTTCCCGAGTTGGCAGACGGTCATCGCTCCCCCAGGAGGGAATGATCCATGGAAGCCGCACGGCTCCTCCGTCCCTGGTGGACCCTGCTCCTTGTCGCCGTGGGTGTGATGCTGGTCGTGCTCGCCTTCACCGGCGATTTCTCCCTCGCCGACAGCATTCCGAACACGGCCTCCCTCGTTCTCATCGTGGCGACGATGGCCTTCTTCTCGGAGTACATCGACTCTTCCCTCGGAATGGGCTACGGCACAACCCTCACGCCGGTGCTCCTGCTGATGGGATACTCGCCTCTCCAGGTCGTTCCGGCGATTCTCTTCTCCGAGTGTGTAACGGGAATCGCCTCCGGTCTCTCGCATCACCGTGCGGGAAATGTCGACTTCCGCCGAGGCTCCCGGGCGAGGCGGACCATGACCATTCTCGTCGCCTGTTCCATCGTCGGCACCGTGGCGGCCGTGTTCCTCGCCCTCAACCTCCCGCAGACAGTGATCAAGTCATACATCGGGCTCATGATTCTCGGCATCGGCGTCTACATCCTCATCGCCCGGAACCGGCCCGGGCGGTTTTCGTGGGGGAAGATCGTCGGCCTCGGCGGCGTCGCCGCGTTCAACAAGGGCATTTCCGGAGGTGGATACGGGCCGTTGGTCACGGGAGGCCAGATCCTCTCCGGAGTCGAGGAGAAAAGCGCCGTCGGGATCACTTCCCTCGCCGAAGGGCTGGTCTGCTTCGTGGGTCTCGTTCTCTACTTCTTCTTCGGTAGCGGCGTGGACTGGCTGCTCGCCGGTTCGCTTGCAATCGGCGCCATGCTTTCGGTCCCGGCGGCGGTTTGGACCGTGAAGATCATGCCGGAGCGGGCCCTTCGAAACTCCATCGGATACGCCACGGTTTTTCTCGGTCTGCTGAGCCTGATCCGCGTGGTTCTCTAACCGGCCGGCGCTCCCTGTTGCCCTCCCCCTTTCTCCCCACCGGGCGATCTGTTATGCTTTCGTCATGAACGGGGACCGGTTCCGCCGCATCGCCTTCCTGATCATTCTCGCGGTCATTACCGCCTTCTTCCTCGCCATGATCCGGCGCTTCCTGGTCGTGATCCTCCTCGCCGCCGTATTCGCGGGGCTCGCTTCCCCCCTGTACGGCCGGTTCCTCCGGGCCTTCCACGGGCGGCGGACGGCGGCGGGGGCGTTCACCCTGTTCCTCCTCCTCACAATCGTGGTGGTCCCCCTCCTCGCGATCCTCGGGCTCGTGGCCAAGCAGGCCTACTCAATCAGCCAGATCGTCGGGCCCTGGATCCAGGTCCAACTCCGGCAGCCCGACCTTCTTCTCGAGAAGATCCCCGGCATCGAGCGGCTCGCCCCCTATCACGCGCCGATCCTCGGCAAGGGGGCGGAAATGGTCGGCAGTCTCGGCACGTTCCTCTTCAACAGCCTCTCGGCCACCACCAAGGGGACCGTGGCGTTCCTCTTCAAGTTCTTCCTCTTCCTCTACACCATGTTCTTCTTCCTCGTCGACGGCGGCCCCATTCTCAAGAAGGTCCTCCATTACCTGCCCCTCGCGGAGAAGGACGAGAGGCGGATGGTGGACAAATTCACGTCCGTCACCCGGGCAACGCTGAAGGGGACCCTCGTCGTCGGCCTTCTCCAGGGGACGCTCGCCGGAATCGCTTTCTGGATCGTCGGCATTCAGGGGGCCCTCTTCTGGGGGACGGTGATGACCTTCCTCTCCATCATCCCCGGGATCGGGACGGCCCTCGTCTGGGCGCCCGCGATGGTCATTCTCTTCGCCCGGGGGATCGTGGGGTCGGGCGTCTTTCTCGGTCTCTTCTGTCTCCTCGTCGTGGGCATGGTGGACAATCTCCTCCGCCCCCGCCTGGTCGGGCGGGACACGCAGATGCACGATCTGCTCATTCTCTTCGGCACCTTGGGCGGCCTTCTCCTCTTCGGCGTGCTCGGGTTCATCGTCGGGCCGATTCTCGCCGCCCTCTTCGTGACGGCCTGGGAGATCTACGGGGTCGTCTTCCACGAGCATCTCGAAGAGGAACCGGCGCCCGGGGAGTAGGCGGCGGAACACCGTGGGCGTCTTCTCTCATGCGTGCTATATTGATTTCGTAATTATGTTTCGACCGACATCGGAGCCTCGGCTTTTTCGTTCCCTCTTCCCCAGGGAGATCGGTCATGGCCCGAACAGGTTTTGCCGCCCGAATGCTTCCCCTCGTCGCCGTCCTCTTCATTCTCGCACCACCCCCGCCCCCCGCGGCGGGACAGGAGCCGTGCGAAGACAGAATTCAAGCGACCTCTTCGGGTGATTCGATCGTGGTCGTTCACGCCGGGGCGTACTACAATTGCTGCGTCGTCATCGAAGCGGTCCTGGAACTGCCGGAGCCTTTTCTCCTCGAATTTCTGGAAACCGAGACCTACCCGATCGGCCCCTGCTTCTGCATGTGCTGCATCGATGTGACCATGGAAGGCGCGGGATTCGCGCCCGGACTTTACACCGTTCGGGTATGGAACGAAGACCGGTCGGTCCTCTTCGGAGAAACGGAGGTCGAAGTTTCTTCGGGGGGGCGCGACGATCCCGGGCCTCTCACGACCACCCAGTCCGATTGTCTCGACGTCGTCTCCGTGCCGGAGCCCCCGGTGCTGACCTGGGGCCGGATCAAGACGTTCTTCCGCTGATCCCCGCGGCGGGATCGGTGCCGGAGACGCGCGCCGCCGGGATGGGGAACGCGCCGGATGCCGCCGCGCTCCCCGCTTGCCTCCGCCGGGTCCGTCGTTTACTCTTGGATCGAGAGTCACGCTCTTTCCACGGAGGGATCGGATGCTCGATCGACGGGCCTTTCTCGGCCGTCTCGGACTGACCGCCGCCACGCTCGCCCTCCCCCGGGGCGTCTTCGCCCAACCCCCCTTTTCGGCCCTCGACTTCCTCCGGCCCCGGCCCCCGGTCCGGATCCGGGGAAAGGTGACCGGCGCCGGACGGGACCTCCGGGGCGTCCGCGTCTCCGATGGAATCGCCGTGACCCGCACCGACAATTCCGGCGAGTTCGACTTCGTCTCCGGCCCGGAGGGGCGTTTCGTCTTTCTCACCGTGCCGGCGGGGTTCGCCGTGCCCGTGGGCCCGGCGGGGACGGCGAGGCACTTCGTGCCGATCGCCGGCGGAGGAAAAGAAACGAAGGTCCGGTTCGACCTCGAACGATCGGAGGAAGACGGCGAGCACGGGTTCTTCCTCCTGGCCGATCCCCAGACCCTCGACGGGGAGGACATGGGTCGTTTCCGGCGGGAGACGATCCCCGACATCCGGCGCACCCTCGCCCGGGAGAGCGTCCCCCACTTCGCCGTCTCCTGCGGCGACATCATGTTCGACGACCTCTCCCTCCTCCCCGAGTACGAGAAGGCGGTGGAGGGGGCCGGGATGCCCTTCTTCCAGGTCATCGGCAACCATGACGTGGAGACGGCCGCGAGGAGCGACGACGTTTCGGCGCGGACCTTCGAGGGCCGATTCGGGCCGTCGTGGTACTCCTTCGAGCGGGGCGAGATCCACTACGTGGTCCTGGACGACGTCTTCTGGTACGGCGACTATTTCGGCTACGTCGACGAGAGACAGCTCCGGTGGCTCCGGGCCGACCTCGCCCACGTGGAGAAGGGGCGGACCGTGGTCGTCTTCACCCACATCCCCGTCTACTGCAAGTCTCACGAGCGGCGGGGGGAAGAGGAGCCCCACCCGAAGGCGTCGGTGGTGAACCGGGAGACGCTCTACGAGATCCTCCGGCCCTACCGGTCGTACATCATCACCGGCCACATGCACGAGAGCGAGTACCTCGAGGATGGGGGGACGGAGATCCACGTCTGCGGCGCCGTCTGCGGCTCGTGGTGGTCCGACGACATCTGCCGGGACGGCACGCCGAACGGCTACTCCCTCTACCGCGCCCGGGGGAGCGCCCTCAGCTGGCGCTACCACGCCACGGGGAAGAGCCCGGACCACCAGATGCGGCTCTACAAGCGCGGCTCGGACCCCGGAGCGCCGGAGGCGATCGTGGCAAACGTGTGGGCCGCCGACAAGGGATGGAAGGTGGCGTGGTCCGAAGACGGAGTCCGCCGGTTCCCCATGGAGCGGCGCCTCGGCCGCGATCCCCGCTCGGTCCTGCTCCACGGCGGGCCGAACCTCCCGGCGAAACACCCCTGGGTCGAGCCGGTGATGACGGACCATCTCTTCTACGCCGTCCCGTCGGCGGGCGCGACGGAAGTCGTCGTGGAGGCGACGGACCGATGGGGGAGGACGTACCGCGAAAAATTGCCCGTATAGCCCACCGCGTTCCCACTGCGGACGGCGGCTCGCGGCCTCGGAAGCCTCCTTTCCTTCCGCCTTCTCTGGTGCGTCTGCACCCATGCTGATGAAGTGATCGTGAATTCCGATCCATACGGAGGATGATCATGGCGCCGAGCACGAAACGAAAACGACCGATGACGTTCGCGGACCTGATGGCCGTGGAACGCATCTCTCAGGTCGCCGCCGCGCCGGGGGGCCTCTCGGCCCTCTACGTGACGAGCAGGCCGGACCCGAAGACGAACACGACGAAGAGCACCGTCCGCCGCCTCGATCTTTCGACCGGTGAGAGCGACGAGCTGACGCCGGGACCGGGGAACCACCGGAACCCGGCCTGGTCGCCCGACGGGAAGTGGATCGCCTTCGTGAGCGACCGGGAGAAAGAGGAAGGGCCCCAAGTGTGGGTGATGCCCGCGGGGGGGGGCGAGGCGAAGCGGATCACGTCGGGGTACGGCGGCGCGTCGGGACTCCTCTTTGCGCCCGACTCGCGGCGGATCGCCTTCACCCGGTCCGTGGTCGTCTCGGAGCACGTCAAGACCTTGAAAGGCGGGGCGCCGAAGAAGGCGCCGGAGCGATCGAAGGTGCACGGCCTCTCGAACGAGAAGTCTTCGGCCCGCATCGCCGACGCCCTTCTCTTCCGGCATTGGGACGAATGGCGGGACCGGAAGCGGAATCACATCTTTCTCGTCGACGCGGAGACGGGAGTGACGAACGACGTCACCCCTCACGACTGCGACGCGCCCCCCGTCTCCCTCGGCTCGGAGCGGGACTACGACTTCCACCCGAAGGGGAACGAGATCGCCTTCGTCATGAACCCGGACGAGGTGGTGGCGCGGTCGACGAACAATTGCGTCTTCGTGCAGCGGCTTCGGGGCGTGAAGATGAGCGGCGTGGCGGAGTGCGTCTCCGTGACGGAGGCGTGCGACTGTCATCCCCGGTACTCGGCGGAGGGGCGGCGGATCTTCTACCTGGGCATGGAGAGACCGGGCTACGAGGCGGACAAGAACAGGATCAAGGCGTATGACCGGAAGACGGGCGGGACCGAGGTCTATCTCGAGCGCTTCGACCGGAGCCCCAATGCCCTCGCCCCCCACGGCGAGAGGGAGGTGCTCTTCCTCGCCGAGGACCGGGGGCGACAGTCGATCTACTCGCTCGACACGGGGACGGGGCGGGTGAAGCAGGAGACGTCCGGCGCGCACTACGGTCTATTCCGGACGATCCCGGGGTCGGCGGACCTCCTGGTGACGCGGGAGAGCACGACCGAACCGGCGGATCTCTATCTACTCGCCCGGGGGGAGGGGATGAAGCCCCACATCAAGAGCGGCCCGTGGCCGAAGGGGATCCCGCCGACGGACGGGACGAAGACGAGGCGGCTCACCCGTCACGGCGACGCGGTTTCCCATGTGGAGTGGAACGACGCGGAGGAGTTCTGGTACGACGGCGCCGGCGGCGTGCCGGTCCACGGGTTTCTCGTGCGCCCCCCCCGGTTTCGGAAGGGCGTGAAGTACCCGATGATCCTTCTCATCCACGGCGGGCCCCAAGGGGCGTTCTCGGACCACTTCCACTACCGTTGGAACGCGCAGATGTTCGCCGCCGGAGGGGCGGTGGTGGCGTTCCTGAATCCCCGCGGATCGACGGGCTACGGGCGGAGGTTCACGGACCGGATCAGCGGTGACTGGGGCGGGAAGTGCTACGAGGACATCATGAAGGGGGTGGACGCGATTCTCCGGCGGTACAGGTTCGTGGACGGGAAGAGGATCGCGGCGGCGGGGGCGAGCTTCGGCGGTTTCATGGTGAACTGGATCGAGGGGCACACGAACCGGTTCAAGGCGCTCGTCTGTCACGACGGGATCTTCAACGCGGAGACGATGGGTTACACGACGGAGGAGCTCTGGTTCGATGAGCACGAGCACGGCGGGCTCCCCCACGAGAACCGAAAGGCGTTTGTCAGGTGGAGCCCCCACCGGTTCGTGGAGAACTTCAAGACGCCCATGCTGGTGATTCACGGCGACAATGACTTTCGCTGCCCGATCTCGGAGGGTCTCGGGATGTTCACGGCGCTGCAGGTGATGGGGGTGCCGTCGCGGTTCCTGCACTTCCCGGACGAGGGGCACTGGGTGATGCAGCCGGCGAACGCGGAGGTATGGTACGGGGAGGTGATCGGGTGGATGATGAGGTACCTGAAGGGGTAGGAGGCAATGGGCGGTAGGCGTCAGGAGGGTGAGTTGCTTTGATAGAGCTTGAGTACGGGTGGGGCCTGTCCGGGGCTGTCCGCTGCAGTGCTCGCCAGTCGCGCGAAGGTCGTGGGCGGGGATCCGGGAAATAGGATTCCGTTATTCTTCCCCCCGATCGCCCTGAGTAGGTTCTCGCGTAGCGAGAGCCGTATCGAAGGGTCGTCCTGAGTAGGATCCGCACAGAGTGAGGATCCGTATCGAAGGGCGAAGGGGAAGGTACGTTATGTACTCGCACGGCCGGGTCCTGACCGGGGCGAAGGGTGGGGGATGGCGGCTCAGACATCACGTGCGCGCTCTTCATTCTTCTCGAAGCCGTTCCGTCCCCGCCGGCGCGCCCGCGAACTCGCCGCTTCATCCCCCACCCTTCACCCCGGCCACCCACCCGTGGTCACGAATGATCGGCAAGGACTGCCGAAGGGACGGGAACAAGCAGGACCATAGGATTGTCATCCCCGCGGAGCCTGCCCCCGCGCAGGCGGGGGGGGCAACCATCCCCCCAATCGGAGAGAAAGAAGAGGCGTCCGCCTTCCCGGGCGCCCGATTCCCGGCTCGTACTCGTGCCGCGCCCATCCCCCCCACTCCCTCAGCACTTCGGAGTTGAGCGGGGGACCGACCCTACCCGAGCCCCCGGCCGGCTCCGACATCGGTGGGGCGGGGGAGCGGGAGAGGGAGGGAGGCGGCTTAGACTAGAACTCATTTCAAAACCCCTTTCGCCGCGAGGGTGAGCGAAGGGACGGACGGCGAGGATCGAGGGCGAGAATGCCCGGAGGCGGCCCTGGAGGGCCTTTGAGGACATTCTCGCCCGAGGACGAAACCGGTCGTCCCTGCAGCCGCCCGCAGCAGGAAGGGGTTTTGAAATGAGTTCTAGGACGCTCGTCGTGCTGCGGGAGCAAGCCCTCCCTTTCTCCGGCCTCGTAGAAGATGCGTTGCGCACGCCGGAAACAACTCCCCGGTGATGCCCCTTCCCTCCCGAAACCGGCCCGCGCCCCGCCGTCCTCCGGACAGGTGCCGCCCACGAGCACGACCATTCCAGGGTGCAGAAGAGGCGTCCGAGGATGATGGCACTTCGGAGTGAGTCGTGGACCGACTCCCCCCGAACCTACGGCCGCCGGTCCTTCTCCATCAGCTCCCGGATCTTCTTCTCCTCCCATCCGGGGCCGAAGAGTCCGAGGATGCCGAACACGGAGAGGCCGTGGGCGACGAGGCCGATTCCCCAGCCGAGCATGGGCCAGTAGAACCACCAGTGCCCGTCGCGGGAGAGGAGATCGATGAGAAAGAGAAGCGCGTTCACCAAGACGTAGGTGATCAGGTGGCTGTAGAACCCCTTGATCTCCTGAACCCGTTTCTTCGCCCGCTCGTACCTTTCCTGATCTTCCATCTCCAAACCTCCCGATCTCTTCGCGTCTAGTCGATCTCCACCGGATCCATCAGCGCCGTCGGCCCGCTCAGGAGCCCCCGCCACGTGTCGACGAGTTCCTGCCGCACGAGGCGGTACGCGGCAATCCGGGCGACGGCGGCGAGGTCGAAGTCGCCCTCGAGTATGGAGTCGACGAGCCCCTTCTTCTCGGGGAGGTGGACGATGGTGACCTCCTCGTCCTCAGGGACGCCGCCGAGCTCTTTCGCGAGAGCGATGGCCCGGTTGAGGTCGCCCACCTCGTCGATGAGCCCGTTCTCCGCCGCCTGGGTTCCGCTCCACACCCGGCCATGGGCGAGCTTCTCCGCCTCCTCGAAGGTCATGCCCCGGTGGTCGGCCACGTCCCGGAGCCAGTCGTTGAAGCCCTCCCAGTGGTTCTCCTCGAACCGCGCCCGCTCGTCGTCCGTGAAGTTCCGCTGGTCCGAATAGAGGAACGCCATCGGGCCCTTCTCGACGAAGTCGTGGGTGATCCCGATCTTGTCGTGAAAGCCCTTGATGTTGAACTTGCCGCTGATCGATCCGATCGAACCGGTGATCGAGTTCGGGTCGGCGAGGATGCGGGTCCCCCGGTAGGAGATGTGGTACCCCCCCGAGGCGGCCACGTCGACCATGGAGACCACCACCGGTTTCACGCCCGTCGTGACCTCCACTTCGTGGCCCATCAGGTCGCTCGCGAGCGCCTCGCCGCCGCCGCTGTCGACGCGGAAGACGATGGCCGCCACATCATCGTCCTCCCGGGCCTCCCGGAGGTCGGCCACGACCGTCTCGTGCCCCATGACGACGCCGAGCATCGGGTCCACCTTGCTCTTCCGGCCCGCGATCGTCCCCTGGGCGTGGATGACGACGATCTTCTTCTTTCCCTTCCGGCCGAGGTCCGCCGGGTCCACTTCGGCGTAGTCGGAGAGGGAGACCGTGCGGAGTTCGTCGTCCTCCTCCCCTTTCAACATCTCTTCGAGCCCGTCCCAGTAAAGCGCTCGGTCGACGAGCCCCGCCTCGACCGCTTCCTCGGTCGTGAAGAGGGCGTGCTCCATGAGCGCAGTCACTTCGGCTTCATCCAGCCCCCGGTCCTCGCTTAAGATCGCGAGGGTGGAAGCCCAGTACCCGTCGATCAGCCACCGGTAGTTCTCCTTGGCGGCCTCCGACAAATCCTCCCGGGTCACCATCTCGGCGGCGCTCTTGTAGTCCTTGATCTTGTGCAGATTCGGTTCCACGCCCAGCTTCTGGAGGGTCTTCTTCACGTGCGTCGACGTCAGGCCGATTCCCATGAAGTCGATGTACGCCGTCCGGGGCATGAAGATCGAATCGCAGGCCGCCGCCAGGGTGAAGGTCTTCCGATTGATCGAATCGCCCCAGCCGTACACCGGCTTTCCCGTCTGCCGGAACCGCGTGACGGCGGCGCGGATCTCGTCGATCATCCCGCCGCCGAGGGTGTTGGCGGCGGAAAGTTTCAGGATCACGCCGTCGATGCGGTCGTCCTCCGCCGCCAGGTCGAAGGCCGTGAGCACCCGTTGGAGGGTGAGGGGGCTTCCGCCGAGCAGCTCGGCCATCACCCCGCCGGGAGGATCGTATTCGGTGATCTCCCCGTACATGTCGATCAAGAGATACGAGTGGTCGTCGATCTTGACCTCGTCCCCGGAGAGGGCGGCGGCGCCGGCGCCGAGCAGGACGAGGAGGAAAACGACAAAGGCGAGCAGAGAGGCGAGGAAGTTACGGATAAAGGCTTTCAACGGGTCACCTCCGAAGGTGGGATTCTTGGTCCGTGCCGAGAAGCGAACGGGCGGGGAGACCGGCCTCTCCCGCTTGCCCTCATACGGGGCGGATCTGCCCCGGGTTCCGCGGGTTCCCGCGAATCCTCATTATACCAGGGTGCGGAGGGCCCGTTCAAACCCGGCGGAAACGGAGGAAAAGAAGACGGCCGGGGCGGCGCGGCCCCGGCCGTGAGGGAATCGACGGCCGCTCACCGGTCAGGAAACGGGGATCTCGCCGAGGAGGCGGATGCTCTGCACTTCGCGGGCGGAGAGAATCATCCGGCGATGGACCCCTTCGTAACCGACCCGGGCCGCCTTCCGGATGTACTCTTCCTTGCCGAGCCCCGCTGTTCCTTCATCGTGGGTCTCCACATCGACCAGAACGATCCACTCGTCGTCGAGATCGTCGCACCGGCCGATGTAAACCTTCGGTCCCGTCGTGTCGACGACGAGGGTCATGCCGTGAAACCGGTGCTTGCCTTGATGAAACGTGCCCACGGCGAAGCCTAGGTCCGTTCCGGAACGCCGCAGAACCGGTCGAACGCGGCGATCAGGTCGGCGGCGACGTCGGCCGCCTCCCGCCCTTCGATCCGGTGGCGGGGAACGAAGTGAACGAGTTCGCCGTCCTTGAACATCGCCAGGCATGGGCTCGACGGGGGCATCTCTCCGAAATAGCTCCGGGCCCGGGCGACGGCGTCCGCGTCCTGGCCGGCGAACACCGTGGCGACCCGGTCGGGGGTGTTCGAATGTTCGAGGGCCCGCCGGACGCCCGGCCGGGCCATCCCGGCGGCGCAGCCGCAGACGGAGTTGATCACGAGCAGGGCCGTGCCCTCTTTCGCCGCCGTGAAGCGGTCCACGTCGTCCGCCGTGAGCAGTTCCCGAACTCCGATGTCGGTCAACTCCCGGCGCATGGGCTCTACGAGTTCTGGATCGTAACGCATTCTGATTTCGGCCTCCGTGCATCGGCCGCGGGGTGGCCGCGACCATGGGGCGATCGGGGGGGGGATTCCCAGAATATAGTGAGACGGGTCCATGCGCGCAACGCCCCCTTTCCCATTCACTTGGCCCGCCCCTTCCGGCGGTTGACGGGGAATCGCCGCCGTCCTATGTTTCGAGGGTACCCGGCGCGCGGAGCCCTTGTCCCGGCCCTAGCCTGGATTATGCATGAATCTCCGTCACGAGGGCTCGGATCGCCTGACGAGAAGCCGACTTGGACGAGCCGCCACCGGAGGCGTAGTCATGCACTACGTCGAGGAGGCGGCGACGGAAAGGAGGCTTCGCAGGCGGC
>JBDROZ010000102.1:0-2920 GCA_043809585.1 Candidatus Eiseniibacteriota bacterium
AGTCCTGAGTAGGACCGAAGGTCCGTATCGAAGGGCTCGGAGAGCGTCGGTCCCCCGCTCATCCCCAAGCACGGTGCTTCTTCAGTTCACATAGTCGCGTGCGCGGAGGCGCGCTCTTTCGATCGCCCGCTTCCGTGGGGCGTCGGGAATTCGGGATGCGTCATGGCGGGAGTGATCAGCGCTTCCGGCGCGGCCCGCGCCCGCGGTCGTAGACTTCGCCCCGTCCCCCTTCCCATGGCATGGAGCGGAAATACTTCTCCCGCTGTTCCGGGGAGAGCGTCTCCATCTCCCGGAGCATCGTCTCCGCCACCAGCGAATCGAGCTTCGCCTGGGCGCGGCTTAGCTCACCAACGAGGGCGCGGACATGGGCGGGATCGACGCCGGCGACTCCGTAGGCGTCGTGGATGGCGGTCCGCCCTTCGTGGACCCGCGTGCGTTGCTCGAGGATGAGGGGCATCATCTCGGACGCCACGGCGCGCATCGCCTCCCGTTCCTCTTCATCGAGGCCGAGACGGTCCGCGAGCCGTTCGATGTGATGGCGGGCGAATTCGCCCGGCCGCCCCCCCTTCTCTCCACGGGGTCCGCGGAGGAACGGGGGCGGATCGAACCGGCCCTCCGCCCTTTCGACGCCGCTCCGGGTCTTGATCGTGAGCCCGATGTTCAGGCCGATGGAGAGGGCGAGGACGATCACCAGGACCCAGGACCATTTCATGGCGCGTCCTCCCCTCCGGCGGCCGAGGCCAGGAGGTACACGTCGGCGAGCCCCCCGCCGCCGGAATCGCTCAGGTACGTGCCGACCTCGGACCACGATCCTTCCTGGACGGTCGTTCGGGCCGACTCCCCACCGGGCGGGAAGAAAAGCCCGAGGAAGATTCCAGCGGCGACGGCGAGGGCGGCCGCGATGCGGATCGGCGCGCTTTTCGCACCGGGCCGCTCGAGGCGGCGGCCCACCTCGGGCCAGAAGGAACGGAGCGGCTCGGAGGGCCCGTCCGACTCGAGAAAGCGGACGAGGGCCTCCGCCTCCGCCCAGGCCCGTCCACATTCGGCGCACGACCGGCAGTGGGCGCGCACCCGCTCCTCTTCCGACTGCAGGAGCTCCCCGTCGAGGCAGGCGTGAATTCGCTCCCGAACGTGCGCTTCCTTCCCCGCTCCCTCTTCTCTTTTCGGTCTCTCGTTCATCGTTCTCCCGCCTTTCCGGCGAGTTCTTTCTTCAGCCCGGCCATCGCCCGCTGGATCAGCGAATCGACGGCGGCGACGGTGACGCCCATGATCTCCGCGATCTCCTTGTAGCGGAGACCTTCGAACCGGAGGAGCACCAGGGCCTGCCGCTGCCGCTCCGGGAGTTTCCCGAGGGCGCCTCGCACGGCCCGTTCCGTCTCTCCGCGGATGGCGGCGCGGTCCGGTCTCTCCCCCCCCGAGTCCCGGTCGTGGAGGGAGGGGTCGAAAGGGACCCACCGGAGGATCTTGTTCCGGCGAAGGCGGCTTCGGGCCGCGTTGCCCGCGATCCGGAAGAGCCAGCTCTTGAAGCGGCCTTCGGGGCGGTACCGTTTCGCCTGGCGGTAGACGCGGAGGAAGGTCTCCTGGCCGAGGTCCTGCGCCTCTTCCCGGGAGCCGACCATGCGGTCGAGGAAGGCGAAGACCGGCCGCTCCCACCGTTCGACGAGGGCGCGAAAGGCCCCTTCGTCCCCTTCCGCCGTTCGGGCCATGAGGTCGTCATCGTTCACCGGTCCGTCCGTCGTCCGTCCCTTCGCTCACCCTCGCGAGAAAGGGGTCTTGAAACGAGTTCTAGGGCCGGGCGGCCGCCGGACGAATCGCCCGGCGGCTCCCGGTCGGTCATGGATGCCGGTTAGCGGCCCTTTCGGAATCCCTCGGCGCGTCCGCCACCAGGGCCCCGGCCCGGCCCATCACCGTCGCGATCGCCCGGTCCCCACGATCCGTGACCGCGGTCCCGGCCGTCCACGGCGCGACAGCGGCCGCGCGGTCCGTGCCCCGGTCCGCCGGAGAAGAACATCTCGTCCCGCTGCTCCGGCGTCAACAAATCCCGGATCGCGAGCCGTTGATCGAGGCGCATCAGATCCATCTGTGTTCTCAGGTCGCCGATCTTCTTCGTCAGGGCCTTCAGATTCCCGGCGTTCGGCTCGTCTTCGAGGAACTCGCCCCGGAGGTCGTGCTTCGCGCGCATCATCTCCTTCCGGAGCTTGTCCATCTCCGCGCGGCCCCGCTCGTGGATTCCCTCCATCTTCTCCTTCTGCTCGTCCGTCAGATCGAGGCGGGCGGCGAGGCGCTCGATGCGGTAGCCGCCTCCGTCCCGGCCCCTCCCGATCTTACCCCCCCCCGCGGCGGGGGCGGTAGCGCTCCAGAGCAGAATGGCGGCGACAACGAAGACCGCGATCCCGGCGAGCTTTCTGTTCATATCATAACTCCTTGCAGGGGTTCAACCTAGGGGCTTCTCTCTTCGTGCCGGGGCGAAACGGCCCGACCCGTCCATCCGTTCGACATCCCCCTGAACGATTGGGTATCGGGAAACCTGCGAGAGAAACGAGAGACGAATCCGCTGGCGACGAAACGGTGCATGAGTAGGTCGGCTTTCCGGGGTGGTGTCGTCGCGAGGCCCGGGCGGAGCGGGGCGAGGGCCCCTTCGGACGAGGAGCCTCCCGGAGGCATAGCCCTAGCCTGGATTATGCACAAATCTCCTACTGCGATCTCGGATCGCCGCCTGCGAAGCCTCCTTTCCGTCGCCGCCTCCTCGACGGGGCCCGTCGGGCGCTTGGACTTATCGCGACGACTAGCCTGACTTCCGCAGTTTCGTGCCTCTCGCGGTTTTTTTCGAGGAGGGGGACGGTATAAGTGTGTGTCCTTGCGTGCTGGGTGGGCGCGGAGGGCCATGTAGTGCCGACCTACCCCCTTGCCTGAGCGGTTT
>JBDROZ010000103.1:0-14797 GCA_043809585.1 Candidatus Eiseniibacteriota bacterium
GAGCCACAGCACTTCGACTAGCGAAAGCACCCTCCCGCATCATCTTGATAGCCACCTTGCGCCGCGTGGATTCCTGGATGGCCTGGTAGACCACACCTTGACCACCCTCACTCAGTTTTCGCACGATCTTGTAGCCGGGGATCGAATCCTGCGATCCGTGGTTCGGGGAAGACGAGGTGGTCTCGGTGGTGTTGACCGTGGGGAGTACGTTGCTTACCTTGAGCAGGTCCGCCACCAGATGATCCGAATGCTGGTATCGATCTGACTGGTCCTTTTCCAGACACTTACTGACGATCTTCGCCAATCCCACCGGAACTCCGGTTCGCAATGCCGCCACCGGTTTCGGATCCTCATTGAGGATTTGGTAGATCACTGCCTGTTCGTAATGCCCCTTAAAGGGCAGCTGTCCGGTGAGCATTTCAAAAACCACAACCCCCAGAGACCACAAGTCGGTACGGTGGTCGACGCCCTCTCCCCTCGCCTGTTCCGGAGACATATACGACACCGTGCCCACCATCATCCCCGTTTTCGTGACCTTTGTGGCTCCCTGCAGCTTGGCCAGGCCGAAATCCATGATCTTTGCCTGCCCATTCGGCACCACCATGATGTTGGCACTCTTGAGGTCCCGGTGAACGATCCCCTTTTCGTGCGCTGCCCCCAGCCCGCGGGCCACGCCCACTGCAATTTCACGCACGTCATTCAATTCGAGCGGCCCAGATTGGATCCTGCCAGTTAGGGTTACCCCCTCGATGTACGCCATTGAAATGAAGGTGTGACCATCCGCTTCCTCGACGCCGTAGACCGTGCAAATGTTGGGATGATCCAGGATGGCTGCGGCCTGGGCCTCGCGAATCAAACGGGTACGTTGTTCCTTGGCGATCAGGGATTGGGGGGAAAGAAATTTCAGTGCCACAGAACGTCTGAGCTTCGTGTCCTCGGCCTTATAGACCACCCCCATCCCGCCTTCACCGAGTTTCTCCAAGATCTTGTAGTGGGAGATGGTGCGGCCGATCATTAATGTCTCCGGGGTGGCTTGGGGGGGGCCCATCCGTTGCCATCGTAGCACTATGGGGCTCAGGAAATCCGGATCAGATAGGGGTGTCCCTCCAATGAATCTCATCCTCGTTGGCCCGCCCCAAGTTTCCGACCTCCGCCTCTCTCCGAGACCCCGAGACTCCCGCGAGACCGTCAGCAACTGCCGCTCACCTGTGGACTCCGGCCCATCACTAGAACCAAGCCTGCCCAATGCCGTCTAGAGCCAGACTCGCGCATCCGCTATAACCGGTGGCCGTTAACGCGATAGCCGCAGGCTCGCATTTCCGCAAACCGCGTCTCTCTAAGTCGTTGATATTGCTGGAATTAAACTGGCTCCTCGGGTAGGACTTGAACCTACAACAAACCGGTTAACAGCCGGTTGCTCTACCATTGAGCTACCGAGGAACCTCGTGTGCGGTTTTGCTTTGCGTGGGCCCGGAGGCCACTCAGAGAGGATATGTTAGCGTGGCGGGAACGGAAGGTCAAGGGGGGAAATGGGAATGTGGGGCGTCGGGGGGCATGTAAGATATTGGAGAGAAAGGGATTGGGGGTGCGAGAGGGGCTGGGAACGGGAAGCGTGTGCCCTTCTATAATATAGTGGCTCGTCGCCTGTCGCCCCCTTCGATACGGTGGCCCGCATTCAGCGTCACCTACTCAGGACGAACGGTGAGAGAGGAGCTCACCGGCTTGATATAGGAATCGAGAGCCAAGATGACGGCGGGCGCCGCGGGAATGCCACGGCGCCCTATCGACAACCGCGCGGGAGATCCCGCGAGGACAAAAACCTACTTCCTGATCAGCTCGACGGCCGCGAGCGTGACGAAGCAGTCGGGCTGGGGGCAGACGTGTCCCTCTTCCCCCTCACCGTGGGCTTCCGCCTCTTCACCCGCCTCCGCGACAGCCGGCTCGATGACCGCGAGCGGGCCCTCGACACGTATCCTCGCCCCCTCGCAATCCATCGGCACCGTTACGGAGTGGTCGGGGCTTTTCGCGTACATCTCGTTCCCGGCCGCGTCCCTCACCAGCACCCAGCAACCCGATCCCTTGCAGACGCCGCTCACCGTACCCTCGATCAGGATGTTCTCGCCGGCATGGGCCCGGGGATCGGCCTTGAGGACCGCCAAAGCCACCGCCTGCTTCAGAGTGATCGGCGCGCCGGCCGTGTAGTACGGCCCGGCCTTCTCCGCGTCTCTCGCACACCCCGCCAGGGCGAAGGCCGTCGCGGCCAAGGCACATACTATCAATTGTGTCTTTCGCATGGCGTTCCTCCTGAGTCGTACTGAAATCGATTCGACACCGCCGAGATTCTATCGCCCGGAACCGGCCCTCTCCAGAAAAGGGCCCCGCCCGGGAAGGCGGGGCCCGCGAATATCGGGAAAGCGCCGGATATCCTCTACTTCTTCGCCTCCGCCTTCGCCTCCGCTTCGGCCTCCGCGGCGGCCTGCTGGGCGGCCTTCACCTTCTCGTCCTTCTTCTGGCGCTTCTTCTCGACCTTCTCTTCGAGCTCCTCGATCTTCGGCTCCATCCCGACCAGCTCGATCAGAGAGAGCGGAGCGTTGTCGCCCCGCCGGCGTCCGGCCTTGATGATCCTGGTGTAGCCGCCGTTCCGCTCCGCGAAGTGCGGACCGATCTCGTCGAACAGCTCATGCACGACCTTCCTGTCCGTGATGATCCGGATGACCTGGCGACGGGCGTGAAGATCTCCCTTCTTCGCGAAGGTGATCATCCGCTCGGCGATCTGCCGGAGTTCCTTGGCCCGGGCGTCGGTTGTCTCGATGCGCCGGTGCTTAAACAGCGACGTGACCATATTGCGGAACATCGCGTCCCGATGGCTGACGCTCATGTTCAACTTGCGGCCGGACTTCTGATGTCGCATCGGGGAAACCCTTCCTTCCTCTACTCCGTCGGCGGCGAGACTTTCCCGGCGACGATCTCCTCCACGCTCATCCCGAAGCCGAGGTTCATGCTTCTCAGGATGTCGGAGATCTCCTTCAAGGACTTTCTCCCGAAGTTCCGGTACTTGAGCATCTCGCTCTCGCTCTTCTGAACGAGGTCGCCGATGGTACGAATCTCGGCCGACTGCAAGCAATTGCTCGACCGCACCGAGAGTTCCAACTCGTCCACGCTGCGGTTCAGCATGTCCCGCAGCTCCTCGACTTTCTCGTCCACTTCGACCTCTTCCTCGACCTCCGGCTCCTTGTCGAAGTTCATGAAGAGGTAGAGATGGTCTTTCAGGATCTTCGACGCATGGGAGACGGCGTCATCGGGAGTGATGGTGCCGTTCGTCCACACCTCGAGAGTCAGCTTGTCGTAATCCGTCTTCTGCCCGACCCGCGTGTCCTCCACCTTGAAGGTCGCGCGCTTCACAGGGGAATAGAGGGAGTCGATCGGGACGAGCCCGATGACGACCTCCTCGAACACCTGCTGGTCCGCCGTCACGTACCCCCGTCCGGAGGCGACGCCGACCCGCATCCGAAGCGACGCCCCCTTGTCCAGGGTGGCGATGTGCAGGTTCGGGTTCAGAATCGTCATGCCCGCCGGAACCTCGAAGAGGTCCGCCGTCACCTCGCCCGGGCCTTCCACATCGAGGCTGATCGGCTTCGCCTCGTCCGCGTCGAGGCGAATGATGAGGTTCTTCAAGTTGAGGACGATATCCGTTACGTCTTCGTAGACGCCGGGAAGCGTCGTGAACTCGTGTTTCGCCCCCTCGAGCTTCACCGAATTCACCGCAGCGCCCTGCAGCGAAGATAGAAGGACACGGCGAAGGGCGTTCCCGAGAGTCACGCCGAAGCCGCGCTCGAGGGGCTCGGCAATGAACTTGCCGTACGTAACGGTATGCGTCTCCTCTTCCCTCACGATTCCCTTGGGCATCTGGAGACTCTTCCACTTCATTTTCTCGCGTCCCCCATCCGTCTACTTCGAGTAAAGCTCGACGATGAGCTGCTCGTTCACGTTGACCGGAATGTCCTCGCGCTTCGGCAACTCGAGGACCGAGCCGGACAGCTTCTCCACGTCGCGGGTCAGCCAGTCGCAGAGCTGCTCCTCACGACGCCTTTCCTTGGCCTCCTTGAAGACCAGCATGTTCTTGCTCTTCTCCCGCACCTGCACCGTCTCGCCCTTCTGGAGCTGGAACGAGGGGATATTCACCTTGCGGCCGCTGACGGTGAAGTGGCCGTGCCGCACGAGCTGACGAGCGGAGTTCCGCGATGGGGCGTACCCGAGCCGGAACACGACGTTGTCGAGTCTCGTCTCGAGTAGGCGCAGCAGGTTCTCGCCGGTGACCCCGTGGGCCCGGTCCGCTTCGGCGAAGTACTTCCGGAACTGCTTCTCGAGAATGCCGTAGATCCTACGGGTCTTCTGCTTCTCTCTCAGCTGGAGCGCGAAATCCGACTGCTTTCGCCGTGGACGCTGTCCGTGCTCGCCCGGCGCATAGCCGCGGCGATCGAAGGCGCACTTGGGCGTAAAGCAGCGGTCGCCCTTCAAGAAGAGCTTCATCCCTTCGCGGCGGCACAGCTTGCACTTCGCGTCGGTGTATCGTGCCATCGAATTCCTCCGTCAAACTCCGCGTTTCCGGCCGGAGCCTAGACGCGACGCCTCTTCGGGGGGCGACACCCGTTGTGCGGGATCGGAGTCACGTCCCTGATCGACGAAACGTCGAGACCCGCCGCCTGGAGCGACCGGATCGCCGCCTCTCGGCCCGATCCCGGCCCCTTCACCAGGACATCCACCTTGCGCAGCCCCATGCCGAGGGCGACCCTCGCCGATTCCTCGGCCGCGAGCTGGGCGGCGAAGGGCGTGCTTTTCTTCGAACCTTTGAACCCGATCTTGCCGGAGCTCGACCAGGAGATCACGTTGCCCTTCGTGTCGGTGATCGACACGATCGTGTTGTTGAACGTGGACTGGATGTGGACGACCCCGTAGGGTTCGACCCTCTTGTCCTTCTTCTTCCGCTTGCTTTTCGGGGGCGCCAAAGCCGGACCTCCTCGCTGCTTGGTTCGCGCGGAACGACTCCGCGGATCTTAGCCTTTCTTCTTGCGCAGGGCGCCGGACGACTTCTTCGGACCCTTCCGGGTGCGGGCGTTGGTGCTCGTCCGCTGGCCGTGCACCGGAAGGCCCCGGCGATGCCGGAGACCGCGGTAGCTGCCGATGTCCATGATACGCTTGATGTTCATGGACACCTCGTTGCGCAAGGCGCCTTCGACCTTGTAGTCGTCTTCGATGATCTTTCGTAGTTTGGCCGTGTCCTCTTCCGACAAGTTCTTCGCGCGCGTGTCCGGATTCACCCCGGCATTCGTGACGATCCTGCTGGCCGTCGTCGGTCCGATGCCGTAGATGTAAGTCAGCGCGACCTCGATACGCTTGTCGTTCGGGAGGTCGACCCCAGCGATACGGGCCAAGAGAGCGCCCCTCCTTTCGTCCCTAATCCCTAAGGACTATCCCTGCCTCTGCTTGTGCCTCGGGTTTTTGCTGCAGATCACGCGAATCACGCCCTTTCGACGGACGATCTTGCAGTGCTCGCAGATCTTTTTTACCGACGCCCGGACTTTCATCTCTATCACCTCATGCGCTAGGGGCCGCCTACTTGTACCGGTAGACGATCCGACCCCGGCTCAGATCGTAGGGCGACAACTCGACCGTAACCTTGTCCCCGGGGAGGATCCGGATGAAGTGCATGCGGATCTTCCCGGAGATGTGTGCCAGGACCCTGTGACCGTTCTCGAGCTCCACCCGAAACATCGCGTTCGGCAGGGGCTCGACCACGGTCCCCTCGACCTGTACCGCGGGTTCCTTCGCCATCCTTCCTCCTCGGCTCGTTACTTCGTCAGGATGTCCGGACCGCTCTCGCGTATCGCCACGGTGTGCTCGAAATGAGCGCTCAGCGTGTGGTCCGCGGTCACTACCGTCCAGTCGTCCTCGAGCACCCGCACGTCGTAACCCCCGGCGTTGACCATGGGTTCTATGGCGAGCACCATGCCGTCCTTCAGCTCCACGCCTCGCCCCGGCTTCCCGTAGTTCGGGATCTGGGGTTCCTCGTGCATCCTCCGGCCTATCCCGTGGCCCACGAGCTTCCGGACCACCGAGAATCCGCCCGCCTCCACCTCCTGCTGGATCGCATGGGAGATGTCGTAGAGCCGTTTGCCGGGCCGGGCCTGCTCGATGCCCTTTCCGAGAGCGGTTTGGGTCACCTCGAGTAGCCGCCGGACCTCCGGCCCGATCTCGCCCACCGGGAGGGTCACCGCCGAGTCCCCGTGGAAGCCTCCCTTGAGCGCCCCCACGTCGATACTGATGATGTCCCCGTCCCGAAGGATTCGGTCTCCCGGAATCCCGTGCACCACCTGGTCGTTGACCGAAGCGCAGATGCTCGCGGGATACCCGTTGTAGCCCTTGAACGAGGGCTCGGCCCCTTCGGCCCGGATGAACTCCTCCACGAGGGCGTCGAGCTCCCCCGTGGTCAGCCCCGGCCGAACCGTCCCGGCCGCGAGCTTCAGCGCGCCCGCCACGATGCGGCCGCTCTCGCGCATCTTCTCGATCTCGTCGCTCTTCTTCAGCGTGATCATCACGCTAACGCCGCCCCCGGAGCCGCCCCTTCTTCATAAAGCCGTCATAGTGCCTCATCAAGAGATGAGACTCGATCTGCTGCAGGGTGTCGAGGCCGACGCCGACGACGATGAGAAGCCCCGTGCCTCCGAAGAAGAACGGGACGTTGAATCGGTTGATCAGGAAGAACGGCAGGATCGCGATGAGCGCCAGGAAGATACCGCCCGGCAGCGTCACCCGCGTCAGGATCCGGTCGATGTACTCGCTGGTCCTCTTGCCCGGCCGGATGCCAGGAATGAACCCGCCGTATTTCCGCATGTTATCCGCGAGATCCGCGGGATTGAAAATGATCGCCGTATAGAAGTAAGAGAAAAAGATGATGATCACCGTGTACAGGACGTTGTAGATCGGGCTCCCCGGCGCGAATATGTTCGAGACCCGTTGGATCATGTCGCTGTCCTGGAAGAACAGCGTCGCCGCCGTGGAGGGGAACATGATCACGGACTGGGCGAAAATGATCGGGATCACGCCCGCCGTGTTCACTCGGAGCGGAATGTGCGTGCTCTGCCCGCCATAAACCTTCCGCCCCACGATCCGCTTCGCGTATTGCACCGGGATCCGGCGCTGCCCCTGCGTGATCATGATCACCCCGGCGACCACCGCCACCATCACCAGGAGCACGATCACCATGATGAATGGCGACAGTGTTCCGGTCCGAAGCATCTGGGCGGTCCGGAGGAAATCGCTCGGGTACTGCGCGACGATCCCGATGAAAATAATGAGAGAGATGCCGTTCCCGATCCCCCGCTCCGTGATCTGCTCGCCGAGCCACATCACGAAGATGGTGCCGGCGGTCAGGGTGAGCACCGTCATCATCCGGAAGGCGAGGCCCGAGCCCGGAACGACCGCCGCCGCTCCGTCCCCGACATTCACCTGCAGTCCCTCGAGGAACATGCTAATCCCATAACCCTGTACAATAGAAAGAATTACGGTTCCATACCGTGTATACTGGGTGATCTTCTTCCGCCCCTCTTCGCCTTCCTTCTGCAGCTTCTCGAAGTACGGGATCACCGCCGTCAGAAGCTGGAAGATAATCGAGGCGCTGATGTAGGGCATGATCCCGAGAGCGAAAATGGTCGCCTTCGACAGATTCCCGCCCGCGAACAGGTCGTACAGGCCGAACAGGGTGCCCGCATTCTGTTGGAAGAAGAACTGCAGGGCCGCCGTGTCGACGCCTGGTGTCGGCACGTGTCCGCCGAGCCGGTATACGATCAAGAGCGCGAGCGTGAAGAGCACGCGGCGCCGGAGCTCCGGTATCTTGAAGATGCTTTGAATCTTGCCGATCACGATTGATCCCTTCGCGCCTCGGGCGTTACTTCGTCAGGTTGACCCGGCCTCCGGCGGCCTCGATCTTCTCCTTCGCCGATCCGCTGACGGCATGGGCCGTGACGATCCACGCCCCCGCCGCATCGCCGACCCCGAGAATCTTCACGGGGGCATTCGGATTCCGGATGAGGCCCTTCTCGGCCATCACGTCCGGGGTGATTTCACCGGCGCCCTCGCAACGCGCGAGGTCCCGCAAATTCACGATCTGGAAGGTCTTCCGGAACGGGTTCTTGAACCCCCGCTTCGGCATCCGTCGCTGGAGGGGCATTTGCCCGCCCTCGAAGCCGGGAGCGACCTTTCCCCGGCCCCGGGCCAACTGGCCCTTGTGACCCTTCCCGCTCGTCTTGCCCTGACCCGCCGCATGGCCGCGGCCGATACGTTTGCGCTTGCGGATGGCGCCGTCGCCCGGCCTCAGGTTCGATAGTTCCAGGCCCATGGCTTAGTCCACCTCCTCGACCTTCAGCAGATGCCGGACCTTGGTGATCATCCCGCGGATCTGAGGAGTGTCGTTGTGGATCACTTCCTCGTGCAGCCGGTGGATCCCCAACGTCCGGATCGTCGTTTTCTGTTTCTTCACGCGTCCGATGGCCGAGCGGACCTGGACGATCTTCAGCCTACCCATGGATCTACTCCGATTCCTCCGCCGGCTGGCCCTCGTCCATGCCGAACAGTTGACGCACGGACATCCCCCGGATTTTCGCGACCTCCGCGGCCTTTCGCAGCCGCTTCAGCCCGTCCATGGTCGCACCGACCATGTTGTACGGGTTGTTGGAGCCGAGCGATTTCGTGAGAACATTCTTTACCCCCGCCGCTTCCAGAATGGCGCGGACCGGACCGCCGGCGATCACACCGGTACCATCGGAGGCGGGCTTCATCCAGACCCGCCCCGCGTTGTGGCGGCCCACGATCTCGTGGGGAATCGTGGCGCCGATCATGGGAATCGGCGCCATCGCCTTGCGGGCGACTTCCGTTCCCTTCCGAATCGCTTCGGCGACCTCCTTAGCCTTCCCGAGGCCCGTCCCCACGCGACCCTGACCGTCGCCGACGGCGACGAGCGCGGTGAAGCTGAACCGCCGGCCGCCCTTGACGACCTTCGCGACCCGGTTGATAAAGATGACTCGCTCTTGCAGCTCGTCCTTCTCGATTTCGTCACGCCGGGGCGACGGCCCCCTTCTCTGCCTGTTCAAATCCCGACTCCCTTTAGAACTCGAGCCCTTCTTTCCGGGCGGCCTCGGCGAGGGCCTTGACCCGACCGTGATAGGCATAGCCGCTCCGGTCGAACCGCACCTTCGAGATACCGGCCTCCTTCGCCTTCCGGGCGAGGACTTCGCCCAGCTTCGCGCTCTTCCCGGATTTTCCTTTCACGTCCTTGGTCTCGGCGGAGAACTCCTTGGACGTGGTGGTCGCGTACACGAGCGTCCGCCCCGATGCGTCGTCGACGATCTGGGCGTTCATGTGCTTCAGGCTCCGGTACACGGTCAGCCGCGGGCGCTCGGGATCTCCGAAGATCTTCCTGCGAACCCGCTTCTTCCTTTTCAGCCTTCCCTCGTACTTCAGGGCCGCTTTCGACTTCATCGATCCACCCTCGGGCGGCGCATTACGCGGTCGCCTTGCCCGCCTTGCGCCGAATGACCTCTTCCGCGTACTTGACGCCCTTGCCGTTGTAGGGCTCGGGCGGCCGGAAGGAGCGGATCTTCGCCGCCACCTCGCCGACCATCTTCTTGTTCGTTCCCCGGACCGTTACCTTGTTGCCGTCCACGGCGATCTCGACCTCGCTCGGGTACTCGTACGGAATCGGGTGGGCGAACCCGAGGGCCAACTCCACGATCTTGCCCTGGAGCGTGGCCCTGTAGCCGACGCCGTTGATCTCGAGGACCCGCTCGAAACCCTTGTGAACACCCTCGACCACGTTGGAGACGAGGGTTCGGGTCAGTCCGTGGAGGGAACGGTGCGTGCGGCTGTCGGACGGGCGGGTCACGTGGATCTCGCCGTCTTTCAGTTCCACCCCGATCTCGGGATGATGCGTGAGCGTTTCCGTTCCCTTCGGTCCTTTCGCCTCGACGATACCGTCCTTGATCGTCACCTGGACGCCGCCCGGAATCGGAACCGGAATCTTGCCGATACGGGACATTAGTTCCTCCGAACGCGCCTGCTACCAGACGTAGCAGAGAACCTCACCGCCGACCCCCTTCCGGCGCGCTTCCTTGTCGGTCAGGATGCCGCTGGACGTGGTCAGAATGGCGGTGCCGATGCCGTTGTACACGCGGGGGATTTTCGCCTTCCCCACGTACTTCCGAAGCCCCGGGCGGCTTGCCCGGCGCAGGCCGGTAATAATCCGCTCGCCCGAAGGCGTGTACTTCATATAGATGCGAATCATTCCCTGGCGCTCGTCCTCGATCACGCGGTACTTGGTGATGAACTTCTCCCGGTGAAGCACTTTCGCGATCTCCAGCTTCAGCCCCGACCGGGGAACATCCAACCGCTTGTGTTTCGCCTTGTTCGCGTTGCGGATGCGGGTCAGCATATCCGCAATCGGATCGGACATGGACATACTCGAGACTCCTCGTCGACCGGAAGCGGTCCGCTACCAGCTCGCCTTCACGACTCCGGGGACTTCGCCCCGGAGAGCCAACTGCCGAAGGCAGATCCGGCAGATGCCGAACTTCCTGATATAGCCTCGCGGCCGTCCGCAGCGATGGCAACGGTTGTAAGCCCTCACCGCGAACTTCGGCTTACGATTGGCCTTTTCAATGAGCGCCTTCTTCGCCACCCGAGACTCCTTTTCCTACGATTTCCGGCGGAACGGCATTCCGAGAAGCTCGAGAAGGTTCATAGCCTCCTCGTCCGTCGCCGCCGTCGTCACGATCACGATATCCATTCCCTGGACTTTCGCGACCTTGTCGTAATCCACTTCCGGGAAGACGATCTGCTCGTCGAGCCCGAGAGTGTAGTTTCCGTGGCCGTCAAACGACCGGGTCGGCACACCGCGAAAGTCACGGATCCGGGGAATCGCGACGTTCACGAGCCGGTCGTAGAACTCCCACATCTTCCTGCCCCGGAGGGTCACCGCGGCGCCCACGGGCATGCCCTCGCGGATCTTGAAGCTCGCGATCGATTTCCGGGCGCGCCGCACATTCGGGCGCTGCCCGGTCACGGTCGAGAGATCGTCCATCACCGAGTCGAGCATTTTCGCGTCCGTGGGGGCCTCCTTGACGCCCATGTTCACCACGATCTTGTCGAGCGTCGGGACCTCCATCACGTTCCCGTAATTGAAACGCTTCTGCATCTCCGGGAGAACGCTATCTTGGTAGTACTCCTTGAGACGAATCACCTTCTCACTCCCTACCGGCCGGCTACTCGATGACTTCCCCGGTCCGCTTCGCGACCCGGGCCTTCTTGCCGTCCGCCAGAATCTTGAAGCCGATCTTCGTCGGCTCGTTGTCGTACAGGAGCATCACGTTGGACGCCTCGATCGGGGCCTCCCGCTCGAGAATGCCTCCCTGGCTTCCAGCCTGTCGCGCCTTCGTGTGGCGTTTGACGAAGTTCACGCCTTCCACCAGCAAGCGGTTCTTCTTCGGGTCCACGTTCAAGACCTTTCCCGTCTTGCCGCGGTCCTCGCCGGAGATTACGACCACAAAATCGCCCTTGCGGATCTTCACGTCAGATCACCTCCGGCGCGAGGGACACGATCCGCATGAACTGCTTCTCCCGGAGCTCGCGCGCCACCGGCCCGAAGATGCGGGTCCCTCTCGGCTCTTTCTGCTCGTTGATGATCACGGCGGCGTTCTGGTCGAAACGGATGTACGAGCCGTCCCGGCGCCGAATTTCCTTCTTCGTCCGGACGATGACCGCCTTGACCACGTCGCCCTTCTTGATCTGGGCGCCCGGCAAGGCATCCTTCACGGCGCAGACCACGATGTCACCCACCCCGGCGTACCGTCTCCCCGAACCGCCGAGCACCTTGAAGCACATCACGCTCTTCGCGCCGGAATTGTCCGCGACGTTCAGCATGCTCTGCGCCTGAATCATCGGTGAACTCCTTCCTGACGCCTACGCCACTTCGAAGCGCTTGACGATCTCCACGAGCCGCCAGCGCTTAAGCTTCGAAAGAGGGCGGGTCTCCATGACCTTGACCGTGTCGTTCTCGTTCGCTTCGTTCTTCTCGTCGTGAACGTAGATCTTGGACGTTTTCTTGATAATCTTCCCGTAGATCGGATGGGGCTGACGGCGCTCGATCGCGACGACCACCATCTTATCGGCGCCGCACTTCACCACGCGCCCGATCCGGACCTTTCTGCTCGCTCTCGTTTCGCTCATACTCTCCGGCCTCCCACGCCTCTCGCCTACTTCCCGCCCGTTTCGGTCCGGGCGGTAACTTCACCGAGGGCACGGATTCCGATCCGGTCCTCGTGGATGACCGTCTCGATCTTGGCGATCTCGCGCCGAACCGAGCGCAGCCTGAGCGGGTTGTCGAGCGCCCGCGTGGCGGCGGCGAATCGGAGATTGAACATCTCCTCCCGCAGTTCCGCGCGGCGCTGCTCCAGCTCCTCGGGGCTCATTTCACGCAACTTAAACGTCTTCATGATTAGTCCGCCAATCCTTCACGGGCGATGAACTGGCACTTGATGGACAGTTTGGCCGCCGCGAGACGCATCGCCTCCTTGGCCAGCTCCGGGGCGACTCCCTCGATTTCGAACATCACCCTGCCCGGCTTCACCACCGCCACCCAGCCTTCCGGGGCGCCCTTCCCCTTGCCCATACGGGTCTCGGCCGGCTTTTGAGTGGTCGGCTTGTCGGGAAACACCCGAATCCACACTTTTCCGCCACGCTTCACGTGCCGCGTCAGGGCCACACGGGCGGCCTCGATCTGGCGGTTCGTGATCCAACCGGACTCACACGCCTGAAGGCCGAAGTCGCCGAAGCTGACGTCGCTCCCTCGGTACGCTTTTCCGCGCCTGCGGCCCCGCTGCTGCTTGCGGTACTTGACTTTCTTCGGCATCAACATGGCGAAATTCCCTTTTCCCTAACGACGGCCGCTCGGGGCAGGGGCGCCGACCGGCTCCGGACCGGGCCGCCGCTTACCCATCACCTCGCCCTTGAACACCCACACTTTGACGCCGATGCAGCCGAAGGTGGTGTGCGCGGTCGTCTGCGCGTAATCGATGTCCGCCCGCAGGGTGTGGAGCGGGATCCGCCCCTCTTTGTATCCCTCGCGGCGGGCCATTTCGGAGCCGGCCAACCGGCCGGAACACTGGACCTTGATCCCCTTGGCGCCCATCCGCATCGCCGAGGAAACCGCCTTCTTCATGGTGCGGCGGAAAGACATCCGGCCGACCAGCTGGTAGGCGATGTGCTCGGAGATGAGCTGGGCGTTCGTCTCGGCCCGGTCCACTTCCTTGATGTTGATGTAGATCTCTTTCTTGGTCAGGTGCTGCAGCTCGTCGCGCAGCTGGTCCACTTCCTGGCCCTTCCGGCCGATCACGATACCGGGGCGGGCGGTGTGGATCATGATCGTGACCTTCTTCGGCGCCCGGTCGATCTCGACCTTGGAGATCCCGGCCCTCTGCAACCGGCCCTTGATGTACTTCCGGATGAACAGGTCTTCCTTCAGGAGATTCGCGTAGTTCCGCGTGGCGAACCAGCGCGAATCCCAGGTCTTGATGATCCCGAGCCGGAGGCCGACCGGATGCGTTTTCTGACCCACTCTACTTTTCTCCCTTCGCGCTCTCGTGAACGTCGACCACGATGGTGATGTGGCTCGTGCGCTTGTTGATTCGCGTGGCCCGCCCCATGGCGCGGGGCATGAAGCGCCGCATGGTCGGTCCCTCGTTCACGTAGGCTTCCTTCACGTAGAAGTCTTCGGCCTGGACGTTCAACGTGCCTTCGCCGGCGAGCGCGTTCGCGACGGCGGAGTTCAAGACCTTGGTCACGATTCTCGCGCTGCGGGTTTCGGTCGCCTGGAGCGTCCGGAGCGACTCCTCGACATCACACCCGCGGATCAGGTCGACGACCAGCCTCGCCTTGCGGGCCGGTATCCTCGTGTATCGAGCACTCGCTCTGGCTTCCATGTCCCTCAACCCTCTTCTCTATCGTGAGAGGCGCGCCTACTTCTTGCGCACCTTCTCCTTCTTGCCGCTGTGGCCACGGAAGGTGCGCGTCGGCGCGAACTCCCCGAGCTTGTGGCCCACCATGTTCTCGGTGATGTACACGGGGATGAACTTGTTCCCGTTGTGTACCGCCAACGTGTGCCCCACGAACTCCGGAGAGATCGTGGACCGGCGGGACCAGGTCTTCACGACCTGCCGGTCGTTCCCCCGGTTCATCTTGTCGATCCTTTTCATCAGGCTGTCGTCGATGAAGGGACCCTTTTTCAACGATCGAGGCATGCCTTCCTCCGGGCGGCTTTCTACTTCTTGCGCCGCCGAATGATCAGCTCGTCCGACTTCTTCCTCTTCTTCCGGGTCTTGTAGCCCTTCGTCGGAACGCCCCAAGGGGTGACCGGATGGCGGCCGCCCGAGGTGCGCCCCTCGCCACCGCCGTGGGGATGGTCGATCGGGTTCATGGCGACGCCGCGAACCTTCGGCCGCCGGCCGAGCCAGCGCGAGCGGCCGGCCTTCCCCGTCACCTGATTCTCGTGATCCAGGTTGCCCACCTGACCCAGCGTGGCCTTGCACTCGAGATGGATCTTGCGAAGCTCGCCCGACGGAAGGCGGAGAACGGCGTAGCCACCCTCCTTCGCGAGGAGTTGGGCGAAGGAGCCCGCGCTCCGGGCGATTTGGCCCCCCTTGCCGGGACGCATCTCGATGTTGTGGATCTGGCTCCCGAGGGGAATCCGCCG